>NZ_CP084752.1:1037500-1637500 GCF_020535545.1 Roseateles sp. XES5
GAAGCCTGCCCGCTTGCGCATTTTCCCCGCCGAAAATCTTGTCCGGACGGTCAAAACAGCCCCGAAAAGACGCCATCCACCTTGCTGGGGCAGAAACCGCCCGGCGCATAAGGCGAATGTCGGGGACGAAACCACCCTTTCGCTTGACTTCCGGTCAAAAGAAAAGGCGCCGGCGGATATCCGCGGCGCCCCTCCCCTGCCCCTCTCGGCACGGCAATCAGCCCTTCAGCTTGCCCATGATCTGCTCAAGGAAACCGAGCAGCACGGCAGAGACGACGAAGGCGAGATGCATCAGCGTCAGCCACATCAGGCGGCCGTCGGTATATTGCTGCACATTGAGGAAGACCTGAAGCAGATGGATGGAGGAGATCGCGACGATGGACGAGGCGACCTTGATCTTCAGGCTGCCGGCATCGAGCTTGCCAAGGAAGGAGACGTCCTTCTCCGCCTCGTCGAAGCGGCTGACGAAATTCTCGTAGCCGGCGATCATCACCATGAGGATGAGGCTCGCGACCAGCGCGGCATCGATGAGACCCAGCATGGCAAGGATCATTTCGGCATCGTCGAAGACGAAGACGTTCTTCGCGACCTTGACGAACTTGTAGAGGAACGAGACCGCATAGACGGCAAGCGCCGCGACGAGGCCGAGATAGAAGACCACAAGGATCCAGCGGCTCGACAGGATGATGCGTTCGACCAGGAGTTCGAGGGATTTCATCGCGGCGGGCTCCATCGGGAATCGGCAAAAATCAACTGCTGATTAACCAAGGAGCCGGACGGCCGCAAGAGCACGGCTGCGCATGCAAAAAGGGCGGCGTCCGCAAACGCCGCCCTTTCTCGGTGTCAACCTTCCTATGCCCGACGGAAGAGGCCCGCGATCAGGGACAGGACCAGAAGGGCGAGGAAGACGAAGAACAGAATCTGCGCGATACCGGCGGAGGCGCCGGCAATGCCGCCGAAGCCAAGAAGACCGGCAACCAGGGCAACCACGAGAAAGACCAAAGCATAGTAGAGCATTTTCAAACTCCTTCTTGTTTCGCTTGGGAAAACGAAGGCCGATGGAAAAAGTTCCCGGCGCCTTTGCGGAGATGAACAGAGGGCGCATCTCTACCGTCTAAAGAAAAACCGCCGCAGTCTTTCGACTGCGGCGGCGTGAGTGGGACCGACGGGTCGCTGCTGCCTAGAACACTTTCGGTGAAATCCGGTTCACCGGAAGTGTTCTAGTTTTTTATTTTACCGCATTGTCCGACGCCGAAGCGATCTCGCTTCGGCTGGAAATGCTCTAGTGGCGGCGCGTCCAGTCGTCGATCTGCCGCTCGGCCTCCTCCTTCGCGAGGCCATAGCGCTGCTGGATCTTGCCGGAGAGCTCGACGCGGCGGCCCTGAATGACGTCCAGATCGTCATCGGTCAGCTTGCCCCACTGGGCCTGCGCCTTGCCCTTATATTCGTTCCACTTGCCCTCGATGATATCCCAATTCATGGCGTAACCCTTTCCTGGTTGCGGTGTGCGCCGATGTGGCTGGCAGGAAAAGGCGGGAAGGAATGGAAAGTTCCCTCACCCCCGGCCGCGGTCCGGGCTTTGCTTTTCCGGGAACAAAATCCGTGTCTGCCCGTTTTGAGGGCATCGCTCGATGGCGAAGCGGACGGGAAAGGAAGCGCAGATGCTCGGTACCATTCTTCTCATCATCCTCATCCTTCTTCTGGTCGGCGCCCTGCCGAACTGGGGATATAGCCGCAGTTGGGGTTACGGCCCGTCCGGCGGCCTCGGCCTCGTCGTGCTCATCCTTCTCATCCTCGTCCTGATGGGACGCATCTGAACCCCGATAACCAGCCAGGAACCGGAACCATGAAGAACACCCTTATCGCGCTTGCGCTCGTCGCCTCCACCGTGACGCTCACGGCCTGCAGCCAGACCGAACGCGGCACCGCCATCGGCGCGGCGTCGGGCGCCATCATCGGCGGCGCCGTGACGGGCCGGGCGGGCGGCGCCCTTGCCGGCGCGGCCATCGGCGGTGCGGCTGGCTATCTCATCGCCCGCTCCGACCGTGACGGCTATTGCCTCTACCGCGACCGCCATGGCCGCCGCTACGAAGCACGCTGCCGCTGAGGCAAACGAACGCGAAAACGAAAAACGGGCCGTCCGGCCCGTTTCTTCATGTCCACATCAGGGAAGACGAATGCGATCAGAAACCACCCTTGGCCTTGCGCTCGGCCTCGTCGAGCTTTTCCAGAAGGTCGAGCAGACGATCGGGCACAGGCTCGGTCTCGATCACGTCGTAGAAGGATTTCAGCTTGCGACCGACAGCACCATTCGGATCGAACGCAGCCTTGGCCGGCGCGATCCCGCTGCGTCTCTTGTCTTTACTGGGCTCGATCATGGTCTTGTTTCCATCGCCTGCCGCCCGTTATCTTCCTTTTGCCCAAGATTCCCAATAGCAAGTCAGACTTAGCATGCTACCAATAGGTTTCCGCATGATGAACTCTAGCGGAAACGGTTCCGATACGGAACATATTCAGGGAGAACGAAATGTCACTTTCCACCCGTATCGCACCGCATCTCGCCTATCTGAGGCGGTTTTCCCGTGCCGTGACGGGTTCGCAGACCTCCGGTGACGCCTATGTGGCGGCCATGCTGGAGGCGCTCGTCGCCGACATCACGCTTTATCCCGAGGGGCGCAACGACCGGAACGCCCTCTACCGGCTCTATTGCACGCTCTTCGACAATCTCGACGTGACGCTGCCGGACAACAGCTCGCCCTTCGGCTGGGAGCGGCAAGCGGCCGCGAATCTCGCCAACCTGCCGCCGGCGGAACGCAAGGCCTTCCTGCTCGTCGCCGTCGAGGGTTTCGACATCGCCGAGGGCGCCGATATCATGGACGTATCGGAAGAGCGCTTTTCCGAACTGCTGGACCAGGCCTCGCATGACATCTCGCGGCAGGTCGCGACCGATATCATGATCATCGAGGACGAGCCGCTGATCGCCATGGATATCGAGGACATGGTGAAGGGCCTCGGTCACAATGTGACGGGCATCGCGCGCACCCATGCCGAAGCGGTCGAGCTCTACCACCGCACCTCGCCGCGCATGGTGCTGGCGGATATCCAGCTTGCCGACGGCAGCTCGGGCATCGACGCCGTCAACGACATCCTGAAGAACAGCACCATCCCGGTCATCTTCATCACCGCGTTCCCCGAGCGGTTGCTGACCGGCGAGAAGCCGGAACCGGCCTTCCTCGTCACCAAGCCGTTCAACCCGGATATGGTGAAGGCGCTGATCAGCCAGGCCCTGTTCTTCGACGAACAGGCGCGGCTCGCAAAGTCCGCATAAAACGACAGGGCCCGCGAAAGCGGGCCTTTTCATTTCACCCTTTCAGCCCCTGAAGGGCCGCCGCGACGATCGCGTCGACCGGCATATCGATATCCACGGTCACAACACCGGGTTCGCCGGTCGGATCCTCCAGCGTCGCAAGCTGGCTGTCGAGCAGGCTGACGGGCATGAAATGTCCCTGCCGCGCGGCCATGCGGGACAGGAGCAGGTCGCGGCTCCCCTTGAGAAAGACGAAGGCGAGCGTGCCGCCAGCGGCCGCGCGCAGGCGGTCGCGATAGCTCTTCTTCAGGGCCGAACAGGACACCACGACGTCCCTGCCCTCTTCGCGCGCATCGGAAACGGCGCGGCCGACGACGTCGAGCCAGGGCCAGCGATCCGCATCGGTCAGCGGAACGCCCTTCGACATCTTCTCGACATTGATGGCGGGGTGCAGGCTGTCGCCTTCGATGAAGGCGGCGGAAAGGGCTGCGGCAAGTCCCTCGGCAACCGAGGTCTTGCCGCAGCCGGAAACGCCCATGACGACAATCGCGCGGGCGTCCGTCATGGTCCGTCCCTAGGCGACGGCCTTGCGCCGCTCGATGCGGGCGCGGATGGCGTCCACGTCGACACGCGGCGTCGCGGCGAAGAGCGTCTTCGTGTAGCTGTGCTGCGGGTCGCCGAAGACCTGGTCGCGGCTGCCATATTCCACGGCTTCGCCGAAATACATCACCATCACATCGTTGGCGATGTGGCGCACGACCGAAAGGTCATGGCTGATGAAGATGTAGCTCAGGCCGAACTCGTCCTGCAGATCCTTCAGCAGGTTCAGCACCTGGGCCTGCACCGACACGTCCAGGGCCGAGACGGCCTCGTCCAGCACCAGCACCTCGGGGTTGAGCGTCAGGCAGCGCGCGATGGCGATGCGCTGGCGCTGGCCGCCGGAGAACTCGTGCGGGTAACGCCCGTAGTGCTTCTCCTCCAGGCCCACCTTCTTCAGCATGGCCATGGCGCGGTCGCGCCGCTCGTCCGCGGGAACCTTGGTGTTGATGACCAGCGGCTCGGTCAGGATATCGCCGATCTTCTTGCGCGGGTTGAGCGAACCATAGGGGTTCTGGAAGACGATCTGCACCTTGCTGCGCATTTCCGAGGTCAGCGGCTCATGCGCGATGTCGACCTTGCGGCCGTCGATCAGCATTTCGCCCTCGGTGATCGGATCGATCATCGTGACCATGCGGGCAAGGGTGGACTTGCCGCAACCGCTTTCGCCGACGATGGCGAGCGTCTTGCCCTCTTCGACCTTGAAGCTCACGCCCTTGACGGCGTGCACGGTCTTGGCCGGTTTGAAGAGGCTTCCGGGGATGTGGTAGTCGCGCTTGAGGTTCTTTGCTTCGAGAACTGGGGTCATCGCATGGCTCCCGCAAAAATCTCGGCGTCGGTCAGCTTTTCCGTGATCGTCGGCAGGCGGCCGCCGGTCGCGTTTTCCGGCAGGGCCGAAAGCAGCGCCTTGGTATAGACGCTCTTGGGGGCCGAGAAGAGCGACAGCACGTCGGCCGACTCGATCTGGCGGCCCTTGTACTGCACGATGACCCGGTCCGCGGTTTCGGCGACGACGCCCATGTCATGGGTGATGATGATGAGGCCCATGCCGTGTTCGGCCTGGAGCTTCATCAGGAGGTCGAGGATCTGCTTCTGGATCGTCACGTCGAGCGCGGTGGTCGGCTCGTCGGCGATGAGAAGCTTCGGATTGCAGGCAAGCGCGGTCGCGATCATGACACGCTGGCACTGGCCGCCCGACATCTGGTGCGGATAGTGGCCGAGGCGTTCGGCCGGGTTCGGAATGCCGACCGACTGGAAGAGCTCGATCGCCCGGTCGCGGCGCGCCTTGCGGGACAGATCCGTGTGGATGCGCAGTACTTCCTCGATCTGATAGCCCACCGTGAAACACGGATTGAGGCTGGCGATCGGTTCCTGGAAGATCATGGCGATGTCCTTGCCGATGATCTTGCGCCGCTCGCTGTCGGACATGGCCTGCATGTCGCGACCGTTGAAGGTGAGGACGTCGGCCGTCACCTTCGCCGTCCAGGGCAAAAGCCCCATGGCGGCGAGCATGGAAACGGACTTGCCCGAACCGGATTCGCCGACGATGGCGAGGACTTCGCCCTCGTCCACCTTGAGCGAAACGCCGTCCACGGCGCGGAAGGGACCGGAAGCCGTCTGGAATTCGACGGTGAGGTTTTTGATTTCGAGAAGCGACATCACGACCTCTTCAGCTTGGGATCGAGGGCGTCGCGCAGGCCGTCACCCATGAGGTTGATGGCAAGCACGGTGATCAGGATGGCAAGGCCGGGGAAGGTGACGACCCACCAGGCGCGCTGGATGAACTCACGCGCTTCGGCCAGCATGGCGCCCCATTCCGGCGTGGGCGGCTGGGCGCCCATGCCCAGGAAGCCGAGGGCGGCCGCGTCGAGGATCGCCGCCGAGAAGGCGAGCGTGGCCTGGACGATGAGCGGCGCAAGGCAGTTCGGCAGGATGGTGAGGAACATCAGGCGCAGCGTGCCGGCACCGGCGACCTGCGAACCGACGACATAGTCCTTGGACTTCTCGGACATGACCGCCGCGCGCGTCAGGCGCACGAAGTGCGGCTGGTTGACGAGCGAGATGGCGATCATCGCGTTGAGCAGGCCCGGTCCCAGCACGGCCACCAGCACGAGGGCGAGCAGCAGCGAGGGGAACGCCAGGATGATGTCCATGACGCGCATGATGACGGTGTCGACCTTGCCGCGGAAGTAGCCTGCGACGAGACCGATCAGCACGCCCGAGACCACCGACAGCGTCACGACGACGAGACCGATGAAGAGCGAGAAACGCGCGCCGTAGATGAGGCGCGAGAGGATGTCGCGACCGACGGCGTCGGTCCCGAGAATGTGCCCCCAGGTGCCGCCCTCGGAGAAGACCGGCGGCAGGAGGAGGAGTTCGCGGTTCTGGATGCTCGGGCTATGCGGCGAAACGATCGGGGCGAAGACCGCCAGGAACAGGATCACCAGGAAGACCGCGAGGCCGATGACGGCGCCCTTGTTGCGGGAGAAATAGAACCAGAATTCGGAAAGGCCTGACGGCGGCGTGCCGCCCGTCTTGGTGTCGGCCGCGTTCTGAACTGCACTCATGAGATCGCCTCCTAGTGCCGGATACGCGGGTTGACCCAGCCGTAAAGCAGGTCGACCACGAGGTTGACGATCATGATGACGGCGGCGATCAGCATCAGGCCACCCTGCACCACGGCATAGTCGCGCTTGAAGACACTGTCGACCATCCACTTGCCGATGCCCGGCCAGGAGAAGATCGTCTCGGTGAGGATGGCGCCCGCGAGCAGCACGCCGACCTGCAGGCCGATCGTGGTGATGACGGGGATCATGGCATTGCGCAGCGCGTGCACGCCGATGACGCGGAAGGGCGAGAGACCCTTGGCGCGCGCGGTGCGCACGTAATCGTCGCCGAGCACTTCCAGCATGGCCGAACGGGTCTGGCGCGCGATCACCGCGAGCGGGATCGTCGCAAGCACGACGGTCGGCAGGATCAGGTAGGTCAGCGCCGATTTGAACGCCCCCGCCTGTCCCGAGATCAGACTGTCGATCAGCATGAAGCCGGTGACCTGCGGGAAGAAATACATCAGCGAGATGCGTCCCGAGACCGGCGTCCAGCCGAGATAGCCGGAGAAGAAGATGATGAGCAGCAGACCCCACCAGAAGATCGGCATCGAATAGCCGATGAGGGCGACGCCCATGATCGACTGGTCGAGCCAGGTCCCCCGCTTGACCGACGCCAGCACGCCGGCGGGAATGCCGAGCACGACCGCCACGATGATGGCGCAGAGCGACAGTTCCAGCGTTGCCGGGAAGAGGTTGAGGAAGTCGTCCAGCACCGGTCGCTTGGTGACGATCGACGAGCCGAAATCGCCCGTGAGCAGGCCGGTCAGATAGTCGAAGTACTGGAGATACATCGGCCGGTCGAGGCCGAGCTGATGCATGAGCTCAGCGTGGCGTTCCGGCGACATGACGCGTTCGCCCGACATCAGCATGACCGGATCGCCCGGCAGCAAACGGATGAAGGAGAATGCGATGAGCGATACCCCGATGAACGTGGGTATCAGGACGGCGAGCCGTCCGAAGATAAAGCGAAACATGGGAGCCAATCCCTTCTTTTGAAAAACCGGCGGCCCGAATGTCTTCGAGCCGCCGGCCATTGCACGCTCTTTGCGGCGTGCCTTTCCCGTAACCGATATTACTCGGCGATGTCCACGCCTTCGAAGACGAAGTCGCCGAGCGGAGACTGGACGAAGCCAGAAACCTTCTTGCTCATGGGAACGACGGCCAGCGAATGGTCGAGCGTGTTCCACGGGGCTTCGCGCTTGAAGATGACCTGGGCTTCTTCATAGAGCTTCGTGCGCTCTGCGACGTCGGCGGTTTCCTTCGCCTTGGTCATCAGGTCGTCGAACTCCTTGTTGCACCACTGCGCGCGGTTGTTGCCGCCGACGGCATCGCAGCCGAGCAGGGTGTCGAGGAAGTTGTCCGGGTCGCCGTTGTCGCCCGTCCAGCCGAGGATGGCCGCGCCGTCGCGGTCCTTGGCGGAGGAGAGCTTCAGATATTCAGCCCATTCGTAGGAGACGATCTCGGCTTCGACGCCAATCTTGGCGAGGTCGGCCTGCATCAGTTCTGCTGCGCGGCGGGCGTTCAGCATGTACGGACGGGCAACCGGCATGGCCCAGATCTTCATCTTGAGGCCAGCGGCGCCGGCTTCTTCGAGCATCTTCTTGGCGGCTTCCGGATCGTACTTGTCGTCTTCGACGGCGTCGTTGTACGACCACATGGTCGGCGGGATCGGGTTCTTGGCGACGGTGGCCGCACCCTGGAACACGGCGTCGACGATCGCCTGGCGGTTGACCGCCATGTTGAGAGCCTTGCGGACTTCAACCTTGTCGAACGGCGGAACGAGCGTGTTGTAGGCGAGGTAGGCGACGTTGAGGCCGGCCTGCTCGGAAACCTGCAGGTTCGCATCGGCCTTCAGTTCGGCGACGTCGGCAGCGTTCGGGTAGGACATCAGGTGGCATTCGCCAGCCTTCAGCTTCTGCGCGCGAACGGCGGCATCCGGGGTGATCGCGAAGACGAGATCGTCGATCGGCTGCTTGCCGCCCCAGTAATCCGGGTTGGCCTTGTAGCGGATGGCGGCATCCGGCTGGTAGGCGACGAAGGTGAACGGACCGGTGCCGAGCGGCTGCTGGTTCATCAGTTCCATCTTGCCGTCAGCCTGCAGCTTGTCGGCATATTCCTTGGAAACGATGGAGATGAAGGGCATGCCGAGGTTGGCGAGCAGCGGCGCTTCCGGGCGCTTCAGCGTGATCTTGACCGTGAGGTCGTCGATCTTCTCGATCTTCTCGATCACGTCCGGCAGGCCCATGCCTGCGAAGTATTCCCAGGACGCACCCGGTACGTACTTGTTCCAGGCGTTGTCGGTCTTGTACTGGCGCTCGAACGAGAAGATGACGTCGTCGGCGTTCAGCTCACGGGTCGGGGTGAAGTAGTCCGTCGTCTGGAACTTCACACCCTTGCGGAGCTTGAAGGTGTATTCCTTGCCATCAGCCGAAATGTCCCAGCTCTCGGCGAGGGCGGGTTCGATTTCCGTCGTGCCGCGCTTGAATTCGACCAGGCGGTTGTAAACCGTGTGCGCTGCGGCGTCGAAGGTCTGGCCACCCGTGTAGAGGCCGGGGTCGAAGCCTTCCGGCGAGGCTTCCGAGCAATAAACGAAGGTCTTCGACCAGGCAGCAGTCGCCATCAGCGAGGCAAGCGCCGTCGCTGCGAAGAGAGTAGTCAGCTTTTTCATGTTGAGCTTCCCAGGTTTGCTTTTTTGTTCTCTTGTGCGGTCACGGGTGCAGTTCCAGCCCCGTCCGTGCGCGGATGGAACGACATTTGCCGCAGGATTGCAATAAGTCCGCGAACAAATTTGTCCAAACGGAAAAACCCGCGCAACTTTCTTCTCCACAGCATTAGAAACCGCTGCAAAACCGGGGGCGAATCAGCTTTCGGGCGGCGGTCAATCCCCATCTGGGCGGATAGGCGTACCGCAAGGGCCGCGCCATAAAAGGACAACGAGGCTAGAGGGGTTGCTCTTCGCCGTCTCGCTCCGTGGCGGCGGAGCGGCGACATCAGGCGAAAGCGGCCCCTCTTTCGTTTTTCCCCTTACTCTTCAAAGACTTGACAATTTGGCCGGCAAGAAAATGCCGAGTCCTCATGAAATTGTCCTGCAAAACCCTTTGCCGCCAGAGATTGCGGCGCTAGATTGCATTGCGTGGAATCTGGGGGTGGAGGCCACGTGCCCGTATTGAACAGACATTTCAGACGCTACGATTTTGAAGGCGATCTTGAGAAGGCTCTCAATCGCGTCGATTTCTTTCGTATCTTTCATACCATGGCTCTCCGGCACGATTTCGAGCATTTCGGCGTGCTGCAGCTGACCAACGAACACGAGACGAGCCTGCTCGCCGGCCGCCTCATGCTGCACGACCTGCCGGCAGGCCTCGCCGAGGCCTACGACAAGCGCCATCGTCTCAACGATTGCGCCCTCTTCAAGAGCTTCTACAAGTCGACGATCCCGACGGTCTGGCGCACGGACAAACGCGACGAGAACGGCTCGGCCGGCAGCGCCGACTTCCTCGACCAGATCGGCTTCGACATGGCGCTGTCCATTCCGGTGCATTCCGTCACCGGCACGCGCTATGTCGTGCTCTTCCTCGGCGACGGCGAGGACATCAGCCGCAACGAGCATTTCGAGATCTGCTACGAGGCCAACTGCGCCTTCGACTATTTCCACCGCCAGGTGCTCGCCAACAAGGCGGGCATGGGGCTGACGCCGCGCGAGACGGAAATCCTGCGCTGGATCTCCTATGGCAAGACGGCGAGCGAGATCGCGCTCATCGTCTCCGTTTCCGAGCATACCGTGAACTCGCATACCGCCACGATCCTGAAGAAACTCGACGTGGTGAACCGCACGCAGATGGTCGCGAAGGCGATCCGCGAACAGATCATCCAGTAATGCCGCCAAACAGGTCCACGGCATTGCGGAAAGAAAAGTTAGGGACTTGTTAATATTTGCAGCCTGGACGACATTAGCCCCCGGTTTTCGGGGCCTATCGCCTGCCAGACGCAACCGGGTTCACCTGCCACCATGACAGCACAAGTGCACATCCTGCTCGTCGATGACGATCCCGCGGAAAACGTTATTCTAGGCGCGCTGATGCGCAAGATCACGAGCTACGCGATCACCCTGCATTATGTGGAGACGGTGGATGGCGCGCTCGGCTTCATTCGCTCAGGCGGAGTGCGGCTGGACATGATCCTGATGGACAACCGGCTTCAGCCGCAGGCGGATTTCCGGGAAACCGTGCCGGAACTGCGCCGCATCGGCTATATCGGCCCGGTCGGCGTCATCTCGTCGTCGATCAGCGACGCCTATTTCCAGAAGATCGACGATTACGGCGTCGACTTCCGCATCGACAAGGCCGAGCTCGACCCGACGGCCATCGAATTCATCCTGCAGGAATATGTGGGGCGCGATACCGGCGCCGGCATCTGAAGAAGCCCCGGCGCTGTCGCCGGGACTTTGAGCCGTGTCAGGCCGCCGGCTGGCGGGCGACCGCGGTCTCGAGGCCGAGCAGCATGCCGATCTGCGGGCGCGCCTTGACGAGATCGTCGATGGTGTACTGCTGCAGCACTTCGAAGAAAGCGTTGAGCGCCTTGCGCAGCGCGGCATTGAGGCCGCAGCTGTCGACGAGCGGACATTCGATCTCGCCCGCCTCGAAGCATTCCGCCATGGCGAAGGAATCCTCCGTCACCCGCACGACGTCGAACAGCGTGATCTCGTTTGCGGGCCTCGGCAGGCGAACGCCGCCGTTGCGGCCGCGCACGGTCTCGATGATGCCCGCCCGCGTCAGCGGCTGAAGGATCTTGAAGAGGAACAGTTCGGACACGCCATAGGCACGCGCGATTTCCGGAATGCGACTGAGCTTCTCACCGTTTGCCGCGCAGTACATCAACATGCGCACGGCATAGTTGGTTTGTTTCGTCAGACGCATCGGGGACTCCGAATCCGGTTTTTCAGGTTCCACGACATATAGGACAGATCGCGGTTTAGAACAATTCCAAAAAGCGGAAAATCACATTCATGTTATGCGACAGGTCGCACGATTGACTGCGGGGGGCAAGCCGTTAAAGACGACTTTAGCAGTAAAGAATAAATGCACCAGGAGGACCCGATGCAACTGCTCAAGACGTCTCTCGCCGCCCTTGCCCTCTCGACTGCCGGCCTGGCCTTTGCCCTGCCCGCCCATGCCGATGGTGAAGTCAACATCTACTCCTACCGTCAGCCGGACCTGATCCAGCCGCTGCTCGACGAATTCACCAAGGAAACCGGCATCGCCACCAACGTGCTCTTCCTCGACAAGGGCCTTGTCGAGCGCATCCAGGCAGAAGGCGCCAATTCGCCGGCCGACGTCATCCTGACGGTCGACATTTCCCGCCTGACGGAAGCCAAGGAAGGCGGCGTCACGCAGCCGGTCTCGAGCGACGTCATCAACAAGGACATCCCGGCGCAGTACCGCGATCCCGATGGCAACTGGTTCGGCCTGACCACGCGCTCGCGCGTCGTCTATGCCTCGAAGGACCGCGTGGCGCAGAACGAGATCACCTATGAGGAGCTTGCCGATCCCAAGTGGAAGGGCAAGATCTGCACGCGCGACGGTCAGCATTCCTACAATATCGGCCTCATCGCCTCGATGATCGCCCACCATGGCGAAGCCGAAGCCGAGAAGTGGCTGACGGGCCTGAAGAACAACCTCGCCCGCAAGCCCGACGGCGGCGACCGCGACCAGGCGAAGGCCATCCTCGCCGGCGAATGCGACCTGGCGCTCGGCAACTCCTACTATGTCGGTCTGATGATGACCAACGAGAAGGAGCCGGAACAGAAGGAATGGGCCGCCGCCATCAAGGTGCTCTTCCCGAACGCCGCCGACCGCGGCTCGCATGTCAACGTCTCGGGCATGGCCATGGCCAAGAACGCCCCGAACAAGGACAATGCGCTGAAGCTGATGGAATTCCTGTCCGACGGCACCGCGCAGAAGATCTATGCCGAGCAGGTCTACGAATATCCGGTCCTGCCGGGCGCCGAACCGTCCGAGGTCGTCAAGTCCTTCGGCACGCTGAAGCCCGACGCGCTGCCGCTCATCGACATCGCGGCCAACCGCAAGAAGGCCTCGGAACTCGTCGACAAGGTCGGCTACAACGACGGCCCGTCGCAGTAAAGTACCAGCCTCCCAAGGCAAAACCAGGAAACGGCGGCCCTCGGGCCGCCGTTTTCGTTTATTGCAGGTCGGGATCCGACTGGCCGGAGATGATGCGGGCGTAGTCGGTGATCTCCTTCTTGCGCTGCGGCGTGCCGGGATGGGTCGAAAGGATGTCGGTGCCGGACTTGTCGCCGAGCTTTTCTTCGAGAAGCGTGAAGAAACGGGCGATCGCCGCCGGCTCATAGCCGGCCTTGGCCATCAGTTCGACGGAGCGGCGGTCCGCCGCCGCCTCGGCGGAGCGCGAATAGGAGAGCGCCAGCAAGCCGCCGCCCTGCACCAGCACGTCCTCCACCGCCGAGCCGACATCGCCGGCGATCAGCATGATGAGGCCGGTCATGCCGGCGGCACGGTAGAGCTGGCGCAGGCTATGCTCCAGCTCGACATGGCCGATCTCGTGCGCGAGCACGCCGACGATCATCTCGGTGTCCTTGCCCGCCATCTCGACGAGCTGGTCGGTGACGACGAGCGTACCGTCCGGCAAGGCGAAGGCGTTCGGCCCGATGACGCCGCCGTCGCGGAAATTGAGATTATAGGCCCCCGCCCCGCGCGGCGACTGCGCCGCGATGCGGGCGAAACCGTCGGCGATCTCCTTGCGGCGCTCCTCCGGCAGCTTGCTCGGCGAGAAGGCCGCCTTGTCGAGCGCCTCCAGCGTTCCCTTGGCCATCAGCTGGGGCACGATGGGCGGCGTCGTCCAGACGGCGACCTCGACCAGCGCCGGCACGCCCCAGCGATAGACCGCGCCGCCGAGCGCGAAGGCGACGAGCACGATGACGATGAGGCGCAGGCGGAACTGTTCCAGCCAGTGCACGGCCCCCGCCCCGCCCCTGTCGCGTGCGGCGAGGTACCGGTCGATGCCCTCATTGTCCGATGTCTCGAAGATCGAGCCATCCGGAAACGTCACCCGGCGGGGAACGGAGCCGACGCGCTCGGATATCTCCACCCAGGCAAGACCGGCGCCGGAGAGAGGCTTTTCGCCGCTCGCCGGCATGGCCGCGATCTCGCCGCCCCTTTCGACGAGCCGGGCCTCCACCGAGCGGCTTGAGCCGGCGGGGTGCCATTCCCCGCCGGCGATGGCTGCGTTGTCAGAAGCCAAAATCGAACCCTTCAAAATCCATGAACTCGGAGCCGACGGCCGAGCCCTGCGCCTCGATGGCGCCGAACAGCTCGCCGACGTCACCGGCGAAGGTAACGCCCGTGTGCTGCCACGTATAGCGCGCCATGCGCACCGCCGCCCAGGGCCGCATCAGGCCGAAGGTGAGGAGCGTGACGAGCACGTTGGAAATGGCGATCCAGGTATAGCGGGTGCGCGACACGTCGCTCAGCAGCCGGTGCTGGCCATCGAAGGTCGTGGCGGACCAGGCGATGTTGCGCACGCCGGCCCGGTAGAACAGACCCGCGACGCCGAACGTCACGAAGATCACGATATAGCCGAGGACCGCGCTGAAGATCAGCGGTATCTGCTGGTCCGGCGTCAGCAGGCCGGGCGTCTCGATCATCGGCAGGATGAGCGGAAGGTTCACGAACACCAGCAGCGCGATGATGACAAGACCGATGAGGACGATGAGGAGCGACAGCAGCCACGACTTGTAGAGCGGCCCGAGCCTCGGATCGGTATCGAAGGCCTTGCCGCCGTAGCGCAGGTTCGCGCCGAGATAGCGCGCGGCCCAGCGGCTGGCGAGCGGCGTCAGGATGCCGAGGGTCAGCACGGAGAGCACGCCGCCGAGGATGAAGGCCTTGAACGCACCGCCGGCGCCGCCGACGAAGTCGAAGCGCACATTGCGGTAGCTCGTCACCCGCGCGCTGAAGCGCAGGCCCTTGGCGACCAACCAGGGCAGCGCGATCAGGACCACCGCGGTCGGCAGCAGCACGAGGATCGGCACCACCGCCGCGATGATGTTGAGCACCACGAGCGCGGCGAGCACGATGAGACGGCCGATGAGGATCTGCAGACCCTTGGCGTGATATTCGAACGACCGGCCGAGCAGCACGGTGTTGCCGTAGAAATAACGATTGCGCCGGACTTTCGCCCAGGCGGAGTAGATGCCGAGCGTGAGGATCGTCAGCAGCACATTGACGATCCAGATGCCGAAATATTCCGAGGCCTTGCCGGTAAAGACAAGGCGATGAAAGCCGCCCGCCTGCCCCGCGGGTTGCGGCGTTCCTGCCAAAGACATGTTTGCCCCCTTCGATAATGAACAGGGGGGTAACGGGCCGCGCTTGCGACCTATTCTTCGCAAGGCACAAAAAAGGGCTCCCGAGGGAGCCCTTTCGATGGTTCAGGGAAGGCGGATCACTTCATCGTCGGGATGGAGAACTCCGCGCCGCCCTTGATGCCCGACGGCCAGCGGCTCGTCACGGTCTTGGTGCGGGTCCAGAACTTGATCGAGTCGATGCCGTGCTGGTTGAGGTCGCCGAAGGCCGAGGACTTCCAGCCGCCGAAGGAATGGTAGGCGAGCGGAACCGGGATCGGAACGTTGACGCCGACCATGCCGATGTTGATGCGGCTGGCGAAATCGCGCGCCGCGTCGCCGTCGCGCGTGAAGATCGCGACGCCGTTGCCGTATTCGTGCTTCATCGGCAGGTCGAGGGCTTCCTCGTAGTTCTTGGCGCGAACGACGGAGAGGACCGGGCCGAAGATTTCGGTCTTGTAGATTTCCATGTCCGGCGTGACGTTGTCGAACAGGCAGCCGCCGACGAAGTAGCCGTCCTCATAGCCCTGCAGCTTGAAGCCGCGGCCGTCGACCACGAGGTTCGCACCTTCTTCGACGCCCTTGTCGATGAGGCCGAGGATGCGGGTCTGGGCTTCCTTGGTGACGACCGGGCCCATGTCAGCCTTCTCGTCCGTGTACGGACCGATGCGCAGGCTCTCGATCATCGGCGTCAGCTTTTCGATCAGGCGGTTCGCCGTCTCTTCACCGACCGGAACGGCGACGGAGATGGCCATGCAGCGCTCGCCGGCCGAGCCGTAGGCGGCGCCGATCAGGGCGTCCACGGCCTGGTCGATGTCGGCGTCGGGCATCACCACCATATGGTTCTTGGCGCCACCCAGGGCCTGGACGCGCTTGCCCAGGCGGGCACCGGTCTCGTAGATGTACTGGGCGATGGGCGTGGAGCCCACGAAGGACAGGGCCTTGACGTCCGGGTGGTTCAGCAGGGCGTCCACCACCACCTTGTCGCCCTGCACCACATTGAAGATGCCGTCGGGCAGGCCGGCGCGCTTGAAGAGCTCGGCGATGAAGAGGCTGGGCGAGGGGTCGCGCTCGCTGGGCTTGAGGATGAAGGCATTGCCGGTGGCGATGGCCACGGGCGCCATCCACATGGGCACCATGAAGGGGAAGTTGAAGGGCGTGATGCCGGCGCCGATGCCGACCGGCTGGCGGATCGAATACATGTCGATGCCGGGGCCGGCGCCTTCGGTGAATTCGCTCTTGGAAAGATGCGGGATGCCGATGACGAATTCGCAGACTTCGAGGCCGCGGATGACGTCGCCCTTGGAGTCTTCCACCGTCTTGCCATGCTCACGCGAGACCAGCACGGCCAGTTCGTCCATATGCGTGTTCAAGAGTTCGACGAACTTCATGAAGACGCGGGCGCGGCGCTGCGGGTTGGTGGCGGCCCATTTCGGCTGCGCGGACTTCGCGCTGTCGATGGCGGCCTGGAGGTCGGCGTCGCTGGCGAGCGCGACCTGCGCCTGAACTTCGCCCGTCGCGGGGTTGTAGACATTGGCGGTGCGGCCGCTGGTGCCGGGAACCTTCTTGCCGTGAATGAAGTGGCCGATCTCGTACATTGGGGGAGTCCTCCGTGGTTATGGCGGGATCATTGCACTACAATTTGCACAACACAATCACCTCCTGTAAGGAACCGTTGTGCAAAAATTAAAGTCGGAGACCCCATGAACTGGGATGATGCCCGCATGTTCCTGGCGGTGGCGCGCACCGGCCAGCTGCTCGCCGCCTCCCGCCGCCTCGGCGTCAACCACGCGACGCTCAGCCGCCGCGTCAGCGCGCTCGAGGAGGCGCTGAAGACCCGCCTTCTCATCCGCCGCACCAATGGCTGCGACCTTACCGCCGAGGGCGAGGCCTTTCTGCGTGCGGCCGAGCGGATGGAGACGGAGATGCTCGCGGTGCAGGCCAGCATCGGCCGCATCGACACCGCCGTCGCCGGCACCGTGCGCGTCGGCGCGCCCGACGGATTCGGCGTCTCCTTCCTCGCCCCGCGCCTCGGCCGGCTGACCGCCCGGCATCCGGAGCTGAAGATCCAGCTCGTGCCCGTGCCGCGTTCCTTCTCGCTTTCCCAGCGCGAGGCCGATATCGCGATCACGCTGGAGCGGCCCGAGCAGGGCCGTCTCGTCTCCTCGAAACTCACGGACTATACGCTCGGCCTCTATGCCTCGCGCGACTATCTCTCGGAAAACGGCACGCCGGAAACGGTGGAAGACCTGAAGGCGCACCGGCGCGTCGGCTATGTGGAAGACCTGATCTTCACGGCCTCGCTCAATTTCACCGGCGAGATCATGCGCAGCTGGGACGCCAGCTTCGAGATTTCCAGCGCCACCGGCCAGACGGAGGCCGTGCGCTCGGGCGCGGGCGTCGGCATCCTGCACGACTATATCGCCCGGCAGTATCCCGAACTCGTCCGCCTGCTGCCGGCCAACACGATCCGCCGCGCCTACTGGACGACCTGGCACGAAAGCGCGCGGGACCTGGCGCGCGTGCGCACCGTCGCCGAGTTCGTGCAGGAACTCGTGCAGCAGGAGCACGCCATCTTCCTGTGAGGGTCAGTTCGAGGCGGTTTCCGGCAGGGGCACGAGCGCGCTTTTCGCCGGCGTCTTCTTCGTCTCGGACACGACGGCCGTCTTCTGCACCGTTTCGCCCGGCAGCGGAACGCGCACGGCGTTGCGGATGACGGCCGGCTCTTCCGCCCGCTTCTCCTCCACGACGACGCGGCGCTTCGGCGTGCGGCGCGGCTCGACGCTGTCCTCGGTGAGGACGACGGGTTCGCTGCGGGCGATAACAGGCCCGGCGCTGCGCGCATAACCCGAACCGCCGGCATATTGCAGCATGGCGAAGGTATCGCGCGTCACCGGCTTCAGGCGCATGCCGCCCATCAGCGCGGCGATACGGTCCTCCGGCATGGTGGGATGGCAGAAGCGCAGGCGCACCTGCGCCGAATAGGCGCCCGTCTCGAGCCGGCCGAGCGCGGTTTCCTTCAGCGGCGAGACGCGCTTGGCGAACTGCCAGGCATAGAGGCAGCTTCCCGATGTCCCGAGCGGCCCGGTCGCATACCCGTAGACGCCGTGCACGTTCTCGCCGGCGGCCGCGTTGATCGTCATCGCGACGCCCGGCAGCGCCTGCCGCATCTCGGCCATGACGGCGCGCCGTGTCGGCGCGCGCAGGAAGACCGCGCCCTCGGAGGGCGTGCCGACACGCACCGTCAGCACGTTCTCGCCCGCCGAGGCCGTGGCGTTGGAATAGACGATCGCCTGCTCGAAGAAGCCGTCACGCGCCGTCTGGCGCACGCTCTCGATACGGCCGGAGATCGACGGCAGATAGGCGGCGGCAAATTCCGGCGAGACCTCCGTGGCGATCGACGGGGCATCGGGACGGATGGCGCCGGTTTCGAGGAACGGGTCGTGCACGGCGGTGCAGCCGGCGGCAAGGAGGGGAAGAAGAGCGAGGATCAGCCGCAGCATCGGGCACCTATCGGGTCGAGGAGACGGCAAGGCCACGGGCGGCCGCCGGATCGTAAAGGCTCATGTTCAGCCGGGCGAAGACGGCCTGCGCCTGCCCCCGGTTGCCGAGATGGTAATAGGCCCAGCCGCGCAACTGGCTGAGATCGGCCGGCTCGGCGACGAGAGCCGCGCGGGCGTTCAGCGCATCGAGCACACGCTGATACTGCTTGTGATCGAAGGCGGAGCGGGCACGCTGCCAGTAGATTTCGGCCCGCACCTCCCGGTCGCGCTTTTCCGCCAGCGGATACATGGCGATCATCGCCTCCGCATCGTCCGTCAGGCGGCCGCGCAAAAGGGTCAGCGCCGCGCCATAGGCGGCGTCCTCCCGGGTGCGGCTGTTGCCGAGCGCCGCCTCGAAGGCGTTGCGCGCCTCGGCAAGACGGCTGAGTTCCAGATGGCACCAGCCCTTGATGAGCATGGCATCGGCGGAGACCGCGCCGCGCGCTTCCATGCCCGCGATCTCCTTGACGCAGGCGCTGAAGCGCTTGGCCTTGAAATGGGCGAGGTAGCCGGTGGCGGCCGAGGATGCGGAGGCGACGGGCATCTCGACGGCGACGCTGCGTCGGCCGCCCTTCGGCGGCGTCGCGACCTTTATCTCCGCCCAGATATCCGGGTAGACGGCGCGGTATTCGTCCTCGAGCGCCGCATAGTCCTGCTTTTCGCCGAGGCGCAGCAGGCTGAGGGCAAGGCCCTTGACGCGCACCGGCGCGCTTTCCCAGTCGAGCGCCTTCAGGAACCAGGCTTTCGAGGCCTCGTACTGGCGGGAATTATAGGCATACCAGGCGAGGATTTCCGCATGGTCGGCATTCTTCGTCGCAAGGATCGCATTGCTGTAGGCCGTGACGGTCTTCACGTCCGCATCCGGCTGGTCGGGCTTTGAGAAGCGCAGCGACAGCGCGTTCATCAGGAACTCCGGATCGCCGGAAAATTCGGCGATATAGTCCTCGGCGACGGCATAGGCCTCGTCCTGCTTGTTCATGGCGACGAGCGAGAGATAGAGGCCCTTGGCATTTTCCGCGTCGCGGCGCTTGGCGAGCGCGGCCTTGAACCAGCGCTCGGCGCTGTCTGGCGTCTTGAGCTTCAGGTCGTACCAACCGAGCAGCGACAGGTCCTCGAGACGCTCGCCCTTTTCCGCGACGGTGCGCAGCTTGGCGATCTCGCCGTCGGCGAGCGGCGTCTGGCGCTTGTCGTCCGCATTGAAGTCGGCGACATCCTTGCGCGTGAGGTCGAGTTCGACCGGCTGAAGACCGGCCTGCAGCAGCGGCGAAGCGGCAAAGAGGCTCATGGCCTTGCGCACGTCCTCGGCGGCAAAATCCCGCGTCGACTTCTGCAGCGTCGTCAGGATCTGCGCATCCAGCAGGCGCTTGTCGCCCTCGCGGAAGAGAAGGCCGCGATAGACCGTGGTCAGCGCATCCTTGCTCCCCGTTCCGGCATAGGCGTCGAGCAGCATCCAGACGAGATCGACTTCCGTCTCGCTGGACGGGTCGAGCGTCTTTGCCGCCTCGATGACGCCCATCCAGTCCTTGCGGGCGGTCGCGGCGGTCATCTCGACGCGCTGCTTGCGACGGGCGAGCTTTTCGGAGAAATCCGCGCTCGGCGTCCATTCGGGGGTCTGCGAGCGGTGGCGGCCGATCTCGGCCTCGATGCCGGTGAAGTCGTCCTTCTCGTAGAGCGCCCAGAGCGTGCTTTCGTCGACCTGACGCGCCGCGGGCGTATAGACATCCGCCGGCACGACGAAATCGGGGTATTTCAGCCGCAGCCGGCTCGTCTCGGCATCAAGGCGGTCCTGCTGCTTCTGCTCGGCGTAATAATAGAGCGCGGCCAGCTCCACCGCGTCGGGTGCGGGCTTCTTGTCCGCGGCAAGGACCGAAAGCGCGGTCGAACCGAGAAGAAGGGCGGACAGGAAAAGCGTTCTCATGTGTCGGACCTCACGCCCTTGCGCGGCACCGTCAGGCCGAGCCAGGCGGCGAAGAGGCCGAGGCTGGCGAGCACGAGCAGCACATAGATCTGGAAATTGTCGGAGAACCAGGCGGCCGCGACCCGGCGCAGATTGCCGGGGCTGCGGTCGGCAAGGTCCGCGATATAGCGGTCGGCGGCCGGAAGGCTCACCAGCGACAGGCTCGCCGTCTCGATGGAGGCGGTGCCGCCCTGAAGGCCGCGCCAGACGGCCGGCTCGACGAGACGCTGCACGCCGGCATCCACGTCGCGCGGGGAATTGGCCTTGATCACCGTCCATGTGGCGAGACCGTCGGGCGATTGCATCTGCGACAGCGTGACGAGCGAACCCTCGCCATGGGCAAGGCTGGCGCCGTCCGCATCCTCGTAGTTCAGCCAGCGGCCGAAGTTCTTCGAGGCGGCGGAGAACCAGAGCTGGGCGCGCGAACCGAAGGACAGGTCATCCTCTTCCGCCGCCGTCGATTTGTGGAAGGCCTGCAGCAGGTCTGCCGTATCGTCGCCGCCGCCGGTCGAGACCGAGGCGGTGACGACCGGATCGGTCTTCATGAGATCGGCGAGCGAAGCGGTGACGTCGCCCGCATCCGGGAAGGCGGCCTTGCCCGTCTTGCCAAGCTCGGCAAAGTCGTTCTGCGAGGAAACGACGAGTGCGTCGCGGCCCGTGCCTGCGGCCGGCGCGCCAAGGACGATCTTTGCGTTCAGCGGCGAACGGGCCGAAAGGGCAAGGCGCGAGAGCATGGTCAGGCCCGCGCCGACCGACTGGGAATCCGACCGGTCGATGACGAGATCGAACGGCTTGCCGCCGCCATAGGGATAAGCCTTGCCGGCGAGCGCCGCCAGATCCGGCAGCCGGCCGACGCGGGCAAGGTCCGGCACCTCGATCGCCGTCGTGTCGAGCAGGATGAAGCGCGGCTTGGCGTCGTCGCGCTCCTCCGGCCGGCAGGCGGCATCCGCGGCGACCGGCAATTCGGCGAGAAGCTCCACCCGGTTCACGCCCGGCTGGAAGGCGCGCAACGGCAGTTCGATGCGCTTGCCGTCGAACTGCTGGCCCTCGCGGTTGCGGAAGGGATAGCTCGTCACGACCTTGTCGTTGACGCGCACGAGAAGCTGGGCGGTCTGCTCCAGCCCCGGCGAGGTGGCGGCGGAAAGGCGCAGATCGATGGTCGCATATTCGGCCGGATAGAAATCCGCCGGCATTTCGACGGTGAAATCGGTGCGCGAGAGGCGGCCGGAGAAGACGCGGGTCTCGTAGCCGGTTTCCTTCAGGCTGCGGCGCTCGCCGGCGTCCACCGCAAGAACGCCCCTGCCCTTGCCGAAAATGCCGGATTTCAACCCGTCGGCCATCGGCCCCTTCACGGCAGCGAGCACGGCCGTGTTGATGTCACTGAGGCTGCCGGCGCGCAGGACCACCGTCGCGCGCTCGTCCGACGCGCCCGCCGCGACGGAGAGGCCGCGCGGCGCGACGGAAAGACCGAGCCGGGAAAGCGTGGCGGCGCCGGCGCGGTCCATCGCCATGACGAGATCGATGCCCGGACCGGTGCCGGGCGTATCGGCGACGGAGACCGTCACGTCGTCGCGATCGAGGAAGAGAACCAGCGCCTGAAGGGCCGGCGCGACTTCGTCGAGCGCCTCGGCCGTCAGCGCGCCGGGCACGACGATGCGGACATCCGTGCGCTGCGCCGCGTTGCGGCGGACGGAGAGCAGGCTGTCGAAATCGGTGAAGGCGGACGGCACCGTCGCGGAAAAGCCTGATAGCGCGGGATCGAGCTTCGTCCAGAGCTCATAGGTCGCCTCCAGCGAGCAATCGACCCGGTGATGCTGGCGGGCGCGCAGGCGCACCTCGTTGCGGCCGGCCTTCAGGAATTCCGCGCCGACGCGCAGCGCCTCGGTGCGCACACCGTTCGGCGAGACGATGGGGAAACTGCCGGCCTCGCGGCCGTTGACCTCGATATCCATCCGCGCCGTGTCGGGCAGGACCGAGACGGCGTTGACATAGGCAAGGTTCAGCGCACCGCCGGCAGCGGCCTGCGGGCCGTCGAGCGCGAAGCTGAAGGTCGCCACGGCATCCTCGCCCGACAGCGTGAAGGCATCGGCCGACTGTTCGAAGGGCACGAGATGGCCCGCGGCAGCCTCTTCCGGCTGCGCGGCGGTGCCAGCTTCTACCGGTTCGGGCATGAGGCCACCGGAAAGGGCGGTGCTTTCCAGGAGGGGCCGGGCAGCGTCGGCCACCAGGCCTTCCGCGCGGGCAAGGCCGGCGGAGGTGAGGATGAGCGCGAGGCCGAGGGGAGCGAGAAGAAGGGGCTTAGCCATAGGCCTGGGTTCCTGTCAGGACCGGCGGCAGCTCGGGGGTGCGGCCGGAAATCTGGGCATTGTTCTCCTTGACGACGATGGGTGCGTCGGCGACGGAGGTGACGGCGTTTTCGCGGATGAGGCCGGCGGCATAGCGCAGTGCCCGCAGCGTCTCGCGAATGCTCCACAGCATGAAGCGCGAGGTGCCCCAGAAGAAGCTGCCGCGCACCTGGCGGCGGGTCAGGCGCTCCTGCAGCACGGCCTGGTCGGAATACATCAGCTCGGCAATGGCGAGGAAGGTTTCCGGCGTGCGCTCCTTGTAGGCGAAGCCGTAGACGGCGCCCTCACCCAGGCTGCGGCTCGAGCGGCAGACGACGTCGAAGGCGATGACCTGGCCGCCGCGGCGCAGCTGGATCGTCGCCTCGACCGGGTTCTCCGGGTCGATCTGCGGCGCCTGCTCGACGAATTCCACCGAGACGCCGCCGAAGGAGGCATCCTGCACGATGATGTTGCTGAGCTTGCCGTCCATCTTCATCAGCGCATGGCGCTTGACCGGCAGGCGCTGGTTGCGGCGCAGCTCGCGCCGCTCGGCGACGACGCCGAGCGCGGCGCCGGCAAGGCCGAGATTGATGAGGTTCCAGCCGGCGACGATGGTCAGGAGCTCGGTGGCGACCGGCTCCGTCAGGAAGCGGTATCCGGAATAGAGCGCTGCGGCCAAAAGCACGAAGAAGATGAGGAAATACGGCCGGGCGAGCGGCGACAGCATGCTGCGGTCGAGCGTCTGGCCCTTGGCGGTGACGTTGAAGGTGGGCTTGCGCGGATTGCGGACCACGCTGAGGATCGAGCCGAACAGCATGACCGACTGGACATATTCGTAAAGCTCGGACACCCAAGGCCAGCGCACGCGGCCGTAAAGATAGCTCTGCATCGCGAAGGAGCCGATGAGATAGGTCACGGCATAGGAGGCGAATTCGAGGATGTTCGCCTGGTAGATCTCCAGCGAGAAGAAGATGTAGAGCAGCGGCGAGAAGACGAAGGCGAGCCGCGACAGCGGGAACAGCCAGAAGAGGTTGATGCCGGCATAGCAGATGCGCTGGGCGAGCGTCAGACCCTTGGCGAGGAACGGCCGGTTGAGGATGAGGATCTGCAGCATGCCCTGGCACCAGCGGGCGCGCTGGCCGATGAAGGAGACGAAGGTCTCCGGCTGCAGGCCGGCGATCAGCGGCTTGTCGACATAGATGCTGTGCCAGCCCTTGGAATGCAGCGCCAGCGCCGTCTCGCAATCCTCGGTGATCGACTGGCCCGAAAAGCCGTTGGCCGTCGCAAGCGCCGAGCGGCGCAGCACCGCCGCCGAGCCGCAGAAGAACGAAGCGTTCCACTTGTCGAGCCCGCGCTGCAGGATCGAATAGAACATCTCGTTTTCCGAAGGCATGCGCGCGAAGGTCTGGAGGTTCTTTTCCAGCGGATCGGGATTGAGGAAATAGTGCGGCGTCTGGACGAGGAAGAGCTTCTTGTCCTTGGCGAAATAACCGACCGTCTCGCGCAGGAAAGCCCTGACCGGCGCATGGTCGGCGTCGAAGACGACGACAAGCTCGCCGTTCGAGATCTTCAGGCCCTCGTTGAGGTTGCCGGCCTTGGCATGGTCGTTCTGCTTGCGGGCGTGATAGTGCACGCCGAGCGAGGCGCAGAGGGCCTTCAGCTGCTCGTGGCGGCGGATCGCGGCAATCGAGATGCGCGGATCCTTGTGGTTGCGCTTGGCCTCCGTGCCGCCGTCGTCCAGCAGATAGACGTTCAGCTTGTCCTTGGGATAGAGCAGGGATTTCGCGGCCGCCAGCGTGCCGGCGAGCAGTTCCGGCTCCTCGTTATAGGAGGGAATGAAGACGTCGACGGTCGGCAGGTCCGCGGCATCGCCGATCTCGGGCGCCTTGCGCTCCAGCGGGTCGGCCAGCATGAAGAAGCTGATCGCCAGCATGGCGAGGCAGTACATCTCGGCGAGATAGAGGATCAGGCCGGGGATGAAGTTCAGCGGCTCATGGATGCTGGGCAGCGTCTCGGTCGTGCGCCAGAAGGCGTAACGCATCGCGAGAATGCCGGCGAAGGTGAAGGTGACGAGCCGGAAGGTGGTGCTCTTCGGGCGGGTCATCGCCAGGAACATCACGCCGAGCACGGCGAAACTGAGAATAAGCTGGGCCTGGAGGCTGATCGGCAGCCAGAGAAGGAACAGCCCGAGCAAGCCGGCGGGAATCGCCAGCCATTTGACGCACGTCATGTGCATTTGAAGAACCCCATTTGCATCGCGGCGGCGCGTCATGCGGACCGGTTCCCTTCATGGGAACGGGAGGACCCTAGGGATTCATTGGTCAACGGAGTCCTAATGGCGTGCCGAATCGGGATCAGCCATCGCTTATGTAGTAAACGAAACGTTTACAGCCGCTTAGGGGTGAACGACCGGCTGCGCGCGGGCGACGATAAGGATGCCGGCGAGGGAAACGAGGAGGCCTGCGGCCATCGCCCAGGACAGCGGCTCGCCGAACATCACGAAGGCCCAGATCATCGTCACGGGCGGGCTCAGATAGAGCACCGCCGTCACCCGCGCCGGCGAGGACTTGCGCAGCGCCAGATAATAGAGGCTCCAGGCACCGAAGGTGGCGACGAAGACGAGCCACAGGATGCCGCCGACAAAGCCCTCCTCCATCACCGGCAGCACGCCGCCCTCATGCCAGGCGAGCGGAACGAAAAGGGCGGCCGCGGACAGGCACTGGATGCAAAGGCTCTGGTAGACGGGCATGGCGTTGACCCGGCTTCGCTTTTGCAGAAGCGTCGCGAGCGCCAGCGACAGTGTGCCAAGAATGGGCAGTCCGTAGGCCCAGAGCGGCACCGCGCCGAGATCGAGCGCGCCGCCGGAGGCAATGAGCACGCCGGCAAACCCGATGAAGGAACCGATCCACTGCCGGCCGCTCAGCGCCTGCCCGAGAATGGGCCAGGAAAGGAACGCGACGGCGAGCGGCAGCATGTCGGTGATCAGCGCGACGAGGCCGGTCGGCACGCCGAGGCCGATCGCCAGCGCGAAGCCCGAGAGATAGCCCGCCATGGCGAGCGCGCCGAGCAGCATCTGGAAGGCGACGTCCCTGCCCTGCAGCTTCGGCCCCAGCATGAGGGCGAAGGGCAGGAGGACGAGCCCCGAAACGAGGCTTCGCCACAGGAGAATGAGGAAGATCGGCGCATGGTCGCTGGCAAAGCGGATGCCGATGAAGCCGGCGCTCCAGCACACGACCAGCGCGGCTTCGAGGAGGATGAGGATGGCGAGCGCCTTGAGCGGCGCGGGCCGGCGTGGCGGCGAGACGGCAAGGTCCGTGGCGGTCATAGCCGGTCCATGATCGAGAGTGCGATCCTTCGGGCTGCCTTCAGCCGCCCGTCATGTCCGTCGAGGCCGGCGCGGGCCATCGCCCCTTCCAGCACGAAGGAGAGGTGTTCGGCCGTCTCGTCGGCAAGGGCGACATCCTCGGGCTTCATCTCCCGCAGATAGGTCCGGAAGAGTTCTTCGACCTCGTCCTTCTGGAAGGCCACCGTCGTCCGGCCGGCATCGCCGACGGGCAGTTCCGCCGCCGCATTGAGCAGGCCGCAGCCGCGAAAGCCCCAGCCATAGGCGAGCTCGGCATGGTCGACATAGGAATCGAAGACCGCCAGCAGCCGCTCGCGCGGCGTTCCGGCCTCGGCCAGCCGCTCGCGGAAGAGCGCGTGCCACTCCTCCAGCCGCGCATCGAGATAGGCCTTCACCAGATCCGCCTTCGAGGCGAAATTGTTGTAGAGGCTCATCTTCGCGACGCCGGCATGGGCGGTGATCGTGTCGATCCCCGTCGCGCCCACCCCGTCCCGATAAAACAGCTCCGCCGCCGCCTTCAGCAGCCGCTCCCGTGCCGGCACCCGCTCGCTCATTCCGCGCCTCCGTCTATATGTAGACCGATCTACCTATTTCTTTCGCCTGTCAAGACGTGCAGACGAACAGGCGCGAAAACTGTATCGGGCCGAAAGCGGCAATCGTTAAACGATGGACCCGAAAGACCGTCGATCAGACTGGAAACGCGCCACAGGGGAGGGAACTCAGGTGAGCCGCGTCTTGCTCGTCATCGCCATCGGCCAGCGGCCGCTTTCCGCAAGACATTCGGGCATATCGGTGATTGCAGTGGTTGTTCCTGGACTTTGCGCCATCAGCGTGAGGGTCCGGCTGCGGCCCTCGCTGCTTGCATGGCCTGCTGCCGGCCGATCTGCAACATCGCGATACTCGCCAGAACGAGGATGATGGCCGCGATTTCCAACGCACCGACTTTCTCGCCAGCGGCCCAGCCGATCAGCAGCGCGACATTGGGCGTGATGTAGGTCGCGCCCGAGGCGGCGACTGCGCCCAGTTCTTGCAGCAGATAGTAGTAGATCAGGAACGCCATTCCGGTTCCGAGCACGCCGAGGCCGATGGCGACACCAGCAGCGGCATGCCAGTTTTGCGTAATGTCGCCCATTCCCGTTCGATCGGTGACGGCAAGCAGCACCAGCAGCGCAAGGCCCGTTTGCCATGTCGCGAGCGCAAGAGGCGGCAGATTGTAGGGCGACAGGAAACGGCGAACATAGACATAGGAGGCGCCGAGTATCGCGGTAGCGGCCAGCATCCAGAACACGCCGGTGATGTCGATCACCCTGTCCGCGCCTTCGCAGGGACGGGCAATCAGCACGATGCCAGCGAAACCGACCAGAACGCCGGCCAGCATCAATGCATTGGGCCTTTCCGTGCGCAGGAACAGAAGGGTGGCGATCGTGGTGAACAGGGAGATGGAACCACCCAGAATACCAGCGACGCCGGACGGAAGACGCGCCGTGCCTTCCGCGATCGCGAAATAGTAGAAGGCCGTCGCCAGAACCGCCATGACAAGGAAATGCGGCAGATGGCGCAACTGATCTCGATGGATCACGCCCTTCCGCCAGGCCACAAAGGCGAGCGGCAGGAAACCGAAGAACACGCGCAGAAGGGTGATTTGCGCGGGCGTGATCAGTTCGGCCGCCCATTTCATGTAGATGAAGTTCGACCCCCAAAAGAGGCCCAGGAGAGCGAACACCAGATAGGTCAGCCGCATGATCGTCTTCCGTTCCGGGAAACACGTCACAGACCAAAACCTTGCTTCCCGCTGCAGGGCTGACCGGATTGCGTGCATGTCTCACGCCGGCGCTGCGCTATCGCGTTCGCCGGAAGGCGCCTTGATGATTGCAAGCATGATGCCGCCTGCGGTGACGATCGCTGACCCCGTTACGACACCCAATGTCGGCTGTTCGCCAAAAAACAGAAAGCCGATCAGGCCGGCGAAGATCAGCCAGGAATAGTCGACCGGCCCGACGATCGATAGCGATGCAAGGCGGTAGCCCTGGACGATGCAATACTGTGCCGTCACTGCGAGGGGACCGAGCAGGACAAAGCACATTGCGCTTTCGAGAGAGAGCGGCACCCACTGCATGGCAGCAGGGACAGCCATCAGCAGGACGCCGAATGTGTTGACATAGAGCAGCACCGTCATCGCGCGGTCGGCGTGCGAAAGCATCTTGATCATCAACCCTTCGACGGCGAGCAGCGCAGCGCCAAGGACCGCAATTGCGGCCGGGAAGACATAGGCCGGATGAAACGCGGTGAACGCCCCGCGCGCGGCCATGATGATCGCGGCCCCGGTGCAACATGTCGCAATCGCGCCAAGGTGCTGCCGGCTGAGGCGTTCCTTCAGAACCAGCATGCCAAGCGGAATGACGAACACGACATAGAGAAGACCGATGGCCGTGGCATCGATGATCGGCATGTTTGCCGATGCATAGATCAGTGCACCCCCTCCTGAAGCACCGAAGACAGCCCGCATGAAGTGCGAGACAGGCTTTGAGCTTCGATAGGCAGACGGCCGTTCCCGTCGCATTGCAACGACCAGCAGCAGCATCGTCGCGCCGCCGACGTATCGAAGAAACAGGATTTGCAGCGAGGTCGCACTTCCGTCAGCGAACTTTCCCGATGCGAAGATCAAAGAAAATAATGCTGTCCCGATCGTGACCCATGCAATGGCTTTGATGTTGGCATAAAATTGGTGCGAGCGCATCTTACTTCCTGAGGGTTTCATACCGTCGCTTGTGTGGGATTTCCGTCCGGCGCTCAAACGAGGAATTTGCGGGGAGCTTGAGGAAAATTCATGCAGAACGGGCGCCGCGTTTCTCTCAATGCCATCCGGGTATTCACCACGATCGCACGCACAGGCAGCTTGACCGCCGCTGGTGCCGAACTCGGCGTCACCGCAGGTGCGGTAAGCCATCAGCTGAAAAAACTGGAAGATGAGCTTGGCGTGCGTTTCTTCCGCCGAGGAAACAATTCCATTTCCCTGACCGATGCCGGGGCGCGGTTCTATCAGGAGGTCGCGGCGGCGATAACGCTCATCGAGCGGTCGGCCGATGCGCTATACCGGGACGAGAACGAAATCAGCGTGCTGGCATCCATGTCATTCGCCTTGCGCTGGCTCATTCCATCGCTGGACCGTTTCCGGGCAATATGTCCCGAAGCGCGCGTACGGGTAGAAACGAGTGCCTATCTCACCTTCCCCGTCGTTCCCGCATCCGATGTCAGCATCCGCTATGTCCGGGCAGGAGACTCGGCTGACGGATGGGAACACCTTTGTCGCGACTTCAGTCGTCCGGTCGTCTCGCCGGCCTTGCTCACAAGGCACGGCGACAGCCAGCAGACGACCGTTTCGGACATACCGGCTCTTCAATGCGCCATCGGCAACTGGGACTGGAAGCTTTGGTGCAAGATGCTCGATATCCCCGTGGCAGACCTGACCTTTACCCATGCGTTCGACACGGACGATGCGGCGCTTCATGCCTGCGTGGCCGGTCTTGGCATGGTGCTCGCTCCGCCGATCCTCACGGCCAGAGAAACGCAATCCGGCGCTTTAGTAGCCCTGCCCGGCTGTGAGCCCATCGAGATCGGAGCATATTGCTACCTGCGTCGATCGGAATCGAAAGTGGTCCGGCAATTCTGCGGCTGGATGGATGCCGAAATGCGGGCTTTCGAATACCGTTGACCCGGAATGAAAGCCTTTCCCGCCTACTCATATGGATCGACATGAGTATATTCAAAAATACCTGCCGTGTGTCCCGGAAAATCCAAACCCGGCTAGGATGGGTTCTGGTGAACCGGCAATCCGAGACGCCATGCACATGATCATTTCGGGGGCAGAAAATGAAGGCACATCACCAGCGACTTTCACCAGAAAGGCGTCGTCAGCAACTCATCGACGCCACGATCGTTTCGCTGTCGAAGAACGGACATTCCGCCACGACGTTATCCGACATAACCGTTGAGGCCGGCCTCTCGACGGGTATCGTGAATTTTCATTTCGAAACGAAAGACGCTCTCTTCGACGCGACACTACAATATCTTGTCGATGAATACCGCGAGCACTGGAACGCCGCACGCGCGCAAGCCGGCCAGGCTCCCGCGGCCCAGCTTTGGGCTGTCTTGAACTGCGACTTCGACCGCAAGGTCTGCACGAAGAGAAAGCTGGCCGCCTGGGGTGCATTCGTCGGCGAAGAAAAGTCCCGCCCCAGCTATCGGGCTCTATGTGGCTCGCTCGACGCCATGTACGAAGCGTTTTTCATCTCTCTCTGCGGCCAGCTCAAATCGGAAGGGAAGTACCGTTTCAACGTCAATGCCACGGCTTTGGGAATTTGCACCATGACGACAGGGCTTTGGCTGCGCGTTCTGACGATGCCCAATTTCACGGCACAGGATGCAAGAGATATCGTCAAGGAACATCTCGTCAATATCTTCCCGGGTCATTTCGACCAGAGCGGCGTGATCGTGAACTAGCGCTGCCGGCCAATCATCCCTTCCGCTTTATTGCCGTGGACATAGGTCTGCGGGTTTTTGCGATGCCCTATCCGGCAGGGGCTTCACTTGCATTTCGCCGCCGTCCTGATTTTGTGGCGATGTCGATGACGACCGCCCCCATGACGAGACCGCCGCCGACCCAGGTGGCCCATGCCGGCGTCTCCCCAAAGGCGAGCCAGACCCACAACGGAGCAAGCGGGTTTTCCATGCTGCCGATCAGGGCCGAACGCGTTGCCGTGATCAGCCGCGTCCCGACCGTCATCAGCAGCAGTCCGAGGCCGAATTGGGCGGCTCCGAACAGCGCGAGGTCAACCATATCCGAAGCCGAGACTTGCGTCGGCTCGGCAAACGGCAAGACGGCGAACGCGCAGAGGAAAGCCGACAGACACGCCGCCGGCAACATCGAGACGTGCCTGTTCATACGGATGATGACCATCATTGCGGCATAGGAAAGCGCCATGATCGTCGCGAAGGCATAGCCCGCCAAATACCCGCTCGAAGCTTGCGGATTGACGATGACCATCACGCCCACGAGCGCGACGAAACTGGCTCCCCAGGTGGTCCAATCCTCCCGCTCCCCCGTGACGACAAGCGCCAGGATGGCGGTCATGAACGGAATTGCAGCGTGGATCGTCATCACGTCGGCCACCGGAGCCAGACGCAGCGCGTTGATGAAGCAGATCGTGGCGACCGTCGAGAGGATCATGACCCAAAAGCCGGACCAGCCGATCGTGGCAATCGCGCCGCCCAGGTCTTGTCTGTAGCGCCAGATCACGCAGGCCCCGATGAAGAGCCCACCGAAGATGCCGCGCCAGAACAGCACCGCCCAGACATCGAGAGTGATCAATCGGGTGAAGTACCCCGACAGGCTATAGGCGACCGCCGAGCCGACAATCAGCAGCGTGCCGAGCCATGTGTTTCTGTCGTCCTGCATCGCCATCCCCTTGCTTTCGGGCTTTTGTACGCCGATGCTACTGACAGCGTTTTGTCAGTGGTGTTGAGGAGGTTCCCGTTCTTGCGCCGCGCCGATCGACTCTTCGACATTATCCAGGCATTGCGGGGAAAGACGCAGCCGACGACGGCAGCCGCGCTGGCGGAACGGCTTGAGGTGACGACGCGCACGATTTATCGCGACATCGCAACCTTGCAGGCACGCCGCATCCCGATCGAAGGCGAACCCGGCCTTGGATACCTGCTCCGCAAGGGATTCGACCTGCCGCCCCTGATGTTCACGGTCGAAGAGATCGAGGCGATTTCGGTGGGTGCCCACCTCGTTCACCGCATCCGCGATCCCAAACTACGCGACGCGGCCGAGAGCGTGCTGAGCAAGCTTCAGCATACCGTGCCGAGGGAGCTACGGGCCTATCTGGCCTCCCCTCGCTTCCTTGTGTCCGATGGGGATGCCGTGCGCCCCGAGGGGATAGAACTGCTCGAGGTGCGCGAAGCCATACGGGCGTGCCGTAAAATCCATATCACCTATCTTGATGAGCAGAGCCGCCGGAGCCAACGAACGATCTGGCCCATAGCGACGGTGTACTATGTCGACGTTACCCTGATCGCGGCATGGTGCGAGCTGCGCGAAGACTACCGTCATTTTCGGGTCGATCGGATCCAGAAGTCCCAAATCACACAGGAGCGATTTGCGACGGATAGCAGTCGCCTCATGGCGGAGTGGATTGCAAAGCGCGCAGGCCAGCCGCCCAACGCCTCGCGGTAGCGCCACGGCACTGAAGGCAAAACTGGGAGACGGAGCGCCCGGGTTTCGACCCGGTGGACAGGAACAAGGACGTAGATCGGGAAGGAAGTTCCCCTCTCCCGGTAAGTCTTTGTGACATATCGACTTACTGGGAGAGGGGAATGGTACGGTTGAGTGGGGTCGAACCACCGACCTCAGGTGCCACAAACCTGCGCTCTAACCAACTGAGCTACAACCGCACAAGGCGCGTCCGGCGCGCTTGGGGGTCACATACGGGGACCCGGAGCTTTTTTCAAGCGTTTTTTGCACTGCCCCAAATGAAAATGGCCGGACGAACGCCCGGCCATTCTATCACAGGGTCGAAACCCGCACCATGGCGCGGATCAGACCGTCTTGAAGGACTTCATGGCCTTCTCGGCAGCCGACTTGCCGGGAGCGGCAACCTTTTCGGCAACCTTCTTGGAGGTTTCCTGAAGGGTCTTGGCCTGCTCGACGGCGACTTCAGCCTGCTTGCGCAGGAAGGCGGTCTGCAGTTCGAACAGCTCGGAAACCGACTTCACGCCGAGGAGGGCTTCCATGTGCGAGAGCGAGTTTTCGGCATTGGTGCGGAGCGCTTCGATGGCCTTGAGGCCGAGTTCGACGGAGCCGGCCTGCGCGCTTTCGAGCGTCGCTTCAACGGTCTTCGTGGCGTCTTCGGCAGCTTCCTTCATCTTGGCATAGGCTTCCTTGGTCTGAACGGCGCCCTTTTCGGCGAATTCACGGAAGCTTTCGGAAAGCTTGGACGGGTCGATGGATGCGATGGAGAATACGTCGTCGGTCTTCTTGGTAGCCATTGTATGCGCTCCTTGGTTTGGCCCTCTCTAGAGGCGCCGTGTTCTTGGATGACCTCTATATAGTCGATCTCATTTCGCATTGCAACAATTTTGTGCGCTGCACAATAAATCAGGGTGGGCGTTAACCCTTCCGCCCGAAAGCCCGGGGCTTTGCGGGTCGCATGCTGGACCCTCCGCCTATGCGCCGCTATTAATAAAGCGTTAATCGAGAGCCGGGACGCCGGAAAGACAGGCCCGAACATGTCCGCAAAGCAGTATCCCTTCATCGACGTCGCCGTCCACGAGCGGGTGCGCCTGCCCTTTTCCCGGGGCGAGGCCGTCGTGCTGTTTTCGCGGGACATGGCGCGCGTGCTCTGGTCGAACGGCCGGGGCGCCGCCCTCTTCGGCCATGACAATATCTACGACTTTCTCGATGCCGGCCCGGACCGCGCCGACGTCGCCTTCCGCCAGCTGGCCGCCGCCGCGCGCCAGGTCACGGCCCCCGGCGAACGGCGCAATCTCATCATGCGCATCGGCAGCGGCTTTCGCAGCGTGCCGGTGAACGCCGCCGTCGAGGGTCTTGCCATTCGCCGCGGCGAAGAGGCGATCCTCTTCAGCGCGCCCGTTGCCACCGGGCAGAGCCAGCAGGACGCCGCGTCCGCCATGCTCGCCGGCTTCGACGATCCCGACACGCATATGGCGGTGCTCGACAGCGACGGCGCCGTGGTCGCGGCCTCGAACGGCTTCGACGGGCTGGCGATCAGCCCCGAAACGCGGCGCGCCCTCGCCGAGGCGGCCGGCCGCAGCAGCGAGCGGCTCGTCAAGCGCCCGATCGCCACCGGCCTCGGCTACCTGCCCGCCGCCATCGGCCATATTTCGAGCGACCCGGCCCTCTACCTACTGTTCGCCGTCGAAACCATTCTCGGCCATCTCGATCCGCATGAGGACGTGAAGCCCGCATCCGTTGCCGATGCGACGACTGAAGCTGCGCTCGTGCCGCTGGCGGAGCCGGAAGCGGAAAACGAACCGGCCGCCAAGGCGGAGGACGCACCCGCGGCCGAGGCGGAGGACGCGCCTGCCGCCGGGATCGGCGAACCGGCCATCGCGGAAGAACACGCCGCCGACGAGGATGTCGTTGCGGACGAGACACTATTGGAAGAACCTTCGAAGATCGTCAGCGTAGAGACCGTTGCCGAAGAGCCGGTCGAGACCGTTTCGAACCTGCCGGAAGCGCTGGCCGAGCTGGAAGAGGTCGCCACCGCCGAAGAGGCCGCACCGTCGTCTGAGGCGGCTTTGAGCGAAAGCCAGGCGGACGAAAGCCGGGCGGACACGGACGAAACATCTGAAGAAGGCGAAGCCTCCCGGGATGGCGAAGCCTCCGGGGAAAACGCGGAAAATTCCGGCTTCCTCTTCAACCGCCAGGGCCGGCCGATCCGCTTCGTGTGGAAGATCGACGCCGAGGGCCGGTTCAGCGAAATCTCCGAGGAATTTGCTGCCGCCGTCGGCCCCGCGGCCGCCGCCATCTCCGGCGAAAAGTTCAGCGCTGTCGCCGCCCGCTTCGATCTCGACCCGGATGGCAAGATCGGCGATCTGCTCAGCCGGCGCGATACCTGGTCGGGCAAGACGATCCACTGGCCGGTCGAGGGCACGAACCTCGTCGTTCCGGTCGACCTCGCCGCCCTTCCGACCTATTCCCGCAACCGCGAATTCGACGGGTTCCGCGGCTTCGGCATCGTGCGCATCGCCGATGCGGCGACGGATCCGCACGCCCGGGGCCTGACACTGGACGAGACGCCCGTCACGGACGAAGAGCCCGATGCGCAGACCGCGCTGGTGGAAGAGACCTTCGCGGAGGAAACCGGCGCGCTTCTCGAAAATGCCGAGGACGCGCTGAACGCACCCGCCGATGAAACTTTCGAGGCGGACGACGGCGCGTCGGCGCAGCCGGACGAGAACACGGACGCGGCGCCCTCTTCCGAAGAAGCCGCCGACCCGTCTGCGAGTGAGGACGCCGAGAGCGAAGCCGCATCCAGCGAAGCGAAGGCGCTTCCGGCACCGGACGACGAACAGGACGCCTTCCGCGGCGAGCGCCCGGCGCTGCGCCTCGTCGAGACGCCCGCCCGGCGCCACTCGGACAAGGTCGTGCAGCTCGAGACGCGCCGCAACCGCACGGGGCTCTTCGACGGGCTTTCCACGGGCGAGCAGGCCGCCTTCCGCGAGATCGCCCGCCAGCTCGGCGAGACCTTCGGCAAGCGCAAGCCCGAAGACCGCCCGCCAGGCGAGCCGCTCGAAACGCCCGATGCCGTGGCGGACGAGGCAAACCAGCCCGTGGCAGAAGACACGGCCGTGGAGACGCCTGTCGCCAGCGAGGCAGAGACGGAAATGCCCGGCCTCGAAGTCGGCCCGCATGCCGACGATCTCCTGACCGACGAGCCCGCCGGCGAGCGCACCGCGTTCGCGCCCTCGCGCCGGCAGATGGACTATGGCCTTACCGGCGCGGTGGTCGATGCGCTTCCGGTTGCCCTGCTCGTCCATGTCGGCGACCGGCTCATCCATGCCAATCCGGAATTCTTCCGCCTGACCGGCTATCGCAGCATCGAAGACCTCGAAGCCTCCGGCGGTCTCGATATCCTGCTCGCCGGCCCGGACGAGGATGCCGAAGACAGCGAAGGCACGATGGCGCTGCGCCACGCCGACGGCGAGAGCACCAGCGCCGTGCGCGCCCGGCTGCAATCGATCCGCTGGGAAGACGGCACCGCGCTGATGCTGGCGCTCACCCCTGCCCATGAGAAGCCGGCCCTGACGCTGGTCGAAACACCGGCCGTGGCGCCGGCGGAAGCCGAAGACCGCACCGCCGATCAGGCGGCGATCTCGGCGCTGCGCATCGAAGTCAGCGAGCTGCGCTCCATCCTCGAAACGGCGACGGACGGTGTCGTGGTCGTCGGCCAGGATGGCGACATCCGCTCGATGAACCGCTCGGCGAGCGCCCTCTTCAACTATGACGAGGACGAGACGCGCGGCCGGCCCTTCGCCATGCTCTTCGCGCATGAAAGCCAGAAGGCGGTGCAGGATTATCTGGCCGGGCTTTCCGGCCATGGCGTCGCAAGCGTGCTCAACGACGGGCGCGAGGTCATCGGCCGCGAGGCGGCCGGCGGGTTCATCCCGCTCTTCATGACCATGGGCCGCCTCTCCTCCTCCGCCGGCTACTGCGCCGTGATCCGCGACATCACCCAGTGGAAGCGCACCGAAGACGAGTTGCGCAACGCCAAGCGCGCGGCCGAGACGGCGAATGCCCACAAGAGCGATTTCCTCGCCCGCGTCAGCCACGAGATTCGCACGCCGCTCAATGCCATCATCGGCTTCTCCGACATGATGGCGACGGAACGCTTCGGGCCGATCGGCCATCCGCGCTACATCGAATATGCCAACGACATCGGCCGCTCCGGCCGGCATGTGCTCGATATCGTCAACGACCTGCTCGACATTTCCAAGATCGAAGCCGGCGAGATGGACCTAGAATTCACCGCCGTCGGCCTCAACGAGACGATCTCCGAGGCCGTCTCGTTGGTGCAGCCGCAGGCCAATGCCCAGCGCGTCATCATCCGCACCTCGCTCTCGGCCAATGTGCCGCAGATCGTCGCGGACCTGCGCTCGATCAAGCAGATCGCGCTCAACATCCTGTCGAACGCCATCCGCTTCACGCCCTCGGGCGGGCAGATCGTCGTCTCCACCGCCTATGAGGCGAATGGCAGCGTCGTGCTGCGCATCCGCGATACCGGCGTCGGCATGACGCGCAGCGAGCTGGAACAGGCGATGAAACCCTTCCGGCAGGTGACGACCGGCGCGCGCAAGCGCGGCGACGGCACCGGTCTCGGCCTGCCGCTGACCAAGGCGATGGTCGATGCCAACCGGGCGAACTTCGCGATCAGCTCCACGCCGAACGAAGGCACGCTGGTCGAGGTGATCTTTCCCTCGCCGCGCGTGTTGGCAGATTGAGCCGATTGGTCTAGACCGGGCCAAACGCCTTCCGGCGGTCCCGTTTCCAGGGATTGCCGCATCGTCGAGGTAATGCCTTGCAGGTCCTTTCCGAAAGCGCGTCGGCGCGCGGCCGACGCCGTTCCGGCGCAGCCCGCCATCCGCTTCTCACCGCCTCCGCCGTGCTGGCGGCGGCGATCGTGCTGATGCCCGCCATCGCCATCATCGTCATCGCCGCGACGGGCGGCACGGACAACTGGCCGCATCTTCTCAGCAACGTCATTCCCCGCGCGACGCTGCGCACGCTCATCCTGCTCGCCGGCGTCGCCACGTTGACGGCGACCACCGGCGTCATCACCGCCTGGCTGGTGGCGAGCTGCGATTTTCCCGGGCGACGCGTGCTCTCCGGCCTGCTCGTGCTGCCGCTCGCCATTCCCGCCTATCTCGGCGCCTATGCCTTTGCGGAATTCTTCTCCTTCACCGGGCCGGTGCAGACGGGCCTGCGCGCCCTCTTCGGCTTCCAGACCAGCCGCGACTACTGGTTCCCGGAGGTGCGCACCACTGGCGGGGCCATGCTGGTGCTGTCCAGCGTGCTCTATCCCTATATCTACCTCGCCGCGCGCTCGATGTTCCTGATGCAGGGCCGCGCGGCGGCGGATGTGGCCCGCACGCTGGGTGCCGGGCCGCTGAAGGTGTTCGCGCGCATCCAGATCCCCATGGCGCGGCCGGCGATCATGGTGGGTCTGACGCTCGTCGCCATGGAAACGCTGAACGATATCGGCGCGGTCGAATATCTCGGCGTGCAGACGCTCACCTTCTCGATCTTCGACACCTGGCTCAACCGCGGCAGCCTTGCCGGCGCGGCCCAGATCGCGTGCGTCATGCTGGTCTTCGTCGTCTGCCTGATGATGGTGGAGCGCGCCGCGCGCCGCCGGCAGCGCTTCGCCAGCCAGAAGACGACGGCCGCGGTGCACGATTCCGTGCGGCTTCAACTCACGGGCTGGAAGAAGTGGGCGGCCAGCCTTGCCTGCCTGATGCCGCCGGTCATCGGCTTTGCCATTCCCGTCTTCGTGCTCGGCGGCTATGCGGCCCGGCGGCTGGAACAGTTCGCCTCGACGCGGCTCCTCTCGGCGCTCTGGCACAGCGTGCTCGTGTCCGGCTCGACGGCGGTAATCGCCGTGCTGCTCGCCTTCCTGCTCGCCTATGCGGCGCGCACTACCCGCTCGCGGCTGAATGGCGCCGCCGGGCGCTTCGCCTCCTTCGGCTATGGCGTGCCCGGCACGGTGCTGGCCATGGGCGTGCTGATCCCGCTCGCCAATTTCGACAACATGCTCGACGCGTTCCTGCGCGCGCAGTTCGGCATCTCGACCGGCCTGCTGCTCTCCGGCACCGGCTTTGCCATCATCTATGCCTGCACCGTGCGCTTCCTGACGATGGCGGAAGGCACGATCGATGCGGGCTTCCACAAGCTCTCGCCGCATCTCGACATGGCCGCACGCACGCTGGGGCGCACCAGCGGCCAGACGCTGTGGAGCGTGCTACTGCCGATGATGCGGCCCGCGACGCTGACGGCGGCGCTTCTCGTCTTCATCGAGACCATGAAGGAACTGTCCGCGACGATCATGTTGCGGCCGTTCAACTTCAACACGCTGGCGACCCTCGTCTACGAGGATGCCTCGCGAGCGAAGGTGGAGGACGCCGGCGTGCCGGCCATCATCATCGTTGCGGTGGGGCTCATTCCCGTCTTCCTCGTCTCGCGCTCGCTCGACAAGGGCAATCGATAAAAAGGGGCGATAAAGGGGGACGGTAAAAAAGAGGGCGGCAAAAGCCGCCCCGATAGTTGAATGCTGTCCAACAAAAGCGAAGGAACGGCTTCATGCCATCGGGGTCGGGTGCGACCGGTACGCCCTTCATCGGGCGCGCTCAAGTTGGCACGACCTTGCGCCATTCCGGTTTAACAAATCCTTACCTGACCGGTTCCGGCACAAACCTTTCGTTCACAACTTCGTGCATTTGGTTAACACGGCCTGTCCGGCCTCACCGGCGCGCTGTCACGATTTCAGCACGGCAAGATCGGTAAAGAGGTCCAGCGCTTCCGGATTGGCAAGCGCGTCCCTGTTCTTGACCGGACGGCCATGCACGACGTCGCGCACGGCAAGCTCGACGATCTTTCCGGATTTGGTGCGCGGGATATCGGCGACCGCAACGATCTTCGCCGGCACGTGGCGCGGCGACGCCCCCGTGCGGATCTTCGTCCGGATCGTCTTTTCCAGCGCCTCATCCAGCACCACGCCGGGCGCAAGGCGCACGAAGAGCACGACACGCACGTCGTTGTCCCAGTCCTGGCCGATGCAGAGGGCTTCGACGACCGCATCCAGCTGTTCGACCTGATTGTAGATTTCCGCCGTGCCGATGCGCACCCCGCCGGGGTTCAGCGTCGCATCCGACCGGCCATGGATGACGATGCCGTCATGGCTGGTCCATTCGGCGAAGTCGCCGTGACACCAGATATTGTCGAAACGCTCGAAATAGGTGGCGCGGTATTTGGCGCCCTCGGGGTCGTTCCAGAACATGACCGGCATGAAGGGAAAGGCCTTCGTGCAGACCAGCTCGCCCTTTTCACCGCGCACCGGACGGCCGTCCTCGTCCCAGACATCCATGGCAAGGCCGAGACCCGGCCCCTGGATTTCGCCGCGCCAGACGGGCTTCAGCGGAATGCCGAGCACGAAGCAGGACACGATATCCGTGCCGCCCGAGATGGAGGCAAGCTGCACGTCCGGCCTGATGTCGTCATAGACGAAGGAAAAACCCTCCGGCGAAAGCGGCGAGCCGGTGGAGGTGAGAAGCCGCAGGCTTGAAAGATCATGCGTCCTGCGCGGCGTGAAGCCGCCCTTGCGCACGGCGTCGATATATTTGGCCGAGGTGCCGAAGACGGCGAACCGCTCCGCCTGGGCATAATCGAACAGCACATTGCCGTCCGGATGGAAGGGCGAACCGTCGAAGAGACAGAGCGTCGCGCCGACCGCCAGACCCGAGACCAGCCAGTTCCACATCATCCAGCCGCAGGTGGTGAAGTAGAACAGCCGGTCCCCCGCAACGAGGCCGCAATGCAGATGCTGCTCCTTCAGGTGCTGCAGCAGCGTGCCGCCGGCCGAATGCACGATGCATTTCGGCGCGCCCGTCGTGCCCGAGGAGAACAGGATGTAGAGGGGATGGCGGAAGGGAAGCCTGACGAAGGTGAGCGGCTTTTCCCCATAGGGCGCGATGAGGGCGTCGAAGGTACGCCCGTCCGGCAGCGTCGCCGCCAGTGCCTCGGCATCCCCGGCATAGTGCACGACGAGAACCGGCACGCCGAGTTTTCCGGCGACGGCCTTCACCTTGTCCGAGACATCCTGCAACTTGCCGGCATACCAGTAGGCGTCGCAGGCGATGAAGAGCTTCGGCTCGATCTGGCCGAAGCGGTCGAACACGCCCTGATCGCCGAAATCGGGCGAACAGCAGGACCAGATCGCGCCGAGCGAGGTGGCGGCCAGCATGCAGGCAATGGTCTCCGGCATGTTCGGCATCATCGCGGCGACGCGGTCGCCCTCCTGAATGCCCATGGCGGCAAAGGCCTGCTGGAGCCTGGAGACGCGGTCGCGCAGGTCGTCCCAGGACCAGCGATAGGCCACCTTGTCCTCACCGCGGAAGATCACCGCATCATCGGGGCCGGTCCTTCGCAGCAGGTTTTCCGCAAAGTTCAGCCGCCCTTCGGGAAAGAAACGCGCCTCCAGCATGCGTTCGCCGTTTTCCAGCGCCGTTGCGCCCTTTTCGCCGATCACGCCGCACGTGTCCCAGATCGCGGTCCAGAATTCCGCGCGCTCCGCCACCGACCAGGCATGGAGATCGTCATAGGTCTTGAAATCGCGCCCGGCCCTGGCGCCGGCAGCTTTCATGAAGAGCGCCATCGGACTCTTTTCCAGGATTTCTGCCGAAGGTTCCCACAAGGGCATTTCCGACGTCATGCTGTCCTCCCCTCCTTGGCATTCCCACTCTATGTTGCGTCGCAATATATACCGCCGAATGCCGGATCGCGCCGTCGCCGGACGAAATTCCGCCATGGCGGCATTTGATTTCTTCCGCACGAGCGCCTATCCCCGTTTCGCTTGAGATATGAACGCTCCCGGCAGAGGACCGCGCCCCTGATGACCCTGTCTCGTTTCCTCCGATCGAAGCTGCTGGTGCGGGCAATCCTCGGCGTTCTCATCGTTGTGGCGGCCGTGCGGATCGCCTTCCCCTTCCTGGTGCAGACAGAGACCGTAGCACGCGGCGTCGAGCAGACGCTGGAAAACTGGACGGGCGCCGAGGTGCATGTCGGCAGGGAGGCGCAGTTCGCCTTCTGGCCCTATCCGCGCGTGACGCTCGGCAATGTGCGCATCACCAGCGGAGGGGAAGGCAGCCTGCTAGGCTCCGCCGAGGCCATTTCGGCGACCTTCGACCTGCTCGGCGCGGTACGCGGCCAGCCGGCCTTCAGCGATTTCGAGCTGGTACGGCCGGCGATCCATGTCGGCTGGGATGCCAAGGGGGTGTTCAACTGGCGGCACAGCGGCTGGATGATGCAGGCCATCGACGCCACCGCCTCGGCCCCCTCGGGCGAAGCCGCCGATCTTCCCGACGAGCGCATCGGCTCGATCTCCATCCATGACGGCGTGCTCGATATCGCGCGCGCCGACGGCGGCCCCTACCGCATCACGGATATCAACGGCGCCATCACCTGGCCGGCGCTGCGCCGGCGGCTCGAGCTTTCGCTTTCCGCCGTCGTCAATGGCGAGATGACCCGCTGGTCCTTTGCCAGCGACCAGCCGCTCGCTTTGCTTGCCGGGCGCGACGCGGCCGTGCGCACCAACCTTTCGGCCGATCCGACCACGGTCAATTTCGACGGCACCGCCAATCTCTCGGGCAACGGCTTCATTTCCGGCGCACTGCAACTGGCGACGCCCTCCCTTGGCCGGCTGCTCGCCTGGCAGGGCAAGGATATCCCGGCGGTCGGCACCGTCGGCCAACTCAGCGTCGAGGCGAACATCGCGACCTCGGGCTATGCGGCCAAGCTCGAGAACGTCAAGCTGACGCTCGACAATGCCCAGGCCACCGGCGTGCTCGATCTCGCCATGCCGCCCGAAGGCGTGCCGCAGGTCGGCGGAACCCTCGCCTTCGACCGCATCGATCTGCGCGCCTTCCTCACGGCCTTCTCGCCGCTGCCCGACGCCGACCAGAATGCGCCGACCATCGACACGGCCTTCATTCACCAGTTCGGCGTGGACCTGCGCCTTTCCGCCAAGACCGCGGATTTCTCGCCCTTCTCGCTGCAGAACCTTGCCGCCGGCATGCGCATCGAGAACGGCCGTGCCTCCTTCGATATCGGCGACAGCACCTTCCTCGACGGGCGCATGACCGGACGTATCGCCCTTGCCGAAAACGGTTTTCGCGGCGGCGGGCAGTTCCAGATGTCGCTGAGCAATGTCGACATGGGCGCGATCGTCGGCACGCTCGGCCTGCCCGGCCCGCTGCCATCAGGCATCGGCTCGGCCGATTTCGAGCTGTCGACGGACCGCCCGCTCTGGGCGACGACGGTGTCCGACATGTCCGGCAAATTCCGGCTGCGCCTGGGCAATGGCACGCTCACCCATTTCGACCGCGCGGCCTTCGAGGAGCGCGCGGCGCGCAATGCCTTCTTCAACATCAAGGAAACGGCCGGCGGCACCTTCGACTTCACGCGCGCCGACGTCGAAGCCCGGCTGGACCGGGGCCTTGCGGAACTCACCAAGGCGGAAATCGAAAGCGCGGACAAGCTGCTGACGCTTTCGGGCATGATCCCCTATCGCACGAGCAGCGTGGCGCTGGCCGGCACGCTGGCGGATCGCCCGCAGGCGGGGGCGACGGCCGTCAAGCCGGCCATCAGCTTCTTCGTCGGCGGCTCCTGGCCCGATCCGGTGATCTCGCCGATCTCCATCCTGACGGGCCAGCAGCCCCGTCAGTAAGGCCTTTCAAGCGCCTCAGCGGCCGGCGAAGGCTGCCTGTTCGTCACGCACGCGCTGCACCTCGCGCCGCTTCGTCATGACCGAGGCGATGACGACGCCGATGGCGACGAGACCGATGAGCAGCGTGCAGGCCGCATTGATTTCCGGCGTCACGCCGAGACGCACCTGGCTGTAGATCTTCATCGGCAGGGTCGTGGCACCGGGGCCGGAGGTGAAGCTTGCGATGACCAGGTCATCGAGCGAGAGCGTCAATGCCAGCATCCAGCCCGAGAGCACCGCCGGCGCGATGACCGGCAGCGTCACCTCGAAGAAGGTCCTGACCGGGGTCGCCCCGAGATCCAGCGCCGCCTCTTCGATCGAACGGTCGAAGGACATGAGGCGAGACTGCACCACGACGGTGACGAAGCACATGGAGAAGGTGATGTGCGCGAGCGTCACCGTCCAGAAGCCGCGGTCGAAGCCGATGGCGACGAAGAGCAGCAGCAGCGAGAGGCCGGTGATGACCTCCGGCATGACGAGCGGCGCATAGACCATGCCGGAAAACAGCAGCCGGCCGCGGAAGCGCGTGTAGCGCGTCAGCGCCAGCGCCGCCATGGTGCCGAGCACGGTCGCCACGGAGGCCGCCAGCAGCGCCACGCGGACCGTTACCCAGGCCGCATCCATCAGCCCCTGGTTATGGAACAGCGCGACATACCATTTCGTCGAAAAGCCGGCCCAGACCGTCACGAGCTTGGACTCGTTGAAGGAGAAGACGACCAGAAGCACGATCGGCAGATAGAGGAAGGAAAAGCCGAGGACGACCGAGGTGATGTTGAAACGGGACCAGGTGTTCATGGGCTTACCTCCCCTGCTCTTCGGCCTTGGCCTGCGCATTCTGGAAGAACACGATGGGCACAACCAGGATGAGGAGCAGGATGGTGGCGACGGCAGCCGAAACCGGCCAGTCGCGGTTCGCGTTGAATTCGTTCCACAGCGTCTTGCCGATCATCAGCGTCTGCGACCCGCCGAGCAGGTCGGGGATGACGAATTCGCCGACGGCCGGGATGAAGACGAGCATGCAGCCCGCCACGATGCCCGGAATGGAGAGCGGGAACGTCACCTTCCAGAAGGCGGTGATCTGCGGGCAGCCGAGATCCTGCGCCGCCTCGATCAGCGTGTTGTCCATCTTCTCCAGCGCGGAGTAGAGCGGCAGCACCATGAAGGGCAGGTACGAATAGACGATGCCGATATAGATCGCCCAGTTGGTGTTCATGATGATCAGCGGCTGGTCGATGATGCCGGTGCCGATGAGGAACTGGTTGAGCAGGCCTTCCGGCTTCAGGATGGCGATCCAGGCATAGACGCGGATGAGGAAGCTCGTCCAGAACGGCAGGATGACCAGCATCAGCAGCGTCGGCCGCAGGGTGCGCGGCGCCTGCGCCATGCCATAGGCGATGGGATAGCCGATCAGGAGCGTGATGAAGGTCGAGACGCCGGCGATCCAGAGGCTCGACAGATAGGCGTTGAAATAGAGTGCGTCTTCCGTGAGCCAGACGAAGTTGTCGAAGCTCAGCTGGCCGATCTTGCCGAAGAGGCCCGAAAGACCGTCCGCCAGCGCGAAGACCGGTTCATAGGGCGGCTGGGCAATCGCGGTGGTGGACAGCGAGATGCGGAAGACGATGAAGAACGGGACGAGGAAGAAGAACAGCAGCCAGGCATAGGGAATGATGATGACAAGGCGGCTGAAGATGGCGGAGCCGAGCTTGTTCATCGGTCAATCCTTCAGCACGACGCCGGCTGTTTCGCCGAAGGAGACCCAGACCTTCTCGTCATAGGCGATGGGGTTTTCCACCTCGCGCTGGGCATTCAGCATGGAGGCCTTCACCACCTTGCCGCTGTCGAGCTTGACGTAGAAGACGGTCATGTCGCCGAGATAGCCGATATCCCAGATTTCGCCCTGCGCCGCGTTGACGGAGGCGTCGGCCGGAGCCGCGCGGCTGACCTTCAGCTTTTCCGGCCGAACGGCAAAGCCGGCGGCGCTGCCCATCGCCGGCGCGTCGGCGGCCGCCGTGCGGACGGTGAAGCCCTCGTTGACGGCCAGTTCGATCTTGCCGTTGCCGCTGGCCGAGACCTTGCCGTCGAGAATGTTCACGTCGCCGATGAAGTCGGCCACGAAGCGGGAGTTCGGCGCCTCGTAGATTTCCGCCGGGGTGGCGACCTGGATGACCTTGCCGTGGCTCATGACCGCGATGCGGTCCGCCATGGTCATCGCCTCTTCCTGGTCGTGCGTGACGACGACGAAGGTGAGGCCGAGTTCCTGCTGCAGGTCCATCAGCTCGAACTGGGTTTCCTCGCGCAGCTTCTTGTCGAGCGCGCCGAGCGGCTCGTCGAGCAGCAGCACCTTCGGGCGCTTGGCGAGCGAGCGGGCGAGCGCCACGCGCTGGCGCTGGCCGCCGGAAAGCTGGTGCGGCTTGCGCTTGGAGAACTTTTCGAGCTTCACCAGCTTCAGCATCTGGGTGACGCGCTCGGCGATCTCGTTTTTCGGCATGCCGTCCTGGCGCAGACCGAAGCCGATATTGCTCTCCACCGTCATGTGCGGGAAGAGCGCGTAGGACTGGAACATCATGTTGACCGGCCGCTTATAGGGCGGGATGCCGGCGATGTCCTGGCCGTCGAGGATGATTTCCCCCGAGGTCGGTCGCTCGAAGCCGGCGAGCATGCGCAGCAGCGTGGACTTGCCGCAGCCGGACGCCCCCAAAAGGGCGAAGAATTCGCGGTGGTAGATGTTGAGCGTGAGATCGTCGACGGCGGTGAAATCACCGAACCGCTTCGTGACATTGCGGAACGTGATGAATGGCTTTGCGTCCGGATCCGTCCACGGCGCAAAGGAGCGACGGATATTGCCGAGAGATTTCATTGCCTGTCCCCATCTCTTTTTCTTGGCAGTCAAAATGAAATTGCCCGGAAGAGGCTTCCGGGCAATTCCTGGTGGACCGGTTATTGACCGGTCACGATCTTGGTCCAGGTGCGCGTGAACAGGCGCTGCGTCTTGGCGTCCAGCGTCGTGTTGGTGAAGAGCTTCTTCAGCGTCTCCTCATCCGGATAGATCGTCGTGTCCTTGATGATCTCTTCCGGCAGCAACGCCTGCGAAGCCTTGTTGCCGTTGGCATAGTGAATGTAGGTCGATGCCTTGGCGATCACTTCCGGGCGCATGATGTAGTCGAGGAAGGCATGCGCCTCTTCGACATGCGGCGCATCGGCCGGGATCGCCATCTGGTCGAACCACATCTGCGTGCCTTCCTTCGGGATGGCATAGCCGACTTCGACGCCGTTCTTGGCCTCTTCCGCGCGGTCGCGGCCCTGGAAGATATCGCCCGACCAGCCGATGGCGATGCAGATGTCGCCGTTGGCAAGGCCGTTGATGAATTCCGACGAGTGGAACTTGCGCACGAACGGGCGCACCTTCATCAGCGCTTCCTCGGCCTTGGCAACATCGGCCGGGTCATGGCTGTCGGGGTTGAGGCCGAGATAGGCCAGCACGACTGGAATGATGTCGGTCGGCGAATCCAGCATGTTGATGCCGCAATCCTTGAGCTTCTCGGCATTCGCCGGGTCGAGGATCGCGCTCCAGCTGTCGATCTGGTCCGTACCGAGGGCTTCCTTGATCTTGGCCTTGTTATAGCCGATGCCGATCGTGCCCCACATGTAGTTTATGGAATATTCGTTGCCCGGATCGAAGGGCTCCATGCGGGTGGCGACCATGTCCCACATGTTCTTGAGGTTCGGCAGCTTGGACTTGTCGAGCTTCTGGTAGACGCCCGCCGAGATCTGGCGCTGGAGGAAGGTGTTGGTGGGCACGACGACGTCGTAGCCGGTGCCGCCGGCCAAGAGCTTCGTTTCCAGGATCTCGTTGGAATCGTAGACGTCATAGACGACCTTGATGCCGGTTTCCTTGGTGAAATCGTCGATGATCGATGAGTCGATATAGTCCGACCAGTTGTAGACGTTTACGACTTTTTCCTGGGCGAGCGCACCGCCGGCGGAAAGAAGCGCGGCAAAAGCGGCAGTCGCCAAAAGACTACGTCTTATCATTGATTTATCTCCCAGTTTTCTTTTCCGGACCTATGAGTTCGTATGAACAACGCCGCCGATTATGGTTGTTTTTCAAGAGGCGACAAGCGGCATTCTACGCAAACACAGGACGATTTTTGTATCACATTGTTCCCATTCCTATCATATTTGAAGCCGCATCTTCGACGGAAAGCAAGCGAAATTTACTGGAAGTCGAAAAGGCTGAGCCCTGCCACCATTTCGTCGAGGCCGAGCGGACGGGTGACGGGCGGTTCGGCGCGGGCAAGACAACCCTGCCGTTCGCAAAGCCGGCAGGCCGTACCGACGGCGACAGCCCCCTCCCGCCGCACCGCCTCGCCATAGACCGTCTCCTCCGCCTGCGCGGCATCGCAGCCGAGCAGCAGCGCGGTCCGGCGCACCCGCTCGGCGAAGATGCCCTGCGGGCCTTCCAGCGTGCGGGAGATCGTCAGGAAGGCCGTGCCGTCGGGCATTTCCACCCGGTCGACCAGCACCTGCCCCGGCTGGGAAAAGGCGGAATGCACGCCGAGCTTGGGACAGCTTCCGCCGAAGCGCGCCTGCGGGAAGCCCTGCCCGCCCGCCCGGCGGAAGCGGTTGCCGGCATTGTCGATTTCCAGCATGAAGAAGGGCACGCCCGCCTTGCCGGGACGCTGCAGCATGGTCAGCCGGTTCGCCGCCTGCTCGAAGGAGACGGCAAAGCGCGAGCGCAGCACGTCGATATCGTAGCGCGCGCGCTGCGCCGCCGCATGGAAGGCCTCGTAGGGCATCATCAGCGCATGGGCCGCGTAACGCGCCAGCTCGAAGCGGGCGATGCGCTTGGCCTCGGCCGTCGAGAAGGCGAGCAGATCGAGTTCGGCGAAGATCTCGTCCTGAAGCGCAAGCTGCACCGTCTCCATGGCGATCTCGCGCAGCTGGTCGAAGGGCGACAGGCGCTCCGACAGGAAGAGGCGCATGGAATGCCGGTCGAAACGTCGGCGCAGGTTCGGCATGGTATGCACGGGCAGCAGGCGCACGACGACACCGTGCTCCTTGCGCAGCCAGCCCTTCAACGCGGCGGCCAGTTCGTCGCCTGGCGCCAGCGCCGCATGGAAGCGCTCGGCCGCCTCGTCGATGGCGCCGAAATAGTTGGCGCGGTTCTCCAGCTTGTCGCGCACCTCGTCCATCGGCAGCAGCGCGCCGGAAAGCGTTGTCGCATGGCCCTCGCGGGCAAGCAGGTCGGCAAGGTCGGTGAGGCGCGCGGCCTGTTCCCGGTAGGCGCGGTAGAGCTTGACGATGCCGCTCGCGACATTCGGCGCGGCATCGGCGATTTCCACCAGCTCATGGTCGCCCGGCAATTCGCCTGACAGCAGCGGATCGGCAAAGACCTCGCGCAACTGGCGCGCATTGTCGGCGCTTTCGCCCTGAAGCTCGTCGAGGTCCACCTTGTAGACGGAGGCAAGCCGCAGGAGGAGCTGCACCGTCAGCGGCCGCTGGTTGCGCTCGATGAGATTGAGATAGGACGGCGAGATCGACAGGCCCTCGGCCATCGCCGTCTGGGTCAGCCCCAGCGTGTTGCGGATACGCCGGACCTTCGGGCCGGCAAAGATCTTGTTCTCCGCCATATGTCAAATCCTTTACACGACGGGCGCGTCAGTCAATTTTACATTTTTTACTTTTTTACAGAGCAATCCTGTCAAAGACAAGACATCATTACCCGATTATCCCTCTGATTTTCCGGTTTTCTCTCGCCCTATTATGCGCTGCGATGTAAATACTGTCACATGACATCGGGGCAACAGACAGCCCATCCCCGATCCCGAGACACCGCATTGGAGGATACTATGACCGACTTTTACAACCTTGTTCCGAGCGCACCCAAGGGCCGGTTCGACGGTATCGAGCGCCCCTATACGGCCGAGACGGTCGAGAAGCTGCGCGGCTCGGTCCAGATCCGGCACACGCTGGCCGAAAACGGCGCGAACCGTCTGTGGAAGCTCATCCACGAGGAGGATTTCGTCAATGCGCTCGGCGCGCTCTCGGGCAACCAGGCCATGCAGATGGTCCGCGCCGGCCTGAAGGCGATCTATCTCTCCGGCTGGCAGGTCGCCGCCGATGCCAACACCGCATCTGCCATGTATCCCGACCAGTCGCTCTACCCGGCGAACGCCGCGCCGGAACTGGCCAAGCGTATCAACCGCACGCTTCAGCGCGCCGACCAGATCGAGACGGCGGAAGGCAACGGCCTTTCGGTCGACACCTGGTTCGCCCCGATCGTCGCCGACGCGGAAGCCGGCTTCGGCGGCCCGCTCAACGCCTTCGAGATCATGAAGGCCTTCATCGAGGCGGGCGCCGCCGGCGTTCACTTCGAGGACCAGCTCGCTTCGGAAAAGAAGTGCGGCCATCTCGGCGGCAAGGTTCTGATCCCGACCGCGGCCCATATCCGCAACCTCAACGCCGCGCGCCTCGCCGCCGACGTCATGGGCGTCCCGACCCTCATCGTCGCCCGCACGGACGCCGAGGCCGCCAAGCTGCTGACCTCCGATATCGACGAGCGCGACCAGCCCTTCGTCGACAAGGACCGGGGCCGCACGGTCGAAGGCTTCTACCAGGTCAAGAACGGCATCGAGCCGTGCATTGCCCGCGCCATCGCCTATGCGCCGCATTGCGACCTGATCTGGATGGAAACCGGCAAGCCGGACCTCGAACAGGCCCGCAAGTTCGCCGAAGCGGTACACAAGGCCCATCCGGGCAAGCTGCTGGCCTACAACTGCTCGCCCTCCTTCAACTGGAAGAAGAACCTGGACGACGCCACCATCGCCAAGTTCCAGCGCGAGCTGGGCGCCATGGGCTACAAGTTCCAGTTCATCACCCTGGCCGGCTTCCACAGCCTGAACTACTCGATGTTCGACCTGGCCTATGGCTACGCTCGCAACAATATGAGCGCCTTCGTGGAACTGCAGGAGAAGGAATTCGCAGCGGCCGAGCGCGGCTTCACCGCCGTCAAGCACCAGCGCGAGGTTGGCACCGGCTACTTCGACGCCGTCTCCATGGCCATCACCGGCGGCCAGTCGTCGACCACCGCCATGCATGAATCGACCGAGCACGAACAGTTCCGCCCGGCCGCCGAATAACCCTGAACGTCAACCTTTCAAGAACCCCGACATAAGAGGAGAAATGCCATGACAGTCCAGACCCGCGTCAAGGAACGAGCCGAAGAACAGGCTTCCGCCATGACCGCCGACCAGCAGGCCATGATCCGCATGGTCGCCAACGACCTGCACCGCCTCAACCAGTCCGTCATGAAGGCGGTCGAGGCCGGCGTTTCGGTCGAGCTCGTCCGCTCCGCCCGCCACCATGGCGGAGAGGGCAACTGGGGGGATCTCCTGATCCCCGTCATCGTGACGCAGGGTCGCGGCTGAAACAGGCATATCCAGTCAAGAAAATCCCCGGCGTTCCCTGCGCCGGGGATTTTTCGTTTCACATGTTTTGCGGGGCGCCGCAGCGGCAGCGCCCTTGGCGCGTCAGCCTTCCGCCTTGACCGGGACCGGCCGGAACATCTGCGCGAAGAACGTCCGGTCCGAGAGGCGACGCAGCAGCAAGGCGATGGCGGCCGTGGCCGCGACGGCGAAGACGACCCGACCGACAAGAACGCCGTAGACGTCGGCGCCGAGCGAGATCACGATGAGCGTGTCCTCGATGACGCTATGGGCAAAGCCCATGAGGACGCAGGAAAGGAAGATCTGGCGCGGCGAGATCGCGCCCGACTGCGCCTCGCGGATCAGGAGGCCCGCCCCGTAGGAAATGCCGAGGAACAGGCCGACGGCCGTCAGATGTTCCGCCTCCCCCCGGATGCCGGCGAGACGCAGCACCGGCGACAGCGCCTTCATCAGAAGACCCAGCGCGCCCGTCACCTTGAGGACTTCGAGGCTCCAGGAGAGCACGACGAGGATGACGAGCATCCAGACCATGGTCTCGCCGAGGCCCAGCAGATAGGTGCTCCAGTCAGGCGTCGCGCTCATGGGAATCCAGGCGGGATCGACCGGCGCCGAGAGCCAGCCGGTGACCGAGAGAACCTGGTGCAGCAGAAAGGCATAGAGCAGGCCGCCGAAGAAGCGCAGTGCCGTCGTGGCGACCATGCCGGGACCCGCCTGCTGGATGATCTTCTGCTCGATGGGAAGGGCATGGGCGAAGAGGATGAGCGCCGAGAAGATCGTGACATCGGCGACGCTGAGCGAGGAGACGGGAACGAGCGTGAAGATCAGCGGGACGGCGCCCCAGATGCCGATAAGCATGCCGGTCAGCCAGGCAAGGCCGAGTTCCGGCGGCAACCCGACGAGGTTCATGACGGGGGCGAAGACGGGCGTGATGGCCTCGATCACCCCCATCCGCGACAACAGCTCCGTCAGGAGCGCGATCGGGACGGTGATGCGGACAAGCACCCAGTAGATTTCGAGGGTCTGCCTGGTTTTTTGCAGGGCTGAGGTCAACAATGGCATTGGTCGGCTCCTTCCGGTTGCCCTCTTCCTAACCCGAACCGTCTCGCAGTTTTGGTCAAAGATTGCAGTTCTTTGCAATTTTATTGCAAAGATGTCTCCGGCTTCTATGCTGGCCGGATGGACCGCATCGACCGCAAGCTTCTGAACCTCCTGCAACGCGACGCATCGCGCACCAATGTCGACCTGGCGGACGAGGTGGGCCTGTCGCCTTCGAGCTGCCTGCGCCGCATGCAAAGGCTGCGGAAAACCGGCGTGATCGACCGTATCGTCGCGATCCTGAACCCGGCCAGGGCCGGGCGCACCATCAAGGCGCTGGTCACGGTGGAACTGAAACTGCACGGCGAACAGCACATGCGCCGCTTCCTGGACATCGCCGTCGCCGAAGAGGCCGTGTCGCAGGCCTATGCCGTCACCGGCGAAACCGATGTCGTCCTGATGCTGTGGCTGCGCGATATGGAAGAATATGTCGCGCTGTGCGACAGGCTCTTCAGCGACCAGCACAACGTCGCCCGCTTCTTCACCATGGTGGTGATGCGAACGGCGAAGGACGAAACCGCCATCCGTCTTTGACCGGGCCGCGCCTGCCCGGCACTTTTTGGATCCGGAACATTTTTGGACACGGTCTCTTGCCAGAGCGCGATCTTGCCTGCTGACTGTGCGCCAGGACGCATTTGCGAGAGGCCGGACATGCTCCATCATATCGAGATCTACGTTTCCAACCTCGACATATCCCATGCCTTCTGGACATCCCTTCTCGGCCAGATCGGCTATGAGGAAAGCGGGCGCTGGGACGACGGCTTCACGCTGGCCCATGGAGACGAGGCCTACCTGACCTTCGTGCAGGTCGCCGACAGGCATGCCGATCGCGGCTATCACCGCTGCGCCGTCGGCCTCAATCATCTGGCCTTCCGCGTCGAGGATAGAAAGACCGTCGACCGGCTGAGGGAGTTCTGCCGGGCGAACGGCGTTTCCTGCCTCTATGACGAGAGATATCCGTTCGCCAATGGCGGGCGCGATTATTATGCGCTCTTCATCGAGGATCCGGACCGGATCAAGGTCGAGTTCGTCGCGGACCCGATTTAGGCGGGCAAAAAATCGCCCGCAAAACCTTCGTCTTGCGGGCGATGTTCGTATCGGTCGGCCGGGTCGGTCAGGCTGCGCGGTAGACCGCATGCTCCTCCGCCTCGAGGCGGAACTGTTCGACCAGCATCATCAGCGTATCGGCATCGCCGGCAAGCTTGCGGCTCGCCGTGGTGGTGAGATCGACCATCGAGGCGTTCTGCTGGGTCATCTGGTCCATCTGGTTGACGGAGCCGTTGACCTCCTGCAGCGCCGCCGCCTGGTCGCGGCTCGCCGTCGCCATCATGTCCACATGCTGGCTGACGGTGACGATCTGCTGGCTGATCGAGGCAAGCACCGCGCCCGTCTCCTGCACGAGGTGGGAACCGGCGCTGACTTCGCTCGTCGACTTCTCGATGAGGCCCTTGATCTCGCGGGCGGCGCTCGCCGAACGCTGGGCGAGTTCGCGCACTTCCTGGGCGACGACGGCAAAGCCCTTGCCCGCCTCGCCGGCGCGCGCGGCCTCGATGGCCGCATTGATGGCCAGCAGATTGGTCTGGCGCGCGATGTCCGAGATCATCTCGATGATCTGCTCGATCTGGCGCGAGGCGCCCTCGATGCGGCCCATGGCGGCGATCGCGTTGTTGACGACCGCGGCAGAGCTGTCGGCGCTGCGCTTGGTCGTGCCGACCACGAGGTTCGCCTCATGTGCCCGCTCGGCGGAGGAGCGCACGGTCGCCGTGATCTGTTCGACGGCGGCGGCCGTTTCCTCCAGCGAGGAGGCCTGCGATTCGGTGCGCTTGGACAGCGCATCGGCCGATTGCAGCATGTCCGAACCGCTGCGCTGGATCGACAGCGCGTTGTTGCGTATCTGGCCGAGCGTATCCTGAAGACGTTCCAGCGAGACGTTGAAGTCGCGGCGCAACTGTTCGAGGCGGCCGGAGAACGGCGTGTCGATCTGGCGCGACAGGTCGCCGGCCGCAAGGCGGCCGAGGCCGGCGGCAAGGGCGCTGACGGCAAAGTCGATCTCGGCGTCGAGGCTCTGCTTTTCGGCATCGTTGCGGGCGCGCTCGGCTTCCGCCGTGGCGCGCTGCTGTTCGCTTTCCGATTCGATGCGGATCTTCGACAGGGCGTTCTCCTTGAAGACGCCGAGGGCGCGGGCCATGTCGCCGATCTCGTCGGCGCGCCCTTCGCCGGAAATGCCGGTGTCGAGGAAACCGTCGGCCAGGCGGCGCATGGCGCCGGTGATCTGGCCGATCGGGCCCTTCAGCGTCAGCACCAGCGCGATGCCGGCGAGGATGGCGATGGCGGCGCCTGCCACGGTGGCGAAGATCGAGACCTGGTTGGCCTTTTCACGCTCGGTGCCGGCGCTTGCCTTCTGTTCCTCGGCAAACTGGCTGAGGAGGTTCCAGATCGTATCGATCGACTGGCCGGCGGCGTCGAAATCGGCGGCGCGCTCGGTGCTGATCTTCACCAGCTCAGCGCTGTCGGCCTCGATGCGCTCGATCAGCGGCTTCAGCGTCTCGTCGACCTTGTCGAAGAAGGGCAGGCCGCTGGCGCTGCCGCGCAGGCCGTTCATGTCGATGCGCAGGATCGAGAGGTTGCCGAGCAGCTTGACACGGTTCTGCACCGAGGTCTGGCCGAGGAAGCGGGCGGCGGCGACTTCGATGTCGTCGATGGAGGACACCAGCTTGCGCGTGGAGCTCAGAACCGCTTCGGACTTGATGATCGGTGCGTCGAGCTCGTTGAAGATGCGGGTCGCTTCACGCATCTTTTCGGCGGCCGCGCCCTGCATCTGGATGGTGACCTGGCGGAAGCGGTTCACGCGGCGCGCGATTTCCGGCACCGTGACGCTCGCCGGATCGGACGAATTGAGATAGGCGCCGAGTTCGTCGATCGTGTTGCGGATGGTGATGGACACGACCTTCTGGTTCTTCGGCAGGATCATGGCGATCGAGCGTTCGGTCTTGGAGAAGAAGGGATAACGCTCCTTGACGATCTTGAGCTGATCCTCCGGCGTCGCGCCGCGGCTGAACTCGGAGAGGAATTCGCCGAAGAACTTGCTGGCGGCGGTCAGGCGCTCGGCCTCGCGCAGCATGCTCTTGGCGGCATTCTCGTTCTGGCGCACCGTGCGCTGGAGCTTCGTCGCCTCGTCGAGGATCTTCACCTGCTCGCTGGTCAGCGTGTTCAGGTTCTTGTCCATCGTGTCATGCAGGGCGACTTCCTTCTGGTAGAGCGACCAGAGCCCGTCCATGCGCGCTTCGATATCCTTGGTCTGGGCCTGAGCGTCCATCAGCTTGGACTTGTCGGCATCCGGCGCAAGGCCGTCCATCGTGTCCTGCAGCACCTCGACCTGCGCGGTCAGGCGCTCATGCACGCCGTTGCGGCTTTCCTCGCTGGTGTTCTGCAGGAAGCGGTTCATGCCGGCATAGACATCCTTGAAGCCGCTCAGCGACTGGAGGACGCTGTTGGAAATCTCCATGCGGCCCTGAAGCAGGCCCGAGGCGTAAAGCCCGGTGAAGCCCACGGCGCAGATGCTGAGCACGAAAGGCAGAATGAAAACCAGAACCTTGGTCTGGATCTTGAAACGCGCAAGAATTCTATCGATGAACATAGCGGAACATCCGTTGTCGGCGTGCTCCACCCCTGCCCTTTTTAGGGCCTCCCCAGGATTCGGACGCCGGATTACCGACTGTCATGCGGCCGCAATGCCGCCTATCCGGGAGTGCATTCATTGCCGGCCGTGTCTGCACCATGGCGACTCGGCCTCCGGACCTCAATCCGGGGATCATCGGCGGCAATCTTTAAAATTCCATCACCGCTTTAAACCGATTTATGACCAGTCGGAAGCGTCAGAACACGGCAAGCGCGAAGCCGACAATGAGGCTCGCGGCAAGGGTGCAATTCAGGGTGATGAAGAGCAGCCGGCGACGGCTTTCCTCTGCTGCGACGGCGATGGCGACGGCACGGGCGGGACGACGTCCTTGAGGCATCAGCACTACTCCATTACGCGGTGGCGCAGCCCGGACGATCCGGCCGGCCGGCTCCTGTCACGCTGTCTCCGCCCAAAGGCCGGAAACGCCGACATCGGCCAGCATCCGCCCCGACATCTTAAAGGACGGTAAAGACGGCGACGCCAATCAGGCGTCCTGGCCTGCCGCATGGCCGGAGGCCCAGGCCCACTGGAAATTATAGCCGCCGAGCCAGCCCGTCACGTCCACCGCCTCGCCGATGACATAGAGCCCCGGCACCGCCTTCGCCGCCATGGTGCGGGAATCGAGCGACGCCGTGTCGACGCCGCCGAGCGTGACCTCGGCCGTCCGATAGCCCTCGGAGCCCGGCGGGCGGAACCGCCAGTCCCTGAGGCGCTGGACGAGCGCATCGATGCGCTTGCCCGGCTGCTCGGCGAGCGGCCCGTCGATGCCGAGATCAGTGACGAAAAGCTGCGCCAGTTTCTTCGGCATGTGTTCAGCAAGCACCGTCTGCAGGGCCTGCCGGCCGTTCTGCTTTCGCGCCGCGGCGATGACGGTGGCAAAATCCACGTCGGGCCGGATATGAAGGGCGATTTCCTCACCCTCCCGCCAGTAGGAGGATATCTGCAGGATGGCGGGGCCGCTGAGGCCGCGATGCGTGAAGAGCGCGGCCTCCCGGAATTCCGTCTTGCCGTGGCGGGCGACGACATCGACCGACACGCCCGGCAGGCCCTCATGGGCGGCGAGCGTCGCGGGGTCGAGCATCAGCGGCACGAGGCCGGCGCGGGTTTCCGTGACCTTCAGGCCGAACTGTTCGGCAATGCGATAGGCAAGGCCCGTCGCGCCCATCTTCGGGATCGACTTGCCACCCGTGGCGACGACCAGCGCGGCGGCTTCCACCGTGCCCGCCTCCGTGACGACGCGGAATGCATGGCCATCATGCTCGACCGACGCGACGGGCGTGGAGAGCCGGAGCTCCGCCCCCACCGCCTTCATCTCGGCAAGCAGCATGGCCACGATATCCTTCGCCGAGTTGTCGCAGAACAGTTGGCCGAGCGTCTTCTCATGCCAGGGAATGCGGTGGCGCTCGACGAGATCGAGGAAATCGCGCGGGGTATAGCGGGCGAGCGCCGACTTGCAGAAATGCGGATTGGCCGAGAGGAAATTCTTCGGGCCGGCATGGATATTGGTGAAGTTGCAGCGGCCGCCGCCGGAGATGCGGATCTTCTCGCCGGGGGCGCGCGCATGGTCGAGGACGAGCACGCGGCGCCCCCGCCTGCCGGCCTCTATGGCGCACATCATGCCTGCTGCGCCCGCCCCGATGATGACGACGTCCTGCCGTTCCGCCACGTATGCGATCCCCGTTCGCCTTTTCCTTTCGGCCATCGCAGCCGAAAGTCAATCGGGACAGGGAAAACTAATTTTCCTGAAGAAATCGGCATTTCTACCCCCCAGGGGGAACTAGCCAAGGTTCAAACTGTGGTTATGATGGCGCCATCGTCAACCAAACCCGGTGTCTCATGCCGTCCAAAAAGAAAGTCGCTACCCCTACTATCGAGAAAGCTGCACGCTCCACAAAAATCCCTCCCGCTATCAGCGTGCCGCGCGGGGTAAAGACCTGGAAGGACGCCGCAGACTGGCTTCGCGCCCGCGGCATCGAAGACATCGAATGCATCACGCCCGATCTCGCCGGGGTGCCGCGCGGCAAGATGATGCCGTCGTCGAAGTTCACCTCGAACACGTCTCTGGCCCTGCCTTCCGCGCTTTACCGTCACACGATTTCCGGCGACTATCCGGAAGAGACCGGCAATTTCCGCTATGAGCCGCGCGACAGCGACCTCAAGCTTCTGCCGGATCTTTCGACGCTTTCCGTCGTGCCGTGGGAAACCGATCCGACCGCGCAGGTCATCTGCGATATCGTCGGTTCGACCGGCGAAAACGTGCCCTATACGCCGCGCAACGTGCTGAAGAACGTCGTGAAGATGTATAGCGACCGCGGCTGGAAGCCCGTCGTCGCGCCCGAGATCGAGTTCTACCTCGTCGCCGTTAACGACGACCCGGACTATCCGCTGCATCCGCCGAAGGGCCGGTCCGGCCGGTCCATCCAGGGCGGCCAGGGCTATTCCATCGCCGGCATCAACGAGTTCGACGAACTGATCGACGACATCTATCACTTCTCCGAACGGCAGGGTCTCGAGATCGACACCCTGATCCACGAGGAAGGTCCCGCGCAGCTCGAAATCAACCTGCGCCACGGCGATCCGGTCGAGCTTGCCGACCAGGTGTTCCTGTTCAAGCGCACGATCCGCGAAGCGGCGCTGAAGCACGGCATCTACGCCACCTTCATGGCCAAGCCCATGCAGGGCCAGGCGGGTTCGGCCATGCATATCCACCAGTCCGTGGTGGAGATCGCGACGGGCAAGAACGTCTTCTCCAATCCGGACGGATCGGCCTCGAAGGAGTTCTTCCACTTCATCGGCGGCATGCAGGCCTATGTGCCGAAGACGCTGGTGATGATGGCGCCCTATGTGAACTCCTATCGCCGCCTGACGCCCGACATGTCGGCGCCGGTGAACAATGCCTGGGGCTATGATAACCGCACGACGGCCTTCCGCGTGCCGGTATCGGACGCCGCGGCGCGGCGCGTCGAGAACCGCCTGCCGGGCTCGGACGCCAATCCGTATCTGGCGCTTGCGGCCTCGCTCGGCTGCGGCCTGCTCGGCATCATGAACCAGATCGAGCCGACCGCCCCGACGGAGGATACCGCCAACGAAGGATCGATCGAGCTGCCGCGCGGCCTGCTCGAGGCCGTGTCGCTGCTGGAATCCGATCCCGCGCTTGCCGAGGTCCTGAGCGCCGAGTTCATCGGCCTCTATTCCGGCGTCAAGCGGGGCGAGTTCGAGACCTTCATGCAGGTGATCAGCCCCTGGGAACGCGAGTTCCTGCTGCTCAACGTCTGAGCGGCCGGCGGTCCGGGCCGCCTGACGAGATCCAGTCCTGAGAGCGGCCGGCGCCCCGGCGCGCCGCCGTACCCTCTTGTTTACGAGTGTGTGCAATGCCCTGGCAAAGCCCGATTTCTCCCGGCATCTCCTGGTATGAGGCGAGCGTCGGCGACCGTCCCGAATATGCGCCTCTCGACGGCTCCGTCGAGACCGATGTCGCCATCGTCGGCGGCGGCTTCACCGGCCTGCAGGCCGCCTACAATCTTGCGAAGAAGGGCGTGCGTGTCACGCTCATCGAGGCGAACCGCTTCGGCGACGGCGCTTCCGGCCGCAACGGCGGCCAGCTCGGCACCGGCCAGCGCGCCGAGGCGGAGGAACTGGAGGCCGAACTCGGCTATGAGCGCGCCAAGGCGCTCTTCGATCTTGCGGAGAATGCCAAGCAGCATATCCACGATTTCGCCAGCGCCCAGAACCTCGACATCGAATACGTGCCCGGCCAGCTCAATGTCAGCCACAAGGCAAGCTACGAGAAGGATTTCCGCGATCACATCGAGATCGCCGCGGCGCGTTACGACTACCCGCATATGCACTTCATGGACCGGGCGGAAACGGAAGAGCGCGTCGGCTCGAAGCGCTTCTTCTTCGGTATTCGCGATACCGGCACCGGCCATATCCACCCGATGAAGCTCATCGTCGGCGTTGCCCGCGCGGCAAGCGCCGCAGGCGCGAGCCTCCACGAGAAGACCGCCGCCCTCAAGATCGACCGGGCGGGCGGCAAGGCCGTCATCACCACCGCCCGCGGCACGATCCGCGCCGACCGGGCGCTGATCTGCTGCAACGCCTATATCGGCGATCTGGAGCCGAAGACGGCGGCGCATGTCATGCCGATCCGCTCCTTCATCGGCGCGACGGTGCCGCTCGACAAGTTCCCCTCCGTCATTCCCGGCGGCGAAGCCATCGCCGACACGCGGTTCGTCGTGCGCTACTTCCGCAAGACCCGCGACGGGCGGCTGCTGTTCGGCGGGCGCGAGGCCTATTCGGAAAATCTCGACGACATGACCCCGCCCATCCGCCGGCAGATCGAGGAGGTCTATCCGGAACTCAAGGGCATCGAGCTCACCCATGCCTGGGGCGGCTCGGTCGGCATCACCATGCCGCGCAAGCCCTATGTGCGCGAGGTCATGCCCGGCATCACGACGATCGGCGGCTATTCCGGCCACGGCGTCATGCTGTCGAACTATTGCGGCAAGCTCTATGCCGAGGACGTCACGGGCGGAAGCGCGGAACTCGACTACCTCAAAGCCTTGAAAATACCGGCCTTTCCGGGTGGCGCGCGGTTCCGCTCGCCGCTGCTGTTCCTCGCCATGACCTGGTACGCGCTGCGCGACAGGCTCTGATCGGGACGAAAATCTCGATTTCGTTGCGTTGCACTCTGGCGTTTTTAAATCGATTAGATTATAACACCGGCAACTGAACGAGATCGAGATATCCGATGAGCAGCCAGATCATTCCCGTTGAACCCTTCGACTATGTCGTCTTCGGCGGAACCGGCGATCTTGCGGAACGCAAGCTCCTCCCGGCCCTCTACCACCGGCAGCTCGCCGGCCAGCTTTCCGACCCGACGCGCATCATCGGCGCGTCGCGCACCGCCTTCACGGATGCGGAATACCGCAAGTTCGCCATCGACGCGCTGAAGGAGCACCTGAAGCCCGGCGAATTCGAGGACGAGCAGGTCCGCATCTTCTGCGACCGGCTGTTCTATGTCGCCGTGGACGCCAAGTCCGACCAGGGCTGGGACAAGCTGAAGGATCTGCTCGACGAGGGCAAGGAACGCGTGCGCGCCTTCTACCTCGCCGTCGCGCCGGCCATCTTCGGCGACATCTCGGAAAAGATCCGCGACCACAAGCTCATCACCAAGCAGACCCGCATCGTCGTCGAAAAGCCCATCGGCCGCGACCTTGCCTCGGCCAACGAGCTGAACAACACGATCGGCAAGGTCTTCCGCGAAGAGCAGATCTTCCGCATCGACCACTATCTGGGCAAGCCCTCGGTGCAGAACCTGATGGCCCTGCGCTTCGGCAACGCCCTGTTCGAGCCGCTGTGGCACCGCGAGAGCATCGCCAACATCCAGATCACCCTGGCCGAAAGCCTGGGCGTGGGCACCCGCGGACCCTTCTACGACGGCACGGGCGCCCTGCGCGATATGGTGCAGAACCATGCGCTGCAGCTGCTCACCATGATCGCCATGGAGCCGCCCAGCTCGAACGACGCCGACGCGATCCGCGACGAGAAGCTCAAGGTGCTGCGCGCGCTCAAGCCCTTCGACCAGTACAATGTCGAGCGCCTGACGGTGCGCGGCCAGTACCGCGCCGGCGCGTCCGCGGGCGGCCCGGTCAAGGGCTATCTCGAGGAGCTGGAAGGCGGCGTTTCCAACACCGAGACCTTCGTCGCCATCAAGGCCGAGATCGGCAACTGGCGCTGGGCCGGCGTGCCCTTCTATCTGCGCACCGGCAAGCGCCTCTCGACGCGCATGTCGGAGATCGTCATCACCTTCAAGCCGATCGCCCATTCGATCTTCGACCCCTCGGCCGGCCGCATCGAGCAGAACCAGCTCATCATCCGCCTGCAGCCGGACGAAGGCGTCAAGCAGTCGCTGATGATCAAGGACCCCGGCCCGGGCGGCATGCGCCTGCGCAACGTCTCGCTCGACATGAGCTTCGCCGAGGCCTTCGACGCGCGCAATGCCGACGCCTACGAGCGCCTGCTGCTCGATGTCATCAGGAACAACCAGACGCTCTTCATGCGCCGCGACGAAGTGGAAGCGGCATGGCGCTGGGTCGACCCGATCCTGAAGGCCTGGGAAGCGACCGGCCAGCAGGCGCAGGGCTACACCGCCGGCACCTGGGGTCCGAGCCAGTCCATCGCCCTCATCGAGCGCGACGGCCGTACCTGGCACGAAACGTAGGGAAGACCGATGAGCGCGAGACTGCATGAATTCAAGGACGGCGCGGCCTTGGCCGAAGGCCTGGCGGACCGGGTTGCCGGCGCGCTGGCCGACGCCGTCGCCGCCCGCGGCAAGGCCAGCCTCGCCGTTTCCGGCGGCTCGACGCCGAAGGCCTTCTTCAAGGCGCTGTCCAGCCGCGACCTCGACTGGCCGAAGGTGACGATCACGCTGGTCGACGAGCGCTTCGTGCCGGCCGACAATGCGCGCTCGAACCACCTGCTCGTTGCCAACAACCTGCTGCAGGGCAAGGCGAAGGAGGCGGGCTTCCTGCCGCTCTATCGCGCGGCCGGCAGCGCGGAAGATGCCGCGACGATCGTCTCCGCCGATGCCGAAAGCCTCGGCCATCCCTTCGACGTCGCCATTCTCGGCATGGGAACGGACGGTCACACGGCATCGTTCTTCCCCGGCGGCAGCCGTCTTGCCGAGGCGATTTCGGACGAGACGCCGCGCGGCGTGATCACCATGGAAGCCGACGGCGCGGGCGAACCCCGCCTCACCTTCACCTTTGCCAGCCTTCAGGATGCCCGCCTTCTGGTGCTGCATATCGAGGGCCAGGGCAAGAAGGACGTGCTAGCCGCCGCGGAAGGCGACGGTCCGGAAACCGACATGCCGATCCGCGCCATTCTGCGGCGCGCGGCAACGCCGGTCGATATCTACTGGGCGCCCTGAAGCGCCCAGCCGGCTGAAGCCGAACATGCCCCGGCGCATGGCGCCGTTTCCCCGCGGAGGGCGCAGCGTTCCCGCTCGCCTTGCCGTGCCAGACTGCAATCGAGAAAGTCAGGATAGCTCCCATGTCCACCGACAAACGCATCGAAGCCATCACCGCCCGCATCGTCGAACGCTCCAAGCCGCACCGCCAGCCCTATCTGGAGCGTGTGCGCGCCGCCGCCTCCAAGGGCGTGCACCGCGCCGTGCTGTCCTGCGGCAACCTCGCGCACGGCTTTGCCGTCTGTTCCCCCGCCGAGAAGGACGCGCTCGCCGGCGACCGCGTCCCGAACCTCGGCATCATCACCTCCTATAACGACATGCTCTCGGCCCACCAGCCCTACGAGGCCTACCCGGCCCAGATCCGCGCTGCCGCCCGGGCGCGTGGCGCCACCGTGCAGGTGGCCGGCGGCGTGCCCGCCATGTGCGACGGCGTGACCCAGGGCCAGCCCGGCATGGAGCTGAGCCTGTTCTCGCGCGACAACATCGCGATGTCCACCGCGATAGCGCTGTCCCACGATGTGTTCGACGCCGCCCTGCTGCTGGGCATCTGCGACAAGATCGTGCCGGGCCTGCTGATCGGCGCGCTGCACTTCGGCCATCTGCCCTGCGTCTTCGTGCCGGCCGGCCCCATGAGCTCGGGCCTGCCCAATAACGAGAAGGCCAAGGTGCGCGAGCAGTTCGCCGCCGGCAAGGTGGGGCGTGAAGCCCTGCTGGAAGCCGAGTCCGCTGCTTACCACGGTGCCGGCACCTGCACCTTCTACGGCACGGCCAACAGCAACCAGATGCTGCTGGAGGCCATGGGCCTGCACCTGCCGGGCGCCTCCTTCATCAATCCCGGCACGCCGCTGCGCGACGCGCTGACCAGGGAAGCCGCCAAGCGGGCGCTCGCCATCACCGCGCAGGGCAACGAGTTCACCCCGGCCGGCGAGATGATCGACGAGCGTTCCATCGTCAACGGCGTGGTGGGCCTGCATGCCACGGGCGGTTCGACCAACCATACACTGCACCTTCTCGCCATGGCGCGCGCCGCCGGCATCGTGCTGACCTGGAAGGATATTTCCGAGCTCTCCGACGTCGTGCCGCTGCTTGCCCGCGTCTATCCGAACGGCCTTGCCGACGTGAACCATTTCCATGCCGCCGGCGGCATGGGCTTCCTCATCCAGGAATTGCTGAAGACCGGCATGCTGCATGACGACGTGCGCACCGTCTACGGCCAGGGCCTCCAGGCCTATACGATCGATCCGCAGCTCGGCGAGAACGGCACCGTCCACCGCGCGCCGGCACCGAAGGTCAGCCACGACCCGAAGGTGCTCGCCAGTATCGAGACCCCCTTCCAGGCGACGGGCGGCCTCAAGCTGCTGGAAGGCAATCTGGGCCGCTCGGTGATCAAGGTCTCGGCCGTGCCCGAGGACCGCCATGTGATCGAGGCCCCGGCCCGCGTCTTCGACAGCCAGGAAGCCATGCAGGCCGCCTTCAAGGCCGGCGAGCTGGAGCGCGATGTGGTGGTGGTGGTGCGTTTCCAGGGCCCGCAGGCCAATGGCATGCCCGAGCTGCACAAGCTCACTCCGCCCCTGGCCGTGCTGCAGGGCAAGGGCTTCAAGGTGGCCTTGGTGACCGACGGCCGCATGAGTGGCGCCTCCGGCAAGGTGCCGGCTGCCATCCACGTCTCGCCCGAGGCGGTCGACAACGGTCCCATCGGCCGCATCCGCAACGGCGACATGATCCGGCTGGACGCCACGCATGGCACGATCGAGGTGCTGGTCGACGCCGCCGAATTTTCCGCCCGCCCGCAGGCGGCGGCCGATCTCTCCGGCAACGAATTCGGCATGGGCCGCGAACTCTTCGCCCCGTTCCGCGCCATTGCGGGGCCGGCCGACCATGGGGCGAGCGTGCTCTTCGCGTAAGACGGACGGCCGTTCAGGCGGCCATTTTCACGCGCGCCGGCGCATGCTCGGGCAAGGCCCGGGCATGATGGCAAAGAAGCCGGCGATCGATTGCGGACGGAGGGGCATGCGCCCCTCTTTTCGTCTCAGCTATAGATGTCCAGCGTCCGGCCCTGGTGATTGCGATGGGTCGAGTAGACGAAGATGCGCTGCAGGTCCTTGTCGGAGAGCATGCGCAGGAAGCGGGCTTCGACCACGTCGTTGGGATAGACGCGCTGCGTCAGGCAGCCGATCATCGGCAGGCGGGCGCTGACGATGTCGAGATAGAAGTTGCGCGGAAGCTGGAACTTCGTCGTCATGGTGATGACGGCGCCGCTGCGCGACAGCTTGACGATCACGCCACGGCGCGAGACGAGATTGACGAGGCCGCCGCTCTCGGTGAACTCGATGCGCGCCTCGTTGCAGGTGTCCTCCATCGGGAAACTCTTTTCCCGGTCATACATGAAGGACTCTTCCTTGTTCAGGTAGCTGCCTCGCGGCCCTTGGTCCTGAAAACGCATCTGCTTGCCCCCCGGCACTTTAAATTTCCGCAGAAAGCCTAGGGACCAGTGTTTAACATCGGGTTGAGCGGCGGGGCGAAATCCTGCCGCCGCCCCCCGAAATCAGGCCGTGCGATAGCTCTTTCCGGCGGCGTCGAAGAGATGCAGTTTCGCCCGGTCCGCCGTGAAGCGCACCCTTTCGCCGCGCTTGACGTCGAGGATGCCGGGGATCTTCGCGATGATCGGCTCGCCCTGTACCAGACCGTCGATATAGAGCAGCGTCACCTCGCCCAGCGCCTCGACGATGGCGACCGTGCCCTCGAAGAGAAAGTCCTCCCCGGTGGTGATCTGCAGGTCCTCCGGCCGCACGCCGAAGCTCGCCGTCTTGCCGACCTCCGAGGCCGGCGTCGCGATGTTGACGCCGCAGGTGCGCCCGCCGGTCAGTTCCAGCGCGGTCGTTTCACCGGCGGCCGTGATCTTCGCCGGAATGATGTTCATGGCCGGCGAGCCGATGAAGCGGGCGACGAAGAGATTGGCCGGACGCTCGTAGAGTTCCAGCGGCGGGCCGACCTGCTCGATATGGCCGGCCGAGAGCACGACGATGCGGTCGGCGAGCGTCATCGCCTCCACCTGGTCATGCGTCACGTAGATCATCGTCGTGTCGGCCATCTGCTCGTTGAGCTTGGCGATCTCGATGCGCGTGGCGACGCGCAGCGCCGCATCGAGGTTGGACAGCGGCTCGTCGAAGAGGAAGACCTTCGGATTGCGGCAGATCGCGCGGCCGATGGCGACGCGCTGGCGCTGGCCGCCCGAGAGCGCCTTGGGCAGGCGTTCGAGATATTTGGTGAGCTGGAGGATATCGGCGGCCGAGCGCACCCGGCGGTCGATCTCCTCCTTGCTTTCCCCCGCGATCCGCATGCCGAAGGCCATGTTGTCGTAGACCGTCATGTGCGGGTAGAGCGCGTAGGACTGGAACACCATGGCGATACCGCGCTTGGAGGGCGGCACGTCGTTGACGCGCTCGCCATCGATCGTCATGTCGCCGCCGGTGATCTCCTCCAGACCCGCGATCATGCGCAGGAGGGTCGACTTCCCGCAGCCAGAGGGACCGACGAAGACGATGAATTCGCCTTGCTTGATATCGAGGTCGATGCCGTGGATCACGTTCACCGAGCCGTAGGACTTGCGGATATCCTTCAGAACCAGCCCTGTCATGTCTCTCTCCCCTGTAACGTGTTAGGCAAAGCGGGCGAAGAACCCGCTCCAGGCCGGAAGTTCGATATTTTCCTCATGCATCACGCTGCCGAAGCCATGGCCTTCCAGCGCCTCCAGCGTGCCGGGCGGCAGGTCGGCGAGGCGCGCGATCGGGCTCATGTTGAAAGCGCAGAAGACCTTCTCGTTGCCGTGCGTGCGCACGAAGGAGAGGATCGCGCCCTCGGCGGCATGGAATTCGATCTCGCCCTTGACCAGCGCCGCATGCTCCTTGCGGAAGGCGAGGAAGCGGCGGTAATGCGCCAGCACCGAGGCCTCGTCGCCCTCCTGTACGCTCACCGCGCGCTCGAGATGGACATCCGGCACCGGCAGCCAGGGCTTGCCGAGGCTGAAGCCGCCGGCTTGCTGGCGGCTGTCCCAGACCATCGGCGTCCGGCAACCGTCACGGCCCTTGAAGTCCGGCCAGAACTGGATGCCATAGGGATCCTGCAGATCCTCATAGGCAAGCTCGGCCTCCGGCAGGGCCAGTTCCTCGCCCTGATAGATGCAGACCGAGCCGCGCAACGACATGAGAAGGCTGGCGAGCAGCTTGGCATGGGCGTCGTGGTCGGTGACGGCATTGCCCCAGCGGCTGACATGGCGCATCACGTCATGGTTCGAGAAGGCCCAGCAGACCCAGCCCTCGGGCGCGGCCTTTTCCAGCGCGCGCTGCGTCTCGGCCACGAAGGCCGGCGTCAGCGGATCGGGAGCCAGGAACTCGAAGGCGTAGCACATGTGCATCTTGTCGCCGCCGGAGGTGTATTCCCCGGCGATCTCCAGGCCCCGCTGGCTGTCGCCCACCTCGCCGACGGCCGCGATGGCCGGAAACTCTTCCATCACCGCGCGGAAGCGCTTGAGGAAGTCGAGGTTCTCGGGCTGGTTCTTGTCGTAGAGATGTTCCTGATAGTTGTAGGGGTTTACGGCGGGCGCCGTCTGCGCGTTGCGGCGCTCGGGGGCGAGCGACGGGTTGTCGCGCAGGTCCTTGTCGTGGAAGTAGAAGTTGATCGTGTCGAGGCGGAAACCGTCGACGCCGCGCTCCAGCCAGAAGCGGGCGACCGAGAGCAGCGCGTCCTGAACCTCGGGATTGTGCAGGTTGAGGTCCGGCTGCGAGGTCAGGAAGTTGTGCATGTAATATTGCAGGCGCGTCGGATCCCACTGCCAGGCCGAGCCGCCGAAGATCGACAGCCAGTTGTTCGGCGGCGTTCCGTCCGGCTTGGAATCGGCCCAGACATACCAGTCCGCCTTGGGGTTCGTGCGGCGCGAGCGGCTTTCGACGAACCAGGGGTGCTTGTCGGAGGTGTGCGACAGAACGAGGTCGATCATGACGCGAATGTTGAGGCGATGCGCCTCGGCGATCAGCGCATCGAAATCGGCCAGCACCCCGAAGATCGGATCGACGTCCTGGTAATCCGAAACGTCGTAGCCGAAATCCTTCATCGGCGAGGTGAAGAAGGGCGAAATCCAGATCGCGTCCACACCGAGCGAGGCGACATGGGCGAGCCGCTCGGTGATGCCCCTGAGGTCGCCGATCCCGTCGCCATTGGTGTCCTGGAAGGAGCGCGGATAGATCTGGTAGATCACCGCGCCGCGCCACCAGTCCTTGTCCGGCGTGAGAAGAGTGGAATCCAACGTCGTCATTCCTGTTTCCTGTATCGAAGTTGTCTCAGCCGCCCTTGACCGACCCCGCCAGCAGGCCGCGCACCAGGTAGCGCTGCAGGCTGAAGAAGACGATGAGGGGGACCACGATGGTGATGAAGGCGGAGGCCGTGAGGATTTCCCAGTTGCCGCCGCGCGAGCCGAGCAGGTTCACGAGACGCCCGGTCAGGACCAGCTCGTCATTGCCCGTACCGAGGAAGACGATGGCGACGAGCAGGTCGTTCCAGGTCCACAGGAACTGGAAGATGGCGAAGGAGGCGAGCGCCGGGAAGGACAGCGGCAGGATGATCTTCACGAAGATATCGAAATCGGATGCGCCGTCGACGCGGGCCGATTCCATGATCTCGCGCGGCAGCCCGGCCATGTAGTTGCGCAGCAGGTAGACCGCAAGCGGCAGGCCGAAGCCCATATGGGCGAGCCAGATGCCGGCATAGGTCTTGGCCGAAACGCCCAAGAAGGCGCCGACGCCGTTATAGAGCCGGAGCAGCGGGATCAGCGACATCTGCAACGGCACGACGAGCAGGCCGACGATGACCGCGATCAGGATCGCCCGGCCGGGGAACGGCATCCAGGCGAGCGCATAGGCGCAAAAGGCGGCGACGAGGATCGGGATGATCGTCGAGGGGATCGCCACCGTCAGCGAGTTGAGGAAGGAGGAGCCGATGCCGGCGGCGCTGAGGACTTCACGATAATTGTCGAGCGTGAAGCGCGGCGGCACGGAGGCAGTGTAGAAGATGCGCTGGCCGCGCGTGCCCTCCATCTTCGTCGGCGAGACGATCTCGTAGCTGCCGTCCTCGTTGACGGTCAGCGTCTGGCCGTCGCCGATATCGGCCGCCTTGCCGGCCTCGAAGGCGGCGGGCTGCAGGGGACGGAAGCCGAAGGCGGAGACCTTGGCGTCGCCCCCTTCCAGCAGATCCCCCGTAATGACGAACTTGCCGTCCTTCTCGACCTGCGCCTCGGGCGACGCCGCGCGTCCGGTGAGGTTCTGCGAGGAGGTGGAAAGGGCGGTCCACCAGCCAGAAACGGCGAGTTGGTCCTTGTCACGCAGCGAGGAGATGAGGAGGCCCGCAGTCGGCAGGGTCCAGAGCGCGACGAGCAGCAGGACCGAGAGATGGACGACGATGGTGAGCGGCGAACGGGACGAGGCGATCATCTCAGTGGCCTTCCATTTCCTTGGTGGCGTTGCGGATGTTCCAGATCATGATCGGGATGACGAGGATCATGATGACGACGGCAATCGCCGCGCCACGCCCGAAATCGCCGCCGCCGCGGAACATCCAGTCGAACATCAGGTTCGCCAGAACCTGGGTCTGCCACTGGCCGTTGGTCATCGCGAGCACGATGTCGAAGACCTTGAGGACGAGGATGGTGATCGTCGTCCAGACGACGGCGATCGTGCCCCAAATCTGCGGCACCATGATCTTGAAGAAGATCTGGAAACCGTTCGCCCCGTCGATGACGGCCGCTTCGATGGTCTCCTCCGGGATGCCGCGCAGGGCCGCGGAAAGGATGACCATGGCAAAGCCGGTCTGGATCCAGATCAGGATGACCATCAGGAAGAAGTTGTTCCAGAAGGGAATGGTCATCCACGCCTCGGGCGTGCCGCCGAAGGCGACGACGATGGCATTGAGGATGCCGATCTGCTCGGAACCTTCCGAACGGAAGTCGTAGACGAATTTCCAGATGACGGCGGCGCCGACGAAGGAGATCGCCATCGGCATGAAGATCAGGGTTTTCGCGATATTGCCCCACCAGATGCGGTCGGTCAGCGCGGCGATCACGAGGCCGAAGAAGGTGGCGAGCGCCGGCACCACGAGGAGCCAGAGGAAATTGTTGAAGATCGACTGGCGGAATTCGCCATCGCCCAGCATCCAGACATAGTTGCTGAAACCGACGAACTGCTGGCCGGAGCGATCGAGGAAGGAGAGCCGCACGGACTCGAAAACCGGATAGACGAGGTAGATGGCGAGCGCGAAGAGCGCCGGCGCCATGAACAGCCAGGGGCGGATGGCATTGGTAAGCCGAAGGTTACGGGATGCTTGCGCACCCACCAGCCCCTTGGAGGGGAATATCCTGTCGAGCAGCCAGTTCGTTCCGAAGAAATAAACGACACAGGCGAGAACGCCTCCCACCATCGTGGAAACGGCGAATAACAATTGCGGCATGGCGGTCCCTCCCCAGGAATGCACCCCACCCTCTCGGGTGCATCGATCGTTCACGCGGCTCTCACCGCATGGTCCGGCTGCACTTTCGCATGCTCGTGAAAACCGGCCGGCGCGTGCCGGCCGGTTCAGTGGAGATTACTTGATGGCGTCCCAGGCCTTCTGGACACCGTCGGCCACGTCGGCCGCCGACTTGCCGCCGACGAAGTCGACCATGCCCGTCCAGAACGCGCCCGCGCCGATCTTGCCCGGCATCAGGTCCGAACCGTCGAAGCGGAAGGTCGTGGAGTTCAGCAGGATCTCGCCCTGCTTCTTCATCGGCGCATTGGCATAGGCATCCTTGTTGGCGCTCTTGTAGGGCGTCAGGAAGCTCGTCTGCGCCATCCAGACCTCATGGGCGATCGGCGTCTTGAGGAACTCGATGAAGGCGCGCGCGGCCGGCGTGTCCTTGGTGATCATGGCGAGCGTGCCGGCGCCGAGCACGGGATTGCCGAGTTCCGGCTTGCTGGCATAGGGCGGCATGTAGAAGAAGTCCGCATCCTCGCCGACGACCGTGCCTTCCGGGAAGAAGGACGGGATGAACGAGGCCTGGTGGTGCAGGTAGCACTTCGGCGGCGAGGCGAAGAGGCCCTTCGGGCTGTCGCGGAAGTCGGTGGAGGCGACGGCCGCCGCGCCGCCATCGACGAACGTGTCGTTCTTGGCGAACCAGCCGAACTCGTCCAGCGCGCCGACCACGGCCGGGTCGGTGAAGGGGATCTCGTTCTTCACCCACTTGTCATAGGTTTCCGGCGACGCGGTGCGCAGCATCAGGTCCTCGACCCAGTCGGTCGCCGGCCAGCCGGTGGCGCCGCCCGAACCGAGACCGATGCACCAGGGCGTGCCGCCGTCGGCGACGATCCTTTCCGTCAGCGCCTTCAGGTCTTCCATGGTCTTCGGCACTTCGTAACCTGCGTCCTCGAAGTTTTCGGGCACGTACCAGACGAGCGACTTCACGTCGATCTTGTAGGGGAAAGCATAGAGCGCGGCATTGCCGTCCTTGCCCTTGTAGGTCGAAAGATCGACCCAGGACTGGCCGGCGGCATAGTTGTCGAGCAACCACCGCCTGGTCTCGTCGCCGAGCGGCGTGAGGTACCCCTTGGAGGCAAGGTCGGCGATCAGGCCCGGCTGCGGCAGGATGGCGACGTCAGGCGGACTACCGGCCTGCGTGTCGATGACGATCTGCTGCTCGTAGTTTTCAGAGGAGGAATACTTGATCTCGACGCCCGTCGCCTCGCTGAAATAGGCATAGACGACCTTGAAAAGCGCCTCGTCCTCGCCGCGCCAGGGGCCGAAAATGGTCAGCGTCTGACCCTTGAGGTCATGACCCTTCTTGAAATCCTCGAAGCTCTGCCAGTTGAACTTGGAATCCTCACCGGGCTTGAACTTCAAATCGGCAGCAGCAGCGCCACCCGCCATGAAAAGAGCGAGCGCGGCCGTCATCAGCAATGTCTTTTTCACGTGATTTGCCTCCCGTAGCAGACCCGCCCTCTCCCGGAGCAGGCAGTCTCTAAAATAGCCCAAAATTCAAAGCGCTTTGGATTTCCTTTCATCCCATTTCCCCCGCGCCTTCGTCAAGACCCTCCAAATCATTTGCGCGCAAAACGCCCTTTCTGACGCAGTGCAGCGTAGTTTTGCGGCGCAAAATGACCAAATCCTGCTTTTCCTCCATGATTTGCTGATGTTAGATGCCAAAACGCTTTGGGAGGAAAATCAGGGAACAAGGACCAATCATCCAAAGCGCTTTTAGAAATTCAAGAAAGCTAAGCATGTGAATCTCAAGCAGTTATCGCAATTGCTGGGCCTCTCGCAGACAACCGTCAGCAGGGCGCTGAACGGCTATCCGGAGGTCAATGCCGAGACACGCCAGCGCGTGCTCGATGCCGTGCGGGAAACGGGCTACCGTCCCAACCGCGCCGCCCAGCGCCTTGCCACCGGCAGGGCGGGCTCCATCGGTCTCGTCATGCCGACCGCCGACGGCATCGACTCCGACGTGCATTTCGGCGAGTTCCTGGCGGGCCTTGGCGACGAGGCCGTCAAACACGACTTCCATTTCGTCATCAATCCGAGCCACCCGGAAGACGAGGCGGCGACCTGCCGCCGGCTGGTGGCGAGCGGCAATGTGGATGCGCTGTTCCTGGCCTATATGCGCGAGAAGGATCCGCGCATCGCCATGATGAAATCGCTGAAGATGCCCTTCGTCGTGCATGGCCGCTCGATCGGCGTGCCGACGGATTATCCCTTCGTGGATATCGACAATACCGGCGCCTTCTACGATGCCGCGCGCCTGCTGGCGCAGCTCGGCCACCGGCAATTCGCCCTCCTCAACGGCCCGGAAAACCTTGCCTTCGCGATCCGCCGAAAGAAGGGCACCGTACGCGCGCTTGCCGAACACGGGCTCGAACTGCGCGAGGAATGCGTGCAGCATTCGCAGATGACGGACGAGCACGGGTTCCGCGCCATGCAGCGCTTCCTCCAGCTCGAAACGCCGCCGACGGCGGTGCTGTGTTCGAGCACCGTGCTGGCGCTCGGCGCGGTGCGGGCGATCAGCCAGGCGGGATTGAAACTCGGCGCGGATATTTCGCTCATCGCCCATGACGACGTGCTGCCGATGCTGAAGCCGGAGAATTTCATGGTGCCGCTGACGACGACCCGTTCGTCGCTGCGCGCCGCAGGCCAGCGCATCGCACGCCGGCTCATCGCGGGCATCCTCGAGCTGGAAACCCTGCCGCAGCAGGAGCTCTGGAAGACCGATCTCATCGTGCGCGCGTCGACGGGACCTGCACCGGGAAAATGAGAAAGCGCCCGTGGAACGCTTGCTGCACTGGCCACCTCGGACGAAGGCGGATGGCCGGATCAAGCCCGGCCATGACAATCGAGAGGGCGGCGAAGCGTTACCGCGCTCAGAACCTCGGCGGCGTGCGACCGGCCTTGCGGTAGGCGGCGATGACGGTGTTGGCCATCAGCATGGCGATGGTCATCGGGCCGACACCGCCCGGAACCGGCGTGATGACGCCGGCGACCTTTGCGCATTCCTCGAAGGCGACGTCGCCGACGAGACGCGCCCTGCCCTCGGCGGTGGTGATGCGGTTGATGCCGACGTCGATAACGGTCGCGCCGGGCTTCACCCAATCGGCCTTCACCATTTCCGCGCGGCCGACGGCGGCAACGAGGATATCGGCATTGCGGCAGACGCCCGCGAGATCCTTGGTGCGCGAATGGGCGGTCGTCACCGTCGCATTGGCGGCGAGCAGCAGGGCCGACATCGGCTTGCCGAAGAGGTTGGACCGGCCGATCACCACGGCATTGAGACCGGAAAGGTCGTTGCCATGGGTGCGGCGCACGAAGACCATGGCGCCCGCCGGCGTGCAGGAGACGAGGCCGCCATCGAGATCGCCCGTCGCGACCTTGCCGGCATTGACGACATGCAGGCCGTCGACGTCCTTCTCCGGTTTGATCGACTGGATGATCGGATCGGAATCGAGGTGCTTGGGCAGCGGCAGCTGGACGAGGATGCCGTGGATGCTGTCATCGCCGTTCAGCGTCTCGACGAGGCGGGCCAGCTCTTCCTGCGTCGTCTCCTCGGGCAGCGTGTGCTGGATGGAGGTGAAGCCGCATTCCTTCGACATACGGCTCTTGGCGCCGACATAGGCGTGGCTCGCCGGATCATCGCCAACGATGACGACGGCAAGGCCGGGCTTGACGCCCGCGTCCTTTTCCAGGGCTGTCGTGGCCGACTTCACGGCCTCAATCACGGAAGCGGCAACCTGCTTCCCATCGATAACAGTGGTCACATTTCTCTCCCTGAATGCATGGCGTCACTCTAGCGGCCTGCCCGGACGGCGAATGGCCTTTTAACGCCCTATGCTGTCCAAAACACATAATTTCAAGCGCTGACGCCTGAAGCCTGCCTGCCCTCGCCGAAAGATCACGGATTTTTCAGGTCCGAACGAAGGGATGCCGCTGGAAATGCGCGAGAATACCGCGGTTTTCCAGCACCTTGAACCACATGGTTAGCGAAAGATGAAAATCGCGCCTCGGCTTTTCCGGAAATCCTTAAACGGCCTTTCAGCCGGACTTGCTAGAGAAAGACGAAGAAGTCGCAAAGGAAGGAATGCGCATGGCCTTCGTGTCAGGCAACATCATCGCCTCGCAACGGGATATTCTCGGCCTGCCGGTCTGCGACCTCGGCTGGGCCGATACTTTCGCCTTTGTCGAGGAGGTGGCGACGATGCCTTTCGGACAGAGCGTCATCGCCTTCCTGACCGCACAGAACGGCAACCGGATGATGCGGGATGCGGACTATCGCGCCGTGCTGGAACGCCAGATCGTTCTGCCCGACGGCGACGGCGTCGACCTTGCCTCCCGGCTGTTCCATGGTCGGTCGTTTCCGGCAAATCTCAGCGGCACGGCCTTCGTGCCGGCGCTTCTGACCTATCTCACCCGCCCCATGCGCGTGGCGCTGATCGGCGGCGAAGAGTCGATGCTGATCGCGGCGGCCGAGGCGTTGCGCCGGCACGCGCCCTGGCACGAGATCGTGCCGATCGCCGATGGCGCCTTCGATCCCGCCCAATCCGATTCAGTGATGGAGCGCGTGCGCGCGGCGAAGGTGGATATCCTCCTCGTCTCGATGGGCAGCCCCGCGCAGGAAAAGTGGATCGACCGCCATGTCGGCCCGGGTCATGCGCGGCTGGTGCTCAGCGTCGGCGGCCTCTTCGAGGCGCTGGCGGGCGAGACCTACCGTGTGCCGCTCGGCATGCGCACGCGCCGCTTCGACGGGCTTCGCCGGTTCCTGTTCAGCGAGCCTGGCCTGGCCAATGTACGCTTCCTCTATCATGTGCTGCGTCACAAGCTCTCCGGCCGGCGTCCCTTGCCCGTGCTCGCCGCAACGGCAAAGGCCGGCGCGCGCTAGAGTTTGCCAGGGAAAAGTAGGAACCGGTTTTCCCGAAAAGACAAACGAAAACAAAAGAATTTAGAGCATGTCCGATTCAATCTGAACCTGACATGCTCTAGCGGCCGGCCTCTCCAAAAATCCCTGTCGAGACGCGGGCCTCAGTGCCCGCCGCTCTTTTCCGCCGGCTGTTCGACGACCGGGACGTCGCCCTTCAGCAGCGTCACGCCCTTCTTCTGCGGCGGCTCCTCCACCGAAGCGGTGGTGAGATAGTCGATCTGCTCGACATAGACCTCGTCGATGACCTCCGCGCCGAAACGGCGGTTCAGCCCTTCCTTGATGATGCCGCGGAAGGCTTCCAGATCGAAGCTGCCGGCATTCGCCACGTCGATCATCTTCTTGCCGACCAGCAGCGTATAGAGTTCGTCGGTGATGACCTGCGGAACCGGCACGACCTGCTTGGCCGCCAGCTCCTTGTTCGCCTTGTAGGCGAGCTTGGTCAGGAGATAGCCGTTGACGCCGCCTTCCCCGATGACGGGAACGGTCGTCGTATAGCCGCTGACGAATTCCATGGCCGCCTCGCGCTCGGCGGCGGCGGTATCGACCTTCGGGGCCGAGGCCATCTTCAGCGAGAAATAGACCGAGGCGAGCGTGATCGCGAGGACCCAGACGCCGGTGCCGATGAGCTTGATCATGTACCGTAACCCAGGCGGAACTGCTCCTGCGAATAGGTGCCGTCCGCTTCGAGATCCTGCACGGCATTCTTCAGGATGGTGACGACCTCGCGCACGGCCTCCAGATGGGCCGAGACGCGCTGCGCATTGGTGGCGAGCTTGTCACGCACGCGGCCGAGCTGCGAGGAGAACGTCGGCGGAACCTCTTCCGGCCGCACGTCACGGGTCAGCATCGCCAACTCATAGAGGCAGCGACTCTTGTGGGCATTCGAGGTCGGCAGGTCGAAATCCGGATCGCTGCCGATATTGTCGTTCTCGTTGTCGATGATCGTCTCGAGCCGGCCGAGGACGGTGCGGATCCGCAGTTCGTTGTTAGCCTGTTCCATGTGTCGGGTCTCCGCTTATGCCTTGTTCTTGTCTTCTTTGATGCCGGGGGTGAGGTCCGCGAAGGCCTCACGCTGCAGCGACTGCACCATGCCGGCGGCGACCCGGTCGACATCCTTGTCCTTCGGATTGAGCGTCACGCCGCTCTTGGCCGCGAGGCTTTCGGCAATGCCGATGCCGCCGCCCTTGGCGAGCGCTTCGCCGAGCTGGTCGGCCATCATGCCGCGCCACATCTCGCCGGCGGTGCCCTTGCCGTAGATGTCCTCGTTCTCGGTGGGCATCATCGACTTCACGAAATTCTGCAGCACCATGGTCTCGAATTTGCGCAGGTGCTCCGGAATGGCCTTCGCGCCCACGGCCTTGACGCCGCTGTCGGCAGCGCCCGTGGTGGCCGTGTCACGGTTGAGAATGCTGACGGCGGCCTGGAAGCCGGCGCCCGCTTCGGCAAGGCTGTTGGCCTCGAAGGCAGCGCGGTTCGATTTCAGCTTGGCTTGCGCTTCCTGAACCTGGCTCGGGTCGGCGGCGCGCACGACATCGAGCACCAGATCGCTGGGGGGAGAAATTGCCACGTCTCAGAGCCTTTCAGGTGATCCTCAACAGCCGGACCCGTCCTCATGGCGGTCGCCGGCCTCATGACCTTCCGGACACCCGGTCCGCCCGCGCCCATCAGGGCCGCATCGGCAAACCTCGTCATCGTCCTGAAGCGACTATCGCTGCTCAACCTTACGGGAGGCTGGTGGCGGATGACGAAGCCGTGACGGCGGCGGCGGCGAAATCCATTTTGACGCAAGCTTGATTAGATCAGGGAAAATCGCTTTTTCTTCCAATACCTTGGTGAAAACGATTATTCGCTGCGCGCCTTGTAGGCGATATGCTGGTCGATCAGGTCGTAGATCGAATCGTCCGCGGCCTCGCGTTCCTCGGCGCTGCGGGCTTCCTTCATGCGCTCTTCCATGCGGTCGCCCTTGGTGCGTTCACGCACCACGCGCATCTCGTGCATCTGCTGCACGTTGGCCAGCATCTGCTCCTGCTGCTGCAGGCGGCTGTACTGGCCGGAATAGTGGTGGGAGAAGCTGCGGTGCACGGGTTCGAGCGAATTGATCGCCTCGACGACGACCTCCATCGTCTCGTTCACTTCCTGCCGCTGGCGGGTGGTGTTGGCGAGATCGATCTCGGCCATCTTTTCCAGATGGCGCTGCACGGTGACGAGACGCTTCAGCTTGTCCGAGCGGTTCTGCGCCATGCTACTCTCCCCGGAAGACCGGCTGGAAGCCGGCGGCGAAGATTTCGAGCAGCGAGGAAATGCCGAAATAGAGCAGGATCATGCCGCCCATGATGATGAAGGGCAGCGAGATGAAGTAGATCGGGATCTGCGGCGCGAGCTTGTTGATGAGACCGATGGTGACGTTGAACACCAGGCCGTAGAGAATGAAGGGGCTGGCGAGCCGCAGCATGATCATGAAGGTCTGGCTCAGCGTGTCCGTCAGCGTGATCAGCGCGCTCTGCGGATTGAAGCCCGCCCCCAGCGGCATGACATTATAGGATTCCACCAGCGCCCGCATGACGATGTGGTGGAAATCCAGCATGAACAGCACCATCAGCGCGGCGAAGGACAGCAGGTTCGTCAGCTGGTTTTCGGCCGTGTCTTCAAGCACGTCGGGCGTCGGCGGCGCATTGAAGCCCATCATCATCGTCAGCACCGTGCCGGCGAACTGCAGGCCGAGCACGTAGTAGCGCGCGATGAGGCCGATGACCGCACCGGTCAGCGTCTCGAAGGTGATGAGCACGAGATAGTCGTCGAGCGCGCCGGTGGCGCGCGGATAGATCGTGTCCCACATCAGCGGCAAGATCGCCATGGAGATCGCTACCGCCAGGAACAGGCGGATCTGCATGGAGAGGCGCGCGGATGAAAAGCCCGGCAGCAGCATGAAGCACCCGCCGACACGGCAGAAGGCGGCGAACAGCGCCAGCACCGTGCCCTGCGGGTCCGTGATCATGAAATGGAGCCGAGAATCTTGATCTCGATGCCCTTGGCAAGCTCGACATGCGAGAGAACCGGCAATGTGGCGAAGAGGCGCTCGATGATCATGCGCACATAAGAGCGCGATTCGGGCGAGGTGACCAACACAAACGGCGTACCGCGGTCGAGAAACTCGCGGATAACGCGGGTCGCCTGTTCGGAAAACTCTTCGAGCTGGCGCGGATCGATGTCGAACTCGACGATTTCGCCCTTGGAGTCGCGCTTGAGGGCCTGGTGGAACACCATGTCCCACTTGTTGCCGAGACGCAGCACCGGCAGCACGCCGTTGTCCGTCAGGTCGCCGCAGATCTGCTGCGCCATGCGGATGCGCACGTGCTCGACGATCTGCTCGGTCTTGCGCACATGCGGCGCCAGTTCCGCGACCGCTTCGAGGATGAGGTGCAGGTTGCGGATGGAGACGCGCTCGGCCAGCAGCAGCTTGAGAACCGCCTGAAGGCCGGAATAGGACATGTGCGAGGAGCAGATCTCGTCCGCGAGCTTGCGGTATTCCGGATCGAGGCGCTCGATCAGCACCTTCACGTCCTTGTAGGACAGAAGCTGCGGCAGGTTGTTGCGGATGACTTCGGACAGATGCGTCAGAACCACCGAGACGTTGTCGATCGGGTGGAAGCCCTCGCGCCGCAGGTCGTCGGCGAAGGTTTCGAGGATCGAGACGGCCGGCATGCCGAAGGCGGGTTCGCGGATATCGTCCCCCGGCACGCTCGGCTTGCGGCCGCCGCCGGTGACGACGAGCACTTCGCCGACACGCACGATGTTGGAGGCGATCGTCGTGCCGTGAATGCGGATCTGGTAGGACTTGTCCGGAATGGTGATGTCGTCGGAAACCTTGATTTCCGGTACCACGAAACCGTACTGGCCAGCGAATTTCTTGCGCATCTTGCCGACGCGGAAGGCCAGTTCCTGATGGGCGCCGAGAAGGCGCGTCGAGACCTGCTTGCCGAGCAGGAGCTCGATTTCGGCGGTCTTGAGCACGGACTTGACGGAGTCCTTTTCCTGCTCGCGCGAGGCCTGGACCTGCTGGGCTTCCTGTTCGCGCTTGACGCGGTTTTCCTCGGCGATGCGGCGCGGGATGATCCAGGCGCCGAAGGCCATGAGGCCGCCGAGCGTCATGAATGGGAGGAAGGGCAGGCCCGGCATGATCGCCAGCACCATCATCAGGCCGGCGGCGACGAAGAGCGCGCGCGGATAGCCGGAGAGCTGGTTGACGACGGCCTGGTCGGTGGAGCCTGCCGTGCCGCCGCGCGAGACGATGAGGCCGGCGGCGAGCGAGACGATGAGGGCCGGGATCTGCGAGACGAGACCGTCGCCGACCGAGAGCTTGACGAAGACGTCGGCCGCCTCGCCCAGCTCCATGCCGTGGCGGAAGTAGCCGATGATGATGCCGCCGAAGACGTTGATGGCGGTGATGATGAGGCCGGCGATGGCATCGCCGCGCACGAATTTCGACGCACCGTCCATCGAACCGAAGAAGGAGCTTTCCTCTTCCAGTTCGCGGCGGCGCAGCTGCGCCTGCTCCTGGTTGAGCAGGCCGGCGTTGAGGTCGGCGTCGATGGCCATCTGCTTGCCGGGCAGGGCGTCCAGGGTGAAGCGGGCCGAGACCTCGGAGATGCGCTCCGCGCCCTTGGTGACGACGATGAAGTTCACCACCATCAGGATCACGAAGACGATGATACCGATCACGAAGTCGCCGGACATGACCAGGCTGGCAAAGCCCGCGATCACCCCGCCGGCCGCATCGTGCCCCTCGTTGCCGTGCGAGAGGATGACGCGCGTCGTCGCGATGTTGAGCGCGAGGCGCACCATCGTCGCGATGAGGAGGACGGTCGGGAAGGACGAGAAATCGAGCGGGCGCTGGATCCACAGCGCGACCATCAGGATGAGGACCGAGAAGGCGATCGAGAAGGCAAGTCCGATGTCGATCATGAAGGCCGGGATCGGCAGGAAAAGGATCGACAGGATCGTCAGGATGCCGACGGCGAACGCGATATCGCGCCCGCTGGGGCTGACCTTCGGAAGGTTGATTGCCGGTACTTGCGCCATCTGAATGCGTCCCGTCTCGTCATGAGAGGCAGCGACGCGTCACACGCATCGCCCATTTCACCTGTTGAGGTACAGAACGAAGCTTGCGCGAGGGTGAGCTAGCGCATTATCCAACGCTGAAGCGGATCCCACTTCGGCTGGAAATGCTCTAGAAACCCGTCTCTATGCGGGAGAACACCAGATTGGTGAAGATCGAGATCTGGGCGCCGATGAAGGGGGCCGAGATGGCGATCGTGACGAAGATCACGAGGATCTTGGGCACGAAGGTGAGGGTCATTTCCTGCACCTGGGTGAGGGCCTGCACGAAAGCGATGGCGACGCCCACGAGCATGGCGGCAAGAACGGCCGGGCCGGAGGCCACGACGACCGTCCAGATGGCTGCCTGCGCTATGTCGAGGGCGTCTGCCTCATTCACGGAATAGGTTCACTTCACGGTTACGCCGGGACCGATGACGAGCTTCTTGCCCGAATCAAGCGTGGCGACGATACCGTCGTTATATAGCGTCACTTCCTTGACGATGCCAGAAACCTTGCCGTCGTCGCTGGTGACCGTGCGGCCGATGACGGAATTGGCTTCCTGCAGCGAGGTGCGCTGGAGCAGGCTTTCCAGGTTCTTGTTCGTCTTGATGGTCTGCTCGACCTGCGAGAAGGTCGCGAGCTGCGCCATCTGCTGGGTCGCGTCCATCGGTTCGGTCGGATCCTGGTTCTTCATCTGCGCCACGAGCAGCTTCAGGAAGCTCTCGTAGTTCAGCGTCGCGTTCTTGGTGTCCTTGGTCGAATCGGCGCCCGAAACGGAGGGCGTGTAACCGGAGGACGTCGCGGAGCCGACAGTGTCTACCATGGTGCAATCTCCCTGCGGATCTGTTCGATCGTGGCCGGCGCCAGTTCCTGGCTGTTGAGGATGCGATCCTCGATCGGATAGAGACCGCGGATGGCCTTCAGGGCCTCGAAGGCGCGGCCCTGCGTTACGAGCGCATCGACGCGCTTCAGCTCGGCCAGCACTTCCTCGTTCTTGAAGCAGGACAAGAGCATGATGACCGACTTGCGGAACATGGCGATCGACTGCTCGGCGCCTTCCGGGTTGATCAGCGACATCTGCGCGATGAAATAGAGCTGACGGAGCGGCGTGGTGGCCTGTTCCGGCTGCAGGACGTGGTTTTCCAGAAGGAAGGTCACGTCGTTGAGGAATTCGATCGCCACCTTGCGGTCGACCCGCAGGACTGCGCCGTTGACGAAAATGCGCTCACCGGACTTCAGCGATATACGCAGCGTACTTTTCATTGGATGCCATCCTTGATGATGGTGGTGATGTCGATGATGCCCTGGAAATTCCGGGATTCGCGTTTGCGGATCTTTTCGATCTCCTTGAGAATCCAGATGGCGATCGAGATGAGATTGGCGCGCAGCTCCTCCTGGAGCTGGTTTTCCGGATTGCCGAGATCCTCGATGAAGCGGATCCAGACACGACGGGTGAAATAGACGGCTTCCACCGTCGCCTTGCCGTAGCCGTCCTCGCTGGTCATCGCCGCTTTCAGGAGCGCGATCGACCGCTCGAGGACCTGCCGTTCCCGATCCTTCGAGACGGCAACGCCCTCCTCCATGATCTCGGCATATGAAAACTGGTACATTCAGACATCCTTCATGTGTGTCCGTACCCTCTGGTTCATCAGAGGTAATTCAGCAGACTGAGATTCTGGATCCTCGAAGTCAGCGTATAGGCGAGCGAGAGTTGCGATTCGAGCGTGGTCACCCGCGTGGCCGCCTCGTAGGTATCGATCCCCTCCATATCCTTGATGCTGTTGCTCAGGATGGTGATCTGGGCGTTGAGCGAAGTGTTGGCCTGGGTCACGCGCGACTCGGAGATGCCGAGCTTGGAACGTTCGCCGTCGACGCCGGAAATCGCCTGGCCCATATAGTTGATCGCCGCGTCGCTGACCGTCTTGCGCGTCTGGTCGGTCAGACCGAGCGCGAGCAGTTCCTGGCCGAGCACGAGGCCGAGCGCCATGTGGCGCATGCCCCTGGCATTGGTGTTCGTCGAGCTCTGGACGGTTTCCGCCGCGCTGATGCGGCTCTGCATGTTCTCGTCCGAGGCATTCGACCAGTTCGCCTGCCAGTAGGTGTCGTCCATGAAGCTCGTTTCGAGACCGTCGATGAACGACTGCATGTCGGCGGAGGTGATGCCGGACACGGCCGGATCGGTCTGCGTGAAGCCGAAATGCCCCAGGAAGGCGGCATCGAACGCCAGCTTCGCGTCAGACGGCGGCGTCTCCTGGAAATAATCCTTGAACGGCGTCACGTCGGAATTGATGCCGGCGAAGAGATATTCGCCGCTGAAAGAGGTGTTGGCCGCGGCCGTGAAGGTCGAAAGCGCGTTGCCGAGATTTTTCTGCGCCAGGCTCAGCTGGTCGGCGGAGGTGATACCGGACAGCGCGACCAGCACGCCGAGCGCGTTGTTGCCCGCCTCGGACATCTGGCCGAGGGCCTCCTGCGAGGCGGAAAGCCGCTGCGTCGTCAGAGCATTGGTGCTCTTCAGCGATTCCATGCGCTGCAGGTCGCGGTGAAGGTCGAGCGTGCGCGCCGTCTTGGCGCCGAGCGTCGCGCCGACATCCGCGTGGCGGCCGGTGACCGTCTCCTCCTGGAGCTGTGTCATCTCCTTCTGCGCCTTCGACACGGTCAGCCGCATGGCGTTTTGAAGAGACATGTTGGAAACGAAAGAAGCCTTCATGACTTAGCCCGCCGCTTGGAGAAGAGCCGCGATCATCTCATCGACCGCTGCCACGAGTTTTGCCGACGCCTTGTAGGACTGTTCGAGATCGAGAAGCAGCGCCAGCTCCTCGTCGAGGCTGACGGCGGTCACATTCTGCAGGGCTTCCTGCGTGCGGCCGAGCAGCGCGTTCTTGTCGTCGCCCGCCGTGGTGGCGGCGCTGCGGATCTCTTCCAGCCAGCCGACCGAACCGGTGGCGAAGGCCAGGATCGTGCCTGTCGTGTCGATGGCCGCCGCCGGATCGTAGTTCACCGGCGTCTCGAAGGAGGCGGCGTAACCGTTCAGCAGGTCCGAGAAGCTGGCATTGCTGCCGGTGTTGAAATTGGCGTTGATACCGTCGCGCAACAGCATGGCGCTGCCGCCCTGGTTGGTGATCGCGGCGGGATTCACCTTGATGACGGTGGAAAGGCCCGGAACCAGCGCGTCGACGGTGAGGTCGTCGCCGACGGCGACGCCGTTGCGCACGAAGAGGCCGTCCAGCCGGGTTCCGCCGACATTCTCGGAGAACATGTTGATGAGGCTGCGGGACATTTCGTCCAGCTGCGACTGGAAGGTCGGCGCGGTGTGGTCACGCAGCTGCAGCAAGGCGGGCAGCGAGCCGCGCGCGCTGGTGTTGCCGCCGGCGCCGGCCTGTACCGGCACGCCGTCGATGAGGATCTGGTTGCCGTCGACGGTCGCCGTATAGGTCGTCGTCGGGGCGAAGGTCACGCTGCGCTGCACCGTCTCGAACAGCACCGTGCCGTCGCTGGTATAGAGCGCAAGGTCGTTGTTGGTGCGCGTCACCGTGGTGACGCCGATGATGCCGGAAATCTCGGTCAGCAGCTTGTCGCGCTGGTCGAGCGCATCGTTGTCCACCGCGCCGGCGGCCGTGCTCTGCTTGACCTTGTCATTGTAGGTGCGGAATTCGCCGAGCAGGCGGTTGAGTTCCACCACCGCCGTGTTGATGTCCGCATCGGCCTCGGCGCGCATCTTCTGCAAGGCGAGCGAGGTGCTGTTCAGCGAGTTGGCGACATCGACGGCATCGGACACGACCGTCTCGGCGAGCGAGACTTCGTTCGGCTTGTCGGCGAAGGTCTGGAGATTGTCGCGCAGCTTGGCGAGATAGGTGGACGGGGCGAGTTCGTAGTCCTCGCCGCCGAGCATCATCTTCATCTGGGAGAGGCCGGCCAGGAGGGTGTCCTGGCCCGCCGCCTTGGAAATCGAGAGCAGGTTCTGCTTCAGCAGGGCCTCGTTCTGGGCCCGCTGCGTTTCGACCACGGTGGCACCCGAGGAGGCCGTGGCGAGGATCGCCGCGCGGCGGGCATAGGCCGGGTTGCTTGCATTGGCAATGTTCTTCGACGCGACGGCCGATTGCAGGCCCACGTTGGAGAAGCTGGACTGAGCAGTCTTCATTGCTGCTGAAAGCGACATCGGATCTACCTAACTCTCGAATGCACGCGCGGTTGAGGCCGCCTTATCTCTTCAGATTGACCAGGACTTCCATGAGTTCCGAGCCGGTCTGGAATACCTTCGAGTTCGCCGTGTAGTTACGCTGCGACTCGATCATGCTCGTCAGTTCCTCGGCGATATCGACGTTGGAATCCTCGAGCGCGCCGGAAAGGATGGTGCCGTAGCCGCCGTTGCCGGCATACCCCATGACGACCACACCCGAATCCGGGCTCTGAGAATAGACGTTGCCGGCAAGCGGCTTGAGATTGTCCGGGCTCTGCACGTTGGCCATCGCGATACGATACTTCGGCGCCATGTCGCCGTTCTCGTATTTGAGGAAGACGATGCCGTCGTCGCTGATTTCGTAACCGATCACGCCGCTCGGGCCGATGCCGTCGATGTCGCCCTTGGCTGCGAAGGAGGCTGCGAGCTGCGTCGAGCCGCCCGTCCCGCCGCCGATGGAAATTGCCAACGGATTGAGCACGCCGCCGCCGATCGTCAGGCCGGACGTGTTGATGTCGCTCGGGGTGACGAGCTTGCCGGCCGTGTCGAATGTCAGCGACTCCTTCGTGGCCGCGGCGACCGAAGCCACGGGGGCCGAGGGCGAGGCGAGCATGTCGTGGATGACGCCGGCCGAGTCCGTGTAGGTGACACTCAGGTCCCAGAGGCCCGGCGTTGCCGTCGTCGAATAGGTGAAGTCGAGCTTGCGGGTGTTGCCGAGGCTGTCATAGGCCACCAGCGAGGTCGCCTTCGAGAAGGGATGGGCCTCGTTCGACGGCAGGTTGACGTGCAGGTAGCCTTCTTCCGAAGCCTTCACGTTCAGCTCGCCCGAAGCAAGGTTGATTTCCTCGAGGCCGGCAAAGCCGTTGATGACGATCGTCGGATCCTCGGTCGAGGAATAGGGATAGCCCATCAGCGTGAAGCCGGCGGAGTTTTTCAGCGTGCCATCATCCATCGGGGTGAAGGCGCCGGCGCGGGTCATGTATTCCTGGCCGTCTGCGCCCTGCACGATGAAGAAGCCCTTGCCGTTGATGGCGAGGTCCGTGGAGGAATTTGTGTAGGTGAAGGTGCCTTGCGCCGAAATGGAATAGCGCACGTCCGTCGTCACGCCGCCGGAATTGTAGGCGCCGCCGGTGGTGGGCAGGATCAGCGAGGAAAACTGGGTCGAGGCCTTCTTGTAGCCCGTCGTGTTCGCATTGGCGATGTTGTCGGCAACCGTGCTCAGGCGGTTGGCCTGGGCATTCATGCCGGAAACACCCGTTCTCATCGTACCGTAGAGGCTCATGTGGTTTCCCCGTTCATCTCGTCACGACGACCCTATGGGATGGGCCTTGCGTGAAGCTGGCTGCCGGGGTCCGCCTCCCCGCCAGCCAGCAATCAAATTTTCAGCTCTGCCAGTCGATGCAGTAGCCAAGGAAGCGCTTGGAATCGATCGGATCGAAACCGAGTTTCTTGCGCAGTTTCTTGCGGAGTTTGCTGATGTGGCTTTCCACGACGTTCTCCTCGACGTCCTCGTCGAAGATGCCGTAGATCGCGTTGAAGATCTGGGTCTTGGAAAGACGGCGGCCGCGGTTGGCGACCAAATATTCCAGGATGCGGCGCTCGCGGCGCGGCAACGGGAAGACTTCGTCGGAAATTTCCGGATCGCGACCGTCCGAGAAGACGCGGATCGGGCCGATGTCGGTGTAGTTGGCAAGCGCCTTCAGGCGACGCCGGATGGCCGCCGCACGGGCCAGGATTTCACGGGGATGCACCGGCTTGCGCACGACGTCGTCGACGCCGCTGTCGAAGAAAGCCAGGGTGGTTTCCAGGGAGGGTGTGTCGCTGACAGCGATCACGGGGGCCTGGGACCGGTCGCGGATCGCGCGCGGCAGCTCCATGGAGAGCTGGCCCTGGCCGATCAGGAACGCCTCGACCGCATCGATGTCCGAATCGGCGGCGGTGTTGACCCACTCGCCGAATTCGCGGGGGTCGAACCCCGTCGAGGGCACGCCCTCGCGACCAAAAAGAGAAGTATAGCCGTCTTTAACGAGCTCGCGCTCATCAACCACTACGATCATTCGTCCGCCTCCGAATCAGTGTGGTGCCTCGTTAAGGCAGTGGTACGAATCGGGCGAATCACCGGCAACTAGAGGAATTAATTGGCTGGATTTAACAGTTGATTAAGAATTGCGTGCCGATTTGGTCTACATATAGTGGCTAATCGGAATTTCCGCCACAATTTTCCGGTGGAAAAGTTAACAAAGATTAACGCTCCGTCTTGGCATGCCAAAACAAGGCGCATTCCTGCCACAATACGGCACAGGTCGTCAGGCGGGTGAAAATTCAACTTTTAGTCGAATCATTGGCAGAACTGTTTCGCGTTCGGCGTCCAGCTTCCATAGCCCGTCGCCACCAGGTTCGCGATCACCCGGCAGACGTATCTTTTCTGCGCCGGGTCGTTGTTGGGGCCCGCGTGATAGCGCGCGACGGCCATGGTCCAGGTCTCGTGCCGGGCATGAAGACGCGCCAGGAACGCCGCCGCGTACTCGACGTTCTTGCGCGGGTCGAACATCTCGGCGGGTGACGCGAAGGCCTCGCCGTGGAAGTGGTGGTTGATCTGCATGCAGCCGAGGTCGATCAGCTTGGCGCCGCGTGCGCGGGCAGCCTCGAAGGTCTGCAGGGCTTCCTCCCGGTTTGCGCCGAAATAGGCCTTGCCTTCGATGTTCAGCGCATAGGGCTGCAGCGATCCCTTCCGGCCGGTCTCGGTGAGACCGACGGAATAGAGAATGCCGGCCGGGATATCGTATTTGGCGGCGGCGGCGAGAATTTCCCGTTCGCAGCTTCCAACGGCGGCCGAGGCGTCAGAGATAGACGCCGCCAGAGCGCACAGACTGACCGCCAGCGAGGCCAGAAGCGTTTTCCGACGTGTTGCCCTCATGAGACCTTCCTTCGCGTCCAAACGAGCCTGCGCCCTCACCATTGCCACGCCCGCTGCCATTGCCACCCTCGCGGGCCTGCTGCTGCGGGCTGGAGAACTGCTGCTGGGCCTGCTGGCCCTGCCCGTCGCCCTGCTGGCTTCCCGAGCTCCGGTCGGTCGGTGCGAGCTGCACGCTGACCTGATCGACGGCAAAGCCCTGCCCGCGCAGCGCCCGGACGATCGCGTCCTGATCGTCCGTGAGCTGGCGATAGGCCTCGCCCGTCTCCACCTGCAGCGAGACGACGAGGTCGTCGCCCTGCAGGCGCAGCGTCGCCGTCACGAGGCCGAGCTCGATCGGGTGCATCTGGATCTTCAACGTATTGACCACCTTGCCGGTCGCCGCGGCGTCCGCATGGGTCAGGCCACCGGTGGCGCTGAGCGAGGCGGCCCATTCCGGGTCCTGCGTGATCGCGGTCGTCACGGCGGCGCCGTTGCCGGCCTGCGCGAGGCCGATGTAACGGCGTGCATCCACCACCGTCACCGCCTCGCCCTTGGGTCCGGTCGGATTGGCATCGCGGAAGGTCGCGCGCTCGCCGGTACCGGAAATGCTGATATCGAGATCGCGGCCCTTGCCGTCCGCCCGGATCAGGCGGAAGAGCTGGTCGGTCTCCGACTGCGGCAGGTCGCCGGCCTCCACGGCATCGCCATGCGATGTCTGTGCCGCATCGGCCTTGCCCGTCTGTCCGTCCGTCCTGGCGCCATTGCCCTCAGTCCGCAGGACGGCCTTGCCGCCCGGCTGCGCCTTCACATCCTGCACCATGCCCTGCAGCGCGGCGGCAGCCACAGCGCCTGCCTGAGAGGTCGCGGCGGCCGATGCGGCGACAGGAGCCGCCAGCAGCTCGAGGAGATTGCCGACATCGGTTTCGCCTGCCGCCGTCTTGCCCGTGTTGGCGCCTTCAGCGTCGTCAGCCTCGTCCTTTTCCGGCTTGCCGACCTTTGTGGCAGCCTGGGTGCCATCGCGGCCTTCCGCATGGGCCTTGCGGCCCAAGCGCTCGGCTGCATCGGCAAGCACGGCTGTCTTTTCGCCGAACGGAGCCTTCCCGCCGACGAGAGCCTTCTCGTCCTTGACGGCGTCGGCAGCGGCGCGCAGCGCTTCGGCGAGCGCGGGCATGTCACGAACGGCGGCTTTCGTCCGGCCGTCGGTCGCCTGGCTGGTTTCGGGTTCGGCATGCGCCGTGCCTGAGATCGAATGGCGCGCACCCTTGCGGCCGCCGTCCCCATCCTTGGCGTGGAGATTGGCGATCGTGGTCGCGAAATCTCCCTTTTCGGACGTGCCGGCGGCCATGCCGTGCCCGGCCTTGCCCTTGGCCGGCGCCTGGCCCTGCACCAGACCCAAAACTCCGCTCGCGATGGTGCTCAACTGCCTTCTCCTTTCAAGAGCGCGTCGATCTCGTCGAGCTTGGACCGGCCACTCGACACGAAGGTGTCGAAGGCCGGGTCGATGCCCGCCTTTTCCTGCGGCTCCTGCTGTTCTTTCTTATCCTGTTCCGGTTCGGCGGCAGCGACCGGCATTTCCTCGCCGCCCGCCTGCGGGTCCATCGCCCGGTCCGCCATCTCGGCTTCGTTCAGCCCTTCATAGGAGGCGTTTTCCGCCTCCACCGGCTTGTCGACCTTGTCCGTCGTCTGTTGCGCGGCGGAGGCCTGCGGCGTACGCAGCACCTCTTCCGCCACTGCCCGGGCGGCCGCCTTCAGCGCCCGGTCCTTGGGCGAAAGCTGGTCGTCCGGAATGGCGATGATCGTATCCATCGCCGCCGCGACATCGCTCGACGGCACGGAGGCAAGACCGGAATAGAGATCGGCCAGCGCCTTCGGCAGGCTTTCGCCCTCGCCGGCCAGCATCTGCGCCCGCTCGGCCGCGAGCACGGCGAGCTTGTTCTTGCCCGAGATCGCCGCGAGCCGCGCCATGCGCAGATAGACCTCGCGCTGGCGGGGCACATCCATGAAGGAGAGGATTTCCAGGATATCCTCTTCCTTGACGGAGCCGAAGTGATCGACGGCGAGCTTGACGAAAAGGTCGGCGAACTGGCTGGCATAGGGCGAGCGAAGGTAGCGTCGCGCATAGCGGTTCGCATAGGTCATGCTCTTGTCGATCCAGCCGGATTCGCTGGCGATATAGATGGAGCGGCGCAGCGCCGCCTCCTCGACGATCGTGCCCGGCGCGACGAGGCGCGCCCAGTCGAAATAGCTGAGCGCCAGCTTGGGGTCCTTGCGGATGACGGAATTGGCAGAGACCAGCGCCAGATAGGGGCCGACCTTCGAGCGCTTGTATTCCGGGAAGATTTCCGCCAGCGACTTCACGCTCTGGGTGCCGCGTCCGCCGAGATACCCGCGCAGGGCATCCGTGAGGCGGGAATCGAAATGGCCGGCAATATCCTTCTTGATGAGCAGTTCCAGCGTCTCGGGATTGCCACCGCTCATGGCATAGACCAGCGCAGCATCCACATTGCGCGGATCGTCGAAGATCGCGGAATCGGCCGTGCGCAGCCGCTCGTCGATGGTGGACAGCAGGAAGCGTTGCATCTCCATCGCGGAATGGTCGCCCAGCACCACCGTATCCTGCACGAACTGCAGCGAGCGGATCATCTTGTAGGGCGCGAGATCGTCCATGCTTTCGGCGCGCGCGGAAGCGGCGCCGGCAAGAGCCGCGCAGAAGACCGTACCCGTCAGGAGGAGGCGCCGGAAGAAGCCCATCGTCTCAGCCGCCCTCGGCCTGGACGAGGATTTCGATGCGACGGTTGGCGTCCGCCATCGGATCTTCGGGAACCTTCAGGCGGCGATCGGCAAAGCCGGTTACCTGGCTCACGCGCTTTTCCTCGAGGCCGCCGCGCACGAGCATGTAATAGGCGCTCTGCGCGCGGTCGAGGGACAGACGCCAGTTGTCGTTCTTGCCGCCGGCAAAGGGACGGGCGTCAGTATGGCCGCGGATCGCGATGGCGCCCGGCCGGCCCTCGAGAATCTTGCCGATCTTCTCCATGGCGAGCACCATCTCCTGGCGCGGCACCGCGGAGCCGACATTGAACATCGGCGTGTCGAGCTGGTCGGTGAGGCTGACGAGCAGGCCGCCCTCGGCGGGCGTCACGGTCAGGCCTTCGGCAAGCTTGCCGAGCGTGCCGATCTGCTGCGTGATCTCTTTCTTGAGTTCGTCCGCCTTCTTGTCGTCCTCGGCCTTGGCGACATCGGCCGCGGCCTTGTCCGCCTCGACCTTGTTTTCTTCCGCCTTCTTCACGGCTTCTTCGATATTGGCCTTCTCGAGCGCTTCCTCGACCGTGCGGTCCGTGTCGACGGCGGCCATCTTCTGGCCCGCCTTGCCGTCCCTGGACTGGCTTTCACTGCCGGCATTGGTCGCTTCGGAGATTTCCACCTGCTGCGTCCAGAAATCGGGATCGAACGGATCGCGATAGGCTTCGCCGCCACTGGCGCCGGTGGCCGGGCCGGAATTGGCCGCACCGCCCTCGCCCTTGGCGCTGACATTGGCCTGCTGGCCGACTTCCTGCGCGATCTCGGACAGGACCGAATAGGGGTTGTCGAAGAAATCGGCCTGGGAATACTTCGTCTCCTCGCCGGCCGTCGTGTTCTCGTCCTTGCCCTTTTCGGCGCCGTTGCCGCTCGCCTGCTGCTGGCCCTGTTCCTTGGACTTGTCCTGCGTCGCCTCGCCTTCCTTGTCGTTGGCGGGCTTCTTCACGGACTTGTCGGCCGGCTTGTCGTCGGTCAGCTTGATCGGATTGAAATAGGAGGCGACCGAGGCCTTGGTCTCCTCGTTCGCGGCATTGACGAGCCACATGACGAGGAAGAACGCCATCATGGCCGTCATGAAGTCGGCATAGGCGATCTTCCAGGCGGCCGAATGGTGGTCGCCGTCATGATCGCCATGGCGCTTGACGATGATGATCTCGTTCTTGCCGTGGTGGTGATTTTCGCCTTCGCTCATGCAAGCACCTTGCGTACGGTGTCAGCCCAGGCCGACATCCGTGTTACCAGGACGGCGTCGCCGAATTCCACCGTCAAATCGACATCCTGCACCTCGACATGGCGGAACACCGGAACGGGTTCCTCGAAGTGCGACTTCAACTGTTCGAAGAGGTCCAACGGCCCCTTCACCGTGATCGTCAGGCCATCGCCGTCCTTCAGGCCTTCGCTGATCATGCGGGCAAGGTCCGAGACCGCGCCCCTGGTCAGAACCTGGCTCATGATGGGGGCGAGCACCTGCGCGGCCTGCGCGGACACCCGCTCCGATACCTCTTCCGTCCAGGCGGCGAAGCGGTCGGAAAGCGCGCTGGCATATTGACGCTCGTACCGTATCTTCAACACGTCGAACTCGGCCTTGTGCGCCTCCTTGAGGGCGGCGATCTCGGCCTCGTATTTGGCGGAAAGCGCCGCCTCCGCCTCGGCCTTGCCCTCGGTGAAAGCCGAGGCTCGTTCGGCTTCGAGATCCACCATCGGCATGGCGGGCGGCGGAGCGAAGGCTTCGGCCGCGAACGCTCCTTCGTCCTGTGCAAAGCTCGGCGGCTGGAAGGCGGGCGTCTGCGGCACGCGCGGCGGGGTTCCGAAATCCTTCAGGTAACGGGCGAGATGGGTGCTCATGCTGCACCGCCCTGCCCCGGCGCGAGCCGGCCGAACGCAAAGGAGGCCCGGCGGCATGGCCGCGGGCCGCTTCGATGTTCGTTCGAAAAATCACTCTTGCCTGACAACACCGCGAACCTGTCTCCCCGGACACCGCACCCTTCGGAGGCGAAAGGCGCACAATCTTCCTGATCGTGCTCGCCAGCCTAGGGGCTCAAACTTGTGCGAGGATGAAGATGAAGGGTGTTGGGCCGCGCCAGGGCAATCGCGCGGCCCAACCGCCCGCCTCGGCCGATGACCAGCGGCCGGGCGGATGAACGTGCCGCCTTACTGGCGGAAGAGCTGGAGGATGTTCTCCGCGCTCGAATTGGCGATCGACAGCGACTGGATGCCGAGCTGCTGCTGGGTCTGCAGCGCCTTGAGCCGGGTCGATTCCTCGTTCATGTCGGCATCGACGAGACGGCCGATGCCCTTGTCGATCACGTCGCCGAGGCTGGCGACGAAGCTTTCCTGCATCTCGATACGCTTGGTGATGGCGCCAAGCGTGGAGGCCGAGTTCGTCAGGTTCTTGATGATGTGGTCGGTCACGCTGATCATGCCGTCCAGCTCGTCATAGGTCGTCGCGAGCCCGATCTCGATCGGGGAACCGGCGTCGGGCGTTCCCATGTTGATCAGGTAGTAGGATCCGGTGAGGGCCGGGTTGTCGGTGACCGTGGTGACGTCCACCGCCTTGGTGAGATAGCCTTGGGACGGGGTCTGCACGTCGATCAGCACGGAGTTCGCCGTATCGAAATCGAGCGTGGTGACCTGAACGTTGCCGGTGGCGGCGCGGACGAAGGACGCGACGACCGACTTGATGCCGAGCGGCGTGCTGCCGGCATTGTAAAGCCAGTTCTCGCCGGAGAACGAAGCGGACTGGGCGGCCGAAACGAGCTGGTTCTTCAGCTCCTTCAGTTCGTCGTTGATCTTGTTCTTGTCGACGCCCGGCTCGCGGGCGGCCACGAGCTTCGCCTTGATCTCGCTCATCACCTCGATGGTGTTCTCGAGCGCGGTATAGGCGGTGTCGACCTTGGCGGCGCCGAGGCCGAGGGCGTCCGCCACCGTCGAGATCGCCCGGTTGTCGGAGCGCATGGTGGTCGCGATCGACCAGTAGGCGGCGTTGTCGGAGGCGGTCTCGACGCGCAGGCCGGAGGAAACGCGGGCCTGGGTGGTCTCCAGGCTGTTGTCGATGGAACGGAGGGTCTGCAGCGCCGCCATGGCGGCGGAGTTGGTCAAGATGCTGGTCATTGGCACTAGCCCTGAAAGAAGATTGTCGGGGACATGCCGGAGTGAGGCGGGGACCGGTAACGACAGGGGGCTTCATGCATCCGGCGCCGCTCGTTTGCCCTGGGCGCCGATCCATCGTTCTTAATGACTGGTTAACGGGAAATGGTTAACAAATGGTTAATGCCGTTAAGACTTCAGAAAGGTACATGAAAAAAGCGTAAGTTTTTCACGGCCAGATCTGGCCATGCCGCGGCAACCCGGATTCGGGGCCTGCGCCACCGAAACCCCTGTGAATTGCGCCTTTCCGGGAAATGCAGGGCATATCGCAAAACGCAGGCCGGGAGGCGGAAAGGCTTGTCACAACAGGGCAAATCGCGCAAAACGGCGCTGCTCGCCGGTTTGCAACCTTGGCGGGGCCGTTAACCCAAAATTAAAGACTGACGGTTTAGAACTGCCGTAGGTCGAAAAGGGAGTAGTGGGACGTCTGTCCGCCTTCCTGTACAGCATAGCCGATGCAAGGCGTTTGCGACCAAATGGCGTAGGGATCGAAGCCGCTCGGCTTCGACGCATGATGCCCTTCCAATGCGCTGGCTCGTTCGAGCCATGTTTCAATTGACATTGTTTTCGTCCGACCGGACGTCCGAACGTCAAGCGCCCAAAGTCGGCGCCCGACCGAGCGGTACCACGGCTGGCGCATGGCGCGCTTGAAGACCCGAGGAGAAGACCAACCTCTTCCCGCACGGTCGGTGGCACGAAAACGACGTTGACCAGATCAGCTAGAACCAAGGGCGCGTCCATGACTTCTATCATTTCCAATCTGACCGTCAGCCAGATCAGAGGCCTTTCCACGGCGGCGATCCAGTCGCTCGGCACTGCAGATGTCGCGGCCTTCACCGCTGACAAGATTGCAGCCCTCAGCTCCTCGCAGCTCAACGCCTTCACGACCTCGAGCTTCGTCGCCTTCAACTCGAGCCAGATCGGCGCCATCGCCGCGACGGCTCTGCGCGGCTTGAATGCGAGCCAGATCGCAGCACTCGATTCGGGCCATCTCATCGGCCTCACCGCCACGCAGGCCGGTTCGCTGACCAGCGCGCAGGTCGCCACGTTCACGACGAGCGAAGTTGCAGCCCTCGATTCCAAGCAGATCGCAGCCCTCGGCTACGACGTCTTCACGACGTTCGATTCGGCTGAAATCGCGCTCTTCACCACGGCTGAAATCGCCGCCATCAACGACAAGGCGATCGCAGCCCTCGCGACGGCCACCCTCAGCAGCCTGGCGACGGACAAGCTCGCAGCCCTCACCACCAAGCAGGTCGCCGCGCTCACCACCACGCAGCTCGGCGCGCTGACGACGGCGCAGGTCAACTCGCTCAGCACGGACAAGGTCAAGGCCCTCAGCGCCAAGCAGGTTTCGGCCCTCGGCACCGCACAGGTCGCCGCCCTCGGCACGGCCCAGGTCGCTGCCCTGACGAGCACGCAGGTCGCCGCTCTGACGACCACGCAGGCCAACGTTCTTTCGACCGCCCAGGTCGAAGCGCTGACCTCCACGCAGATCGCCGCCCTCGGCGCTGCCGTCCTGAAGACGATCAACTCCGCGGAGCTTGCGCTCTTCACCTCGGCTGAAATCTCCGCCATCAGCGACAAGGCTCTTGCCGGTCTCGACACGGCGGCTCTCGCCAGCCTGGCGACCGACAAGCTCGCCGCCCTCGGCACAAAGCAGATCGCCGCTCTTTCCAGCACACAGATCGGCGCCCTGACGACGGCTCAGGTCAACTCGCTGGCGACGGACAAGATCAAGGCCCTCAGCGCCAAGCAGGTTTCCGCGCTCGGCACCGCACAGGTTGCCGCTCTCGGCACCGCACAGGTCGCCGCGCTGACCAGCGCGCAGGCTGCCGCGCTGACGACGGCCCAAGCCGCCGCCCTTTCGACCGCGCAGGTCGAAGCCCTGACGTCCTCGCAGATCGCATCCCTCGGCGCAGCCGTCATCAAGACGATCAACTCCGCGGAACTGGCGCTCTTCACCACGGCTGAAATCGCTGCCATCAGCGACAAGGCCCTTGCCGGCCTCGACACTGCCGCGCTCGCCGGCCTGGCGACCGACAAGCTCGCTGCTCTCGGCACCAAGCAGATCGCGGCCCTGTCGAGCGCACAGCTCGGCGCGCTGACGACGGCCCAGGTCAACTCGCTCGCCACCGACAAGGTCAAGGCCCTCAGCGCCAAGCAGGTTTCCGCGCTCGGCACCGCACAGGTCGCCGCTCTCGGCACGACGCAGGTCGCCGCCCTGACCAGCGCCCAGGCTGCCGCGCTCACGACGGCTCAGGCCGCCGCCCTTTCGACCGCGCAGGTCGAAGCCCTGACGTCCTCGCAGATCGCGGCACTCGGCGCCGCTGTCATGAAGACGATCAACTCGGCGGAGCTGGCACTCTTCACCACGGCTGAAATCTCCGCCATCAACGACAAGGCCCTTGCCGGCCTCGATACGGCGGTTCTTGCCAGCCTGACGACCGACAAGCTCGCTGCCCTCGGCACCAAGCAGATCGCAGCCCTGTCGAGCGCACAGCTCGGCGCCCTGACGACGGCTCAGGTCAACTCGCTGGCGACGGACAAGATCAAGGCGCTCAGCGCCAAGCAGGTCTCCGCGCTCGGCACCGCACAGGTTGCCGCTCTCGGCACCGCACAGGTCGCTGCGCTGACCAGCGCGCAGGCCGCCGCACTCACCACCAGCCAGGCCGCCGCACTCTCGACCGCTCAGGTCGAAGCGCTGACGTCCTCGCAGATCGCCGCGCTCGGCGCCGCTGTCATGAAGACGATCAATTCCGCGGAACTGGCGCTCTTCACCACGGCTGAAATCTCAGCGATCAACGACAAGGCCCTCGCCGGTCTCGACACGGCGGCTCTCGCCAGCCTGGCGACCGACAAGCTCGCCGCCCTCGGCACCAAGCAGATCGCAGCCCTGTCGAGCGCACAGCTCGGCGCCCTGACGACGGCCCAGGTCAATTCGCTGGCGACGGACAAGATCAAGGCCCTCAGCGCCAAGCAGGTTTCGGCTCTCGGCACTGCCCAGGTCGCCGCCCTCGGCACGGCCCAGGTCGCTGCCCTTACCAGCGCCCAGGCCGCAGCTCTGACGACGGCGCAGGCCACCGCGCTCTCCACGGCTCAGGTTGAAGCCCTCACCTCCTCGCAGATCGCAGCCCTCGGTGCGGCCGTCATCAAGACGATCAACTCCGCGGAACTGGCGCTCTTCACCACGGCTGAAATCGCTGCCATCAACGACAAGGCAGTCGCCGGCCTCGATACGGCGGCCCTCGCCAGCCTGACGACCGACAAGCTTGCCGCGCTCGGCACCAAGCAGCTCGCTGCACTCTCCAGTGCACAGCTCGGCGCCCTGACGACGGCCCAGGTCAACTCGCTCGCCACCGACAAGGTCAAGGCGCTCAGCGCCAAGCAGGTTTCGGCTCTCGGCACCGCACAGGTTGCTGCCCTCGGCACGGCTCAGGTCGCTGCCCTGACCAGCGCCCAGGCCGCCGCGCTCACGACCAGCCAGGCTGCCGCTCTCTCGACGGCCCAGGTCGAAGCCCTGACCTCCTCGCAGATCGCAGCCCTCGGTGCGGCCGTCATCAAGACGATCAACTCCGCGGAACTCGCGCTCTTCACCACCGGTGAGCTCGCCGCCATCAGCGACAAGGCCCTTGCCGGCCTCGACACCGCAGCGCTTGCCAGCCTGACGACGGACAAGCTCGCTGCACTGACGACCAAGCAGATCGGCGCGCTCTCCAGTGCACAGCTCGGCGCCCTGTCGACCGCACAGGTCAACTCGCTCAGCACGGACAAGCTGAAGGCGCTCAGCGCCAAGCAGGTCTCGGCGCTCGGCACGGCTCAGATCGCTGCCCTCGGCACGACCCAGGTCGCGTCCCTGACCAGCGCCCAGGCCGCCGCGCTCACGACCAACCAGGCTGCCGCTCTCTCGACGGCCCAGGTCGAAGCCCTGACCTCCTCGCAGATCGCGGCACTCGGCGCGGCTGTGGTCAAGACCTTCAACTCCGCAGAACTGGCTCTCTTCACCACGGCTGAACTCTCCGCCATCAGTGACAAGGCCGTCTCCGGTATCGACACGGCTGCCCTTGCAGGCCTCGCCACGGACAAGCTCGCTGCCCTGACCACCAAGCAGCTCGGCGCGCTCTCCAGCACGCAGCTCGGCGCGCTGACCACCGCTCAGGTCAACTCGCTCAGCACGGACAAGGTCAAGGCCCTCAGCGCCAAGCAGGTCTCTGCCCTCGGCACCGCACAGGTCGCAGCCCTCGGCACCACCCAGGTTGCAGCCCTGACCAGCAGCCAGGCCGCGGCACTGACGACGGCTCAGGCCGCCGCTCTCTCGACGGCTCAGGTCGAAGCCCTGACCTCCTCGCAGATCGCGGCGCTCGGTGCGGCCGTCATCAAGACCTTCAACTCGGCTGAACTCGGCCTCTTCACCACCGCAGAAATTGCCGCCATCAGCGACAAGGCTCTTGCGGGTGTGGATACCGCCGCTCTCGCCGGCCTTGCCACGGACAAGCTCGCCGCCCTGAGCACCAAGCAGATCGGCGCGCTCTCCAGTGCACAGCTCGGCGCCCTGTCGACCGCACAGGTCAACTCGCTCAGCACGGACAAGATCAAGGCCCTGAACGCCAAGCAGCTCTCCGCTCTCGGCACGGCCCAGATCGCAGCGCTCGGCACCAGCCAGGTGGCTGCCCTCGATGCCAAGAACATCACCGGGCTCACCACCGCGCAGATTACGGCCCTGAACTCGGCCCAGATCGAGGCCCTGAACTCCGCACAGATCGCGGCCCTCTCGGCCGAGGCCATCAAGTCGATGAGCACCGACGAGATCAAGACCTTCACGACCGCCGAACTCGCTGCCATCAGCGTCAAGGCGATCGCGGGCCTGGGCACCGACGATATCGCGGCGCTCAGCACCACGCAGGTCCGCGCTCTCAACGCCGAGCAGATCGCCGCGATGAACTCCTCGCAGGTCGAGGCCATCATCAAGGCCTACACCACGGTCTAAGCCGAGCGCTTCAGACACCGAACATCCGGCGGCGCGGCCTTTCAGGTCGCGCCGCTGTCTTTTTATCGGCTCCCCTCCCCCGAAAGGGACCAGCCCGACGCAAGTCAACTCCGGTAGCAAGGCAGACGAGCTCATTGCGAGTCCGTTCAACAGCCCGGCCAGCAGGCCCCTTGCCGCAGGATGTCATGACCGTCAGCCCCTCCACCACGCCCGATCCGAACGCGCCGTTCCTCCATCTTCTCCTGCGTGCGCGCAGCCAGCAGCTCTCGCTTGCCGATCTCTTCCAGACGGCGGAAACCCTCTCGGCCGCGGGCCAGACGGCGGCGGCGGTCGAGCTCTACAAGACCTGGATCGCCTTCAACGACACCAATCCCCTCCTGCATCTCGCCTATTTCAACTTTGCGGTTTCGCTCTCCAAGGCCGGCGACGTCGCCGCCACGCTTCATGCGCTGCGCGCAGCGGTGCGGCTGAGCCCGCTCTTCGGCCAGGCGCATATCAATCTCGGCCGGACGCTGGAGGATTGCGGGCTCACCGAACAGGCCGTGCAACAGTGGCGCGTCTTCGTTGACGCCACCGCGGAAATCTCTCCCGACCGGCTCAACAACCGCCTGCTGAGCCTTCAGCATATCGGCCGCGTGCTGGAAGGCACCAACCAGCTCGACGAGGCCGAAGCCGCCCTCTGGCAGGCCATGGAGCTGCAGCCGACGCGGCCCGAGGCCGCCCAGCACTGGATCTCGCTGCGCATGCGCCAGTGCAAGTGGCCGCCCATCACGCCCTCGACCCATATGACGGTCCGCAACTTCATGGATGCCATGTCCTCCATGACGATCGCCTGCTACGCGGACGACCCGCTGTTCCATCTCGCAAAGGCCTATCGCTACAGCAGCAAGACCGTCGGCCGCCCCGAGGACCTTGCCGCCTTCCAGCGCCAGACGGTGCGCCACAAGACGGGCACCGGGCAGCGCCTGCGCGTCGGTTACGTCTCCTCGGACCTGCGCCAGCATGCCGTCGGCTTCGCGCTCAGCGAGGTGCTGGAGCTGCACGACAAGGCCTCGGTGGAGATCTTCGCCTATTACTGCGGCGACCCCGCGCCGATCGACCCGACGCAGGCCCGCATCAAGGAGGCGGTCGACCATTGGCGGGACATTGCCGGGCTCAGCGACATCGATGCGGCGCGGCAGATCGCGGCCGACGAGATCGACGTGCTCATCGACGTCAACGGCTATACGAAACATGCCCGCACGAAGATCTTCGCCTATCGGCCCGCGCCGGTCATCGTCAATTTCTGCGGCTATCCCGGCACGATGGCGAGCCCGTACCACCAGTACATGATCGCCGACGAAACGATCGTGCCGCCGGAAAACGAGCTCTACTACACGGAAAAGGTCCTGCGCATCGCCTGCAACCAGCCGGTGGACCGCAAGCGCGCGGTGAGCCCGCGCCCGACCCGCGCTTCCGCCGGCCTGCCGGAAGACGCCTTCGTCTTCGCCAGCTTCAATGGCATGCAGAAGATCAATGCGCCCTGCTTCGCCCGGTGGCTCGCCATCCTTCACGCGACGCCCGGCAGCGTGCTGTGGCTGCTCGCCGGCGACGAGAGCGCCAACGAGCGCCTGCGCAGGATCGCCGAGGAGGCCGGCATCGCGCCGGAGCGGCTCATCTTCGCCGGCAAGACGCTGAACCACGATCATCTCGCCCGCATCGGGCTTGCCGATCTCTTCCTCGACACGTTCCCCTACGGCGCGCATTCCACCGCCGCCGATGCCATCACGCAGGGCCTGCCCGTCCTCACCATTGCCGGCAAGAGCTTCGCCTCGCGCTTCTGCGCCAGCATCGTCACGGCCGCCGGCATTCCCGAGATGGTCTGCACCGGCGCGGACGAGTACGTGCGTAAGGCCGTCGCCTTCGCCCACAATCCGGCGAGTCTCATGGCCGTGCGCGAATCGCTCCAGCGCCAGCGGGACACGTCGGCCCTTCGCGACATGCCGGCCCTTGCCCGCCGGCTCGAGGAGTTGTTCTGGCAGATGCAGGGCGATGCGGAACGCGGCGAGACGCCCGTGCCGGACCTGCGCAACCTCGACATCTACTATGAGCTCGGCACCGAGCTTGCCGCCAGCGGCATCGAGATCGAGGACGATGCAGCCTATCGCGCCCGCTACCGCGCCGCGCTGGAAGCGCTGAACGATTTCGCACCACTTTCGCCCGACGTGCGTCTATGGTCCTCCGGGCAATGAGTGGAGAACAGGATACTATGCAAGACGAGAAGATCCTCATCGTCGGTGCCGGCCTTTCGGGCGCCGTCATCGGCCGGGAACTGGCGCAGGAAGGCTACCGCGTCGAAATCCTCGATGCGCGCAACCATATCGGCGGCAACTGCCATACGGAGCGGGATGCGGCGACGGGCGTGATGGTGCACATCTACGGCCCGCACATCTTCCATACGGACGACGCGGAAGTCTGGGACTATGTGAACGGTTTCACGACCTTCCTGCCCTACAAGAACCGCGTGAAGACGACGAGCGGCGGCAGCGTCTATTCGCTGCCGGTCAACCTGCACACCATCAACCAGTTCTTCGACAAGACCTTCCGCCCCGACGAGGCGCGCGCCTTCATCGAGGAGCAGGCCGACAAGACCATCGCGGATCCGCAGACCTTCGAGGAGCAGGCGTTGCGCTTCGTCGGTCGCGATCTCTACGAGGCCTTCTTCGAAGGCTATACCCAGAAACAATGGGGCTGTTCGCCGACCGCGCTTCCGGCCTCGATCCTGAAGCGCCTGCCGGTGCGCTTCAACTACGACGACAACTACTTCTTCCATAAATATCAGGGCATGCCGGAGAACGGCTATACCGAGATGGTCGCCGGCATTCTCGATCATCCGAACATTTCGGTGAAGCTCAAGACCGGTTTCCGGCGCGGCGCGGAGACAGGCTTCGACCATGTCTTCTATTCCGGCCCGCTCGACGGCTATTTCGACTACGAGCTTGGCCGTCTCGGCTACCGCACGCTGGATTTCGAGCGCTTCACCTATGACGGCGACTACCAGGGCTGCGCGGTGATGAACTACGGCGACGTCTCGGTGCCTTACACACGTATCACCGAGCACAAGCACTTCTCGCCCTGGGAGGAGCACAAGGGTTCGGTCTGCTACCGGGAATTCTCGCGGGCCTGCGAGCCCGACGACATCCCCTATTATCCGATCCGGCTGGTCGAGGAGAAGGCGCAGCTTGCCGACTACGTGGCGCGCGCCGAAGGGCAAACGGGCGTCACCTTCGTCGGCCGGCTTGGCACCTACCGTTATCTCGACATGGACGTGACGATCCGCGAGGCGCTGGACACCGCGCGGCTCTTCCTTGCCCGCAGGGCGGAAGGCGCGGCCATGGCGGCGTTCCTGAAATCGCCGCTTTGAAACGAAGAAGGCCCCGGTGAACCGGGGCCTCCTGAAATCTTGAAGGATCTGGCTTCCGCCTTCCGATTAACGGAAGAGCTGGAGGATGCCTTCCGACGAGGAGTTGGCGATCGACAGCGACTGGATGCCGAGCTGCTGCTGCGTCTGAAGGGCCTTCAGGCGGGTGGACTCTTCGTTCATGTCGGCGTCGACGAGGCGGCCGATACCCGAGTCGATGGAGTCGGAGAGCTTGTTGACGAAGTCTTCCTGCAGGTTGATGCGGGTCGAGATCGAGCCGAGCTTGGCGCCGGCGCTGGTCATGGCCTGGAGACCGGCGTCAACCAGCTTCAGGGCTTCGGACATGCCGGCATTCGACAGGCCGCTGATGTCGAGGTTGTAGATCGACATGGCGCCGACCGTGGTGGCAGCAGCCGTCACGCCGTCGGCAGCGTCGTCGTTGAAGTCGACCGTGGACCAGTTGGCAGCGGTCGTGCCGAGGATACCGGACGTTGCCGTCGTGTAGTCGATCGCACCGTTGGTGTCGCCACCGAACAGCAGGGACGGGCCGTCGGCGCCGAAGCCGCCGTCGAGCGAGTAGCTGGTGGTCTTGACGGAGACGTTGTTGGCGCTGTCGCGGACAAAGCCCGAAACGACCGTCACGCCGATGGTGGTCGTGCCGTCGCTGGTGCTGACGCCGCCGGCAACCCAGTTTTCGCCGGAGAAGGAAGCGGATTCGGCGATGGACTTCAGCTGTTCCTGGAGCTGGTCGATTTCTTCCTGGACCTTGGCCTTGTCAACGCCTTCTTCCGTGGCGGTCACGACCTTGGCCTTGATTTCCTTGACGACGTCGATGGCGCTTTCCATGGCGGCGTAGGCGGTGTCGACCTTGGAGGCGCCGAGGCCGAGGGCGTCCTGTACGGCGGAAAGGGCGAGATTGTCAGAGCGCATCGTGGTCGCGATGGACCAGTAGGCGGCGTTGTCGGCGGCTACGCCAACGCGCATGCCCGAGGAAACGCGGCCCTGCGTGGTTTCCATGTCGTTGCCGATGGTGCGCAGGGTCTGGAGGGCGGACATCGCCGCAACGTTGGTCAGAATGCTCGTCATGTTTTGGGTGCCCCTTGAATGGCTGACTAAAGAAAGGGACATTCCGGGCAATACCGGTGAACGGCGAGCAGCATCATGCTTGCCAACGGGCTGAATTCTTGTTGGCCCGCCGTTTCGATGGCCCAAGCTAACGGGAACATGGTTAACAGATCGCTAAGCGGGAAAAATTTGTTGGACAGGGGTGAAAACGGCAAAGCCGCACCCGTTTCCGGATGCGGCTTTTGAACCGTTTGGGGGTGCTCGGGTCAGCCTCCTTCGCACCATCCCCTTCGACCTTCAGGCGGGTGAAACGCCGCGGTCAGCCCCCGCTCGTTTCGGCCTGGAAGTCTCGGCATCCCAGGCATTTGCGCCGGGTGCGAGATCAATTTCGCAAGACCTGCTTACCGATTTCCTAATTTCGTCCGCCGCGTAAAAAGGGCTTCGTTTTATGGTAAATGGCCCGCCAATAAGCATGGTTAATCCATCGTTTCACGGGCAAAAACAAAGCTCAAAAGAAAGAGGCCGCGCACGGGGCGCGGCCTCAATCTTTTCTCGACGATCCGTAAGGATTAACGGAAGAGCGAGAGGATGTTCTGCGAGTTGGAGTTCGCGATCGACAGCGACTGGATCGCCAGCTGCTGCTGGGTCTGCAGGGCCTTGAGGCGCGTGGACTCTTCGTTCATGTCGGCGTCGACGAGGCGGCCAACGCCCTTTTCGATGGCGTCGGAGAGCTTCGACATGAAGTCTTCCTGCAGGCCGATGCGCATGGAGACCGAGCCGAACTTGGAGCCGAGGCTGGCCATCAGCTTCAGCGATTCGTCGACGTCGGAGATCATGCCGTCGAGCTGCGTGTCGGTCGTGCCCGAGTTGATCGAGAGGCTGACAACGATGTTGCCATCGGTGCGGGTGTTGCCCAGGATGCCTTCGGTCAGCGTCAGGGTGCCGGCAGACGAGTCGAAGCCGAGCAGCTTGTTGTCGTTGTCGATCGTGAGGGCTTCGGTCTTGACCGAAACCGACGTGGTCGGCGAACCGCCGGACGTGTCGGCCGAGCGGACGAAGCCGGTGACGACAGTGACGGAGCCGTCGGAAGCAGCGACCCAGTTCTGGCCGTTGAAGGAAGCGGATTCGGCAATCGACTTCAGCTGGCCCTGGAGCTGGGTGATTTCTTCCTGGACCTTGGCCTTGTCGACGCCCTGTTCCTTGGCGGAAACCAGCTTCTTCTTGATTTCGTTGACGACATCGATCGATGCGTCGACTGCGCCGTAGGCAACGTCGACCTTGGCGGCGCCGATGCCGAGTGCGTCGTTAACAGCCGACAGGGCCTTGTTGTCCGAGCGCATGGTGGTGGCGATCGACCAGTAAGCAGCGTTGTCGGAAGCCGCAGCGACGCGCATACCCGACGAAATGCGGTTCTGCGTCGAGTCCATGTCGTTGTTGATGGTGCGCAGCGTCTGGAGAGCTGCGGTTGCAGCCGTGTTGGTGAGAATGCTCGACATTCAAGTTGTCCCTTTGAACGAAATACTGGTGGGGACATACCGGACTGAATACTTACCGGTTACGGCGGTTCGGCATCATGCCAACTCGGTTTCTCCAGTGTTCTGAAGGACACCAAACCCGTCGTGTGGAGCTCAAAGTCGCAGCCAATCCTTGCCAACTTCTTAAATTGGACGGGTGCTTTCGACCCACCGGAAAACAGGGTTAACCGGCGGTAAGACGGGATGGTTAAGGGGGTGTGAAGGCTCTAGCTAAAGGACCTGACGAGGCTGCCGACGAGCAGATTCCAGCCGTCCACCAGCACGAAGAGCAGCAGCTTGAGCGGCAGCGAGATCACCAGGGGCGAGAGCATCATCATGCCCATGGCCATGGTGATGGTGGCGACGATCATGTCGATGACCAGGAAGGGCAGCACGACGAGGAAGCCGATCTCGAAACCGCGGCGGATTTCCGAAATCATGAAGGCCGGGATGACGACGCGCAGGTCCGCGACATTGTTCTCGACGACCTTCTGGCCGCGCTCCTCGGCCAGCGAGATGAAGAGCTCGATGTCCTTGTCGCGGGTATTGGCCACCATGAACTCGCGGAAGGGTTCGGCGATGCGCTTGGCCGCTTCCGTCTCGTCGATCTGGTTGGCGATCAGCGGTTCGACGCCGTTCTGCCAGGCACGGTCGAAGGTCGGCGCCATGACGTAGAAGGTCATGAAGAGGGCGAGCGAGACGAGGATCATGTTCGAGGGCGTGGTGGCAAGGCCCATGCCCGAACGCAGGATCGAGAAGGCGATGACGAAGCGCGGGAAGCTCGTCACCATGATCAGGATGCCGGGCGCGACCGACAGGATCGTCAGGAGCCCGAAGGAACGGATGATCCAGGAAGCGACGGAGCCTTCGACGGGCGCGTTGAGGAGATCGCCCGGCAGCTGCAACTGCTGCTGGGCGTAGGCCACGCCGGTCATCGCCATCATGGCGAGGAAGGTCAGAAGGGCTCGAATCATTCGATCACGAAGGTGCGGAACATGACGTTGGTTACGCGCCCTTCGGACCGGAGGTCAACCCGCTCCTGCAGATCTTCCCTGAGATATTGGAAACCGCGCGGCCCCTGCACCTGCTGCAGCGAGACGGTGCGCATATAGGCCATGATGTCCTGATGGATTTCCTCGGCCAGCGCCACGTCGGGCGCGCCCTTGAACATCAGCGCCACTTCGAGGCGCACGCGATTGTCGGAGGGATAGGCAAGGTTGCTGGTAATCGGGTCGAGCAGCACGACGCCGTTCGCCTCGGTGGAGATATGCGGGATTTCGCCCGCCTCCGCCTTTTCGCCGCCACCGTGGCCGCCCGCGGCAGGCTCCGCCTTCGCCACCTCTTCCGCCGGCTTTTCGGCCGGCGGCGGGGCGAGCATGTTGCCGACGAGCCAGCCGCCGCCGCCGGCCAGCAGCGTCAGGACGGCGATGATCGCGATGGTGATGACCAGCGAGGGTTTCTTCTTCTCGGCGCCCTGTTCTTCGTCCGCCATGTTCGTCTTCCCGTATTGCGAGGATGGGGTCGTCAGATCGGCGAGAACAGGTCGACGGCCTGCTGGCCCCACGGCGGCTGCTGCACTTCGGTCAGGCGGCCGCGGCCACCGTAGGAGATGCGGGCCTCCGCGATGCGCTCGTAGGAGATCTGGTTGTTGGCGTCGACATCCTGCGGGCGCACGATGCCGGCGACGTTGAGGATGCGCAGCTCATGGTTCACGCGCACTTCCTGCGAGCCGGAAATCAGGAGATTGCCGTTCTCGATGACGCCGGTGACGACCGCGGCGACGAGCAGGTTCAGCTTTTCGGACCGCTCCGTCGTGCCGTCGCCCTTCGTGCTGGTCGAGGAGCCGTAGTTGAGATCGGCCGACGTATCGACGCTGAAATTGTTGCCCGAGCCGCCGAAGCCGAGGTTCATGCCGCTCTTGTTGGTGCGGGACCGGTCGGTCTTGTTGTCGAAGCTCGCCTTGTCGTTGACGCGGATGTTCACGGTCATGATGTCGCCCACCTTGAAGGCGCGCGAATCCTTGAACAGCGCCGATTGCTGGTCGCTCCAGATCGAATAGCCGGAAACCGCCGTGCGCGGCTGCTTGGGATACATCGCCATCTGCGGCGTCTCGGCATAGTTGAGGCCGCTGCCGATGGGGCTCATCGACGGCGCCCGGCCGATCTCGTTCACAGCCTGACTGGTGCAGCCCGACAAGGCCATCGCGACGGCAAGTGCGGAGGCGGTCTTTTTCATGACGGGTCCTTCGAGGTGTTCGGATCGGTCGCCGAGGCGATGATGCGGGTGAGCATGGCGGCCTTGTCGGCCGGCATCTCGCCGAGGATCGTGCTCGACTGGCGCGGCGGCAGCTTCATGACGATGGCGGACGCGATCTCCGGATCGAGTTCGGCGAGCTGGCTGGCGGCGGCGTCGGGCTTCATCTTGCGGTAGATTTCCACGAGGCCCGCTTCGGCGGACTTCAGGAAATCGTTGCGGCGTTTCAGCCAGTCCTCGTATTCGGCCCGGCGTGTTTCCAGCACCTTGATGCGCTCATCGACATCCTTCTGCAGCGTTTCCAGTTCCTGCTTCTGCAGGAGGTAACGCTGGTCGCGGGCAGCGTCCGCGATGTTGGTGCAGAATTCGCGCACCTCGTCGGTGCTGGCCTTGGTCGTGGTGACGACGGGGCGCTCCTCGGCGAAGGCGCCGGGAATGGCCATCATCACGAAACCGGCGAGCGGCAGGGCGAGCTTGCGGGCGAATGTCGAAAGGGTCGTGTTCATCATTGCAGCACCAGTTCTGCCTGAAGGGCGCCGGCCGTCTTGATGCTCTGCAGGATGGAGATGATGCCATCCGGCTTGACGCCGATGCTGTTGAGGCCGGAGACGAGCGAGCGCAGGCTGGAGCCGTCGAGCACCGCGACATTGCCGCCATCCTGCTGCACGAGGATATCCGTGCGCGGCTGGACGGCCGTCACGCCCTTGGAGAAGGGCTCAGGCTGGATCACTTCGGGCATTTCGTTGACCTGCACGGTGAGCGAGCCATAGCTGACGGCGACGGGCGAGATGCGCACGTCCTGGCCGATTACGATGGTGCCCGTGCGTTCGTTGATGACGACGCGCGCCGGCGCGTCCGTCTCGATGACGAGGTTTTCGATATCGGCCATCAGGCGCGCAAGGTCGGCCATCTTCGGCTTGGCGATATAGACCGACTGGGAATCGCGCGATTCGGCGATCGGCGAGCCGTACTGGGCGGCCGCGTAGCGGTTGATCGCGTCGGCCATGCCGACCGAGGTCGAGAAATCCGGATTGCGCAGCTGAAGGACGAGGTCGGACGAATCCTTGAAGCGCGAGGGCAGCTCGCGTTCGATGATCGCACCGTTCGGCACGCGGCCGGCGGTCGTCACGCCCTGCTGGACGCTGGCCGCATCGCCATTGGCGCTGAGGCCGGTGACGACGATGGAGCCCTGCGCGACCGCATAGATCTGGCCGTCGGCGCCGGAAAGCGAGGTCATGACGAGCGTGCCGCCGCGCAGCGACGTCGCGTCGCCGAGCGAACCGACCGTCACGTCGATGCGGCTGCCGGGGCTGGCGAAGGGCGGCAGATTGGCCGTGACGAGCACGGCGGCGATGTTCTTGGCGCGCGTCTGCGTGCCCACCATGGAGATGCCGAGGTTCTGCAGCATCGCGCGCATGGACTGTTCGGTGAAGGGCGAGGAGCGCATGCTGTCGCCCGTGCCCTGGAGGCCGACGACGAGGCCGTAGCCGATCAGCTGGTTGTCGCGGCCGGCCTGCAGCGAGGCGACGTCCTTGATGCGGGCCGCCGGCAGCGCCGGGCCCGCCGCAAGCATGAGGCAGGCGAGAAAGGCTGCGACGCGGAAAAGGAAGGATTGCATCATTTCGCCACCACGTGGACGGTTCCGTCGCCCATGACCGTACCGGAGACGATCACGCCGGAATCCTTGTTGCGGACCTTGATGAGGTCGCCGACGGCCGCATCCTGCAGGGGCGTGCCCGACGCGCGCAGCACCATCGAACCGTTGTCGAAGACGAGCTGGACGGTGGTGCCGCGGGAAACGGCGAAAGGCGCGCGCAAGGCCGATGTCAGAATGACGCGGCCGGGCAGGAGCGTGCGCTTCGTCACCATGCCGTTGACGGCGGAGATGTCCTCGGCGAAACCATTGACGATGTTCGGGTTGGTGACCTCGACCACTTCGAGCTGGCCCGCGTCGATTTCCTCGCCGGGATAGATGATGCGCTTGGGCACGACGGCGGTGCGCGCCTCGGCCAGGGCGGCGTCGGCCGAAAAGAGACCGATGAGCACGGCGGGCGCGGCAAGGGCCGCGCGCCGCAGGGCGGAAAAGGTCTTTTCTCTCCGAAGAGCTGCTATCAGGCGAAACATCATGTTCCCCGCTTGTCCGGTTCGTTATCTCAGGTTCTTGCTGACCACCGCCGCCATTTCGTCCGCCGCCTGAATGATCTTGGAGTTCATTTCATAGGCGCGCTGGGCCGAGATCAGGTCGGTGATTTCCTTGACCGGATCGACGTTGGAGGCTTCGAGGTAGTTCTGCTGGATATAGGCGAAGCCCGCTTCGTCCGGTGCGCCGACATTGGCCGGGCCGGAGGCGGCGGTTTCGCGGTAGAGGTTTTCGCCGAGCGGCTCGAGGCCGGCCTCGTTGACGAAGTTCGCCAGGGTGATCTGGCCGAGATCCTGCTGCTGGCCGCCGACCGTTGCATAGACCTGGCCGGACTTGGTGACGGTGACTTCCGTCGCATCCTGCGGCACCGTGATGCCGGGCACCACCGTATAGCCGTCGAGCGTCACGAGCTGGCCCTGGGCGTTGGTGTTGAAGGCGCCGGCGCGGGTGTAGAGCGTGGAGCCGTCCGCCGCCTCGATCTGGAACCAGCCGCGGCCGATCAGCGCGAGGTCGAAGGAGTTGCCGGTGGACACGAGGCCGCCCTGGAGATGCAGGTTGCGCACCGCGGCGGTCTTGACGCCGAGGCCGATGATCGCGCCTTCCGGCACGACGGCCGCATTGGCGCGGTTCGGCACGCCCGCGGCGCGTTCGGTCTGGTAGAGCAGATCCGAGAACTCGGCGCGGGCGCGCTTGAAGCCGGTCGTGTTGATGTTCGCGATGTTGTTCGCGATGACTTCGAGGTTGGTCTGCTGCGCGTTCATGCCGGTGGCGGCAATGGCAAGGGCTTTCATGTCCGGTCCTCAGATCTGCATTCTGGCTACTTCGAGATAGGCGGTGACGACCTTGTCGCGGATGGCGATGGCGGTCTGCAGCGTCTGCTCGGCATTCATGACGGCGTCGACCACTTCGCGGGTCGATGCCTTGCCCTGGATGGCCTCGAAGGACTTGGTTTCACCAAGCTTCAGCGTGTTGGCCATTTCACTTGCCATGTCGCCCATCACCTGGGCGAAGGACATCTGGGTGCCGGTTCCCTGCGCGGCGGCGGCGGAAACGGTGTTGGCCGTCCCGGTCTCGACGCCCGACAGCGGGCCGTTGGAGAAAAGGCCGTTTACGCCCTTGATGCTCTCGATCATTGCGATGCCCTCAGAAGGTCGATGGTGGCGCTGATCAGATCGCGCGACTGCTTGATGCTCTGCAGGTTGGCTTCATAGGAGCGGTTGGCTTCGCGCATGTCGGCCATTTCGACCAGCACGTTGACGTTCGGCATCTTCACGAAGCCCTTCTCGTCGGCCGCCGGATTGCCCGGATCGTATTCGGTCGAGAATTCGCCCTCGTCGACACCGAGACGTTCGACCTCGACGAGCGACGCGTTGGTGGCGCGGTCGAGCTCGGCGGCAAAGGTCACCGTCTTGCGGCGGAAGGGGTCGGCGCCAGGGGTGTCGCCCGTGGAACGGGCGTTGGCGAGGTTTTCCGAAACGATACGGATGCGGGTGGATTGCGCCTCAAGTCCCGAGGCCGCGACTTTCATTGAAGCTACGAGCGGATCCATTTTTTACCTTCTGACTGTCATCAGCATCATGCGATGAAAGGCCTTGACGAGGCCGGCATTCATATCGAACTCACGCTTGACCTGGCCTTCCTTCATGAGTTCCTCGGCAAGGCCGACCGTGTTGCCGGACTCCTGCACGCCGATCTCTTCGGTGGGCTTGGTCTCGATGACGCGGCTTGCCATTTCGGTTTCGGTGAAGTGGCCGGGCTGCGTCGCCGCCATGCGGATGCCCGTGGTTTCGAGCACCGACTGGAAGGGGGTTACGTCCTTCGCCTTGAACCCGGGGGTGTTGGCGTTGGCGATGTTGCCTGCAACCACACTCTGGCGGACTGAGAGCCATTCGGCCTGTTTCGATGCCAGTTCAAACAGTTGTATCGGTTGCATGACAAGCTCCATCCTTGTTCACGGCGAACCTATGGAACCAATCTTGCGTCAGACTTGCACCGGTGGCGGCCTATCGGCAAGTGCCTGAATTCCCGGGGAAATAAAGTGCTCGAGCCGGAATTCTCACGGCGAGCGGGCGGCCGGCGGCGCAGATGGCGGCCGGCCGAATCGGGGCGCGGAGAACCCGCGCGCCCCGTCAGTTGCGCTTGATGACCGTGCCGTTGGAGGTGACGATGACCCAGGCGCCGTCCCGCTGCTCCAGCGTCGCGAGGCGGCTGTTGTCCGGCAGGATCGAGCCGACGCGCACGATATACATGCCGCGGGCGTCCTCGATCAGCGCCCGGCCGTTCGCCACATGCATCAGGCGGAAGCCGGAATTGGCTGGCAGCGGCTGATCGAGGCCGGTATCGACGGGCGCGCCGAGCTTCTTTTCCGTACCGAGGCCGGAGGTCGTGGCCGTCGCCACCGGATCGACGCCTTCCAGCGCCGGCTCGTTGTCGTTGTCGACCATGGCGGCGGGCGAAACGCTCACCACCTCGCGCGGCGCCGTTTCCGGCAGGTCGCGCGTCGCGCCCTGCCAGAGCGTCGGCACCGAGAATTTTTCCGGGTTGAGGAAGACATACCAGGGGAAGAACGCGGCGCCCGCCGCCAGCATCACGCCCGCGCCGACAAGCATCTTGTCGCCGAAACTGTAATGGCCCCGCTCCGACCGCTTCAACGGCTGGATGGTTTCGTCTGCATCGAAATCCGTCACTCTCATCCCCTTCGCATGGCCGGCGCGCCGCCCTGCGCGGCCGCATTCCTCAGCGCGACCGCAAGGTCGGAGAAGGCGTCCGCGGCTGGGTCTTCACCCGGCGTCTGTTTCAGAACCTCGTAGATGATCGGCACCTGCTTGATCGCCATGTCGAGGTCGGGATCGCCGCCCGGGCGATAGCCGCCGATGAGGCGCAGGTCGCGCGTTTCCTCGAAGCGGTGGATCAGCGACTTCAGCCGCGACACCAGCTTCTCCTGGTCCGGCGTCCAGGCCTTGCGGGCAAGGCGCGAGATCGAGGCGAGCGGGTTGATGGGCGGATAGCGCCCCTCTTCCGCAAGGCTGCGCTCCATCACGATATGGCCGTCGAGAATGCCGCGCGTGGAGTCGGCGATCGGGTCGTTGTGATTGTCGCCGTCGACGAGGATCGAGATGATGGCGGTGATCGTGCCCGCGCCTTCCGCGCCCGGGCCTGCCCGCTCGAGAAGCCGCGGCAGCTCGGTGAAGACGGAGGCGGGATAACCGCGGGCGATGGGCGGCTCGCCGGAGGCGGTCGCCACCTCGCGGATCGCATGGGCAAAGCGCGTCACGCTGTCGATGATCAGGAGCACGTTGTCGCCCTGGTCGCGGTAGTGCTCGGCAATGGTCACGGCCGTCAGCGGCGCCATCTTGCGCAGCATCGGGCTCTCGTCGCTGGTGGCGACGACGGCGACAGACTTGGCGAGGTTGTCGCCGAGCGTATCCTCGATGAATTCGCGCACTTCGCGGCCGCGCTCGCCGACAAGCGCGATCACCACCTTGTCGAAGGCATCGGCTCGCGCAAGCATCGACAGCAGCGTCGACTTGCCGACGCCCGAACCGGCGAAGATGCCGAGGCGCTGGCCGAGGCAGAGCGGCGCGAAGATATCGATGGCGCGCACGCCCGTGCTGAAGCCGTCCTCGATGCGCCGGCGCGTCATCGAGGGCGGCGCGGTGTTGGAGATGGAGCGGCGCTCGTCGCCCTGTGTCAGCGGGCCGAGCCCGTCGATGGGCTCGCCGAGCGCGTTGATCGTGCGGCCGCACCAGGTTTCCGACGGCGCGATGCGGAAGGCGCCCTTGCGGATGACCGTGTCGTGGATGCCGATGGGCTCGCCCGGTTCGATGGGGCATACGACGACCGTGTCCTGTTCGACGCGGACGACCTCGCCGAGATGGATGCCGGTCGCGCTCTTGTGCGCGACGAACTCGCCGAGCCGCACATGCCGCGACAGGCCGCTGACCGTGTAGTTGCCGGCGGCGATGGTCTGGACGTGACCACCATGGACGACGGAGAATTCCGGCGAGGAGTAGCGCCGGACAAGCCCCGCAAGGGCATTCATCATGCGTCCGCCTTCGGGCGCGGGTCCTTCGCCGCTCATCATCGCTTACCGGTTCCCGCCAAAGGTACGAAGGGCTTCCTTCATGGACTCCTCGCTGTCGCGGATGAGCGAAGCGATGTTCTCGAAGGCGCGCGTGACCTGGATGAGCTGCGTCATCTCGCCGATGGCGTTGACGTTGGATTCCTCGACATAGCCCTGCACCACGCCCGCATCGACGCGGTCGACGATGGGTTCGGGCTGGCGGGTCGGGATGATGCCGCTGTTGCCGGCGCGCACGAAGCCGGCCGAAAGGTCCGCCTCGAAAATGCCGAGCGCGGCGACGGGCCGGCCGTTCTGGTTGAGCTGACCGTCGGAGCTGAGCAGGATCGGGCCGGCATTCCCGTCGATCTGGATGGGGCCGCCGCCGGCGTCGAGCACCGGATAGCCGTTGAGCGTCACCAGTTCACCGGCATCCGTCAGCGTGAAGCGGCCGTCGCGGGTCAGCGTCGGGCCGGCGGGCGTCTCCACCTGGAACCAGGCGTCGCCCTTGATGGCGAAATCGAGCGTGCCACCGGTCTCGGTGATGCCGCCGCTGCGCGTCGAGATGAACTCGTCGCCCTGCGAAACGAAGGCGACATCGGCGTTCTTCTGATCGCTGACGACCTGGTTGAACTTCACTTCGGTGGCGCGGAAGCCGACCGTCGTCGAATTCGCGACGTTGTCGGCGAGCGTCGCCAGACGGCGGTCGAGCGCAAGCTGGGACGAAAGCGATACATAAAGCCCGGTCTGCATCTCAGCGACCTCCGAGTTTCAGATTGTTGATGGAAAGCAAGAGGTCCGTGGAAATGCCGGTAAGGCTGGACGACTGGAAGACGGTCAGCGGATCGTAGCTGCCGACGGGGTTTTCGAGTTCCCACATCGCGGTGAAGCGCTCGAGGAACTTGCCGACCTTGGAGGGGTCCTTGAACTCCTCGAGGTTCAGCACGTCCTCGTAGTAGGCTGCCTGGCGGTCGATGTCGGTCGCGGCGAATTCCGCCGGAAGCTGCAGCGCGGTGCGCACGACCTGGGCCAGCGCGTCGTCGGCGATGATCGAGTAACCCGAGGTGATGGAGGAGGCCATGCGCTCGAAATAGAGCGCCAGGCGCACGCCCGTATTGTCCTCGCCGGCGCTGACTTCCAGCGTCTGGCGGGCATATTTCTCGACTACGCCCTTCTGGGCGCGCTCGAAGGTGGTGGCGAGCTCGCCGTGACGGGCGAAGTTCAGCGATTCCGCAAGCGCCTTGTAGCGCGTGTCGCTGAGCTGGTTGGCGAAGGCGTCCTTGTTGTCCACGCCCTCCGTCAGCACCTTGCGCATGAAGGCCTTGGCATAGGCCATGTCGTCCAGCCCGTGCGCCTTCATGGCGTAGTTGTAGAGACGGCTGTCGGCGAAGAACTCGTCGATGGTCTTTATGCTGCCGATCTTGGAAAGGTAGTATTCCGTCTCGCGCTTGACGTCCGGCTGCTCCGAAACGCGCTTCAGCGACGTCTGGAGGTCGGAGGAAATCAGCTTGTAGCTCGTATAGGTGGTCGTCACGATAGGCCGCCGATCAGGTTCGAGAAGGCTTCAAGAAGGCACGGATGCCCGTTTTGAACCATGATCCTCGCGGGTTTTGCTTGTGCGAACCTGATCGGTAAACCCGCCGTCAGGTACAGCTTCACGCAAGGCTGGAACCGTATTTCCGGAACGGTCAGAATTGTGTCGGGACACCTGCGCTCATGAACATCATTATCGGTCTCATCGTTACCATCGGCTGCGTCTTGGGCGGCTTCATGGCCATGGGCGGCCACGTCGAGGTACTGAACCAGCCATTCGAACTCATGATCATCGGCGGCGCCGGCGTCGGCGGCTTCATCGTGGCGAACACGATGAAGGTGATCAAGGAAACCGGCAAGGCGCTCGGCGAGGCGTTCAAGCACAAGGTTCCCAAGGAACGCGACTATCTCGATACGCTCGGCGTGCTCTACAGCCTGATGCGGGACCTGCGCACGAAATCGCGCAACGAGATCGAAGCCCATATCGACAATCCCGAGGAATCGCCGATCTTCCAGTCCGCGCCGACCGTTCTCAAGAACAAGGAACTGACGGCCTTCATCTGCGACTACGTCCGCCTCATCATCATCGGCAATGCCCGCTCGCACGAGATCGAGGCGCTGATGGACGAGGAAATCCAGACGATCACGCGCGACAAGATGAAGCCCTACCAGTCGCTGACGACCATGGGCGACGCCTTCCCGGCCATCGGTATCATCGCGGCCGTTCTCGGGGTCATCAAGGCGATGGGCAAGATCAACGAATCCCCCGAAGTCCTCGGCGGCCTCATCGGTTCGGCCCTCGTCGGCACCATGCTCGGCATCTTCCTGTCCTACTCGATCGTCACGCCGATCGCCACGAACATCAAGGTGGTGCGCGAGAAGCAGAACCGCCTCTACGTCATCGTCAAGCAGACGCTGCTCGCCTACATGAACGGCTCGGTGCCGCAGGTGGCGCTGGAATACGGCCGCAAGACCATTTCCTCCTACGAGCGTCCGTCGATCGACGCGGTGGAGCAGGAAATGATGAACCCCGGTGGCGGCGGCGATTCGAAGGCGGCCTAAGAGATGAGCGCAGCGACCGTGACCTCCGCCCCCGCCCCCATGGATCCCATCGTGCTTGCCCGCCTCACGGGCAGGCTCGGCGACCAGGCGACCATCTCCAAGCTCTGCGCCAGCCTCGGCGACGTGTTCTCCGAATTCCTGCCCGACATGCTGGAAAGCGAACTCGGCTTCGAGGTCGCGGTCTCCTATGCCGGTTTCACGACCGGCACCTACGGCACGCTCGTCTCGGGCCTTGGCGGCGCCATGGCCTGCTGCGACGCGTCCCTTCGCGACTGGTGCGAGCGCTTCACGCTGATCTGCGACAGCCCGATGATCATCACGCTCGTCGAGAACATGCTCGGCGCCGTGAGCGATTCGATCGAGGATCCGGAGCCGCGGCCGCTCTCCAAGATCGAGCTCGACCTTGCGGCCATGATGTTCGACCGCATTTCCGGCGTGCTGAAGACGGCCGTCAACGGCGCGAACGGCTATGAGCCCTATCTCGGCGCGGCGCACAATGCAGAAATCCGCAAGCCCCACGACGACGGCAGCGACGAGCAGTTCGTCGCGATGGTCAACATGGCGGTCGGCATCGGACCCGTGCTCTCGACCTTCCACGTCGTCATTCCCCAGGCCGTTCTCCTGAAATCGACCATCACGGCACCGAAGCCGGCCAACGCGCCGAAGACCCGGGTCGAATGGAGCGAACAGCTCGGCGAGCAGGTGCGTCGCTCCAAGGTGACGCTGGAGGCGCGCATCCGCCTCGAAGCCCAGACGCTCGACACGATCAGCCGCCTGCAGGCCGGCGACGTCATTCCCTTCAACGAGGCCGGCGACGTGCGCGTGGAAGTGAACGCGAACGGCCGCAACCTCTATGTCTGCGAATTCGGCCGCTCCGGCGCCCGCTACACGGTTCGCGTCAAGGATACCTACGGCTCGGAGGAAGAGCTCCTCCAGCACATCATCGGATAGTTTTGCGCATGAAGCCTGCGGGGCGGCACGCCTCAGGCAAGTTTCAAATGGAATAGTGGTCTTATGGCACCGAAGAAAACACCCATCGCTGACGACATCATGTCCTCCATCAACGCGGGCGACCAGGAACTGGAGCAGGCGATCGACGACCTGCGCGGCGTTCTTCAGAAGGATGCTACCGGCTCGCTCGGCGCCGATCTTCCGGCGACGATCGACGACGACCCGCTGGCCGCTTTCGGCGGGTCCGACTTCGGCAACACCGATTTCGGCGGCGGCGCAGCCACGTCGGATTTCGGCGCCGACACCGGCTTCGGCGGGTCCGACTTCGGCGGCGGTGATTTCGGCGGCGGCGCCGGCACCGATTTTTCCGCCGATCTCGGCGAGGCCCCGCGTCCGGGCAGCGCCATGCAGTCCAACATGGACCTCATCATGGATATCCCGATCGATCTGCAGATCGTTCTGGGGTCCTCGCAGATGCAGGTCTCAAGCCTGATGAATCTCAGCGAAGGCGCCACCATCGCGCTCGACCGCCGCATCGGCGAACCGGTCGAAGTCATGGTCAACGGCCGGGTGATCGGCCGCGGCGAGATCACCGTTCTGGAAAACGACGACACCCGCTTCGGGGTCAAGCTCATCGAAGTCAAGAGTACACGCAAGATCTGATACCCGGTGAGGGTTCAGGGGGATGATAATCCATGATGGATTTCGAGAATTTCGGCACATCCACGGCGGTCGGAGCACCGCTTTCGCCGGTTGAGAAGGCAGCAGCCGTCCTTCTCGCCATGGGCAAGGGTGTCGCTGGCAAGCTGCTGAAATATTTCACCCAGAGCGAGTTGCAGGCGATCATCGCCGCCGCGCAGAACCTGCGCGCCATCCCGCCGCACGAGTTGATCGATCTCGTCAACGAGTTCGAGGACCTCTTCACCGAGGGTGCGGGCCTGATGGACAATGCCAAGATGATGGAAGGCATTCTCGAGGAAGGCCTGACGCCGGACGAAGTGGACGGCCTGCTCGGCCGCCGCGCCGCCTTCCAGGCCTTCGAGACGACCATCTGGGACCGCCTGCAGGACGCAGACCCGATCTTCGTCGCCAGGTTCCTGCTGAACGAACACCCGCAGACCATCGCCTACATCCTCTCGATGATGCCCTCGTCCTTCGGTGCGAAGGTGCTGCTGGAGATTCCGGACGACCACCGCGCCGACATCATCAACCGTACCGTCAACCTCAAGGACGCGAGCCCCAAGGCGACCGCGATCGTCGAGGCCCGCGTCATCGAGATGATCAACGCGCTGGATGCGGAACGCAATTCGGTCGGTTCGAACAAGGTCGCCGACCTCATGAACGAGCTGGAGAAGTCGCAGGTCGACGAAATGCTCGCCTCGCTCGAAACGGTCTCGACCGAATCGGTCAAGAAGGTCCGCCCGAAGATCTTCCTCTTCGAGGACGTGCTCTACATGCCGCAGCGCAGCCGCGTTTCGCTCTTCAACGACGTTTCCGGCGACATCATCACCGCGGCCCTGCGCGGCGCGTCGATGGAACTGCGCGAATCGGTCCTCTCCTCGATCGGCGCGCGCCAGCGCCGCATGATCGAGTCGGACCTCGCCGCCGGCGACCAGGGCGTCAACCCGCGCGAAGTGGCGATCGCCCGCCGCTCGATCACGCAGGAAGCCATTCGCCTGGCCGCCGCCGGACAAATCCAGTTGAAGGAGAAGGAACAGGAAGCCCAGGCAGCCTGATCCGCCTTGACACGGTAACGCCGCGAGCGGAGCGTACCAGCGGCCCGAATCTCCTGACATGGGGTTCGGGCCGTTTTGTTTTGGCTTCTGTGCGAAGCCGGGAGGCGTGACGTGTCGGACGACGACGACAAGGACAGTAAAACAGAACTCCCGACAGAGAAGAAGCTTCGCGACGCGATGGAGAAGGGCAATACCCCCTTCTCGCGCGAAATCACGATCTTCGCCTCGACGCTCGCGATCTATCTCTTTCTCGTCTTCTTCCTGCCCGACGGCATTTCGCGGATGAACGAGACGCTGCGCGACTTCTTCGAGCAGCCCGAGGCCTGGAACCTGAAGACCGGCACCGACGTCATCGCCATCTTCCGCCATCTCGGCTGGGAGGCCGGCGCATTGTTGCTGCCGATCCTCGTCATGATGATGGCCTTCGGCATCGCCTCCTCGGTGTTCCAGAACATGCCGAGCCCGATTCTGGAGCGGGTGCGCCCGCAGATGAGCCGCCTGAGCCCGATCAAGGGCCTTGGCCGCCTCTTCGGCAAGCCCGGCCTCGTCGAATTCGGCAAGTCGCTGATCAAGATCCTGCTGGTTTCGCTGGTCGTGGCGCTGTCGCTGCGCAGCAACTACTTCGCCTCGCTCGACACCATGTTCTCCGAGCCGGCGGCGCTCATGTACATGATGAGCTCCGATATCAACAAGGTGCTCCTCATCATCCTCTTCGCCACCGCACTCATCGCCGGGCTCGACTTCGCCTGGACGCGGCATCACTGGTTCTCGGAACTGATGATGACGAAGCAGGAGGTGAAGGAGGAAATGAAGCAGGCGCAGGGCGACCCGCTGGTCAAGGCGCGCATGCGCTCCATCCAGCGCGACCGCATCCGCCGCCGCATGATGGCGGACGTGCCGCGCGCCACGCTCGTCATCGCCAACCCGACTCACTTTGCCGTCGCGCTGCGTTATGTGCGCGAAGAGGGCGACGCGCCCGTCGTCGTCGCCAAGGGGCAGGACCTCATCGCGCTGCGCATCCGCGAGATCGCGGAGGAGAGCGGAATTCCCGTCTTCGAGGATCCGCCGCTCGCACGCTCAATGTTTGCGCAAGTCTCGGTGGATAGTGTCATTCCACCGGTGTTCTACAAGGCCGTGGCGGAGCTGATTCACCGGGTATATGCAGCCTCGCCCCAGACCAGACGGGTAAACTAGATCCGATGAGAAAATGCACCTATTCCGCAGAGCGCGAGAAGATTGTTGCAGAAGCAATCTGCCCGGTCGCCACTGAGCTCAGACTGCTCGATGCCGCCGATCTCGTCTCGTTGTTGCGTTTCGAGTGCTACGGCAACCTGGCCGACCTGGTCTCCTCCGCGGCCGAACTCTATTTCCTGCCCGGCACGGTCAATTTCGGCGCCGGCGGCGACTATCGCCTCGACTGGGATACCGAGCCGGAAGTGACGCTGGACATGGAACTGCGCCCGCAGGGCGTGACGGTCTATGCCAAGCTGATGCTGCAGAAGGACAAGGCCGGCGTGGAGGTCACGCATGTCGCCTTCAACGACCCGGCCGCCGATCCCGACGACAACACGGCCTTCCTGCGCAAGAGCCTGGCGGAAGCGCGCTACGTGAAGTCGGGCGCCGCCTCGCAGCACGCCCATTGAGGCTGCGAGGGGTCCGTTCCCCTCGCCAATGGTCGGGCCTTGCCCGGCCATTCATCGGCAAACCGTAAGGTCTGCGGATTACATCACGTGATATAGCCGAGGCGGATGGCCTTCGCGATGGCCTGGATGCGGTTGACCGCATCGAGCTTCGTCGTCGCCGTGCCGAGATAGGCGTTCACCGTGTGAACGGAAAGCCCCATATTTTCGGCGATCGCCTCGGAGATGCAGCCGTCGCCGGCCATCTGGAGGCAGGCGATCTCGCGCTCGCTGAGCGATTCGGACGGTGCGAGCTTCTTCTCCTCGCCCGCCAGCATGTCGATCAGCACCTGGCAACTCTTCATGTGCATGTCGATGATGAGGTCGCTGGACGGCGCGATGAAGGTGCCCGTGAAGACCACGTAGCCATTGCCATGCGCGCCGAGACGGACCGGGAAGGCCATGCCCGACGACGGCAAGAGACGCGGCGTCAGGCGCGTCGTGAAGGGCTCCGCGCCCGATTCGGCGAACTGGTTGTCGCCCGCCCCTTCCCAGATCAGCGGCAGCATCGAGCTTTCGAGATGGGCGAGCAGATCGGCCCCATAGGCTCCCAGCAGCGCGCGCCCGTTGCCGTCGACATCGTGCGCCCAGTTGTGCAGCGAGAGCGTCAGCCGGCGCGAGGACGGCAGGCCGTGGCCCGAAACGCGCAGCACCGCGAAATGCTGGGCGCCGAGGATCGTCTGCATCACCTGCAGGCGCGCGACGAAATCGGACACCCGGGCCGCTTTCGGCGGCCGCGCGAGCCTGATTTCCGTCTCCATGGCAGCGGGGGCGGAAAGCGGGAGATCCATGGCAGCGCTCCTCAAACCAGGCTGTTGCGAACGGCCCAGGCGATGGCCTCGGACCGCGTCTTGGTCGCGGTCTTGCGCATCACGCTGGTGATGTAGTTGTTGATCGTGTTGCGCGAGATGCCGAGGATGACGGCGATCTCGTCGCTCGTCTTGCCTTCGGCGATCCAGTAGAGGCACTCGATCTCGCGCTCGGTCAGGTCCATCTCGCGATCCTGCCTGAGGATCGCGCCCTGGCAGCAGACGCTGGCGAAGTAGCCGGTCATGATGCCGACATCGCGCAGCTTGCTCTGGGAGAGGATGAAGTGCTCGGGGAAGAGCAGCAGCAGCGACATGCGCACCCGGCCGACATGGAAGGCGATGACGCAATATTCGCGGCTGATGCCCTTGGGCACCGCCACGTCGTCGGCGAGATGGCTGAAGCAGGGCTTCAGCAGGGTCAGGCACTTGTCGAGCTCGCTCATGCGGGACTGGCCGGCGACGACGGCGGTGGCAATGCCGCGCACCAGATCGAACGGCCAGTCGGAGGCGACGACGATTTCCAGGCCCGCTTCGGGCGAGACGTCGTGGCGTACGAGGAGATAGTGAGAGGCGCTGACGTAATCGGTCAGGGCCTTGAGACCGGCGGACAGACCGGCGCGATCCGCGCAGCGTCCGAGGTGTTGAACCAACAGTTCACGCGCACTCTTACGCTCACCAGACTCAGCCGAGAATCCATAGGATTCCCAGGCCGCGACATCCGACCGGATCGTTTCCATGATAGCCCCCTGTTCCGATTCCGAGCGGAAATTCACGCCTCCTTCCCATCGGGCAATCGGAACCGTCCGAACCCCTGCCGGTCAGGCCGCATCGGCGAGAATCACCAAGCGAATCAGTGACTAAAGTGTACATCGGCTATCGCTAAAAACCACCGCCATCTTCTCGGGATTTACTTTTGCCGGCATCTATGAGTCGATTTGGCAGGGGTGATTTGCTTATCCGCGACTGCCGATAAACGCACGGTTAAATCCTTGTTAACCAAACATTATTTGCAATGCGTCGCGCCCGCCCCGCGCAACAGCCACCGCTAATGCCAGTGAAAATTGCCGAGCCTGGAGTCCGTCCTCAACTCTTGGGGCGATAAAATTTTTTCACCGATCACGCTGCCGTGAAGTGCGCCGAGTCCGAATGCGAAGGAATTGCTACAAACCGCCCGAATGGGCGTTGCGGAAATGCGACAGAACGAGGGCAAAAACGGCCGGGCAAAAACTTTTTACGCAAACGAAAACGCGGCCGTTTCCGGCCGCGTTCGTGTCTTTCTTCCGGGGAAGCCTCAGGCGGCTTCCCTCTCGGCGGACCACTTGCGCAGGATCTTGGCAGCGCGTTCCTCGCTGATCTCGACCATGCGGCTGAGGCGGCGTTCCGGGCCTTCCTTGACGCGGCGGTTGAAGGCGCCATCGCCATCGTCGCCGGCATTGAGCAGGTCGTCCGTGCTGTCGAAGCCGAAGTCCGCGCCGAAGCCGTCCATAAGGGTGGCGCCGGGGCCGCCCATGCCGGCAGCGGGCGAGAAGTCGGGCAGTTCGAGGCCGGCCGCATCGCTTTCCAGGGCATTGGCCGAGGCGCCGCCGCCGGTGACCGAGCGGACTGCCGGGCGAAGGCCGAACCAGACCACGAGGAAGGCGACACCGAGGAAGGCAGCCGCGTTGATGATGCCGCCGAGGTTGCGCGTCAGCACTTCCATGACGCCCGGACCCGGCACCGCTTCGTCGAGAAGCTGATGGTCGAGGAATTCCATGGCGGTGATCGTGACCACGTCGCCGCGCTCGGTGTTGAGGCCGGCAGCCGAGGAGACGATCTTCTGCATGTCGGCGATGTAGGCGTCGATCTTCGCCTGGTCGACCGGCTCGCCGACCATGGCCGCGACGCGGGCGCGGTTGACGACGACGGCGACCGACAGCTTTTCGACGGCGACGCCGTTGCGGACGGTCGCGACCGTCTTGCTGTTGATCTCGTAGTTGGTCTGCTCTTCCTTCTTGTCCGCCTCGTCCTTCGACTGCGGGCCGTCCCCATTGCCGTCAGGGCCGCCCTGCGGAATGTTCTGCTCGACGGTGGCGGCCTTGTTGGAGGCCTGCTGGCTGGACTTCTGGCTTTCCCGCGTGACGCGGACGGAGCGTTCGACGCGCGATTCCGGATCGTAGACCGTTTCCTGGATCTGCTGCGTATCGGTGTTGAGCGCGGCGGTGACGCTGGCGCGGAAGTTGTCCATGCCGAGGAAGGGCGCGAGCGCCTTTTCGATGTTGCGTTCGATCTCGCCCTGGACGCTCTGGACCGCCGTCAGCGAGCGGTTGATCGCGCCGTTCTCCGGGTCGTCGCCCGAGGCGAGAAGCTGGCCGGCGGAATCGAGGATCGTCACGCCGTCCACTTCGAGACCGGGAACGGAGGCGGCGACGAGGTGGCGGATGGCGGCGGCCGATTCGCGACCGGCCTGCGCGCTGGCGCGGATCATGACGGAGGCCGTCGGCACCTGCTCGGCCTTGCGGAAGTTGCCGCGCTCCGGCATCACGATATGGACGCGGGCGGCGGCGATGCCGCTGATCTGCTGGATGGTGCGGGCGATTTCGCCTTCGAGAGCGCGGACGCGCGTCACTTCCTGCATGAAGGAGGTCAGGCCGAGGGAGCCGACCTTGTCGAAGAGTTCGTAACCGGCATTGGCGCTGCTCGGCAGGCCGCGCTCGGCGAGATAGAGGCGCGCCTTGCCCGTCTGGCCCACCGGCACTTCGATGCTGGAGCCGTCCGTTCCGGTGTTGAAATCGATATTGGCCTCGGCGAGGGCGAGGCTGATCTGGTTCACGTCGGTCTTTTCCAGACCGACATAAAGCGTCTCGTAGGCGGGTTTGTTCACGAGGATCCCGGCGGCAAGCACGAGACCGATCGAGACGACGGCGGCTCCCGCCAGCATCGCGAGTTTCGCCTGCCCCAGCGATGCCAGGTTCCTGTAGACTTTCGTCAACTGTTCCAACAGATTCATTCTGTTCCCGCACGGACTAGTCGCCTGGACGCCGGCTACCATGCCGGCGCGATCAGACGCATTTTCAATCACGTGGGACGGACCCGGCACATTTTCCGCACGCGCCGACCTGCCCCATGGAATACGCGGATCTGACTGATCCGGGCTGGAAACTAGACCGTGAAACTTGCGCGAGCATTTCGTGCCGAACAGGCAGGAGCGGCGGTACAAACGCAAGACGGCGCCGATGAGGCGCCGCCGAAGGGGTGATTTTGCGCGGAAAGCCGCTCAGAAGAACTCGAAATCGCCCGCGGCCTTGCCGAGCGGCTGGGAATGGCCGTGACGCAGGCCGTTGCTCAGCGCCTTCTGCATGTCGGCAAGCTTCACCAGGTTCAGCGCCGTCGTCACGTCGACAACCCAGCTTTCGGGAATGCTCCCGGTGATCGTGTCGATGAACTCGGCGAGCCCCCGCGTCTTCTGGACGGCAAGGTCGATGCCCTGCAGCACCATCATGCGCTCGGCGGCGTCACCCGCGCCTTCGCCGTGGATGGCGGCAAGCTGCGGCTCGATGCGTTCCATGAGGTAGGCGACATCGTGCAGCTCGGACACGATTCGCATCAGGACATCCGGAAGGGCTTCCTCCATGGCGGTCGCTGCACTCAGATACTCGGCTTGCATGGATTACCCTTTTCACTCGTACGGCGGTGCGACAGTCGCAACCGGCAACGCAATACAGTACGTACTTTCGTTTCCTCGGGCCGATCCGGCCCTCAGAAGAATTCGATCGAGCTTTCGACCGGCTTGGCGACCGGTGCGGGCCGCTGTTCCAGCGCCACCGTCTTCTGCGTCTCGACGCCCGTCAGGGCATATTGCCGGGCCCGGCCGCTCGACGGCCAGTATTCCAGCTTGCGTCCGTGTTCGCCGCCGGTGCTTTCGCCGACGATCCGGATGCCTTCGTCCATCAGGAACTGGCGGGCGAACATCGCGTTCTGCTCGCCCACATTGGAGAAGCGGGCGATCGTCTTGGCGCCGCCGAAGATCTTCGCCTCCAGCCGGTCGCGGCGGGCGCCCTGCTTGAGGAGGCCGTTGATCAGAAGTTCCATCAGATGCACGCCGTAGCGTGTGGCATCGCCCCCCGAGGCCAGAGCCTCGGCCGAGCCCGGCAGCAGGAAGTGATTCATGCCGCCGACGCCAATCACCGGGTCGCGCATGCAGGCGGCCACGCAAGACCCGAGAATGGTGGTGAGCACCACATTCGGGTCGTTGAGGACCTTATATTCGCCCTGGATGACATGGACGCGGCGCGTCCCGGCGTCTGTTATCATTTCAATGCCCCGAACACGGCTTCGATAGCCGCCTTCATCTTTTCGATGGTGAACGGCTTGGCGAGAACGTTGTTCGCACCGAGCGCGGCCGCCTTCTGCACCAGCGCGCGGTCGCCCTGCGCGGTGAGGATGATGAAGGCCGCCTTCTTGGTGTTCGGGTTGGACCGAACCGCCTGAAGGAACTCGATGCCGTCCATCTTCGGCATGTTGAAGTCGGAGATGACGAGGTGGTGCGGCTGCTGGGCCATGATGGCCATGCCCTGCGCGCCGTCGCCGGCCGCGGTGATCTGCTTGAAGCCGAGCTGTTGCAGGGCATCGCCCAGCAGCAGGCGGCTCGTCACCTGGTCGTCAACGATGAGTACTTTGATTTTTTCAGCGATAGACATTATTCGCTCCCTTCTCTACGGGCCGCAGTGATCTTCAAGATTTCCTCCCCTATGGAGGAGAGCGGATACTGGTGCTCGACGGCGCCCAGCTCGAAAGCCACTCTCGGCATTCCATATACGACGCAGGTTTTTTCGTTCTGACCGATGGTCCGCGCCCCTGCGTGGCGCATTTTCAATAGGCCTGCCGCCCCGTCCCGGCCCATGCCGGTCAGGATGACGCCGACGGCGTTGCGGCCGGCAAGCTCGGCCACAGAATCGAACAGCACATCCACCGACGGGCGATGGCCGTTGACCGGGTCGCGCTCGATCAGCCGGCAGCAGGGCGCGTGCGGATTGGCGATCTGCAAGTGCCGGTCGCCGCCGGGCGCCAGATAAATCTTGCCGATCTCCAGCCGCGCGCCGTCCGTCGCTTCCTGCACCACGGGCGCGCAGAGACGGTTCAGCCGGTCCGCAAAGCTCTTGGTGAAGCTCGGCGGCATGTGCTGCGTGATGACGGTCGGCGGGCAGTTGACCGGGAATTTCTGCAGGACGGCGATCAGCGCCTCGACGCCGCCCGTCGACGAACCGATGGCGACGACCCTGCGGCCGGGCTTGTAGCTGGCGGCCGGGTTGACGTTGGAGGCCGTCGGCGCGAGCGGCGGCGGCTCGGCGTGGAAGCGGCGCTGCGAACGGGCGGCGGCCTTGACCTTCTCGGCGAGGTCGCCGAAGGGACGGGCATCGCCCGGCTGCGGCTTGCCGACACAGTCGAAGGCGCCGATTTCCAGCGCCATCAGCGAGGCCTCGGCGCCGCGATGGGTCAGCGTGGAGACCATGATGACCGGCATCGGCCGGAGCTTCATGATCTTGTCGAGGAATTCGAGCCCGTTCATGTTCGGCATCTCGATATCCAGCGTCACGACGTCGGGATTGAGCTGCTTGATCGCGTTGCGGGCTTCCATGGCATCGCCCGCCTGGCCGATGACGTTGACATCGGGGTCGGCGTTGAGCACGGCCGTGATCAGGCCGCGCATGGTCGGCGAATCGTCGACGACGAGTACGCGCGCGGGTGCCATCATGCGCCCCTCCTGTGCTTGCCGGTGTAGCGATAGGTTGTGATGCCGATGTTATCGAACTGGTTCTTCGCCTCGCCCGAGACGCGCTCGGAATGGCCGATATAGAGGTGGCCGTTGTCGCCGAGCATGCCGGCGAAACGCGACCAGATCTTCATCTGCGTCGGCTCGTCGAAATAGATGACGACGTTGCGGCAGAAGATCACGTCGAACGGTCCCTTGAAGGGCCATTGTGCCATCAGGTTCAGTTCGTTGAAGGTGATGAGCCGCTTGACGCGGTCGTCGATCTGCCACTTCTGCCGGCCGCCCGTATCCACGTCGCGGAAGAACTGCTTGCGCATGGCCGGGTTCACCGTCTCCAGCGCATTGGCGTCATAGGCGCCGGCGCGGGCGATGGCGAGGATCTTCGGGTCGATGTCGGTCGCCAGGATGCGGAAGTCGTAGTCGGCGACATTCGGCATCATCGAGAGAACGGTGAGCGCGATGGAATAGGGCTCCTGTCCGTCCGAACAGGCGGCCGACCAGATGCGCACGCGGCCACCATTGCGGGCACGGGCGAGCAGGTCCGGCAGCACGTCGCTCTTCAGGTGGTCGAAATGGTGGTTCTCGCGGAAGAAGCGCGTGAAGTTCGTCGTCAGGTGCGACAGCATCTCCTTGCGCGCCGAAGCCCCGGCCGGCGAGGAGACGAGCGCGCAATATTCCCGGAAGCCCTTGAGGCCGAGCTGGCGGATATGCTTCGACAGGCGCGAATAGACCAGCGAGGCCTTGGTCTCGTTGAGATAGATGCCCGCATCGGCATAGATCATGGCGGCGATCTCGGAGAGATCCCGACGGGTCAGCGGATATTCGCCGCTTGCCAGGCATTCGTCCGGGGACTGCCTCGTATCGATGGCCGGTGAATAGGTCATGCGGCTTCGCTTTCCGTATGCGGGAACAGGGACTCAAGTTCGATCAGGCAGATCATGCGACCCTCGATGGCGAGGATGCCGCGGGCATAGGCCTTCGCCGCCTCGTTGGCGATGTCGGGCGTCGGCTGCATGTTGTCTTCGGTCACGGTCAGGATGTCGGAGACGGCATCGACCAGGAGCCCCACCACCTTCTGCCCGACCTGGGCGACGATGATGACGTGGCGCACGGTCGGCTCGGCCGGCTTCATGCCGAGCCGCAGCGACAGGTCGACGATCGGCAGCACCGCACCGCGCAGGTTGATCACGCCCAGCACATAGGAGGGCGCGTGCGGCATGGACGTCGCGGGAGTCCAACCACGGATTTCCCGGACCGACATGATGTTCACGCAGAACTCCTGATCGCCGATCCTGAAGGCGATCAGTTCGCGTCCATGGGTGAGATTCTTGACCGCAGACGTCATGGGCTATCAACCGGTGGCAGCGAGCGAAATGTCTTGTTTCAGGGACTGGCCGCGCGAAGCGGCGACAACCGCATCGACGTCCAGGATGAGAGCGACGCGCCCGTCACCGAGAATGGTGGCGGCGGCGATGCCAGGCACGTGGGTGTAGTTCGCCTCCAGGCTCTTGATGACGACCTGGCGTTGGCCCTGGATCGCATCGACCATGAGGGCGCGCTGGCCGCCGCCTTCCGATTCGACGAGAAGCGCGACGCCCTCGATCGGATTGGCCTGGGTGGCGCGGAAGTTGAGGATCCGGCCGACATCCACCAGCGGGCAGAACGAGTTGCGGATCGAGATGAGCCGCTGCGAGGCGCCGAAGGAATGGATGGCGGAGGCTTCCGGCTGCAGCGTCTCGACGATGGCCGTTAGCGGCACGACGAGCGTCTGGCCGGCGACCGTGACCACCATGCCATCGAGGACGGCAAGCGTCAGCGGCAGGCTCATGGTGAAGACGGAACCCTGCCCCGGCTTCGAGGAGATCGAGATGCGGCCGCCAAGCGCCTGGATCGAACGCTTGACGACGTCCATGCCGACGCCGCGGCCGGACAGGTCCGAGACCTTGTCGGCGGTGGAGAAGCCGGCGTGGAAGATCAGGTTGTCGATTTCCTCGTCCGACAGGTTCGCATCGGCCGCGATCAGGTCGTTGTCGATGGCCTTCTGGCGCACCTTCTCGCGGTTGATGCCGGCGCCGTCGTCGGCCAGCTCGATGACGATGCGGCCCGAACGGTGCTTGGCGGTCAGGCGAACCGTGCCTTCCGGGTTCTTGCCGAGGGCTTCGCGCTTCTCCGGCATTTCGAGGCCGTGGTCGACCGCGTTGCGGATCATGTGCGTCAGCGGCTCGGCGAGCTTGTCGATGACGGTCTTGTCGACTTCGGTGTTCTCGCCTTCGGTGATGAGGCGGACCGACTTGCCGGTGATGTCGGCGATTTCGCGAACGGTGCGGGCCATGCGCTGGAAGACCGGCTTCACCGGCTGCGCGCGGATGGCCATCACCGAATCCTGGATCTCGCGGGTGAGCTGCTGCAGCTCTTCCAGACCCATATTGATGGAGGACGTGCCGTTGTTGTCGTTCTCGACCACGCTCTGCGAAAGCATCGCCTGGTTGATGACAAGCTCGCCCACGAGGTTGATCAGGCGGTCGACGCGGTCGAGATCGACGCGGATCGTCTGGCCGGCGGCAGCGGCCTGGTTCGCCTGCGCGGCGCTGGCGGCAGAAGCTGCGGCAGCGGCCTTGTTCTCGGCGGCGCGGCTTGCGACCTGCGCGACCTTGGTGGCCGTTTCGGCAGCGGCGACGGCAGCGGCGGCATCGCTTTCGATGACGGCCGGTTCATCCGCAGCGGCGGAGCCGCCATCGTCCAGCATCGACAGGTCGAACGGCACGGGCTGCATCGGCTGTTCTTCGTCGCTTGCCGCTTCACCGACGACGTCTTCCTCGATGGTGTTGATGTCGAGATCGCAATCCCACTCGGCAAATTCGAAGACGGAGCGCACGCCGTCCTCGCCCTTGTCGGTCGTCACGGAAATCTTCCAGGAGAAATAGGCTTCCTCCGGGTTCATCTTGTCGAGCGTCGGCAGGCTGTCCATGTCGCAATAGACGCTCATCTCGCCGAGGCGGGAGACATCGCGCAGCAGGAGGACTGCTTCGTTCCCCTTGGCGTAGAGGTCTTTCTTCGGCTTGAACGTGACCTGAACGGTCGGCACGTAATGATCGGCGCCTTCCTCGTCGAAATCGCCGAAGGAGAACGGGATCGGCTGGAAGCCTTCGTCGTTGACCGGCGGCTTTTCGACGACAACGGGCGCAGGCGCGGCCGCCTTGGGAGCGGCGGCGGGCTTGGGCGCGGGCGCTTCGGCGGCGGCCGGCGCTTCGCCATGGGCGAGCGCTTCCAGTTCGCGGATGAGGGTGCGGCTACGCGCCTCGTCGACGCTGCCGCCGTCGCGGGCCGCATTGGTCAGGTCCGCCAGGACGTCGGCGGACTTCAGCATGACCTTCAGGACGTCCTGGGTAGGCTCCAGCTTGTTGGATCGAACGCAATCCAGTGTCGTCTCGAACACATGGGCGAAGGAGACGAGATCGTCGAGGCCGAATGCGCCGGCACCGCCCTTGATCGAGTGGACGGCGCGGAACACGGCATTGACCGTTTCCGGGTCGCGATCCCCGTCATTCAGCTTCAAGAGACCGGATTCCAGTTCCGCGAGCTGCTCCTCGCACTCCTGGAAGAAGATCTCTTTGATTTCGTTCATATCCATCGGGAAAATCCTGGACTGGAGGATTAGGCGGTTACGCGCTCGATCGCATCGATCAGCTTGGTCGGGTCGAAGGGCTTGACGATCCAGCCCGTCGCACCGGCCTGGCGGGCGCGGTTCTTCTTCTCGGCATCGCTTTCGGTGGTCAGAACGAGGATCGGGATGGCCCGGTACTTCTCGTTGCGGCGCACGCCTTCGATGAAGCCGAAGCCGTCGAGGCGCGGCATGTTGATGTCGGTGACGATGACATCCGGGTTGGCGTTCTCGAGGACTTCCAGGCCCTCGACGCCGTCTTCCGCCTGGATGGTCTCGAAGCCTGCATTGTTGAGAGTGACCAGAAGCATGTTCCGGATCGTCCGGGAGTCATCCACGGTCAGGACTTTTTTCTTCATTGCCTAGCCTCCTGTGCCAGCAAGTGATCAATATTCACGCCGATAAGTTGCATTGTCTTCATGAAAGGGTCGGACACCTTGGTGAAGGTGAAGGGCTGCTTGTCCTCTTCCCAGCTCTTGGCGCCGGCCATCAGAACCTGGGCGCAGAGCGCGCCGACCCGCTCGACCGCCGAGGCGTCGATGACGAGCGGATTGCCCTTGAAGCCCATGAGCTGGGTATGCAGCGCCGTCGCCTCGTTGAGATCGAGGACGGGGGCAAGGCTTAGACTTTTCTGAGCGGCTTTCTTGCTCGCCATTATCGTTTTCCTTGTCTGAAGCAGTGACTGCGTCTGTCCAAATGCGCCGTTCCACCATTGGGAGCCGGTGGCAGGCCTTCTTCCGAAAGCCGGCTGCGCGCCGTGGAGAACCAGTGCCGGGGTTGCTTCGCCGTCATCTCAGCCTCCAAAGCCGACGGCCCGCGCCGTCAGGAAATCGAGGGGAGAGGACGGCGTCTCGGTTGCCGGCATCGTCGCGCGCGGCTCCGCCTGCGCGGGGCGAGCCGGGCGGCGAAGATCGCGCTGCGACGAAACGTGGAATTCGCGGATCGTACGGCCGAGTTCGAGAATGACCGTCTGGAGATCGCCGCCCGTGCCGCCGAGACGGCCGGCATCGGCGGCGTCGGCTTCCAGCGTGCGGCCGGCGCGGCCGATCTCGGCCGAGATCCCGTTCAGCCCGTCGGCATCGACGGCGCTCTCGCGCACGATGCCGGTGATGGCGCCGTTGATCTCCTCGACCTGACGGACGATGTTGCCGATGGCATCCTGCGTGCGGTGGACGTGCTCGACGCCGGCCTCGACCTGCGCCTTCGTGCCCGTCACCAGCTGCTTGATCTCGCGTGCCGCCCCGGCCGAGCGCTGGGCCAGGGCCCGCACCTCGGCGGCCACCACGGCAAAGCCGCGGCCCTGCTCGCCGGCGCGGGCGGCTTCCACCGCGGCATTGAGCGCCAGGATATTGGTCTGGAAGGCGATGCCGTCGATCACGCCGATGATCTCGCCGATCTTTTCCGCCGAAGCCTCGATATCCGCCATGGCCGACATCGCTTCGCCGACGATGTTGCCGCTGAGCGCGACGGATGCCTGCGTGGATGCGGCCGCGGCCTGGGCCTTGCGGGTCTCACCGAGCGTCTGGCGCACGCGTTCGACGATCGTGCCGAGGGCGTTGGCGGTCTCGATGAGGCTTGCCGACTGTTCCGAGGAGCGGCTCGAGAGCGCCTGCGCGCCGGAAGCGAGCGTGCCGACGAGGCGGTCGGTCTCGCCGGCGCGGTCGGCGGCCGAGGCAAGGCGGGACTGGATTTCGTCGAGCGCACCGTTCAGCATTTCGGCAAGGTCGCGCCAGGCGTCGGGCATCTCGCCGGAAACGCGCTGGGAGAGATCGAGCTGCGAAAGACCGCGAATGGTTTCGCCGAAGACGCGGTCGAGTTCGGCACGGTCCTGCTGGCGCTGCTCGCCGAGCGCGCGGGCATGGGCGTGACGCAGCTCGTTGAAGCGCAGGGAGACGCCGATTTCCGCATCGACCATGGCCGTGCGCAGGAAGGCGGAGACGAGCTCGGTCAGTTCCTTGCGACGGGCCTTGCCGGCGCCGGGCAGGATGGATTTCGGCCAGTATTCCTCGATGAGACCGGTGACGACCGTCTCGAGCACGACCGAATGGCCGGCGATGCGCCAGCGCGGATCGAGACCCATCTGGCTTTCGCTGTCGGAGAGAACCTTCACCCGTTCGGCATAGAGCCCGTCGAACCGCGCGTCGGTCAGGACGCTCCAGTGGGAGCTCTGGAGGTCGTGCAGCCGGTCGATCTGGCGCTCGCTCTGGAAGTGGCGGGCGGCATCGGGAAAGGTCTGGAAACGCTGGAAAAGGTCGCGAAGCGCGGTTTCGACATGCCGTTCGAGGGTCTGGCGGTGGCGGCGCAGGATATCGCCGTCGGTGCTTTCCACCCCGGCAAAGCGCAAACGGTCGCGCAGGCTGGCCGCCTGTCCCGTTCGTGCCTGTTCTGCCGGCATTTCCTGCACCAATTCGCTCCCAAACCAACGATGCCCGGTCCTCCGTCGCGGATGACCGACTGAATTTTCAGCATGGAGGAGAGGTTTTGGCCGAGCCGTACGCTGCCGGGAGGCGGCATGCGTGGCGTCCCCGTCGATCCATGATCAAATTCGGTGAAACTCGAATACCGGCTCTTTTCCGGTACGGCGGTTCGGCATCATGCCTGGGTGAGAAATGGCGAATTTCCCATTCCGACGTGTAGACCCCATGTTTATGGTTAATTCCTTGCCTGAAGGTTAATAGTTCACACCTTGCTTATGGCTTCGCTAAAATTAACACGACCCGACGTTGCGTAAGCTACACGCAAGTTCGCGCGCGTAGGGTCGGCCATGGACTGACGATGTTGTCAGGAGGAACGAGCAATGATTGTTCTGGCATTGGGTGCGACCGTGATCGCTTCGGCCACACTGGCCGCCATCTATCTTCTTCTCGATATCGAGGCCGGCCGCGCGACGGCCAAGGCGCGGGTTTTCTGAAAATCTTGCTCCACTCGCCTCTTGCTTTCCCGAAAGCGGCTGCCAGATTCAGCCGTGACAGAATGATACTGTCAAAGGGAGCACATTATGGGCATTGAAAGCATTCTGGTTTTCCTCATCGTCGGCGCCATTGCCGGCTGGCTTGCGGGCCTTATCGTCTCGGGCTTCGGCTTCGGCCTCGTCGGCAATATCGTCGTCGGCATCGTCGGCGCCTTCATCGCCGGCTACCTCTTCCCCGCCATCGGCATCAGCCTCGGCAGCGGCATCATCGCCGCCATCATCCATTCCACGATCGGCGCCGTGATCCTGCTCGTGCTCATCAAGGTCATCAAGCGCGCCTGACAGGCCGCGGGAACCGCAGGCCGTGGCGGCTCCCCCGCCGCGGCTTTTCCGCCGGCTACCAGTCCCAGCCGCGCAATTCGCGCTCGCGGGAGGTCGGCAGACGCGTGCCGGTGCTCGTTATGCCGTTCTTCTCGCACACATAGACATTGCGCGGCATCCAGCGGGAGCTGTCCTGCGAGGGAACCTCCACCCGCAACTGGCAGGTCGTGGCATTCTTGCTGCTGTATTCGGCGGTGGCGTCGGACGGAACGACCCCGGGAAGATCCTTGTATACCTGCGCCTGACCGCCAGCGGCGGACATCAAGAGGGCCAGAAGGGCAAGGGCAGCTCGTGTCTTCATCCTCGTTTCCGGCAGGCGCCGGCCTTTCGCAATCCATAAAGAGATACCGCCGGCGGGAAACATGCGCTATAGCCCAGCGGATATTCAGACAGCTTAGATGGGGTTTTTCATGGCAAGTGCAATGCGGTATCACGAAGGTGACATCTCGGCCGCCGATGCCGCCCGCTATACCGGCGCCATCGCCATCGACACCGAAACGCTCGGCCTGATCCCGCGCCGCGACCGGCTCTGCGTCGTGCAGCTGTCGCCGGGCGACGGCACCGCCGACGTCATTCGCATCGCCGCCGGCCAGAAGGAAGCGCCGAACCTCACCGCCATGCTGGAAGACACCGCACGCCAGAAGATCTTCCACTACGGCCGCTTCGACATCGCCGTGCTGTTCCACACCTTCGGCGTCACCACCACGCCGGTGTTCTGCACCAAGATCGCCTCGCGCCTGACGCGGACCTATACCGACCGTCACGGCCTCAAGGACAACCTCAAGGAACTGCTCGAGGTCGACATTTCCAAGCAGCAGCAGTCCTCCGACTGGGCGGCGGAAACGCTCTCGCAGGCGCAACTCGACTATGCCGCCTCCGATGTGCTGCATCTTCATGCGCTGCGCGACAAGCTGATGGGCCGCCTCGTGCGCGACGGCCGGCTGGCCCATGCGGAAGCCTGCTTCGCCTTCCTGCCGACCCGCTCCAAGCTCGATCTTCTCGGCTGGGACGAGACCGACATCTTCGCCCATAGCTGAGCGCATCCGTGGAAACCGGCCGGCAGCACCAAACCGGGCCGACGCTGGAGCCGCTGCGCCGGCGCATCCGCGGCCGACTCGAAGCCCTTCGGCCGGGTCTTGCGGAATTCCTGCTGTTCGGGCTGAAACAGGCCTGGGCCTGCCTCTTCGGCGGGCTCATGCTCGGCCTCATCATCCTGACGAAGCTCATCTGGCAGCCGGACTGGCCGATCCATCGCTACGACGCGCTCTTCGTCCTGGCGCTCGCCATCCAGATCACCTTCCTGACGCTCAAGATGGAGACCTTCGAGGAAGCCAAGGTCATCCTGATCTACCATCTCGTCGGCACGGCCATGGAGATCTTCAAGGTCCATATGGGCTCGTGGGCCTATCCCGAGGAGGCCGTCATCCGCCTTGGCGGCGTGCCGCTCTTTTCCGGCTTCATGTATGCCTCGGTCGGCAGCTACATGGCGCGCGCCATCCGCATCTTCGACATGCGCTTCACGCACTACCCGCCCTTCTGGGCAACGGCGCTGCTGGCAATCGCCATCTACGCCAATTTCTATGCGCACCACTATGTCACGGATATCCGCCTCGGCCTCTTCGCGGCGACGGTGCTGCTCTTCGGGCGCGTGCGCATCTATTATACGGTGGAGCGCAAGGCACGCTGGATGCCGCTCGTCGTCGCCGCCTTCCTCACCAGCATCTTCCTCTGGATCGCCGAGAACATCGGTACGGCGACGGGCGTGTGGCTCTATCCGGACCAGCAGACCTGGCACATGGTGCCCTTCACCAAGCTCGGCTCGTGGTATCTGCTGCTCTATGTCAGCTTCGTGCTCGTGACGGTCGTCTGCCGTCCGCAGTCGCCCGATACCCCCGAAATCCGGCAGGATCAGGCTTAACGCCCGGTTAACGCCCGAAGCGCTATCCTCCCGGCAACTGGAGGTTTGCCATGTTGACACCCCTGCAGAGCGCGCAGTCCACCGCCGCCGTCTCGGCCATGCAGTCGCTCGTCGATACGATCGAGGAACGCCGCCGCGAGGAGGCGGAGAAGGCGAGCGGACGCAAGACCGACGACATCCGCGAGCAGGCGCACCTGCAATCGGACGATACCGCGCGCCAGGCGAACGCCCGCATCAACGAGCACTTCTTCGGCAGCAATGCGCGCGGCGGCGATACGCTTGCCAAGCTGATCTCCCGCTTCAGCGATACGCTCGGCCTCAGCCAGCAGGAGGGCGAATCCGCCCGTGCCTTCGCCCAGCGCCTCGCCGACAAGCTTGCCCTCGTCGAGAGCATCGACCTGCCTGCCAAGGGCAGCACGCTCAACGTCTCCCTCCGTGCGCTCGGCACCAGCCTTGCAGCCGTCCAGCAGGCGATGAGCGGCCCCTCGGACGATGCCGCCGCCAATCTCGTCGCGCGCCTCGCCTTCGCGGGCGGCGTGACGCAGGGCGAAGGGGAAGCGGATGCCGATTACGAGCAGCGCCTTTCCGCCCTCCTGACGCGCCAGCGTGGCGAGTTGCCGGCCGACATCACGACCGTCGAGAAGACGTCGGGCCTTTCCGACCTCGGCCTCAAGGCGGCCGATCTCGTCGCCGCGATCCGCAATCCCTACGGTCCCGAAGCCGAGCGCGTGAAGGATGCGCTGGCCGAAAAGGCCGATGCGGAAAAGGCGCTGACGCCGGAGATGCGGAAGATCATCGCACGCCTGGAGGATACCGCCGATCCGAAGACGATCGAGGAACTGAAGCTCGATCGTACCAAGCGCGACCCGACGCGCATCGAGGATGCGCAGACCCGCGGGGAGCGCGAGGACACGATCCGCACGCTCGAGGCCGGCAAGAAGCTCGAAGACGTCGAGAAGCTTCAGGACGCCGTGGGGCGCGCCCACGAGGAGGCGACGAAGGGCAAGACGGACGGCCGGAAACCCGCCGACGCCCTCGATACGATCCAGCTGCTTTCCGCCGGCACGGAAGCGACCGACACCGTCGAAAAGGCCACGGCGAAGAGTGGCGGGAAACCGGCCGACGCCAGGGAGGCGCCCGCCGAGAACAGCGCGGAAGCCGTGCACGACCTCGATGCGGCGAGCATCCGCGAGCAGCAGGACCGCGAGGAAGCCAAGAAGGACATCTTCGTGCTGCGCGTCGACGACAACGGCATCTACGATCTCATCACGCGCCAGCTCGTTGCCTGACAGCCATGCCCTATCGCTATTCCATTGAGGAAATGACGGCTGGTCCTAGAGCATGTCAGGTTCAGATTGAACCAGACGTGCTCCAAATTCTTTTGTTTTCGTTTGTCTTTTCGGGAAAACCGGTCCCCACTTTCCCTGACAAACTCTAGGGCTTGCGCCGCACGACCCCGATACGGGCGATGACCTCCGGCGGGATGGCGTAGCGGCGGATCGCATCCTTCTGGCTGCGCAGCCCGCACATTTCCCGCTGGATGAAGAAGGCCCAGACCTTGTCGGCCGCATCGTTCAGGAGGTCTTCGCGCTCCGCCGCGCCGCAGCCGGCGGCAAGGCGCTCGGAAAGCAGCGCGACCGCCTTCTCCACCTTCAGCCCGTGCCGGCCGAGCGAATCCGCCCGCTCGGCCATCAGTTCGTATTCGAGGATGTTGAGGCCCGTCTCCCTGGTGAAGGAGGGGGCAAGCGCCTGCGGCGGGCGAACCGTCATCTCTTGTCTCCTGTCGTCGGCCCCAAGATGATGCCGCGCAGGCCGGACTGCAAGAGATCAGCCGGCCGCGCGGGCGCGCACCGCGTCGAAGCTCCAGTCGACGAGGAGTTCACCGTCGCGCCAGACCGGCTGCAACCGGTTTTCCCGGCCTGCAAGCTGATCGACACGGGCCGCTTCCAGCCCGACATAGCCTTCGACCACCGCCTGGCGGCCGGCCTTGGAGGCCTTGAGGTTCATCGTGGCCGGGCGCTTGTAGACGTCATGCCAGGCGCCGGCGGTGTCCTGCCGGGCATTGGCCTTCATGGCGAAGGAATAGGTATCCCGGTTGACGCGCTGGAGGAGTCCCGCCCCCATGCCGAAGGCGATGTTCTCCGCCGAGAAGCCGAAGGCCTCGAGACGGCCGAGGATGAGGCCGATATCGGACGGCGAGATGCCGTCGCCCTGGATGACGCGCACGCTGTTGTCGAGCACCTTGTAGCCCTTGCCGTTGAGATGCGTGCCGAAGGCATAGGCGAGCTGGCGCACGACCTGCACCGGCGTTTCCACCGGATCGCCGCTGTCCGGGCGCACGACGAGCGTGCCGCCCGCGGCCTGCACCTTCTCCTTGAGCTGCTTGCCCCAGATCTCCGCGACGGCATTGTTGATGTCGTAACTGTCGGAAACGACGGCATAGAGACCCTTGCCGCCGAACTTGTCGATCATGTTGCCATAGGCTTCCGCCTCGCGCTCCTGTCCCCAGGAGGTCATGGTGGAGTGCTCGGAGGCCGGGATGGAGAAGCCGGCCATGTCGGCGCCGTAATAGCGGCGGGCATAGAGCACCGCGCTGACCGTATCCGTGCCCATGAAATTGACGAGATGCGCCGTACCGCCGATGCCGGCCTGTTCGAAACTGGTGGTTCCGCGCGCGCCAAAATCGTGCAGGCGGAAGGGCAGGACGGCGGCCGGGTCGTCGCAGGTCCTTTCCAGGATCGGCTGGATGATCTGCTTCACCTTACGCGAATTGGAGGCCACAGTGCTCGGGTACCAGATGGCGCGCAGGAACGCCGTCTCGATATAGGAGGTCAGCCAGTAGCAGGCGGGATCGGTGTTGACGACCTGCGCCATCGGCACGCCGCGGCGCACCATCGTGCCCTCCGGCAGCGCCTCGATGAGGAGCGGCAGGTAGCCGCCGTGCTTGCGCACGATATGCGTCCAGCCCTCGCGGTTGAACGGCAGGCCATGCGCCGTGACGATCCCCTCGGCCTCGTCGACATCCGCCATCGTCACCGGCTTCGACAGATATTCCTTGAGGAACATCTGGAGCCCGAAGAACAGCACTTCCGGGTGATCGGAATGGCCGCGCGCCTCGACATAGGACGAGATCGCCCGGGTTTCCGGCGGATATTGCAGGTAGTGGCTGAACTTGTAGCTGTCGGTGTTGAGGATGAGGTTGGTGAGGTTCATCGAAAGGTCTCCGCCGCATCCGCGGTCCGCAAATCCCCGGCGGCCGACAGTGCGGGCAAGATTTACGCGAGGTGAGCATAAGGGGCAAGGGCCGTGCCTCGCTGCGGATGCGAACGACGCGAACGACGCGAACGCGGCGTTAACCTTCTGTTAACCATAAAATGCCAATTGTTAGCGTCATAGTGGTTCGGAGTACCGGGGTTTCCCGTCCGGCACAGTTCGCGGTTCAGTGTTTCGCCGGTTTACCCGCCGCCTCCCGCAGAAATGCCCGGTTCGCCGGGCTGAAAGCTCACCAGCTCGCAGCGTCGCGCATGATGCGCCATCCGACGAATGATGGAACATTGGCAGGCCTTGCGATGCGGATGGCATCGACGGCGAACAGGAGGCAGGCATGCTGCCGCGTGTGGCGACGACGACCGGAACAGCACAGCCCTCCCCCGCCCTCGAGGGGCGGGTGGCGGTTGACGCCGCCGTCAAGCCGCAGCTTTCCGCCGCCGCCCTTGCCAATCTCAAGGCCGAAGTGCTGCTTCGCCTGCTCGAAACCATGCTGAAGCACATGCCGCGCACGGCCGAGCCCAGCCCCGGCCGCGATCTTCTGGAAACGCTGCTCGGCGCGCTGAAGGCCCTGCCCGGGCGCGACGGCGACAATGCCGGCAGGCTTGCCGATATCATCGCCCGATTGCCGCCGGCCCTGCGGCCAAGCGTCGAGAAGCTGATCTCCACCGTGCTCTCCGCGATGCCGACGCGCAGCCTCATCGAGATCGTGCGCAATCCCAACGGGCCGGAAGCCCAGAAGCTCGCCACCCTGATCGCGACCGGTCTCGACCTCGACAGCCCCGTTGCCGGCGCGGAGCGTCAGGCCAAGCCGGTGAGCCTCACCGCCCAGCAGCTCGCTGCCGTCGGCCGCCAAGGGGCGCAGCAGAGCGCACAGGCCCTTCAGACGAACCAGATGCCCGGCGATGCCCGCGCCCTTCAGGCGACGCTGAAACGCATCTTCGACTTCGACACCGGCGGCAAGCCGCGTCCCCTGCCCGGCCGAGCGGCGGAGGCTGGCGCGGACCGGCAGATGCCGGCCGGAACGGCCCGCGCCGCAAGCGAGGCCCGCCCTGCCCAAATCGAACCCCACCTTCCGACGCCCGCCACCCGCGCCGCCAGCCCGCAGCAACCCGTGGACGCCAGCGAGGCCGCCGCCCGTCACAATGGCGCGGCGGAAGAAGCACGAACGGAAACGCCCGCCGTGAAGCGCGAGGCGCTGCCCCTCAAGGCACAGGACACCAACACGGCCGGACAGGCGCTGGCCCGCAGCGTGCTGCAGGCCGTGGCGCGGGACCTGCCGCCCGCCCTTCTGACGCAGGCCGTCGTCCAGCTCGTCGAGAACCTGTCACCGGAGGAAGCGACGTTCCTGCGCACGCTGCTCGAGCGTCCGTTCGATCCCGCCATAGAGCAGGAAATCGCCCTGATCGTGCGCGAGCACGTGGACGAGGCGGCCGAAGAATTCCTGAAGCCCGAAACCGGCAGCGAGACACGCAAGGCCCGGCCCGACGGATTGCCGGCCGGCATGCAGCCCGCCACGGCGGAAGACGGCGATGTCCCGCTTGCGAAGGGCGATGCCCTGGCCCTTGCCGGCGAAACCACCAGGGCAAAGCCTGACGCCACGCAGACCGCTTCGATACCATCGCAGCCGGCGGCGGAGCAGGAAGAGCCCCTGCCCTTGCCCCGGTCCCGCGATACGGCCGCGCCGATCGTCGACGCCACACCGGAAAGACTGCTTGCCACGCCCGTGCTGCGCGAGGGCGTGCCCGTTGCTTTCGTTCCCTATCTCCCGGCCGAAGAGGACCTCGAATGGCCGCAGAGCCGCGAGCCTGAAAAGGACGAGGAAACCGGCGGCGACAACGAAGACGAAGGCGGGGAAGCGGACGAGGATACGCAGGATGCACCCGCCGAGGACGAGCCGGAGACTGCCGACATGGCGCGCCGGCGCGAGAAGACGGCGGAGATGGTGGGCGTGCTGGAACCCGGCCTCGTCTTCTACCAGAAGCTCGGCGACTACTGGACGTAACATCATCCTCCCAAAGAAAAAGCCCGCGGGGATCGCTCCCCGCGGGCTCTTCATTTCGTAAGCGAAGGCTTACTCGGCGTTGTTGCGGTTCTTCAGAGCCGCGCCGAGGATGTCGCCGAGCGAAGCGCCCGAGTCGGACGAACCGAACTGTGCGACGGCTTCCTTCTCTTCGGCGATTTCCAGCGCCTTGATCGAAAGCTGGATCTTGCGATCCTTCTTCGAGAAGTTCAGGACGCGGGCGTCGACGGTCTGGCCGACCGAGAAACGCTCCGGACGCTGTTCGTCACGGTCACGCGACAGGTCGCCACGACGGATGAACGAGGTGATGTCTTCGTGGTTGACGAGCTTCACTTCGATGCCGCCATCGTTGACCGCGATGACTTCAGCCGAAACGACGGCGTTCTTGCGCAGGTCGCCGGAAGCGGCAGCTTCGCCGACCGAATCGCGGCCGAGCTGCTTGATGCCGAGCGAGATGCGCTCCTTGTCGACGTCCACATCGAGAACGACAGCCTTGACGACGTCGCCCTTGTTGAACTCCTCGATGACCTGCTCGCCCGGACGGTTCCAGTCGAGGTCGGAGAGGTGCACCATGCCGTCCACGTCGCCTTCGAGGCCGATGAACAGACCGAACTCGGTCTTGTTCTTGACTTCGCCTTCGACTTCCGTGCCAGCCGGGTGGCTGTGCGCGAAGGCCTGCCACGGGTTCTCGAGGGTCTGCTTGAGACCGAGCGAGATGCGGCGCTTCGTCGGGTCGACTTCGAGAACGACAACGTCGACTTCCTGGCTCGTGGACAGGATCTTGCCGGGATGTACGTTCTTCTTCGTCCAGGACATTTCGGAGATGTGGATCAGGCCTTCGATGCCCGGTTCCAGCTCGACGAACGCACCGTAGTCGGTGATGTTCGTGACGGTACCGGAGATCTTCTTGCCGACCGGGTACTTCGTGCCGATGCCATCCCACGGATCCGACTCGAGCTGCTTCATGCCGAGCGAGATGCGGTGGGTTTCCTGGTTGATGCGGATGATCTGAACCTTGACCTGCTGGCCAATGGACAGGATTTCCGACGGATGGTTGACACGGCGCCATGCCATGTCGGTGATGTGCAGCAGGCCGTCGATGCCGCCCAGGTCCACGAACGCACCGTACTCGGTGATGTTCTTGACCACGCCGTCAACAACCTGGCCTTCTTCGAGGTTCTGAACGATTTCAGAACGCTGCTCGGCGCGCGACTCTTCGAGAACCGTGCGGCGCGAAACGACGATGTTGCCGCGACGCTTGTCCATCTTGAGGATTTCGAAGGGCTGCGGGTTGTGCATGAGCGGCGTGACGTCGCGGATCGGACGGATGTCGACCTGCGAACGCGGCAGGAAGGCGACGGCGCCGTCGAGATCGACGGTGAAGCCACCCTTGACCTGGTTGAAGATGACGCCTTCGACGCGCTCGCCGGCTTCGAACTTGACTTCGAGCTTGGCCCAGCTTTCTTCGCGGCGAGCCTTTTCGCGCGAGAGAACAGCTTCACCAAGCGCGTTTTCGATGCGCTCGACGTAAACTTCGACTTCGTCGCCGACCTTCAGCGTGCCGTCCTTCGACTTCGCGCCGAATTCCTTCAGCGGAACGCGGCCTTCAACCTTGAGGCCGACGTCAACGATGGCGACGTCCTTTTCGATCGCGGTAACGATGCCCTTGGCGACGTAGCCTTCGGCGAGATCGTTAGCGGCGAAGGATTCCTGCAGAAGGGCTGCGAAATCTTCGCGCGTGGGGTTTGCTTGAGACATTGAAACTCCTGATGTGCCAATGGCACGGGCGCCGGGGGTTAGCGTTGGTAATGAACGAGGCGCTATCCGCTGCCCATGGGCAGCAAATCCGGCGCGGGGACAGGCCTTGTTCTATTGCTTAAGCGCGGCGTCGATGAACGACTTTGCCGCCGAAAACGCCGCCTCTATACTCATTTCCGAGGTATCGAGCAAGTGTGCATCGTCGGCAGGCTTCAGCGGACTGTCCGCCCGGCCCATGTCGCGCTCGTCGCGGCGGCGGATATCCTCGAGGATCGTCCCATAATCGGCCACCCCGCCGCCGGCGAGGATCTCGTCGCAGCGGCGCCTGGCACGCACCTCGGCCGAGGCCGTGACGTAGAGTTTGACCGGCGCGTCCGGGCAGACGACCGTGCCGATGTCGCGCCCGTCGAGCACCGTGCCCGGCTCGCGGGCGGCAAAGGCCTGCTGCGCCTCGACCAGCGCCCGGCGCACCGCGGGCATGACCGCGATCTTCGAGGCCGCCTCGCCGATGGCATGGGCCGACAGCACCGCGCGGTCGAGACCGCCGAGATCGAGCTTCCTCGCGACATCGGCGGCGATCGACTCGTCATCCAGCGGCAGGCCGCGATCGAGCAGGGCCTTTGCCGTCGCACGGTAGGTCAGCCCCGTATCGAGGTGATGGAAACCGTAGTCTTCCGCGATGCGGCGCGACAGCGTGCCCTTGCCGGCGGCGGCGGGACCGTCGATGGCAATGGTGAAGGTCATCAGGCGGCCTTCGTGTCGTGCAGCTCGATCTTCGCGCCGAGGCCGGTCATCAGGTCCATGAATTCCGGGAAACTCGTGGCGATCATCGTGGCGTCGTCCACCGTGACGGGGTTTTCCGAGACGAGGCCCATGACGAGGAAGCTCATGGCGATACGGTGATCGAGATAGGTCGCGACAGCCGCGCCGGCGGCATTGCCGAGGCCCTTGCCGTCCGGACGGCCGCGCACGACGAGCGAGGCTTCGCCCTCGTCGCAATCGACGCCGTTGAGCTTGAGGCCATTGGCGACGGCCGAGAGACGATCGCTTTCCTTCACGCGCAGTTCCTCAAGGCCGTTCATGACCGTCGTGCCCTCGGCGAAGGCGGCGGCGACGGCGAGAACCGGATATTCGTCGATCATCGACGGCGCGCGGTCTTCCGGCACCGTGACGCCCTTCAGCGCCGAGGAGCGCACCCGCAGGTCCGCCATGTCCTCGCCGCCGGCAAGGCGCGGATTGATGATCTCGATATCGGCGCCCATGTCCTGCAGCGTCAGGATGAGGCCGGTGCGTGTCGGGTTCATCAGCACGTTGAGAATGGTGACGTCGGAGCCCGGCACGAGGAGGGCGGCGACCAGCGGGAAGGCCGTCGAGGACGGATCGCCCGGCACATCGATGACCTGGCCGGTCAACTTGCCGCGGCCTTCGAGCCGGATGGTGCGCACGCCGTCGGCATCGGTATCGACGGTGAGGTTCGCGCCAAAGCCCTGCAGCATCTTTTCAGTGTGGTCGCGGGTCATTACCGGCTCGATGACGGTGGTGATGCCGGGCGTGTTGAGACCGGCGAGCAGCACGGCGGACTTCACCTGCGCGGACGCCATCGGCACGCGATAGGTGATCGGCGTCGGCGTCTTCGGCCCACGCAGCGTCACCGGCAGTCGGTCGCCCTCGGCGGAGGTCACCTGTACGCCCATTTCGCGCAGCGGATTGAGCACACGGCCCATCGGGCGCTTGGTCAGAGAAGCATCGCCGATGAAGGTGGAATCGAAATCGTAGACGCCGACGAGGCCCATGGTCAGGCGGCAGCCGGTGCCGGCATTGCCGAAATCGAGCGGCGCCTCGGGCGCCAGCAGCGCGCCGTTGCCGACGCCGTCGATGATCCAGGTGTCGCCGTCCTTGCGGATCCTGGCGCCCATGGCCTGCATGGCCTTGCCCGTGTTGATGACGTCCTCGCCCTCGAGCAGGCCCGTGATGCGCGTCTGGCCGCTCGCAAGGCCGCCGAACATGAAGGACCGGTGGGAAATCGACTTGTCGCCGGGAATGCGGACGGTTCCGGAAAGGCCGGAGGATTTGCGGGCGGTTGCGGGCCGGGCACTGGCGCCGTGCGACATGGGCGTCTTCCTTGTAGATCCACGGCTCCCCGGCGGGATCGCCCCGGGAGCGTGCGGGCTTGCTATCACAAACGATTTAAAGCGTCATCATCCCGTCTTGCAAACATTCGACAGAAGGCTGACGGCAGGCTTCCCGAAGTTTGGCTTTGACAGGATAGCGCAAGACGATTATGGGGACCGGCTAATCATTTTCCCCTTCAACGCGCCGGAAACACCGGCCCCGCCGGCAAGAAACGGCACCTGAGAGGCTTTGACAGTGGCAAAACCGGAACTCGGCACCAAACGCATCGACCCGGAAACGGGCAAGAAGTTCTACGACCTGAACCGCGACCCGATCGTTTCGCCCTATACGGGCAAGTCCTACCCGCTCTCCTTCTTCGAGGAAACGTCTGCGGCGGCCGTCCTGGAAAAGGATGAGGACGAGGACGTCAACGAAGTCGATACGGAGAACACGGAAGTCGAACTCGTCTCGCTCGAGGACGCCGACGAGGATGCAGCAGGCGGCGACGACCTGCCGGATCTCGGGGACGACGACGTCGAGATCGACGGCGACGACGACGACACGTTCCTGGAACAGGACGAAGACGACGACGATGACGACATGAGCGGCCTCATCGGCGTCACGGGCGACGAAGACGAAGCGTAAGACCTTGATAAACCGGCCGGTTTTAAAAAAATCGGCCGGTTTTCATTTTTCGGCTTGCTATCTCCGAAACCCGGAAGTAATAAGCCGCCACACCGGACGGCAACGCCGCTTCGGTTCCCGGAAACCGGCCTTGCCGGACCCGATACGGGGGTATAGCTCAGCTGGGAGAGCGCTTGCATGGCATGCAAGAGGTCAGCGGTTCGATCCCGCTTACCTCCACCAAATCTTCCCTGTTAAGAATTCGAATCTGACGCACGTAAAGGCGCATTTCTGCGACCGCCACCGAAACGTTCAAGCGTCGAGGCGAGCCGTATCCGGCCCGCACGCCAACCAATTCAGATAATTCAGAACTTCACACCCACGGCGAGGCCGGCATGGGTGAGGCCGTCGTTGGGGCCGTCGCACAGGCCGGCATTGGAGGAGTGGTCGACGGTCGCCATGACGCGGACCTTTTCGCTGACCTGCATGCCGAGGGCCGCGTGTTCGCGGAACAGGAAGCGGCAGCCGAGCAACGGGCCGGTGCCGCTGTCGAGATTGCCGTTGTGCACCGTTCCGCCGGCGCCGACTTCCGCGAAGAAGGTTTCCGTGATCGGCAGGTGCCAGTTGAGGCCGAGATAGGCCTGGTCGGTCGCATCCGCCCCGCCCGAGACACCGACCTGAACGCGCGGCTCCAGCAGGACCTTGGCGACGCCGGTCTGCGAGGAGTGGAATGGGGCGATGAAGACTTCGGCCGAGCCGACGACGCCCTTGTCCTTCGCGGCCTTGCCGGCGATGACGCCGCTCGCACCGAGCCGCACTTCATCGATCAGGTCGCCCGCCGCAGCGCAGGGAGCGTAGAGCCCGTAAGACGCTGCCATCAGCGCGGCCGCCAGGAAAACCTTCATCGCATCCCCCGAATCACCTGGGGGCAGTGTTCGTGCCGCGCCGGGTTTTGTACAGGCGGAAACGGAATAGACATCAAACTCTCCAGCCGACCGCCCGATGCCTAGGGCTGCTCGCGCATGCCGGGCGCAGCCTCGCGCTGGTCCGCGTCTTCGAGGTCCGTCTTCACGATGAAGGTATCATTGTGCTGGCGGGCAGCTTCGCGCAGCGCACCGAGATTGGGCTCGTCATCCGGCCCGATCTCGCCATCGCCCTGGTCGATTTCGCGCTCGGCCTGATACCAGTGGTCGTCCGGCTTGCCTTCGGGCGCGCCGTCCCGCTGCCAGAGTTCGTAGGCGCGGTTGCGGATGCGGTCTTCACGTTCGTCGGTCATGGAAGCGCTCCCTTTTCTCTCGTCAGCGGGAAACGGACAGCCAGGCCGGATGTTCCGTGCTTGCGCGCTTCAGAGACCGCGAATAAGCATGCTTCTTCAGGCGTCTTTCGCACGACGCCAGCTTTGTCGGGGGACATCATGAGCTTTACGGAAACGACGACCACATCCTGGTTTTCCAGGCTGAAGGGCGCGCTGATCAAGATCCTGGTCGGCTTCATCCTTCTGATCGGCTGCATCTGGCTTCTTTTCTGGAACGAGGGGCGGTCGGTGAAGACCTACCGCGCGCTGGTCGAAGGCGCAGGGCTCGTCGTTTCCGTCGAGAACGGCAGCATCGATCCCGCCAACGACGGCAAGCTCGTGCACATTTCCGGGCCGGTGAAGCCGGTCGGCGTGCCGGAGGACAACGTGCTCGGCGTTTCCGCGGAAGGCGCGGCCGGGCTGGAGCGCATCGTCGAGATGTACCAGTGGGTGGAGACCTCGAAATCCGAGACGAAGAAGCAGCTCGGCGGCAGCGAGGAGACCGTGACCACCTATTCCTACCACAAGGAATGGAACCGCCGCGAAATCAGCTCCGGCAGCTTCCGCCAGTCGGGTCACGACAATCCGCAAAAGCCCATCGACGATGAGCGCTTTGCGGTGCCTTCGGCGACGATCGGCGCCTTCAGCGTGGATGGCGAAGCGGTGGCAAGGCTCGGCGAGGAACGTCCCGTTCCGCTCACCGCCATCGAGGCGAACCGTCTCGGCGAGGCCGTGAGCCTCGGCAAGCCGGTCTCGACCATCGGGGGCCAGGCCGTCTTCTCCTTCAATCCGCAGGACCCGCAGGTCGGCGACATCCGCATCCATTTCGAGCGCTCGGACATTGCCGAGGCGAGCTTCATCGCCGCCCAGCACGGCACGGGCCTGACGCCCTACAAAACGTCGAACGGGCGCGAACTTTTCCTCAGCGACGCCGGCATTACCGATGCGGCGGCCATGTTCGACGCGGCGCAGAGCGAGAACACCATCATCACCTGGGCGGTGCGCATCGGCGGCCTTGTCGGCCTCTTCGTCGGCTTCGCCTCGATCTTCTCCATCCTCGGGGTGATCGCCGACGTCGTGCCGTTCGTCGGCTCCATCGTGCGTTTCGGCACGTCGGCCATCGCGCTCATCTTCACGCTGCTGCTCGGCCCGGCAATCATCGCGATTGCCTGGATCGCCTATCGCCCGCTCATCGCCATCGCGGTTCTGGCCGCCGGCATTGCGCTCGCCGTGGGCATCCTCTATCTGCGACGCGGCAAGGCGGCAGCCCCGGCACCCGCCCGGGCGTGACGGCAAAGGCAGGGTGAGCGGCGCGTGACCTTCTACATCTCGAAGATCTTCTGGCTTCTCGCCCAGCCGCTCTCGCTCGCCCTCATCCTCCTCCTCGCCGGCCTGCTGGCGGGGCTTTTGAAATGGAACCACCTGCGTGCCATAGCGAGCCTCGCAGCAGCGCTCGTGCTCTTCCTGACGCTCTTCACCTCGACCGGCGCCGTGCTGCTACAGACGCTGGAGGACCGGATCGCGCGCGCAGACCTGCCCGCGGGCGGGCCTTCCTGCATCATCACGCTCGGTGGCGGCTTCGAGTCCGAGATCATCGCGGCGCGCGGCGGCTTCGAGATGACCCAGGCCGGCGACCGCTTCGTCGAAACCTTGCGGCTCGCGCGGCAATTCCCCGAGGCGCGCATCCTGATTTCCGGCGGCGACGGCTCGTTCAGCGGCGCCTATGAGGGCGACGCCGTGGTCGGCACGCGGTTCTTCGAAGCCTTCGGCGTTCCGGCAACACGGGTGATCCGCGAGACGCAATCGCGCGACACCTTCGAAAATGCCGGGAACACGCAGGCGCTGCTGAAGGAAAACGGTCTCGAAGGCTGCCTGCTGGTGACCTCCGCCTTCCACATGCCGCGCTCGGTCGGGCTCTTCCGCAAGCTCGGCCTGGAGGTCCTGCCCTGGCCGACGGACTATCGCACGACCGGCAAGGCGAGCCTTGGGCTCGACTTCACGCAGCCCTCAGCCAACAGCCAGCTGATGACGACGGCGCTACGCGAATGGACGGGGCTGCTCTTCTCGTATCTTGCGGGCCGCACGCACGCTTTCTTCCCGCAATAGGCTACTTCTTCGAGATCGTCTCGAAGCGGGTGTTCCGCACGCGGATCGTCATGGTGCAGTATTCGTCGTCATCGCGGCCGCAGCTTGCGGCATTCGCCTTCAGTTCCAGCACCATGTTGCCGAAGCGCTTCTTCATGCTGTAGCCGTAGAGGTCGGCATTGGCGGCGAGGAAATAGCCGCCTTCGGCGACGCGGATGTAGAATTCATGCGGGCAGCCGACATCGCCGCACAGGCCGCCGGGCACGCCGTCGCAGTTCACCGCGCCGAGATTGAAGATCGCATCGACCAGCTTGTCATTGTTGAAATCGACGGTGTCGGCGAAGTCCTCGCCATAGAGCGCCGTCTTGCAGCGACCGGCGACCTCCGCCTGAACCGCGGCCAGCGCATCGGGCACGATCTCGGCGGCACGCACGGGCGCGGCAGCCGAAACGAGGGCGGCGGAGACGAGCGCGAGGAAACTCATGCGGATGGCCATCTCTCAAACCTTTCCATGGCAGGCGATTCGGTCATTATGCGGCAGAGCCGCGCGCAGCGTGATTCTGCCGGCGCGCGCACTCTACTGCGGCAAAGCTGTCGCGAGGCTTAGCTCGCAAAGAGGGGGAAGACGTGCCGATCCTGGAACTGCTCGACTATACCGGCGTTGCGGTGTTTGCCGCGACTGGCGCGCTGTCGGCCTCGCGCAAGCAGCTCGACATCATCGGCTTCCTGTTCCTGGCGGCGGCGACGGGCATCGGCGGCGGCACGTTCCGCGACGTCATCCTCGGCGCGACGCCCGTCTTCTGGGTGGTGAACCCGACCTATCTCATCGTCTGCGTCGCCGTCGCGCTTGTCGTCTTCATGCTCGCCCACCGCATCGAATCGCGTTACCGCCTGCTGCTCTGGCTCGATGCCATGGGCGTTTCGGCCTATTGCGTGATGGGGGCGGCCAAGGGCTATGCGGCGACGGGCTCGCCGACGGTGGCGATCACCACCGGCGTCCTCACCGCCAGCTTCGGCGGCATCATCCGCGACCTCCTGGCCAACGAGCCCTCCGTGCTGCTGCGGCCGGAGGTCTATGTGACGGCGGCGCTGATCGGGGCTGCGGGCTTCACGGCGGCGACGGTCGCCGGCACGCCGCTCTGGGTGGCATCGGCCATCGGCATGGGCGCGGCCTTCATCGTGCGCGGCGGGGCGCTGCGCTTCGGCTGGCGCTTCCCGATCTACAAGCCGCGGCCCGGACGGCATCCCGACGATGTGATGTGAGGACGATCAGTCCTTGCAGGGGCGCAGGCGGATGATCACGTCGACATGCGCGATCTCCATGCCGGCGGGCGGTTCCGGCAGGTTGCCGATCTCGATATTGCTGACGGGAATATCGAGCACGTGGTTCTCGCCCTCCACGAAGAAGTGGTGGTGGTCGGAGATGTTGGTGTCGAAATAGGTCTTGGCGCTTTCGACCGCGAGAACCCGGATGAGGCCGGCCTCGGTGAACTGGTGCAGCGTGTTGTAGACGGTCGCGAGCGAAACGGGCACGCCGGCGGTGACGGCTTCCTCGTGCAGTTCCTCCACCGTCAGATGCCGGTCGCCCTTGGCGAAAAGCAGGTCGGCGAGTGCCACGCGCTGGCGCGTCGGGCGCAGGCCGGAGTGGCGCAGGCGCTCTTCGATGGGCAACTCGTTTACATGCTTCATGGGCGAGCGATCCGCTTGTCTGGCCTTGAACAATAATCTTGAGCTTTCGATATAACTTTAGCGTTGCCGGGATTCAATAGGATTGCGACGGCGTGAGGGCGTCCGACATGCCGAAAACCGGGGCCTTCGCCCCCGTCACGGCAATTTACGCTGGCTGTCACGGCGAGCATCATGTATGCGGACTGCTGAAATAACGTCTCGCCCATGCCGGGTGCGGCGATAAAAAGGGAGGGGAGGAGGCGCTTCAATTCGCACCGCTCCTCCTCTAAAACGGACGCAGAGCAAGCGTTCTTCAAGACCGGGATGAGACATTCGATGACGACCAGGCAATCCAGCTACAACTATGAGGAAATTCTGACCTGCGGCCGCGGCGAACTGTTCGGCCCCGGCAATGCGCAGCTTCCTCTGCCGCCGATGCTGATGGTCCACCGCATCACCGACATTTCCGAAACGGGCGGCGCCTTCGACAAGGGCTATATCCGCGCCGAATACGACGTGAAGCCCGACGACTGGTACTTCCCCTGCCACTTCCAGGGCAACCCGATCATGCCGGGCTGCCTCGGCCTCGACGGCATGTGGCAGCTCACCGGCTTCTTCCTCGGCTGGCTCGGCGAGCCCGGCCGCGGCATGGCGCTCTCCACCGGCGAAGTGAAGTTCAAGGGCATGGTCCGCCCCCACACGAAGCTCCTCGAATACGGCATCGACTTCAAGCGCGTGATGCGCGGCCGCCTCGTGCTCGGCACGGCCGACGGCTGGCTGAAGGCCGATGGCGAGACCATCTATCAGGCGACCGACCTGCGCGTCGGCCTGTCGAAGGACAAGGAAGCCTAAGGCTTAGAGCCTTTGGAGGGCGGCCCGCCGCCCTCTCCACGAGACGTTCAAGAAAAGGTCAGGAATATGAGACGGGTAGTTGTCACGGGTCTGGGGATCGTATCCTCCATCGGGAACAACGCGGACGAAGTGACGGCCTCGCTGCGCGACGCGCGTTCGGGCATCAGCTTCTCGCAGGATTTCGCCGACCACGGCTTCAAGTGCCAGGTCTGGGGCTCTCCCAACATCGATACGACCGAGCTCGTCGATCGCCGTGCGGCCCGCTTCCTTTCGCAGGGCGGCGCATGGAACCACGTCGCCATGAAGCAGGCGATCGCCGATTCCGGCCTTGAAGAGTCCGAATACGCCGCCAATCCGCGCGCCGGCATCATCATGGGCTCGGGCGGTCCGTCCACCCGCACGCTCATCGAGGCGGCCGAGATCACCATCAAGAACAATTCGCCCAAGCGCATCGGCCCCTTCGCCGTGCCGAAGGCGATGTCCTCGACGGCTTCGGCGACGCTTGCCACCTGGTTCAAGATCCACGGCGTCAACTACTCGATCTCGTCGGCCTGCTCGACCTCCGCGCATTGCATCGGCAATGCCGCGGAAATGATCCAGTGGGGCAAGCAGGACATCATGTTCGCCGGCGGCCACGAAGACCTCGACTGGACCATGTCGAACCTCTTCGACGCCATGGGCGCCATGTCCTCCAAGTACAACGACACACCCTCCACCGCCTCGCGCGCCTATGATATCAGCCGCGACGGCTTCGTCATCGCCGGCGGCGCGGGCGTTCTGGTTCTTGAAGAGCTCGAGCACGCCAAGGCCCGCGGCGCGAAGATCTATGCCGAGATCGTCGGCTACGGCGCGACCTCCGACGGCTACGACATGGTTGCCCCGTCGGGTGAAGGCGCGATGCGCTGCATGCGCCAGGCCCTGTCCACCGTGAAGGGCGACGTCGACTACATCAACACGCACGGCACCTCGACGCCCGTCGGCGACTCGAAGGAAATCGGCGCGATCCGCGAAGTCTTCGGCGACAAGATCCCGCACATCCAGTCGACCAAGTCGCTGACCGGCCATTCGCTCGGCGCCGCCGGCGTGCAGGAATCGATCTACGGCCTCCTGATGATGCAGGCCGGCTTCATCGGCGAAAGCGCCCATATCACCGAACTGGACCCCGAATTCGATGGCGTTCCGATCGTGCGCAAGCGCATCGACAATGCCAAGATCGACACGGTTCTTTCCAACTCCTTCGGCTTCGGCGGCACGAACGCCACGCTGGTCTTCCAGCGCCACAACGGATGACGTCAATGACGGGGATCATGAACGGCAAGCGCGGCCTCATCATGGGGGTCGCGAACAACCACTCTATCGCCTGGGGCATCGCACAGAAGCTTGCCGGCGCCGGCGCCGAACTCGCCTTCACCTACCAGGGCGAAGCGCTCGGCAAGCGCGTGAAGCCGCTTGCCGCCGAACTCGGCTCGGATTTCGTCATCCCCTGCGACGTCGAGGACATCGCCTCGGTCGATGCGACGATCGACGCGATCAAGGAAAAGTGGGGCAAGCTCGATTTCGTCGTGCACGCCATCGGCTTCTCCGACAAGAACGAGCTCAAGGGCCTTTATGCCGACACCTCGCGCGACAACTTCTCGCGCACCATGGTGATCTCCTGCTTCTCCTTCACGGAGATCGCCAAGCGCGCCGCGGAGATCATGACGGACGGCGGTTCGCTGCTGACGCTCACCTATGGCGGCTCGGTTCGCATCATGCCGAACTACAACGTCATGGGCGTCGCCAAGGCCGCGCTTGAAGCGTCCGTGCGTTACCTCGCCGGCGATTACGGCCCGCAGGGCATCCGCGTCAACGCGATCTCCGCCGGTCCGATCCGCACGCTGGCCGGCGCCGGCATTTCGGACGCCCGCGCCATGCTGTCCTGGCAGCAGAAGAACGCGCCGCTGCGCCGCACCGTCACCATCGAGGACGTCGGCAATTCGGCGCTCTACCTGCTCTCCGACATGTCGAGCGGCGTCACCGGCGAAATCCACTATGTGGATGCCGGCTACAACATCACCTCCATGCCGACGCTGGAGCGACTGGCGAAAGCGGACAGCGAATAAACAAATTGCGGCGCGAAGTTTTCAGCTTCGCGCCGTTTTCTTTCGCTCACAGCACCGTCAGAACGGCGACGAGCAGGATCACGGCGGCAAGCACGCCGAGCAGCAGCAGACGCACCCTGGGGTTCATTTCAAGCGGCTTGCCGTCCGCGCCGCGCTTCAAGAAGGCGAGCGGCACTTCGGAGGTCGGCGTATGCCCCTCCGCTTCCTTCACATCCTTTGCGATGACCTCCGCCACATCTTCCATCATGGGCGGCCTTGCAGGTCCAAAAGCCATTGCGGGTCTCCTGAACGAGGACGATCCGGCGATGGTGGACCTGTTTCGGCAAAATGGCAAATCGGCCTATTCGAAAAGGACGGGCACGAGCGACAGCACCAGAAGCAGCGCCATGGCGCGATTGAACAGCTTGAGGCTCTCCTTTCGCGTGATGAACCGCGCAGCGCCCACGCCGACGCCGGCCCAGGCGAGCGTGCTCACCAGCGTCGCCCCGCCGAAGATGACGGCAAAGGCGGCAGGTACGAAGACATCGCCCGCCGCCCCGCCGCCATAGGTGACGACGGCGCCCGCGACCATCACCCAGAGCTTCGGATTGACGAGTTGCAGCAGCGCGCCCTCGATGAAGGTGAAGGGTCGCGCGCGGCCGCGCTCCACCGCAAGGCCAACAGGCGCCGTGGCGATGCGCCAGGCGAGCCAGAGCAGATAGGCGACGCCGATCCATTTCAGCGCCAGATGCACGCGCGGTTCCGAGAGGACCGCGCCGCCGGCCGCCGCCACAGTAAAGATGATGACCGCGACGCCGATGCCCATGCCGGTGGCGACGGGCAGCGTGCGCCGGAAGCCGTAATTCGCGCCGGAGGCCGTGACCATCGTGTTGTTCGGCCCCGGCGTGCCGGCCATGGCGAAGGCGAAGCTCGTCGCCGCCAGTATCCAGGTCCAATCCATCCTGCTCTCTCCTGCAAACGATGGCAGCCTATGCCGCCCCGCGCGCAACGGGGTTGCGAAGATGCCAGCAATGAAGAAGAATTTGGCATCCCATGCCGCTGCATGGCTTGAACGTTTGTGAGGATTTCAATGCAGCTCGACGAGATCGATCGCCGCATCCTGCGCGAATTGCAGCAGGATGGCCGCCTGCAGAACATCGAGCTGGCAAGGCGCGTCGGCCTATCCCCCTCCCCGTGCCTGCGCCGGGTGAAGCTTCTGGAAGAGGCCGGCATCATCGGCCGCTATGTCGCGGTCGTGGATCAGGCGAAGGTGGGCCTCAAGCTCTCCATGTTCGCGCGCATCTCGCTGACGGCGCAGGATGCCGAGACCATCGAACACTTCATCGCCGCCATGAAGCGGCTGCCGGAGGTGGTGGAGTGCTACATCATGCTCGGCGAGAGCGACGCGCTGCTGCGCGTCGTCGTCCCGGATCTCGAGGACTACCGTCGCTTCCAGTCGACGCATCTCACCCGCAGGAACGGCATCCAGACCGTCAAGACGGACGTGCCCAGCGAAACGGTCAAGCAGAGCTTCGCGCTGCCGCTATAGAGCATTTCCAGCCGAAACGGGACCGCTTCGGCGTCGGATAATGCGGTAAAAACAAAAAGCTAGCGCATGTCAGGTTCAGCTTGAACCAGACATGCTCTAAATTCTTTTGTTTTCGTTTGTCTTTTCGGGAAACCGGTTCCCACTTTTCCCTGACAAACTCTAGCGATCAGCGCCGGCCCCACAGCACCTTGAAGCGGGCGTTGCGGCAAAGCTCGCCGCTGTCCTTGAAGGCTTCCTTCAGGACCGGCTCGTAGGGCAGGCCGCGATTGGCGACCATCAGCAGACGGCCGCCGGCCTTGAGCGATTTGGCCGCCATGCGGATCATGCCGGCGCCGAGCGAATGGTCGGCGGCATGGCCTTCATGGAAGGGCGGGTTCATGACGATGAGGTCATAGTGGTCGCGCGGCGTTTCCGCCGTCAGGTCGAACCAGTAGTAGCGCGCCGGGATATTCGGGCAGTTCTCCGCCATGTTCTCCCTGGCGGCTTCCAGCGCCTCGTAATGCGCCTCGAAGAGGTCGATGCCCTTCACCTGCGGGGCGCGGCCGCCGAGCATGACCGAGAGATAGCCCCAGCCCGCGCCGAAATCGGCGGCATGGCCGTTGAAGTCCTCGGGGATGCGGGTGGCGAGCAGTTCGGAGCCCTCGTCGATACGGTCGTGCGAGAACATGCCGGGGGCAGCCGTGAAGCGGCCGACGATGCGCACCGGCTTCGCCGCGAGCTTGGCGATCGCGTCCGCCGGGTCTTCCGGCCGGGCGAACCAGATGGCGAGGCCATGGTACTTCGGCATGGAATCGCCTGTCAGGCCGAGCTGGTCAAGGCGCTTGCGCATGGACTGCACGCCGTCTTCCTTGCCGCCGGCAACGACGATCAGGCCGCCCGTGCGCACGAGGCGGAGGGCTTCCGCGATGCGGTTCTCGTTCTCACCCTTGTGCTTGGTCATCAGGATGAGCGCGCCGTCGAAATCCTCGCCCTCGATGACGGGCTTCACGGGGGCGCGCACGGCTTCCAGACCGCGGTACAGCGAGCGCAGAGGCTGCACGGCCTCGAGCGCCGCGCCGAAGCCTTCCGGCGGGCGCTGGCCGGCTTCCGCGCCGAGGAACAGGTAGCGCTCGCCCTCGCCCGGCATGCCGAGCGTACCGGAGGCAAAGGGATGGAACAGGGTTTTCAGGGCGTCGCGGGTCATGGTCGGCTTTCGGCGGGTGATTGGTCCAGGAAAAGAAAAGGGCGCGGAACGTGCCGCTCCGCGCCCCCTTCATGCATTGTCTTGCGATTACTCGGCAGCTTCGCCGTCGCCCTTCTTGTCGGCGGCGATTTCCTTGCCGGTCGCCTGATCGACGACCTTCATGGAGAGGCGAACCTTGCCGCGCTCGTCGAAGCCCATCAGCTTGACCCAGACCTTGTCGCCTTCCTTGACGACGTCGGAGGTCTTGGCAACGCGCTCCTGAGCGAGCTGCGAGATGTGCACGAGGCCGTCGCGCGGGCCGAAGAAGTTGACGAAGGCGCCGAAGTCGGCGGTCTTGACGACCGTGCCTTCGTAGATCTGGCCGACTTCCGGTTCCGCGACGATGGAGTGGATCCACTTGCGGGCCGCTTCGATCTCCTTGCCGGACGAGGACGCGATCTTGATCGTGCCGTCGTCTTCGATGTTGATCTTGGCGCCGGTCTTCTCGACGATTTCGCGGATGACCTTGCCGCCCGTGCCGATGACTTCACGGATCTTGTCGACCGGGATGTTCATGACTTCGATGCGCGGTGCGAATTCGCCGAGCTGGCTGCGGCCTTCGGAGATGGCGTGGGCCATCACACCCAGGATGTGCATGCGGGCTTCCTTGGCCTGGGCCAGGGCGACCTGCATGATTTCCTTGGTGATGCCCTGGATCTTGATGTCCATCTGCAGGGCGGTGATGCCGGTGGTGGAACCGGCCACCTTGAAGTCCATATCGCCCAGGTGATCTTCGTCACCCAGGATGTCGGTCAGCACGGCGAAACGGTTGCCGTCCTTGATCAGACCCATGGCGATGCCGGCCACATGGGCCTTCAGGGGCACGCCGGCGTCCATCAGCGACAGGCAGCCGCCGCAGACCGAAGCCATGGACGACGAACCGTTGGACTCGGTGATCTCGGAGACCACGCGGATCGAGTAGGGGAAGTCTTCCTTGTTCGGCAGCACGGCCACCAGGGCGCGCTTGGCCAGACGGCCGTGACCGATCTCGCGGCGCTTGGGGCTGCCCACGCGACCGGTTTCGCCGGTGGCGAAGGGAGGCATGTTGTAGTGCAGCATGAAGCGCTCGCTGTACTCGCCAGCCAGGGCGTCGATCACCTGGGCGTCACGCTCGGTGCCCAGGGTCGCGGCCACCAGGGCCTGGGTCTCGCCGCGGGTGAACAGCGAGGAGCCGTGGGCGCGCGGCAGCACGCCGACTTCCGAAACGATGGCGCGAACGGTTTCGAGATCGCGGCCGTCGATGCGGCTCTTGGTGTCGAGGATGTTCCAGCGAACGATCTTGGCCTGCAGGTGCTTGAAGACGGCGCCGATGACTTCGGCGCTGTACTTCGGCTCGACGCCTTCCGGCAGGAAGTGTGCCTTGACCTTGGCCTTGACGGCGTCGACGGCAGCGTAGCGATCGGCCTTCTGGGTGATCTTGTAGGCAGCGCGGAGTTCGGTTTCTGCGATGCCGAGCATTTCGGCTTCGAGTTCGGAATGATCTTCCGGCGTGAAGTCGCGCGGTTCCTTGGCAGCCACTTCAGCGAGCTTGATGATCGCGTCGATGACCGGCTGGAAGCCCTTGTGGCCGAACATGACGGCGCCGAGCATGACGTCTTCGTTCAGTTCCTTGGCTTCGGATTCGACCATCAGGACGGCGTCCTGCGTGCCGGCGACGACGAGGTCGAGAACCGACTCGTCCATCTCGTCCAGATGCGGGTTCAGGACGTATTCGCCGTTGATGTAGCCGACGCGCGCGCCGCCGACCGGGCCCATGAAGGGAACGCCGGAGATCGTGAGCGCAGCCGAAGCGGCAACCATCGACAGGACGTCGGGATCGTTTTCGAGATCATGCTGGACGACCGTGACGACGACCTGCGTGTCGTTCTTGTAGCCTTCGGGGAACAGCGGACGGATCGGACGGTCGATCAGGCGGCTGGTCAGGGTCTCCAGCTCGCTGGGACGGCCTTCACGCTTGAAGAAGCTGCCGGGGATCTTGCCGGCGGCATAGGTCTTCTCGATGTAGTCGACGGTCAGGGGGAAGAAGTCCTGGCCCGGCTTGGGGGCCTTGGCGGAAACGACGGTCGCGAGAACGACGGTTTCGCCGTAGGTCGCCAGAACCGCGCCGTCAGCCTGACGGGCGATCTTGCCGGTTTCCAGCTTGAGCGGACGGCCCGCCCATTCGATTTCAACCGTATGGGTATCGAACATGTCTTGTCCTTCTTGGCAGATACGCGCACCGCCGCCCGAAAAGGCGCAGGTGGTCTATCCGCGTTCGTGACGCATCATGGGCAAGACAACGGGAGGCTTCCGGAAAGGGCTCGCGATCGTCGCGTCTTACGGCTTTTCAGCCTGGCCGACGACAGGCGCGCGCCTGAAGCATCCTGCAATCCTGCCCCATGACAGGTCATCGGTTGGTTCCGCAGGACCGGCCCATCCGGCCTGCTGGAAAATCCCGTTTCGCGAGGCGGCCTCAACCGGCACTGGCTAAACGGTACGGCGGAATTTTCTTCCGCAAAAGAAAGCGGCGGGCGTTCGCAAGGAACGCCCGCCGAAAGGATTAGCGGCGAATGCCGAGAGCAGCAATCAGCTTGCTGTAACGGGCTTCGTCCTTCTTCTTGAGGTAGTCAAGAAGCGAGCGGCGGCTGGAAACCAGCGTCAGAAGGCCACGACGCGAGTGGTTGTCCTTCTTGTGGTCCTTGAAGTGGCCGGTCAGGTTGTTGATACGCTCGGTCAGGATCGCGACCTGAACTTCCGGAGAACCGGTGTCGCCTTCGTTGGTGGCGTATTCCTTGATCAGCGCAGCCTTGCGCTCAGCAGTGATCGACATCGAGATGTCCTTTCATGAATGGAGAACCAAAGTCGCCAAAAGCCGGGATGTCGTCCAGCAATGGCCGTGAAGGCAAGCGGGCAGGCCCGCATTGCTGGCGGTGCCTATAAACCATTAGCGGGCGAAATGGAAGGGGCCGTCATCAAGCGCCTGAACGGCCCGTCAGCGCCGATCCGCCGGCTGGCCGGGCGCGGCCTCGCGTGCATCGCCGTCCTTCGGGCAGACGACATAGGCGCCGAAGATCCAGCCAAGCCGTTCCCCCTGCCGCGCGACGAAGAGCCAGCGCTTGTTGCCGATCTTCGTTTCCTCCAGCACCTCGACGCGCGTGCCGTTGGACAGCGTCGTCACGATCGCGCCGTTCGGCGCGGCGCGCACGTTGAGCGGCGTTCCCGTCGGATCGTCGACGAGGCATTCGGCGGCAAGCGCCGGGGCGGCGGAAAGAAGCGTGGCGGCCAGGATCGTCCGCGAGAAAAGCGTCATGACATGCACCTGAAATGATGGAAAGGCCGGCGCGTCATGGCGCGCCTTCCGGCCGATGGGCCTCCTCGTCGCGCAGGCGGGCCAGCGGGATCGTCACCCGCCATTCGATGCCGTCGTCATGCACGATGAAATCGAGCTTCGCATCGAGCGCCAGTCCCAGCATGCGCTCCAGCACCACGCTGCCGAAGCCCTTGCGGCTGGCGGCGATGGCCGCCTTGTCGATCGTCGCCCGGCTTTCGCGCCAGACAAGGTTCAGGTCCTCGCCCGCGGCCACCCAGCTCAGCGAGACGATGCCCGTCTCGTTGGCGAGCGCGCCGTATTTGGTGGCATTGGTCGACAGCTCGTGCAGGGCCATGCCGAGGGTCTGGGAGGCCTGCGGGTCGAGCAGCACGGCGGGGCCGGCGATGCGCACGCGCGCCGCATCGTCGGGCGTGAAGGGTTTGAGCTGGTTCTTCGCCAGCTCGAAGAGGTTGATGCCCTGCGTCGCGTTGGCGATCATCAGGTCCGTGGAGCGGGCAAGGCCGGCCACGCGCTTGCGGAAGGTCTCGGCGAAATCCGTGGCGTTCTCCGCCCCCGCCGCCGACTGGTTCAGCATGGCCTGAATGACGGTCAGCTGGTTCTTCGAGCGGTGCGCCACCTCGCGCATCAGGAAACGCACCTCGTTTTCCGACTTGACCCGCGCATCGGCCGCTTCCGCGAGCGCATGCGAAACGGTCTCCAGTTCGGAAATGGCATAGGAGCGGGGCGCGACCCGTTCCCCCTGGCCGAGGCGGCGCGCATCCTGGGCAAGCAGCCGCACGTCACGCGAGAGAACGCGGGCGATGCCGGCCGCGCTCACGGCGGCAAGCAGCGCGAAGACCGCCCCGCCGATCGTCAGCCACAGGAAGGAGGAAACGGCCGGGGCCTGCACATCGGAGGATTTCGCCCAGGCGATCATGCGCCAGCCGGCAAGCGAAGAGAATTCGGTGACGACCTGATAGTTCGTTCTGTCCTGCTGCATGGTGCTGACGCCAAGCCGGAGCGAGGGCACGACCCGCAGGAAGAAGGGCTTGCCCGTCTTTTCCTTTTCGTCGGTCGAGACGATGACAGTGCCCTGCGTGTCGAGCACCGCGGCATTCCAGCCGGGCGAGAGGACATCCGGATTGACCGCGCGGCGCAGCGCCTCGGCGTTCTTCGTCAGGGTCAGCAGCACATGCTGGCCGTTCGGCAGGCGCATCGGCAGGTAGACGTTGAACACCCATTGCTGTGCGGTCTTGCCGAAGAAGAGATCGGAGACCATGCGCTCGCCGCGCGCCAGCGCCAGGCCTGCCGAGACCGGCTCGGAGGTGGTGCTCAGCGGCGCGCCATAGGGCACGCGCGTGTTGATAAGCTGGCGCATCGACTGGTCGATGACGATGAAATAGATGTCCGTGCCTTCCAGCGCCTTGGTGGCCTGGCCGTGCAGGGCCGCATAGTCGCCCTTCAGCAACCCGTCCGAGGTCGACAGGAAGTTCAGCGTCGAGAACATGCCCGAGATTTCGCGCTCCACGGCCCGGTTCACGGCGCCGGTGGAGGTGCGCAGCAAGGATTCGAAGATGCGCTCCTGCGCCTCGTTGGTGCGCTTCAGCACGACAATGGAGAAGAGGAAGGCAGGAATGACGACGACGAGGATGAGGCAGACGAGATAGAAGGCGACCGGATGGTGCATCCGCCGGCGGGCAGGGCCGGTCCCTGCACCTTCTCCCGCTTCCCCCGGCGCCCGCTTCTCCGGCGGACACCGTCCTGTCAGTCGGCGCCATCGTCAACAGCCAGCCCCTCACCCTTCGCAACACGGCAGCCAAGCGCCGCCCGGCCCACCCCTCGAGCGAACCTCGCCGGCCCATAAAGCCCGCAGCTTGTGGTGAAATCAAGTCAGGGGCGGATGGTTCCGCCCCCTGATTTTTAGCCCGCAAAGACCCGCTTCGGACGGAACTCGCCGCCGCCGATCTCGCCGATAGCGACCAGCTTGCCGCGCGCCGTGGCATAGGCCTCATCGGCGGAAACCGGCGCATCGCGGCCGCGCAGGATGATCGGATTGCCCATGCGCAGGCGGTGCGCCTGGTCGTCGTTGACGACGATCTGCGGCAGGCTGGAGAGCGCTTCGCCGGTGTCGATCAGGAAGGCGTCGAGGGCGGCAAGGCGCTCGGCGTCGTCCTCGATCTTTTCCAGCGCCGTCAGGTCGGCGAGCGGCACCATGTCGTCCTCGCCGAAGGGCGCGACGAAGGTGCGGCGCAGCGCCGAGATATGGCCGTAGCAGCCGAGCTGGCGGCCGAAATCGCGGGCGAGCGCGCGCACATAGGTGCCCTTGCCGCATTCGACCTCGAAGGCGGCCGTGTTCTCGTCCGAGCCGATCAGCGTCAGGCGGTGGATTTCCACCTCGCGCGAGGGGATCTCGACCGTCTCGCCCTCGCGGGCAAGATCATAGGCCCGTTCGCCGTCGATCTTGATCGCGGAGAACTGCGGCGGGATCTGCTGGATGACGCCGGTATATTCGCCGAGGATCGCCTTGATCGCGTCGGCCGTCGGGCGTGTGTCGGCGCTGCGGACCACCTCGCCCTCGAGGTCGTCCGTCGTGCGTTCCTCACCCCAGGTGACGGTGAACTCATAGATCTTCCGCCCGTCCATGACATAGGGCACGGTCTTGGTGGCATCGCCCAGCGCGATCGGCAGCATGCCGGACGCCAGCGGGTCGAGCGTACCGGCATGGCCGGCCTTCTGCGCCTTGAACAGCCACTTGATCTTGGAGACGGCTTCGGTCGAGCCGAAATCGAACGGCTTGTCGAGGATCAGCCAGCCGGAAACCGGCCGGCCCTTGGGTTTGCGGGGTCTGGACATCTGTATCCTGGATTATTGATCGTCTTCGCCGTCTTCGGCGGAAAGATCGCGGGCGACTTCCGGCGAGCGCAGGAGATCGTCGATCTTCTTGTAGTTGTCGAAGCTGGTATCGTCGCGGAAGCGCACGTCCGGCATGTATTTCATCTGGCGCAGTTGCGGGCCGAGGCGGCCGCGGATGAACTTCGAATTGCGGTTCAGCGCCTCGATCACGGCCTCGTGGTCCTTGACGCCGAGCGGCGTCACATAGGCCGTGGCGTGCTTCAGGTCCGGCGACATGCGCACTTCCGAAATGGAAATCACGGTCTTTTCGAGAAGCGGGTCGCGCACTTCGCCGCGCTGGAGAACCTGGGTGATCGCCGCGCGCACCTGCTCGCCCACGCGCAGCATGCGTTGCGACGGCGCCGAGGATGTTGCTCTGGTCATGGTCGTCACCTTCAAAAAAATGCGAGCGCCGAAAAGGTCCGGCGCTCGCACGATACTCTATCCGTCGAACGCTTACAGCGTGCGCGTGATATGCTCCACGCGGAAGCACTCGATCTGGTCGCCCGCGCGGATGTCTTCGTAGCTCTCGAAGGCCATGCCGCATTCCTGGCCGACATTGACTTCCGACACTTCGTCCTTGAAGCGCTTGAGCGTCTTGAGCTTGCCTTCGTGGATGACGACGTTGTCGCGAACCAGGCGCACGCCGACGCCACGCTCGACCTTGCCTTCGGTGACGCGGCAACCCGCGACCTTGCCGACCTTCGTGATGTTGAACACCTCGAGGATTTCGGCGTAGCCGAGGAAGGTTTCGCGGCGCTCGGGCGAGAGCAGACCGGACATGGCCGCCTTCACGTCATCCACCAGATCGTAGATGATGTTGTAGTAGCGGATTTCGATGCCCTGGCGCTCGGCAAGCGAGCGGGCCTGTGCGTTCGCACGGACGTTGAAGCCGATGATGGCGGCGTTGGACGCTTCGGCGAGCGAAATGTCCGACTCGGTGATGGCGCCTGCGCCGGAATGCACGATGCGCACCCGCACTTCGTCCGTGCCGAGCTTTTCGAGCGCGCCGGCAATGGCTTCGATCGAGCCCTGCACGTCGCCCTTGATGAGCAGCGGGAATTCCTTGAGACCGGAATTCTGCAGCTGGTTCATCATCTGCTCGAGCGAGCCGCGCGAACCCGACTGGCGTGCCACCTGCTTTTCGCGGGCGAGACGCTGGCGGTACTCGGAGATCTCGCGGGCGCGGCTCTCGTTCTCGACGACGGCGAACTTGTCGCCGGCGGCCGGCGTACCGGAAAGACCGAGAACCTCGACCGGCATGGCGGGACCGGCTTCCTTGACGTGTTCGCCCTTGTCGTTGACGAGCGCGCGCACGCGGCCCCACTGATCGCCGGCGACCAGGATCTGGCCGGGCTTCAGCGTACCGGTCTGCACGAGAACCGTCGCGACGGCACCGCGGCCGCGGTCGAGCTGGGCTTCGACGACGACGCCCTCTGCCGTGCGGTTCGGGTTGGCCTTAAGGTCGAGGATTTCAGCCTGCAGCAGGATGGCTTCGAGCAGCTTGTCGAGGTTCGTGCCGTTCTTGGCCGAGACTTCCACGTCGAGCGTTTCACCGCCCATGGATTCGACGAACACCTCGTGCTGGAGGAGCTGCGTGCGAACGCGCTGGGCGTCTGCCGTCGGCTTGTCGATCTTGGTGACCGCCACCACGATGGGCACACCGGCCGCCTTGGCGTGGTGCACGGCTTCCTTGGTCTGGGGCATGACGCCGTCATCGGCCGCACAGACCAGGATGACGATGTCGGTGGCCTTGGCACCGCGGGCACGCATGGCCGTGAAGGCCTCGTGACCCGGGGTGTCCAGGAAGGTGATGGTGCCGCGCGGGGTGTCCACGTGGTAGGCACCGATATGCTGCGTGATGCCGCCGGCTTCGCCCGCGGCCACCCGGCTGCGACGGATGTAGTCCAGCAGCGAGGTCTTACCGTGGTCGACGTGACCCATGACGGTGACGACCGGCGGACGGGATTCCTGATCGCCTTCTTCGTCGGCAACGTTGAAGATGCCTTCTTCGACGTCGGATTCCGAAACGCGCTTGACGGTATGGCCGAATTCGCCGGCGATGAGTTCAGCCAGGTCGGCGTCGATCAGATCGCCGGGCTTCATCATCTGACCTTCCTTCATCAGGTACTTGATGACGTCGACGGCGCGTTCGGACATGCGCTGCGACAGTTCCTGAATGGTGATGGTCTCGGGCAGGACGACTTCGCGCGAAATCTTCTCGCGCGTTTCCTGCATCATGGAGCGCTTGAACTTCTCCTGGCGGCGACGCATGGCCGAGAGCGAGCGACCGCGCTGTGCGCCGTCCTCGTCGCTCGACGCCGTGGTCAGCGTCAGCTTGCCCTGGCGGCGGCCGTCGTCGGCCTTCGGACGGGCGGGAGCCTTGGCCGGCTCGGGACGCTTGACCGCGCCGCGATTGGCGGGCGCGCCGCCGCGCGGACGCTTGTCGTCGTCCTCTTCGGTTTCGCGGCGGCCGCGACCGGCGACCGGCGTGGATGCCGGAGCCGGAGCAGGCGTGCGGGTCGGCTGCGGGCGGGCTTCAGCAACAGCAGGCTTGTTGGCCACGGGCTGCGCGGCAACCTCTTCCTCTACGACGGGCGCCGGTGCGGCAGCCTCGGCGGCGCGGCGCTCGGCCTCTTCCTTCTCGCGCTGGATGCGGGCTTCTTCCTCGACGACGCGACGGGCTTCTTCTTCCACCTTGCGGCGGGCCTCGTCCTCGGCGCGCTGGCGGGCTTCGGCAGCGTCGCGGATCTGCGCTTCGGCAAGCGCGCGACGACGGGCCTCGACCTCGTCAGGGGAGAGCTGGTTCAGGACAACGCCGCGCGGACGGCTCTGCTCGGCCTGGCGCGAGGGCTGCTGCTGCATGGGGCGCGCGGGCTGCGGCGCGGGGCGCGTCTGCTGCGGCTCCGGCTGGCGCTGCACGGGCGCGACGGGCGCCGCTGCCTGGCGTTCTTCACCCGGGCGGCTGAAATGGCGCTTCGTGCGGGTCTCGACCACGACGGCCTTCGTCCGGCCACGACCCATGTCCTGGCGAACGGTTCCCTGCTGAACCCCCGAGGGCTTCAGGCTCAGGGTCTTCTTGCCAGCCACGCTGATCGTCTTGTCGTCTTCGTTGTCGGTCATTCCGTTCCGTTCCTAAGATCAGGGCCGGATGCGGATCGGACCCTGTCGTTCAAATGTGTACATCCAATGCGATTTCGGCCGGCGGAGAGCCGGTGACCGCGTCATTGGTTTGGCTGGCCAGCGCCGCCATGTGCTCCCACCCGGGCGTCGCCCCGGTATTTTTCGAGCATGATTGCGCGCTTCACTACACCCTCACCCGCCTGCCCTGCAAGCGCTGCGGCATGGATAAAAGCATTCTGACCCAAAAGGCCCTCCAATTCGCCCTCGGAGAAGAGCTTGAAGGAGGGTATTTCCATTTCGTCCTCGGTGAGGAAGCTTGCAGCCTTCCGCGCCTGGTCTATTTTCCTGACGCCGTCCGCCGCCGCGTCCGTCGCGTGGAAGACCGCAAGAGCGGCCAGGGCACGCACGGCCTGATCGACTTTCGAGGCGCCCGTGATGAACTGGCCGGCCTTGCGCGCCATATTCATCATGCCGCCGAGCTGGGCCGCCATGAGCCTGTCCACCTCGGCGCCGAGTTCCGGTCCGGCCTTGGCCTCCGCCTTCAACGCACGCCCGAAAAGCTTTCTGGCAACCGCCTTGTCGACGATCGCCCGTTCCGCCTTTACCCAGCATCCGCGTCCGGGGAGTTCACGCTTCAGGTCCGGCACGACGCTGCCGTCGGGACCTGCGACGAAGCGGATCAGATCGTCCGCCTCGCCTTTTTCGCGTGTCACGATGCACATGCGGTCGTTCACGCCGTCGTCCTTCTTGCCCATATAGGTTTCCGCTCTTGCCAACGCAAACCGCCGTGCAAATCAGCGGGCGACATGCTCAACCGTAAGGACGCCGATCAGGCGTCCTCTTCGCCGCCTTCGACAGCCGGCTCTTCTTCGTTTGCCAGATCCTCTTCCGTGATCCAGCCGGCCGCCAGACGGGCCTGCACGATCATGGCTTCGGCCTCGGCGCGGGAAAGCTCGAACTTCGAGAACAGGCCCTCGAACTTCTTCGTCTCGCCGTCCTTGCGTTCGGACCAGCCGACGAGGTCGTCGGCGGCGCAGCCGGCGAAGTCCTCGATCGTCTTGATGCCGTCCTCGCCGAGCGCGACGAGCATCTGGCCCGTGATGCCGTTGATCTGGCGCAGTTCGTCGGCAACGCCGAGTTCCTTGCGCTTGGCGTCCATCTCGGCCTCGATGCGGTCGAGATATTCGCGGGCGCGGGTCTGGATTTCCTGGGCCGTGTCTTCGTCGAAACCGTCGATGGAGGCGATTTCGTCGAGATCGACATAGGCAAGCTCCTCGACGGCCGCGAAGCCCTCGGAGGCCAGAACCTGGCCGACCATCTCGTCGACGTCGAGCGATTCCATGAAGAGGTTGGTGCGCTCGTTGAATTCCTTCTGGCGGCGCTCGGACTCTTCGGCTTCCGTCAGGATGTCGATATCCCAGCCGGTGAGCTGCGAGGCGAGGCGCACGTTCTGACCGCGGCGGCCGATGGCGAGCGAGAGCTGCTCGTCCGGAACGACCACTTCGATGCGCTCGGCATCCTCATCGAGAACGACCTTGGCGACTTCCGCCGGCTGCAGGGCGTTGACGATGAACGAGGCCGGGTCCTGCGACCACGGAATGATGTCGATCTTCTCGCCCTGAAGCTCGCCGACGACGGCCTGGACGCGCGAGCCGCGCATACCGACGCAGGCGCCGACCGGATCGATGGACGAGTCGTTCGAGATGACGGCGATCTTGGCGCGCGAACCCGGGTCACGGGCAACCGACTTGATCTGGATGATGCCGTCGTAGATTTCCGGAACTTCCATGGTGAAGAGCTTCACCATGAACTGCGGATGGGTACGCGACAGGAAGATCTGCGGGCCGCGCTGTTCGCGGCGCACGTCGTAGACGAAGGCGCGGACGCGGTCGCCGTAGCGCATGTTCTCGCGCGGGATCATCTCGTCGCGGCGGATGATGCCTTCGCCGCGGCCGAGGTCGACGATGACGTTGCCGTATTCGACGCGCTTGACCGTGCCGTTGACGATCTCGCCGATACGATCCTTGTATTCGTCGTACTGGCGGTCACGCTCGGCTTCGCGCACCTTCTGCACGATGACCTGCTTGGCCGACTGGGCGGCGATGCGGCCGAAGTCCATCGGCGGCAGCGGGTCGGCGATGAAGTCGCCGAGCTTGGCGTCCGGGTTGCGGTCGCGCGCCAGTTCCAGCGGGATCTGGGTGGAATAGTCCTCGGCGTGTTCGACGACCTCGAGCAGACGCTGGAGACGGATTTCACCGGTCTTGGAATTGATGTCGGCGCGGATGTTCGATTCCGTGCCGTAACGCGAGCGGGCCGCCTTCTGGATGGCGTCGGCCATCGCGGCAAGCACGATCTCGCGGTCGATGACCTTTTCACGGGCCACGGCATCCGCGATCTGCAGAAGCTCAAGCCGGTTCGCACTGACTGCCATTGTCTCAGGTCTCCATGGTCGAGCCGGGGCTTTGGCCTCCGGCATATCTGGAGCGGCGTGCCGCTCCGGTTCCGTCCTCTCCGCTCCGCCGCGACGGGCGGAACGCACTCACAACTTATTCTTCGTCGTCGCCGTCTTCGTCGTTCTGGTTGGCGGCCTGCGCGGCCTTCGCCTTCTTGTCGGCGGCCAGCGCGTCGCGGATCAGCTCGTCCGTCAGGATCAGCTTGCCCTCGGCAAGCGCCGTGAACGGAATGACGATCGTCGGCTCCTCGCCGGGGGCGGGCTGGTCGCGTTCCAGCGTGAAGCCGTTTTCGTCGGCGGCGAGGATCTTGCCACGGAAGCGCTTGCGGCTCTCGACGAGGATCGACGTCTCGCATTTCAAGAGGTGGCCGAGCCAGCGGGTGAAATCCGACTTGCGCACCATCGGCCGGTCGATGCCGGGCGAGGAAACCTCGAGATGATACGCCTTGTCGATGGGATCCTCAACGTCGAGCACCGGCGAGACGGCCATGGAGACCGCTTCGCAGTCCTCAACCGTCATCGTGCCGTCCGGCCGCTCGCACATGATCTGCAGCGTCGCGCCGTTCTGCGCCAGAAGGCGCACGCGCACGAGGCGGTAGCCGATCTGCTCGATGGTCGGCTCGATGATGTCGGCGACGCGGCGGTCGAGACCGGTCTCGACGATCAGCCGCGGCTCGATGGCGTTTTCTGTCTGGGTCGTGTCAGTCATGACATGCCCTCCCCGGGATAGTCGTTATCATGCGCTTGATCGGGGCAATAAAAAAGAGCGGGTCCTCGCGGGCCCACTCTTCATCTGACGATCAAGAATTTGAGGCTGATATAGACCGGGTTCGTCACAATTGCAAGGTGGGCGTTCAGCCCCTCCCCAGCGGCGCCCGATGGTGCACGCTTTTCGTCCGAAGAGATTTGAGACATTCGCCGCCACCGGCTTGCCGCTTTCGTCCTTTGAACTAGATTGTCCCCAACGCTGCGTCGAGAATGAGTGCCCCACCGTGCCGGACCGGAAATCCCCCCTCGCCCCCTTCCGAAACGAAACCTTTCGGCTGATCTGGGCGGCAAGCCTGATTTCCAACTTCGGCGGGCTCATCCAGTCGGTCGGCGCGGCCTGGATGATGGCCTCCATCTCCTCCTCCGCCAACATGGTGGCACTGGTGCAGGCCTCGACCTCGCTGCCGATCATGCTGTTTTCCGTTGCCGCCGGGGCGCTCGCCGACAATTTCGACCGGCGCAAGCTGATGCTGACGGCGCAGTGTTTCATGCTTCTGGTCGCGGTGGGCCTGACGCTCTGTACCTGGTACGGCGTCATCACGCCCTGGCTGCTCCTGACCTTCACCTTCCTGCTCGGCTGCGGCGTGGCGCTGAACAACCCGGCCTGGCAGGCCTCCGTCGGCGACATGGTGCCGCGCGAGGACCTGCCCGCCGCCGTCTCGCTCAACAGCATGGGCTTCAACCTCACCCGCTCCGTCGGCCCCGCCATCGGCGGCGCCATCGTGGCGGCGGCGGGCGCGGCGGCGGCCTTCGCCACCAATGCGCTCAGCTATTTCGCCCTGCTCTATGCGCTCTTGCGCTGGAAGCCGAACGTTTCGCCGAACACCCTGCCGCGCGAGGATTTCGTGCGCGCCATCTCGGCGGGCCTGCGCTACGTCTCCATGTCGCCCAATATCGGCAAGGTGCTGCTGCGCGGCTTTGCCTTCGGCCTTGCCACCAGCTCCATCCTCTCGCTGCTGCCGCTGATCGCGCGCGACCTCATCCAGGGCGGACCGCTGACCTACGGCGTCCTGCTCGGCTGCTTCGGCCTCGGCGCCATCGGCGGCGCGCTGATGAATGCGCGCCTGCGCGAAAAATTCACCAGCGAGACCATCGCCCGCATGGCCTTCACCGGCTTTGCCGTCAGCGCCAGCATTTCCGCGATCAGCGCCTCCGCGCTGCTGACCGGCGCCGTGCTGCTGATCGCCGGCGCCTCCTGGGTCATGGCGCTCTCGCTGTTCAACACGACGGTGCAGCTTTCCACTCCGCGCTGGGTGGTGGCGCGCGCGCTCTCGCTCTACCAGACGACCACCTTCGGCGGCATCGCCGCCGGAAGCTGGATCTGGGGCTCGACGGCGGAGACGCACGGCGCGGAGGCCGCGCTGCTCGCCTCGGCCGTGGCGATGATCGCCGGTGCGGCGCTCGGCCTGCGCTTTGCCCTTCCCGAACTCGAAAGCCTCAATGTCGACCCGCTCAACCGCTTCAGCGAACCCGACCTGCCGCTGGACCTGAAACCCCGCAGCGGCCCCATCGTCATTCTCATCGATTACGAGATCGCCGAAGGGGATATTCCGGAATTCCTGGAAACCATGACCGAACGGCGGCGCATCCGCATCCGCGACGGCGCGGGCCAATGGGCGCTGATGCGCGACCTCGAAAATCCCACGATCTGGACCGAGACCTACCATGTGCCGACCTGGGTGGAATATGTGCGCCACAACCAGCGCCGCACCCATGCGGACGCCGCCAATGGCGAGAAGCTGCGCCAGTTGCACAGCGGCGCCGAGGAACCGCGCGTCCACCGCATGATCGAGCGCCAGACGATCGTTCCGCACGAATACGAGCGCTTCAAGCGGCAGGTCGATATCCACTAGGATCAAAGCACCATTTGCCGACCGGCATGGACTGAAGGGCGATGGCTTCTAGCGCATTTTGTTTTACCGCATTGTCCGACGCCGAAGCGATGCCGCTTCAGCTGGAAATGCTCTAACGCAGCCTGGATTTCAGCGACGCATCCGGATAGCAGGTCGGCGCGAGGCCGGCCTTCGCCTGCCAGTCGCCAAGCGAACGACGGGTCTTGTAGCCCGGCAGGCCATCGACCTTGCCGACGTCGTAGCCTTTGGCGACGAGCGCCTTCTGCATGGCCAGCACATCCGAGCGCAGCATCTTGCCGACATCGCCCCAGGCGCCCTGGAAGGGGCCGCTGCCATAGGCGATGCGGTCGGCAAGGTTGCCGATGAAGAGGGCGTAGAGGTCGGAGTTGTTGTATTCCTTGATCACGTAGAAATTCGGCGTGACGATGAATTCCGGCCCATGCGTGCCGGCCGGCACAAGCATCATGCCCGAGGCCTTCGCCTCGCCGGAGGAGAAGGCCTTGCCCGAAATGCGGGTGATGCCGCTCGACGCCCAGGCCGAGATCGGCTTGGCGAGATCGGGGCCTTCCTGCGCGCAGGAGACGCCATCGGGGATCGTGACCTCGTAACCCCAGCCGCGGCCCGCCTGCCAGCCCTTCTTGACGAGGTAATTGGCGATGGACGCAAGGCTGTCGGGCACCGAACCCCAGATGTCGCGCACGCCGTCGCCGTCGAAATCGACGGCATATTGCAGGTAGCTCGTCGGCATGAACTGCGGCTGGCCGAGCGCGCCGGCCCAGGACCCCTTCAACTGCGCGACCGTGCGGTCGCCGCCGTCGACGATGTGCAGGGCGGCGATCAGCTCCTTGCGGAAGAGGTCCTTGCGCGTCGACATGAAGGCCTTGGTGGCCAGCACCTCGACCGCCGAATAGGGGATCTTCGCGCTGCCGAAACCCGACTCGCGGCCCCAGATCGCCACGACGACCTCACCCGGCACGCCGAAGCGCTGCTCGATCTTGCGCAGCGTGGCGGCATGGGTCTTGGCAAGGCTCCTGCCCGTCGCCGCCAGTCCCTGAAGGCGCTTTTCGGAGAAATAGGCGCCGGGCGAGGAGAATTCCGCCTGGCTCTGCGCCTGGTCCTTCTGCGGCTTGGAGCCCGGCGGAACGAGGTCCGGCAGATCCCAGTTGAGCGTCACGCCCTCCATGGCGGCGCGGAAGGCCTTCTCGCTGACGCCGGTCTTCTCGGCCGCCGGCCAGAGATCCTTGTCGATCCAGGCGCGGAACAGCTTTTCCACCTCGGCCTTCGATGCGGCATGGGCGGGGAATGCGGCAAGGGCCAGGGCCGTTGCGAATGCGAGACGAGGGGTGAAGCGCCGCAGGCGTCGAAGCATCGTCAAACCTCCTCAGATCGCCGTGCGCGCCCTGAGCGCCGCCGTCAATGTGCCCTCGTCGAGATAGTCGAGCTCGCCGCCGACAGGCACGCCATGGGCGAGCCGCGTGATCTTCACATCGAGGCCGGAAAGCTGGTCGGTGATATAGTGCGCCGTCGTCTGCCCCTCGACGGTCGCGTTGACCGCGATGATCAGCTCGCGCACGGCCCCGCCCGCCACACGGTCGACGAGGCCGCGAATGTTGAGGTCGTCAGGCCCGACGCCGTCGAGCGGCGAGAGCGTGCCGCCGAGCACGTGATAGGCCGCGTTCATCGCGCTGGCGCGCTCCAGCGCCCACAGGTCGGAGACGTCCTCGACGACGATGATGACCGACTGGTCACGGCGCACGTCGGTGCAGACCGTGCAGGGATCGCTGGTGTCCACATTGCCGCAGCAGGAGCAGATGCGCACCTTGCGATGGGCCTCGCCCATCGCGTCGGCCAGGGGACCGAGCAACTGGTCCTTCTTCTTGACGAGGTGCAGCGCCGCCCGGCGCGCCGAGCGCGGCCCGAGGCCCGGCACCTTCGCCAGAAGCTGGATGAGTTTTTCGATTTCGGGGCCGGTGACTCGTTTTGCCATTGCCGGTATCTAGCCCATATCCAGGGGAAACGGAATCCACCTCTCGGGGAGGCAGCGCGTGATCAGAATTCTTGCCGTATGCACGGGCGTCGCCCGGCCGGTTCCCGGCAAAAGCTACAAGACCGGCATTTTCAAGACGCCGACCGATGCGGCCGTGGTCGTCGACCGCGAGGGGCTTCTGGGCGACGCCATCTGCAACCGCAAGCACCACGGCGGACCCGAACAGGCGGTCTACGGTCTCGGCTCGGTGGATCTCGACTGGTGGTCGAAGACGCTCGGCCGCAGCATCGAACCCGGGACCTTCGGCGAGAACCTCGTCATCCAGGGCGTCGACAGCCGCAGCGTTTCGGTCGGCGACCGGTTCGAGACGGAGAGCGTACTCCTCGAAGTGACCTCGACGCGCATTCCCTGCAACACGCTGACGGCGCGCATGGGCGATCCGGCTTTCGCAAGGCGCTTCATCCAGGCCGGCCGGCCGGGTTTCTATTGCCGGGTGCTTCGCGACGGCGTCGTCCAGGCCGGCGATGCGGTGACCTATGCGCCCTTTCACGGCGAGCCGGTCACCATGCCGGAGCTGCTGCGCACCTACGGCAAGAACATTTCGGAAGAAGACCGCATCCGCTACCTCGCCGCCCCGATCAACGACAAGCTGCGCGCCGCCCTGACCGGTTAGAGTTTGTCAGGGAAAAGTGGGAACCGGTTTTCCCGAAAAGACAAACGAAAACAAAAGAATTTAGAGCATTTCCAGCCGAAGCGGGATCGCTTCGGCGCCGGTAATCTTCTAGCGGGCGGCGATGGCGGCCGCAGCGCCGGCCATGGTGCCGGCGCTCAGCCGGTTGGCGATGCGCACGGCACGCGGGCTCTTCAGGAAGAGGCGGGCGCGCGAGGCAAGGAAGACCCAGGCGAGATCGATCGCGACAAGCACGACGAACATGGTCGCCACCAGTTCGGCCCAGCCGACCAGCGTGACGGCGCCGAGATCGATGATCGCCGGCAGCAGCGCGACATAGAACATCATGATCTTGGGATTGCCGAGCGTCACCGTCAGCCCGGCGAAGAACAGTTTCATGCCGGAGCGCGCGTCGGGCAGCGTCTCCTCGCCGGTCTCGGTCGGGGCGAACCACATCTTCCAGGCGAGATAGAGCAGATAGGCGACGCCGAGCCACTTGATGGCGACGAAGGCGGCGTGGAAGGTTTCCGCGATGGCGGCAAGGCCAAGCACCGCGCAGGTGAGCCAGACGCCCTCGCCGATCCACATGGCGGCGAGGAAGGGCATCACATCCTTCGGCCCGCGCGAAAGAACGCGGGCGACAAGCGCGGCAATGCTCGGACCGGGCGAACCGGCCGCCATCATCAGCGCGCCGGCAAAGACAAGCAGGGTCATCAGGCTCATGGGAATTCCTCCTCGCGAGCCTGAAGCCTACAGGATCAGAACGGCAGTTTGAAGCCGGGCGGAATCGGCAGGCCGGCGGTCAGCGCCTTGGTCTTTTCGGCGGCCTGCGCTTCGGCCTTTTCCTTGGCATCCTTGTGAGCGGCGACGATCAGATCCTCGAGGATCTCGACATCATCTTCCTTGAAGAGCGAGGGGTCGATCTTCAGGCCCTTGAGGTTGCCCTTGCCGTCGAGCGTGACGGAGACGAGACCACCGCCGGAGGCGCCGTTCACCTCGAGGGCGGCGATCTCCTCCTGCATCTTCTCCATCTTGGCCTGCATTTCCTTGACCTTGCCCATCATGCCCATGATGTCACGCATCGGTCTCTCCTCTTCGTCTCGTGGTGTTAGGCTCTTTGTTTTCGTTTGTCTTTTCGGGAAAACCGGTTCCCACTTTTCCCTGACAAACTCTAGTGTTCGATATCGTCGCCGGGCAGGATGTCGCCCTCGGCGGATTCGGCGGCGGCCGCCACCTCGACGGTTTCAGGCTCGTCTTCCGTTTCCTGCACCTTGATGCGCACGTCGGTGATCTTGGCGCCGGGGAAGCGCTGCAGGATGGCGGCGACGTCGGGGTCCTGGCGGGCATCGGCGACGCGCGCTTCCTGCGCCATCGTCTCGGCCTCTGAAAGGGTCGGGCCGCCGGCCTCGCGCGACAGGATCACCAGCCAGCGGATACCGGTCCATTCGAGCAGCCGGTTCTGAAGCTCGCTGACAAGCGACTTGGGCGCATCGTTGGCAAGGCCGATCTCAAGCTTGCCCGCCTCGACGCTGACCGGCCGCACGAAGGCGCGCACGAGGGCGCGCAGGCGGATGTCGCGGTTCTTGGTGCAAAGATCGGCAATGTCGGCGATCGACGTGACCGGCACTTTCGGCGTGGCGGCCGGCTGCGCGGCCGGCGCGGCCTCGGTGCGACCAAGGGGCTGGGCCATGGGTTCGGCCTGCGGCACGGCGCGCAGCATGGTCGCGCCGCCCGACTGGGCGCGCAGCGGCGCATCCGGCTGGCGCGCGACGGCGGCGACGGAGGCCGGCGCGGAGGGCTGGCCAGAATAGCCGCCCGATTGCGGCGCACGGCCGCCATTGCCACTGCCGTTGCCTTCGCCGCTGGAAAGCTCGGCAAGCCGGCGCGCCGCCTCTTCCGGCGAGGGAAGGTTGGCGGCATGCGCGAGGCGGATGAGGACCATCTCGGCGGCGCCGGCGGGGCGGCTGGAGGCCTCGGTTTCCGGAATGCCCTTCAGCAGCATCTGCCACATGCGCGACAGCGCGGTGACGGCGATGGAATTGGCGAATTCGACGCCGCGCACGCGCTCGATCTCGCTCAGCGACTGGTCGCCGGCGGCATCGGGCACATATTTCATGCGGGTGACGAGATGGGTGAAATCGGCAAGGTCCGTCAGGACGACCGAGGGGCTGGCGCCGGCCTCGTATTGCGCGGCGAATTCGGCGAGCGCCGCCGCCGCGTCGCCCTTCACGATATGTTCGAAGAGATCGACGATGCGGGCGCGGTCGGCAAGGCCGAGCATGGAGCGCACGGCATCGACCTCGACGCGGCCCGCCCCATGGGCGATCGCCTGGTCGAGCAGCGACAGGCCGTCGCGCGCCGAACCCTCGGCCGCGCGGGCGACCATGGCGAGCGCATCCGGCTCGAACGCGATGCCTTCCTTGCCCAGGATGGTGGTGAAGAGGCCGACGAGGTCTGCGGTGCCATGGGGCGCAGATTGAACTGCAGGCAGCGCGAGAGCACGGTGACCGGCACCTTCTGCGGATCGGTGGTGGCCAGCACGAACTTCAGGTACTCGGGCGGCTCCTCCAGCGTCTTCAGCATGGCGTTGAAGGCGGTGTTCGAGAGCATGTGCACTTCGTCGATCATGTAGACCTTGAAGCGCGCCGAAACCGGGCGGTAGCGCACCTGCTCGATGATTTCCCTGATATCGTCGATGCCGGTATGGGAAGCGGCGTCCATCTCGATGACGTCGACATGCCGGCCTTCCATGATCGCCTGGCAATGCTCGCCGGGCATGCGAAGGTCGATCGTCGGCTTGTCGATCTCGGCCGTCTTGTAGTTGAGCGCGCGGGCAAGGATGCGGGCGGTCGTCGTCTTGCCGACGCCGCGCACGCCCGTCAGCATATAGGCCTGGGCGATGCGGCCGGTCTCGAACGCATTGGTCAGCGTGCGGACCATCGGCTCCTGGCCGACCATGAGATCGGAAAAGTCCTTCGGGCGGTATTTGCGCGCGAGGACTCTGTAGGCAGCCGGTTTTTGGGTTTCGTCGCTCATCGACCCTGCCGTAAATCGAACGTCTGTCCCGACAGGACGGAAAGGTGGGAGGCTGGCACGATGACCCGTGCCGGGGCTCGTTAGGGCTGCTTCCTTCCGGACCTGACCCGGTTGGCGAGTGGCTCGTCCACCACCAACCTCCCGTCCCCCATATCGGCAATATTCCATCCGAATGCAAGCGCACCCGACAAAAAACTGTTGGAGGGAATTGAGGTGCATGGCATGAATTTCATGCAAGCAGCATTTCGGGAGAACCCCTTGAGCGATTTTCGACCCGACGAACGACTGGCGCGCGACAGCGATCTCATCACGAAGATCGGCCTGTGCGAGCTGCGCCTGATGAAGGATGCGCGCTGGCCCTGGCTGGTGCTGGTGCCGCAGCGGCCCGATGTCAGCGAGGTCTTCGACCTCACCCCGCTCGACCAGACCATGCTGACCTTCGAGACCGTGCTGGTGGCCGAGGCGCTGAAGACCGTCACGGGCGCGGCGAAGATCAATGTCGGCGCGCTCGGCAACATCGTTCGCCAGCTGCACGTCCATGTCATCGCGCGCAGCGAGGGCGATGCGAACTGGCCCGGCCCCGTCTGGGGCTACGGCACCGCCGAGCCGCGCTCGGCCGCGGAAACCAAGGCCTTCACGGCCAAGCTGCTGGACGCAATGACCCCATGAAGCCATCGCTTTTCGATTTCTATCGCCCGCATCCGGAACCCAGCACCATGGTGGCCTTTGCGGAAAATTCGCTCGACCGCCAGTCGGAGCACCGCGCGCCGGACTGCCTGGAACAGGCCTTCAAGGCCGAGACGGTGCATGCCTTCGCCATTGCCGGCGGCAAACTCGTCGTCAAGCACGACGAGAAGATCATCGATCCGCTCTTCGCGCCCTATGAACTTGCCGAACTCGACCCCGTGCCGGAGGATGCCATCCTGCTCGGCTACCTCAAGAACGGCGAACCGCGGCTGGCGATCCCCGTACGGGCCGATCCCGACACGCTGCACGAGCCGCTGAAGGCGGCCGACGGGCGCACGCTCTACCGCCAGCAGATGCTCGAAGACGACCTGCTCGGCCAGTTCGCGCAGGCCTCCAGCCTGATGACCTGGAACGGCAACAACCGTTTCTGCGGCAAGTGCGGGTCGCCGACCCGTTCGGAGATCGGCGGCTACCGCCGCGTCTGCGAGGCGTGCAATCACACGACCTTCCCGCGCACCGATCCCGTCGCGATCATGCTGATCATCGATATCGAGCGGGACCTGTGCCTGCTCGGCCGTTCGCCGCACTTTCAGCCGGGTGTCTATTCCTGCCTCGCGGGCTTCCTGGAGCCGGGCGAAACCATCGAGCATACCGTGCGGCGCGAGACGCTGGAGGAATCCGGCATCAAGGTCGGCCGCGTGCGCTACCATGCCTCGCAGCCCTGGCCGATGCCGCATTCGCTGATGATCGGCTGCTACGGCGAGGCGATGTCCTTCGACATCCGCCGCGACGAGACGGAACTGGAGGATTGCCGCTGGTTCACCCGCGCGCAGACCGCGGCGATGCTGGAACAGAGCGCCATCGTCGGTCCCGCGACCGGCGTCGCCACCCCGCCGAAGGGCGCCATCGCGCACCGGCTGATGCGCGACTGGCTGGACTGGCAGGGCTGATCAGCGAAGGCCGAAATGCAGCCTGTCGCCCGGATGCTCGCGCAGCCGAAGGCGCGGCGCCAGAACGCGGGCGATGACGGGGCTGACGAGGAAGGTCACCGCGATCCAGGCGGGCAACAGGTATTTCGCCTCGGCACTGAAGGCGGGAACCGTCAGGATGGCGATCGTGCCGGTGCCGAAGACGACGGCATTCACCATCATCGAGACGAAGAGCGTGATATAGGTGATCGTGCGCATGGGCATCTCCTTTCCCGAGGGAAATGCCCCGCCGGCGGCGCTGTTCCGCGCCGCCTGACGATCGTCAAGTTCAAAGCGCGCTGCGCATCGGATGGGCGCGATAGGTGCCGAGGATGCGGACCTTTTCCGAAAAGAAGCGCAGCTCCTCCAGCGCGCGGCGCACCGGCAGGTCGTCCGGATGGCCCTCGATATCGGCATAGAACTGGGTCGCGTAGAACTTGCCGCCGATCTGGTAGCTTTCCAGCTTCGTCATGTTGATGCCGTTGGTGGCGAAACCGCCGAGCGCTTTATAGAGCGCTGCCGGGATGTTGCGCACATTGAAGACGAAGGTGGTGACGATGATCTCGTCGTTGTCGCGCTCGATGGGCTTGGCTTCACGCGACAGGACGACGAAACGGGTGACGTTGCTTTCCGTGTCCTCGACATTCTCCGCGATGATCGACAGGCCGTAGAGATCGGCCGCAAGGCGCGGGGCAAGCGCGGCCATGGAGCGGTCGCCGGTTTCCGAAACGAGCTTGGCCGCCCCCGCGGTGTCGCCGGCGATCACCGGCTTCCAGCCGTTGAGGCGGACGATCTTGCGGCACTGGCCGAGTGCGTGGATGTGGCTGTGCACCGTGCGCACTTCATCCTTCGTCACGCCCGGCAGCACCATGAGCTGGAAGCGGATTGGCATGAAATATTCGCCGACGATGTGCAGGCGCGATTCCGGCAGCAGATGGTGGATGTCGGCGACGCGGCCGGCGATCGTGTTCTCGATCGGAATCATGCCGAGGTCGGCATCACCGTTCTCGACGGCAAGGAACGCGTCCTCGAAGGTCTGGCAGGGCAGCGGTTCCATGCTGGGGAACATGTCGCGGCTCGCCATGTCGGAATTGGCGCCATATTCGCCCTGGAAGGCGATCTTGTTGGTCTTCATGATCATGGGGTCGGCGTCCGTATCAGATGGGGTGGGCCGCGAGCATCGCGCGGGCCTTTTCAAGGTCGGCGGGAGTATCGACACCGAGCGGAACGGTGTCAACGATCTCGGCATCGATGCGCATGCCGGCTTCGAGCGCGCGCAACTGCTCCAGCGATTCCCGCTTTTCCAGCGTCGAGGGCTTCAGCGAGACGAAGGTTTCCAGCGCCTTGCGACGATAGGCATAGAGGCCGATATGGTGGTAGAGCGGGCCGTTGCCATAAGGCGCCGTCGCGCGCGTGAAATAAAGCGCGCGCAGCCGGCTCTCGCCGATCGGCGAGCCGACGACCTTGACGACGTTCGGGTTGGTCTTTTCCTCTTCCTCGCGGATCTCCGTCGTCAGCGTCGCGATATCGGTCGCGGCGTTTTCCAGCGGGCGCAGCGCGGCGCGGATGGTTTCCGGATCGATGGTCGGCAGGTCGCCCTGCACGTTGATGACGATCTCGGCCCGGCGCTCCGGATCGCTCTTCATCAGCGCCTCATGGATGCGGTCGGAGCCGGACTGGTGGTCGACCCGCGTCATCACCGCCTCGAAGCCCGCGGCGGTGACCGCGTCGAGAATATCCTGGTGATCGACCGCGACGACGATCCGTCCGACATCGGCCGCGGCCGCCCGGCGCGCAACCTGCACGATCATCGGCAGGCCCGCAATGTCGGCGAGCGGCTTGCCGGGAAGACGCGTGGAAGCCATGCGCGCGGGAATGAGGACGAGGGTCTTGTCAAATTTGCCGGGATTCATCGCAGGCCCTTCAAAACCCCCGGGAAAAGTGTCAAAAGGTCTCAGTGCGGGGGCTACAATCACTGTTGCAACGAAGCAGCAAAAGACATAGGTTCCGCGCGATTTCAAGACTGGCCGGCGTCTGTCCGCCGGTTCCTAGGGGAGCGTTTGAATGAACTCTTATGTGAACATGGGCGTGGGGGCCCTTCTGGGCACCGTATTCGTACTGATGTCCGTGTCGATCGCTTCTGAAGGCATTTTCCATTCGGGCGAACCCGAGAAGGAAGGTTTCGCGATCGTGGCCGAGGAAACGGGCGGCGAAGCGGCCGGCGGCGGCGAAGAAGCCAAGGGCACGCCGATTGCAACCCTGCTCGCCAGCGCGGATGCCGCAGCCGGCGAAACCGTCTTCAAGAAATGTGCGAGCTGTCACACCCCGGAGAAGGGCGGACCGAACAAGGTCGGCCCCAATCTCTGGGACATCGTGAACCGCCCGATCGCCTCGCATGAAGGCTTCAGCTACTCCGCAGGTATGACCACCTTCTCCGAAGGCCACAAGGTCGTCTGGGACTTCGATCACCTGAACTACTTCCTTGAAGCGCCGAAGAAGCACGTCCCGGGCACCGCCATGGGCTTCGCCGGCCTCAAGAAGGAAGACGAGCGCGCCAACCTGATCGCCTACCTGCACACGCTTTCCGACAACCCGGCTCCTCTGCCGACCGCGTCGAGCGAAGGCGCTGCCGCAACGGGCACGGACGGTGCAGCTCCGGCCGAGGGCGGCGCTGCCGCCACGACGACCGAAGGTGGTGCTGCTGCCACGACAACCGAAGGCGGCGCCGCTGCGACGACGACGGAAGGTGGCGCTGCGGCGACCACGACCGAGGGCGCTGCCCCGGCCGAAGGCACCACGACGCAGGGCACCACGACGGAACAGCCGGCCGCTCAGTAAGACGCGCCAGCTACGAATTGGAAAACCCGGCCTTCGCGCCGGGTTTTTTGTTTTCCGTCATTCCTCGCAGTCTTTCTTCGCCGCCCATCGTCACCGTGCCCCTGGCGCGCACCTGCCCTTCGGGGCAAGCGCGGATCCACGATGGAAGAGCGGCGAGCCACCGGGGACCCGCAGCCGGGCTTTTCTTACGGGCGGAAGGCGACCACGCCTATGCCAGCAGCCAGGCCCAGAAGGAGACGCTGACCACGCCGAGCGCCGTCGTCATGGTGATGGTGGAGGAGGCGAGCGCATGGCCGACGCCGAAATGGTTGGCGAGCAGCCAGGCATTGACGCCCGTCGGCACCGAGGAGGTCAGCACCATCGCCGCCGTCCATTCCGGGCTGAGGCCGAGCAGCCGGCAGGCGACATAGACACAGCCCGGCAGCAGCACCAGCTTGAGGGCGGTCATGGCCAGCGCGATGCCGGCATTGCCGCCGATCTTGTACTTGTTGAGCGCCATGCCGATGGAAACCAGCGCGGCGGGCGCGGCCGTCGCCGCGAGCTGGTCGACCACCACCTTGACCGGGCCGACAAGCGGCACGCTGAACGCATGGAACAGCGCGCCGGCGACAAGGCCGATGACCAGCGGATTGCGCACGAGGCTCTTCGCAATGCCGAGAAGAAGGGCCGCGAAGCTCTGCGGCTCGCGGGTGCCCTCCTTGCGTTCGGCCCGCTCCATGAGGATGGTGCCGGCGATCATCATGGTCGGCAGGTGCACCGAGAGCAGCACGGAAATCGCCACCAGCCCGTCCTCCCCGACGACGCGCGAGACGAGCGGCAGGCCGATGAAGACCGTGTTGGCGAAGGCGGAGGAGACGCCAGCGAGCACCCCGATCCGCCGGTCACGCTTGAAGATGAGGGTCGCGACCAGATGGGCGACGGTCCAGGTGACGGCGACGCCGCCGAAATAGGCGACCCAGATGCGCCAGGGCGATTCGCCGGCGAACTCCGCCTCGGCAATGGTGCGGAAGAGCAGCAGCGGCACGGCAACGCGGAAGACGAACTCGCCGAGCCCCTCGCCCAGCTCCTGCCGCAGATAGCCGGTGCGCACGAGCAGCCAGCCGATCAGGATCAGCGCGAAGATGGGCAGGACATTGAGGGCGACATCAGACATGAGACCGTCCGGAAACGAAGAGGGACGACATCATGGGTAGGGCAATCGCGGGGACGGGTCCAGCAGTGACCGTGGGAAGAAGACATGAAAAAAGCGAGGGTTATCCCCCCGCTTCCTCATCCCGGTCTGGCCGGGGAAGTGTTTCGCGCGGCGCCAGTACATCCGTGGTCGCTGCGATTTCGAAACACGACTTTCGTGTCTGACGAGGTTTCTACCGGCCCGCTGTAACAGCGGTATGACAGAGAACGCCCATCGGTGATTTGGAGTCTGCGCCGATATGGTTAACAAAAGGTTAACGCGACGCCTCGCCAAAATTTTTCGCATTTCCAGCGATTGAACCGGCAAACTCAAACGTCTTCTCCCTGGTTCCATGCGCCATCCCCTTTGCCTCTCCCCCAAGCGCTCAGTCTTTCGATTGACAAGCCCGGGCGAGGTCGGGACAGTGGCGCGGCAACGAGACGGGCAGCGGTAGGAGGACTTCATGTCTATGCGCGCATTCTTCGGTTTCTCGGCACTTCTTCTTGCCAGTATCGCCTCCCCACCCCTTCCCGCGCAGGCGGAAGAAACGCGCACCGTCGTGACGACGGATAACAGCGACTATTTCGGTTTCGACCTGCGCACAGTGCAGGACGTGACGCTCGACCAGTGCAAGACCGACTGCATCGACGACATGTCGTGCCGCGCCTTCACCTATAATCCCAAGGTGAAGTGGTGCTTCCTGAAGAGCGACTTCAACCAGCTCAACCATTTCCAGGGCGCCATCGCCGGCAAGGTGGTCAAGGCCGACAATGCCGCCGATATCGGCGCAGCACCGGCGCTTTCCTTCATCAGCGACTACATGCTGACCGATGCCCGGGCCCTGCGCGACAATCTCTCCATGCCTTCCGGGCAGGAAGGCCAGGGCTCGGAAAGCCTCGCCTCGCTCGGCCGCATCGAGACGGCTTCCAGCCGCTTCGACGAGGCGCTCGCCGCCTATAAGGGCGCGCTCTCGATTGCGCCCAACGACTACTATCTCTGGATCGAGACGGCCGAATCCATGGGCCGTGCGAACAACAACAGCTATCTGGCCGGCCAGGGCGCGCTTGCCGCGATCAACGCCTACCAGCTCTCGCGCACGACCGAGACGCGCGCCCGCGCGCTCGCCGTGATGGCCGACACGCTCGACAAGTCGGCGAACTACCGCGCCGGCATCAACGCCTACAAGGCGAGCCTCGAGCTGAAGGACGACGTCGCGGTGCGATCGGCCTATCTCGGCCTTCGCGCCCGGCAGGGCTTCCGCATCGTCAACCACACGATCGATTCCGACAGCGCCAATCCGCGCGCCTGCGTCGAGTTCTCCGAACCGCTGGTCAAGTCCGGCGCGGACTACGCCTCCTTCGTCACGCTGGACGGCGCGGCGCCGAAGGCCGTCGAGGCGAAGGACCGGCAGATCTGCGTCGAGGGCCTGGCGCACGGCCAGCGCTACAAGATCGCCTTCCGCTCCGGCCTGCCGTCGGCGGTCGACGAACCCCTGGCCTCGCCTGTCGATCTCGACGTCTACGTGCAGGACCGCGCCGCCATGGTGCGCTTCACCGGCGACGGCTTCGTGCTGCCCGGCAGCGTTCGCCGCGGCATCCCGATCGTCTCGGTCAACACCGACAGCGCCGACCTGAAGCTCTACCGCGTCGGCGACCGCGCCATCGCGGGGCTGCTCGCCGAAAGCCGCTTCCTCACCCAGCTCGACGGCTATTCCGCCAGCAATATCGAGGACCAGAGCGGCGAACTCGTCTGGCAGGGCAAGATCGACATCTCCCCGGAGCTGAACAAGGACGTCGTCACCAGCTTCCCGGTCGACGAGGCTCTGCCGCAGCGTAAGCCCGGCGTCTACGTGCTGACCGCCGCGGCCTCGAACGGCCGCAGCAACGAGTGGGACACCAAGGCGACGCAATGGTTCGTCGTCTCGGATGTCGGCCTCACCACCTATGCCGGCACGGACGGGCTCAACGTCTTCGCCCGCTCGCTCGACAGCGCCGGCCCGCTGGAAGGCGTCGAGCTTCAGCTCATCGCCAAAAACAACGAGGTGCTCGGCACGGCGACGACCGACGCCGACGGCCGCGCCACCTTCACCGCCGGCCTGATGCGCGGCACCGCCGCCAACACCCCGGCCGTCATTCTGGCCAAAAAGGGCGAAGGCGACTTCGTCTTCCTCGACATGACGCGCGCCGGCTTCGACCTTTCGGATCGCGGCGTCACCGGCCGTCCGGCGCCCGGCGCCATCGACGTGCTGACCTGGACCGAGCGCGGCATCTACCGCGCCGGCGAGACGGTGCATGTCTCGGCGCTTGCCCGCGACGTCGAATCCAATGCCGTCGAGAAGCTGCCGCTCACCTTCATCTTCAACCGCCCGGACGGCGTGGAAGACCGCCGCATGGTGGCGGAATCGACGCTTGGCGGCTACGCCGTCGACCTGCCGCTGCAGGAAAACAGCATGCGCGGCACCTGGACCATGCAGGTCCATACCGATCCGAAGGCGACGGCGATTGCCGAAAAGACCTTCCTCGTCGACGACTTCGTGCCCGACCGCATCGAATTCGACATGACGAGCGAGACCAAGGCCATCGAGACCGGCGTTGCCGCCCCCGTCTCCGTCGAGGGCCGCTATCTCTACGGCGCGCCGGGCGCAGGCCTTGAGATCGAAGGCGACGTCGCGCTGAAGCCGACGCGCGCGGATGCCGCCTATCCGGGCTATGTCTTCGGTCTTGCCGACGAGGAAGCCATCGAAGAGAACCGCATCCCGCTCGACGGTCTCGACGTGCTCGACGACGAGGGCAAGGCGACCTTCGACATCAACGTGACGGACCTTCCTTCCACCACCCAGCGCCTCGAAGCGCTCGTGACGCTGCGCATGACGGAAGCGGGCGGCCGCGCCGTCGAACGCAACCTCACCCTGCCGGTCAAGGCGACCGGCGCGATGATCGGCGTGAAGCCGGAATTTGCCGGCGACCTCTCGGAAAACAGCGTCGCCAACTTCCATGTCGTCGCGGTCGATCCGGACGGCAAGCGGGAGACGATGCAGGGCATGCCCTGGAAGCTGCTCGCCATCGAGCGCGATTACCAGTGGTACCGCGAGGGCAGCTCCTGGCGCTACGAGCCCGTCATGACGACGAAGCAGGTCGCCAACGGCACGCTCGACGTCACCACGGACGGCGGCCGCATCTCAGCACCCGTCACCTGGGGCCGCTACCGCCTCGAAATCGAAAGCGCCGAGCCTGACGGACCGGCGACCAGCGTGGAATTCGACGCCGGCTGGTATGTCGCCGCGACCTCGACGGAAACGCCCGACGCGCTGGAAATCTCGCTCGACAAGGAAAGCTATGCCGTCGGCGACACCGCGAAGCTGAAGGTCTCGCCGCGCCATGCCGGCCAGCTCCTCATCACCATCGGCGCGGAAAGCCTCGTGGCCACCCAGACCGCCAGCATCGGCGCGGAGGGCGGCGAGGTGGAAATCCCCGTCACCGAGGCCTGGGGCTCGGGCTCCTATGTCACGGCGACCCTCTTCCGCCCCGGCGCGGACCAGGAAAGCCGCATGCCGATGCGCGCCATCGGCATCACCTGGCTGAAGGTCGACCCCGCCGAACGCAAGCTCGACGTCGCGCTCGACGTGCCGGAAAAGACCCTGCCGCGCCAGCCGCTCGACATCTCGCTGAAGGTTGCCGGCGCCGGCGCCAATGAGGAAGCCTATATCACGGTTGCCGCCGTGGACGTCGGCATCCTCAACCTCACCCGCTATGAAGCGCCCGATCCGGCCACCTGGTACTTTGGCCAGCGCCGCCTCGGCATGGAGATCCGCGACCTCTACGGCCGCCTGATCGACGGTTCGCTCGGCACCACCGGGCGGCTGCGCACCGGCGGCGACGGCGGCGAAGGGGCCCTCCAGGGCAACCCGCCGAAGGAAAAGCTCGTCGCCTTCTTCGCCGGCCCCGTAAAGCTCGATGCCGACGGCAATGCCAAGGTCAGCTTCGACATTCCGCAGTTCAACGGCACGGCCCGCGTGATGGCCGTCGCCTGGACGAAGACCGGCGTCGGCAGCGCATCGAAGGATGTCGTGATCCGCGACCCCGTCGTCGTCACCGCCAGCCTGCCGAAGTTCCTCGCCCCCGGGGACCGCGCCGACCTGAGGCTCGACATCGCCAATACCGATGCCCCGGCCGGCGACTACACGGTCGAGATCACCCACAACGCCTCCGTGATGGTCGAACAATCGGGCGCTGGCCAGACGGTGAACCTCACGCCCGGCGGCAAGACCGCCTTGACCCTGCCGCTCGTCGGCGGCGAGGCGGGCGACGGTCTCATCACGGTGAAGCTCTCCAACGGCGACGGCATGTCGCTCGAACAGGCGCTCAACGTGCCGGTGCGCCCGGCGGCGATGCCGATCACCACGCGCCGGCCGATCGAGATTGCCGCCAATGGCAGCCTGACCATCGACGACCAGCTTCTGGCCGACAGCCAGCTTGCCGGTGCCTCCGTCAGCCTCAGCGTCTCGCGCGCCGCGGCCTTCGACATTCCGGCCCTTCTGATGGCGCTCGACCGCTATCCCTATGGCTGCACGGAGCAGACGACGAGCCGCGCCCTGCCGCTGCTCTATCTCAGCGAGCTTTCCAAGCAGTCCGGCCTGCCGGAGGACCCGGAGACGCAGAAGCGGGTGCAGGACGCGATCTACCGCGTGCTCGCCAACCAGTCCTCGTCCGGCAGCTTCGGCCTCTGGTCTCCGGGCTATGGCGACCTCTGGCTCGACGCCTTCGTCACGGACTTCCTGACCCGCGCCCGCGAACAGAAGTTCGACGTGCCGGAGCAGGCCATGCTGCAGGCGCTTTCCAACCTGCAGAATTCCATCTCCTATGACGTGAACGTCTCCACCCAGGGCAACGAGATCGCCTATGCGCTCTATGTGCTCGCCCGCAACCGCAAGGCCGCGATCAGCGACCTGCGCTACTACGCCGACACGAAGCTCTCGGAATTCTCCTCGCCGCTCGCCCGCGCGCAGATCGCCGGCGCGCTCGGCCTCTACGGCGATGCCCAGCGTTCGATGACGATCTTCTCCAATGCGCTCGGTCTTTCCCGCGACAGCATCATGACCGCCAGCCTCGCGCGCACCGACTACGGCTCGTCGCTGCGCGACGGCGCGGCGATCCTGGCGCTGGCGGCGGAAAGCCGGCCGGTTCCGGATGTCATTCCGGAACTGAGCAAGCTCGTCGCCAAGCAGTGGGAGACCAAGCGCTGGACCAGCACGCAGGAACAGACCTGGATGCTGCTCGCCGCCCGCTCCGTGAAGGATGCCGACAAGGACCTGAAGCTCGAAATCAACGGCGCCGAACGCGCCGGCGGCTATGCCGCGCAGATGACGGGCAAGTCCCTGCTCGAAAACCCGCTGACGGTCGTCAACCGCACCAGCGAACCGGTCTCCGCCGTGCTGACGACGGTGGCTGCCCCCGCAGATCCGCTGCCGGCCGGCGGCGACGGCTTCGCCATCGAGCGCACCTACTACACGCTCGACGGCGAGGAGGCGAACATCACGGAGGCCTCGCAGAACGAACGTTACGTCGTGGTGCTGAAGGTGACGGAGCACAACAACTGGGCTTCGCGCATCATCATCACCGACCTCCTGCCCGCCGGTTTCGAGATCGACAATCCGAGCCTCGTCGACAGCGCGAAGCTTTCCAACTTCGACTGGCTCGGCGAGACGGAAGCGGCGCATACGGAGTTCCGCTACGACCGCTTCGTCGCCGCCTTCAACCGCAGCGAGGGCAACAATCGCGACGTGACGCTCGCCTATGTCGTACGCGCCGTGACCCCCGGCACCTACGACCTGCCGGCCGCGCAGGTGGAGGACATGTATCGTCCGCAGTTCTCCGCCCGCACCGCGACCGGCCGCATGCAGGTCGTCAAGGCCGAGTAAGGAACGACGCCGATGACGCTCTGGCGCAAGCTCCTCATCGGTTCCTTAGGTGGGGCGGCGGCGATCGCCGCCCTCGCCTTCGGGCTCGACTACGCGGACCGCGCCTTTCCGCCACCCATCGCCGTGGCGGAGATCGTCTCGAAGGAAGTGCTCGACCGCGACGGCCGCCTGCTGCGCGCCTTCGCGACACCCGAGGGCCATTGGCGGCTGAAGACCACGGCCGCCGATGTCGATCCGCAATTCCTGCGCATGCTCGTCGCCTATGAGGATCGGCGCTTCGAGGAGCATGCCGGCATCGACCCGCTGGCGCTGCTGCGCGCCGCCGGCCAGTTCGTCACCCATGGCCGCATCGTTTCCGGCGCCTCGACGCTTTCCATGCAGGTCGCGCGGCTGATCGAACCGCGCGAAAACCGCTCCATGCTGGCGAAACTGCGCCAGATGGCCCGCGCCGTACAGCTCGAACGGCGGCTCAGCAAGGCCGAGATCCTCGATCTCTACCTGACGCTCGCCCCCTATGGCGGCAATCTGGAGGGCGTGCGCGCGGCGAGCCTTGCCTGGTTCGGCAAGGAGCCGAAGCGTCTTTCCGTCGCCGAAGCCGCCCTGCTCGTCGCCCTGCCGCAGCTTCCCGAAAAACGCCGCCCCGACCGCCACCGCGACGTCGCGGAAAAGGCGCGCGCGCGCGTGCTGACCCGCATGGCGGTCTCCGCCGTCATCGGCGAGGGCGAGGCCGAACGCGCCAGCGCCGAGGCCGTGCCCGACCGGCGCCGCCAGCTCCCCTCCTATGCCGCGCATCTTTCGGAACTGGCGCTGCGCAAGGATCCGAAGGCGACCGAGCACAAGACATCGCTCGACCGCACGGTGCAGGACGGCCTGGAAACCGTCGCCCGGGAGGCAGCCGAACGGCTCGGCCCAAAGATTTCCGTGGCCATGGTGATGGCCGATGCCCGCACCGGCGAAATCCTCGGCGAAGTCGGCTCGGCGGATTATTTCGACGGCAGCCGCGCCGGCTGGATCGACATGACGCGCATACGCCGCTCGCCCGGCTCCGCCCTGAAACCCTTCATCTATGGCCTCGCCTTCGAGGAAGGCCTCGTCGCCCAGGAAACCATCGTCGAGGACCGCCCTTCCGACTTTTCCGGCTACCGCCCGCGCAATTTCGACATGACCTATCAGGGCGATGTCAGCGTGCGCAAGGCGCTGCAGCTTTCGCTCAACGTGCCGGCCGTGCGCCTGCTCGAGGCAGTCGGGCCGACGCCGATGATGGTGCGCTTCCGCCGCGCCGAGGTGCGGCCCGAGCTGCCGCCGGGCGAAACGCCCGGCCTTGCCATCGGTCTCGGCGGTCTCGGCATCACGCTGCGCGATCTCACCCAGCTTTATGCGGCGCTCGCCAATCGCGGCATGCCGGTGCAGCTCGGCGACGGCATCACGAACGATGCCCGGGTGATCGGCGGCGATCCGCTGCTCGACCCCGTCGCCGTCTGGCAGGTCTCGGACGTTCTGTCCGGCGTCACGCCGCCCGCCGGCAGCCGCCGCCTCGGCATCGCCTACAAGACCGGCACGAGCTATGGCTATCGCGACGCCTGGTCGGTCGGCTATGACGGCCGGCATGTGCTCGGCGTCTGGGTCGGCCGCGCCGACAATGGCGCCGTGCCGGGCCTGACGGGCTACGGCGCCGCCGCCCCCATTCTCTTCGAGGCCTTCGCGCGCTCCGGAATCGCCATCACCGCGCTCCCGCGCGCTCCGGCCGGCGCGGTGCGCATTGCCCAGTCCGAACTGCCGGCGAGCCTTCGCCGCTTCTCGACGACGGCAAGCGGCCTCGTCGCGACCGTGGCGCGTGAACCTGCACCCGAAATCGTCTACCCGCCCGAAGGCGCGCATGTCGAACTCGGCGCGACGACCGGCACGGACATCTCGCCGCTGATCCTGAAGCTTCAGGGCGGCCGCGCGCCCTTCCGCTGGCTCGCCAACGGCAAGGTGCTTCCCGACGCCTCGCGCCGGCGCACGACGCAGTGGATGCCGGAAGGCGCCGGCTTTTCGACGCTGACGGTGATCGATGCCGCGGGACGGGCGGCGAGCGTGCGGGTGTTCATCGAATAGGCTAGCGCCCCTCGTCCCGCTACCGCCACCGCGAAGATCGGGCGCAGGGAGACGGTCAGGGTGAGAAACAGCGCATCACGAAGCCGTCACGGCTTCCCGTCAGCCGGAACCCAGTTGGCCTTGCGCTTTTCAAGGAACGCGGCAATCCCCTCCGCCGCCTCCGGCGTCTCCCAGGTATCGGCAAGCCGTGTCAGCGTCATGTCGATGAGTGCGTCGTCGATGGGCGGGGCGAGCGCATGGGCCAGCGCCTTCGATGCCGCGACGGCCTCCGGGGAGGCTGCGAAATAGGGGGCGATCTCCGTCTCCACCGCCGCGTCCAGCGCCTCCGGCGCAACGACGCCGCTTATGAGGCCGATCGCGATTGCAGTCTTTGTATCGAACAGGCGCGCCGAGGTGGCGAGCCGCGGGAAGGCGGCAGGCCCGATGCGGGCGGCGACATAGGGGCTGATCGTCGCCGGGATGAGGCCGAGGCGGGTTTCCGTCAGGCCGAAACGCGCGCCCTCCACGGCAATCGCCGCGTCGCAGACGCTGATCAGCCCGACGCCACCGCCATAGGACTGGCCGTTGACGCGGGCGATGAGCGGCTTCGGCAGATCGCGCAGCGCCTTCAGCATCAAGGCGAGCTGGCGCGCCTCCGCGATGCGTTCCTCGCGCGTCGCGGCGATCTGCGCCTTCATCCAGTTGAGGTCACCGCCGGCGCAGAAGCTCTCGCCCTCGCCGGTCAGCACGACGATGCGCACCGCCTTGTCCGCGCCGAGAAGCCCGGCAGCGGCCGTGAGTTCGCGGATCATCAGGCCGGACAGCGCATTGTGCTGCACCGGCCGGCGGAGGGTGAGCACCGCGACGCCGCGCCGATCGATGGCGACCGAGAGGGTCTCGAAAGTCATGATTGCACTCCTGTGCGCGGACGCTACGCGCTCTTTCTCGTATCGCTCTTGCCGGTGATGCGCCGGGCGAAAGCCGCCGCCGCCGCGAGTTTCTGCCGGTCGAGCCCGGTTTCGTAGCCTTCCGCCGCCAGCATTTCGGCGACGGCGAGCGTATCGACATTGCCACGCGCGCCCGGCGCATAGGGGCAGCCGCCGAGACCGCCGACGGACGCGTCGAACACCGTCAGGCCATGGTCGAGCGCAACGCGGATATTGTCCAGCGCCAGGCCGTTCGTATCGTGGAAATGGCCGGCAAGGTTTTCCGGGAACGCGACGGCGAGCACGACATCCAGCATGGCCGCGACCTCGGCGGGCCGCGCTCGCCCGATCGTGTCTCCAAGGCTCACCTCATGGCAGCCGAGGCGCAGGAGCTGGTTCGTCACCCGCGCCACGGCGCAGGGCTCCACCGGCCCGTCATAGGGGCACTGCACCACGCAACTGACATAGCCGCGCAGGAGGATGCCATCAGCCCTCGCCGCTTCCGCCACCGGCCGCGCACGCTCGATGCTCTCGGCAATCGAGCAGTTGAGATTGGCGCGCGAGAAGCCCTCGGAGGCCGAGAGGAAGACGGCGACTTCATTCACGCCGGCCGCCTTCGCCGCCTCGTAGCCCTTCATGTTGGGCACCAAGGCCGCGTAGGAAATGCCGGGACGACGACGGATGCCGGCCATGACGGCCGCGCCGTCGGCCAGTTGCGGCACCCATTTCGGGCTGACGAAGCTCGTCGCCTCGATGCGCGAGAAGCCGCAGTCCGAAAGCAGGTCGATCAGCGCGATCTTCTCGGTGGACGGAATGATCGCCTTCTCGTTCTGCAGCCCGTCGCGGGCCGCCATCTCGACGATCTCGACGCGCCCGCTCATGCCGCCTCCTCGGGCTCCAACTGGAGGAGGAGCGCGCCCTCCGCCACCTGGTCGCCCACCGCGACCGGCACCGCCGCCACCACCCCGTCGCGGGGCGCGGCCAGCACCAGTTCCATCTTCATCGCCTCCATGGTGACGAGCGCGTCGCCCTTGGCGACCCGCGCGCCGGGCGCGGTCGTGACGATGCGCACGAGCCCCGGCATGGGCGCCGACAGCCGGTCGCCGCCCGCCTGGGCCGCACCGTGATGGCCGGCCGCTTCGGCGCGGGTGAAGGCGTGGCCATGACCGCGGCTGACGAGGACGATGCCCGTCTCGTCGCGATGCACCGTGGCGGGGAATGCATGGCCGTCGAAGGCCACCCGGACGGTGCGCCCATCGCTCGCCTCAAGGCCGATCTCCGTCGAAAGGCCATTGTGCTCGACGCGGAAAAGGTTGCCGCCGATAAACGTGACGCGCAGCGCATGCTCCTCTCCGCCATGGTCGAGGAAGACCGTCTGCGCCGCCTCGCCCCACAGGCGGAAGCCGCGGATGTGACCCCAGGGATCCGCATCACCCGATGCATCGAGGAAACCGAGCGCCGCAAGGGCGGCGAGCGCGAAAACCTCTTCCGGCGCGCCGGGCTCAGCCAACAGCCCCTCGCCCGCCCGGCCGATCAGGCCGGTATCGACATCGCCGGCGGCAAAGGCCGGCAGGCGGCAAAGCCGGGCTAGGAAGCCGGCATTGGTCGTCACGCCGCCGACGCGGCACTGCTGCAGCGCCGTCTCGAGCTTCGCCAGCGCTTCGGCGCGGGTGCGGCCATGGGTGACGACCTTGGCGATCATCGGGTCGTAATAGGGCGTGATGACATCGCCCGCGCGCACGCCGGAATCGATGCGCACGCCCTCCGGCCCCTCGAAGACCGAGAGGCGTCCGGTGGCGGGCAGGAAGCCGGCCTCCGGGTTCTCGGCGCAGATGCGCGCCTCGATGGCATGGCCGTGCATGCGCAGTTGCTCCTGCTTGAGCGGCAGGGGCTGGCCGGCCGCCACGCGCAGCTGCCACTCCACCAGGTCCTGGCCGGTGATGGCCTCGGTCACCGGATGCTCCACCTGCAGGCGGGTGTTCATCTCCATGAAGTAGAAGCGACCGTCCTGCTCGGCGATGAACTCCACCGTGCCCGCGCCCTGGTAGCCCACGGCCTTGGCGGCGGCCACGGCGGCCTCGCCCATCTCGCGGCGGCGCTCGGGCGTCATGCCCGGGGCGGGGGCCTCTTCCAGCACCTTCTGGTGGCGGCGCTGCACCGAGCAGTCGCGCTCGAAGAGGTAGACGCAGTCGCCATGACTATCGCCAAAGACCTGGATCTCGATATGGCGCGGGCTTGGCCATGTATTTTTCCACCAGCACACGGCCGTCGCCGAAGGCGCTTTCGCCCTCACGGCGGGCGCTTTCCAGCGCGGCGGCGAAGTCGGCCGGATGGTCCACCCGCCGCATGCCCTTGCCGCCACCGCCGGCGCGCGCTTTGATCAGCACGGGATAGCCGATGGCTTCCGCTTCGCCGGCCAGGAAGACGCTCTCCTGCCGCTCGCCGTGATAGCCGGGCACGACGGGAACGCCCGCCTTCTCCATCAGCGCCTTGGCGGCGTCCTTCAGGCCCATGGCGCGGATCGCCTTGGCCGAGGGACCGATGAAGACGAGGCCGGCGGCCTCCACGGCCTCGACGAAATCGGGATTTTCCGACAGGAAGCCGTAGCCGGGATGTACGGCCTCCGCGCCGCTCGCCTTGGCGGCGTCGATGATCGCCGCGATGTTCAGGTAGCTTTTCGCCGCTTCCGCCGGGCCGATGCGGATGGCCTCGTCGGCGAGCGCGACATGCAGCGCCGCCCGGTCGGCGTCGGAATGGACGGCGACCGTCGCGATGCCCATGCGCCGTGCGGTGCGGATGACCCGGCAGGCGATTTCGCCGCGGTTGGCGATGAGGATCTTTCTGAACATCCCGGCTCCGGTTCTCATTGCGCTGCGATGGCCTCGACTTCGAGCTGCCACTTCTCGTCGAAGATCGCGCAGATGACGACGCTCATCGCCGGGGCGATGGCGCCGAGATACTCGCTGCGGATCTCGCGATTGGCGGTGGCGTGGTGCCGGTCGGACAGGAAGGTCGTCACCTTGACGAGATCGGCCTTCGTCATGCCCGCCGCTTTCAACTGCGCGTCGATATTGCGCCAGACGAGCCGCGCCTGATCCTCGAAAGTCTCCGGCACCTTGTCGTCGTCGCCGACGGGGATCTGGCCGCTGATGAAGACCAGCGTCTTGAAATCCTCGATTTTCACGGCCTGCGAATAGCCGCCGCGCGCGGCGGGCGCGTTCTTGGCATTGATCGATTCGCGTTTCATGACTTGCCTCCTCTACATCCTGAAGACGCCGAAACGGGTGGGCTCGACGGGCGCGTTGAGCGCCGCCGACAGCGAAAGCGAAAGCACGTCGCGCGTCTTGCGCGGATCGACGATGCCGTCGTCCCAGAGCCTGGCCGAAGCATAGAGCGGATGGCTCTGGCGGGCGAACATGTCGATGGTCGGCTGCTTGAAGGCTTCTTCTTCCTCCGCGCTCCAGGCACCGCCCTTGGCCTCGATGCCGTCGCGCTTGACCGTGGCCAGCACGCTGGCGGCCTGCTCGCCGCCCATCACGCTGATGCGCGCGTTGGGCCACATCCACAGGAAGCGGGGCGAGTAGGCGCGGCCGCACATGCCGTAGTTGCCGGCGCCGAACGAGCCGCCGATGATGACGGTGAACTTGGGCACCTGGGCGCAGGCCACGGCTGTCACCATCTTGGCGCCGGCGCGGGCAATGCCCTCGTTCTCGTACTTGCGGCCCACCATGAAGCCGGTGATGTTCTGCAGGAATACCAGCGGGATCTTGCGCTGGCAGCAGAGCTCGATGAAGTGCGCGCCCTTGTTGGCGCTCTCGGCAAACAGGATGCCGTTATTGGCCACGATGCCCACCGGCATGCCCTCGATATGGGCGAAGCCGCAGACCAGGGTTGCCCCATAGCGCGCCTTGAACTCATCGAACTCCGAACCGTCCACGATGCGGGCGATGACCTCGCGCACATCGAAGGGCTTGCGCGTGTCGGCCGGCACGATGCCGAGCAGCTCTTCCGGATCGTAGAGCGGGGCGTCTCCGGCGCCGGATTTCGTAATCTCTGGCTTACGCATATTGAGGTTTGCGGCGATCTGCCGGGCGATTTCCAGCGCGTGGCGGTCGTCGCGGGCCAGATGGTCGGCCACGCCGGAGAGGCGGGTGTGCACATCGCCGCCGCCCAGGTCCTCGGCCGTCACCACCTCGCCGGTGGCCGCCTTCACCAGGGGCGGGCCGCCCAGGAAGATGGTGCCCTGGTTCTTGACGATGATGGTCTCGTCGCTCATGGCCGGCACATAGGCGCCGCCCGCGGTGCAGGAGCCCATCACCACCGCGATCTGGGGCACGCCCTGGGCGCTGAGATTGGCCTGGTTGTAGAAGATGCGGCCAAAGTGGTCGCGGTCCGGGAAGACCTCGTCCTGGTTGGGCAGATTGGCGCCGCCGCTGTCCACCAGATAGATGCAGGGCAGGCGGTTCTGCTGCGCGATCTCCTGCGCGCGCAGATGCTTCTTCACCGTGATGGGGTAGTAGGTGCCGCCCTTGACCGTGGCGTCATTGCAGACGATCACGCATTCCACACCGGCCACCCGGCCGATGCCGGCAATCACGCCGCCGGAGGGCGAGGCGCCGTCATAGAGGCCGTGGCCGGCGGTAAGGCCGATTTCGAGGAAGGCGGAGCCGGGATCGAGCAGTTGCGCCACCCGGTCGCGCGGCAGGAGCTTGCCGCGGGAAACGTGACGTTCGCGCGCCTTCGGCCCGCCGCCATCCATGGCGAGGGTCGCCGCCTCTTCCACCAGAGCCAGTGCGTCGAGCATCGCCTTGCGGTTGGTCGCAAAGGTCTCGCTGCGCGTGTTCACGGCCGAGGGAAGCACCGGCATTACAGCGTCTCCTGAAAGATTTCACGGCCGATCAGCATGCGGCGGATCTCGGAGGTGCCGGCGCCAATCTCATAGAGCTTGGCATCACGCCAGAGGCGGCCCAGCGGGTACTCATTGATATAGCCGTTGCCGCCGAGCGACTGGATGGCGTCGAGCGCCAGTTTCGTCGCCATCTCGGCGGAATAGAGGATGCAGCCGGCTGCATCCTTGCGCGTCGTCTCGCCCCGGTCGCAGGCGCTCGCCACGGCATAGACATAGGCGCGGCAGGCATTGAGCGCGACATACATGTCGGCCACCTTGCCCTGGATCAGCTGGAACTCGCCGATGCTCTGGCCGAACTGCTTGCGGTCGTGGATGTAGGGCACGATGTTGTCCATCACGCTCTGCATGATGCCCAGCGGGCCGCCGGTGAGCACGGCGCGCTCATAGTCCAGGCCCGACATCAGCACCTTGGCGCCCATGTTCAGGCCGCCCAGCACGTTCTCGGCCGGCACCTCCACGTTCTGGAAGACCAGCTCGCCGGTGTGGCTGCCGCGCATGCCCAGCTTGTCCAGCTTCTGCGCGATGCTGAAGCCGGGCATGCCCTTCTCGATCAGGAAGGCGGTCACGCCGCGTGCGCCCAGCTCGGGCTCGGTCTTGGCATAGACCACCAGGGTGTCGGCGTCGGGGCCGTTGGTGATCCACATCTTGGAGCCGTTGAGCAGGTAGTAGCCGCCCTTGTCCTCAGCCTTGAGCTTCATGCTGATCACGTCCGAGCCCGCGCCCGGCTCGCTCATGGCCAGTGCGCCCACATGCTCGCCGCTGATCAGCTTGGGCAGGTACTTCTTGCGCTGGGCCTCGTTGCCATTGCGCTTGATCTGGTTCACGCAGAGATTGCTGTGTGCGCCATAGCTCAGGCCCACCGAGGCGCTGGCGCGGCTGATCTCCTCCATGGCCACCATATGGGCGAGGTAGCCCATACCCGCGCCGCCGTACTCCTCACCCACGGTGATGCCCAGCACGCCCAGCTCGCCCATCTTGCGCCACAGGTCCATGGGGAACTGGTCCTTGTGGTCGATCTCGGCCGCGCGCGGGGCGATGCGGTCCATGGCGAAGCGCCGCACGCTTTCGCGCAGCGCTTCGATGTCCTCGCCAAGCCCGAAGCTCATGCCGGCGTCATACATGTCCGTCCTCCCCTCGCGGTTCTCAAGCGACCGCCTTTTCCTGTCCTGCCGTCTCGAAAGCCGTGCGCATGCCGGCCTCGCGCGCCTTCACGCGCTTGGCCGCCTCCTCCTTGACGGGACCGTAGCCGCGAATCTCGCCGTAAAGCGAAAGAAGCGCAACGGCGGCGTCACGGTTCTCATGGGCAAGGCCTTGCAACACCTGGCCGACCATCGCTTCGTAGTCGGCGATGAGCTGGCGCTCCATGCGGCGCTCGGCCGTGCGGCCGAACGGATCGAAAGCCGTGCCGCGCAGCCCCTTGAGGCGGGCAAGAAGCCCGAAGGCCGGCAGCATCCAGCGGCCGAAGCGGCGCTTGCGTGGCCGACCATCGGCATCCTCCCCCTTGAGGAAGGGCGGCGCGAGGTTGAAGGCGATGCTGTATTTGCCTTCGAACTGCTCGGCGAGCCCCGCCTTGAAGGCCGGATCAGTGAAAAGCCGCGCCACCTCGTATTCGTCCTTGTAGGCAAGGAGCTGGGCATGGACATGGGCGACGGCGCGCGTCAGCTTGTCGTCCAGCCCCAGCGCCGTCTCCGCCGCCTGCACCCGGTCCACCAGCGCCTTGTAGCGGTTCGCGAGCGCGGCGTTCTGATAGGCGGTCAGGTGCTTCATGCGGTGAGCGACGAGATCGGCCGTCGTCATGGTTTCCAGCGTCGGCACCGGCTTGCCCGGATGCAGCAGGCGCTCGGCGCGGGCGGGATCGGCGGCGATCAGCCGGCCCCAGCCGAAGGCCGAGAGCGTTGCGTCGACGGCGACGCCGTTGAGCGCGATCGCCTGTTCGATGGACTGACGGGTAAGCGGGATCAGCCCCTTCTGCCAGGCATAGCCCGTCATCAGGATGTTCGTCGCCATGGCGTTGCCCGCCACCTTTTCCGCGACCGTCGTGAAGTCGAGCAGGTAGGAAGCCTCGCGCAGCGCGGCGCGCACCGTGCCTTCCACGTCGCGGCGGCGGAAATCGAAATCGCGCTTGCGCACGAAATCGGCGACCGGCGTCAGCCTGGTGTTGACCACGCCCGTCGTGCGGTGCGGGTCGCAGAGCGTCGCCGCATCCTTGGAGGCGGCCACCACGTCGTCGGCGGCGATCAGGAGATCCGCCCCGCCGGTGATGATGCGCGGCGAGGAGACGTCCTGGTCGTGCAGGCCGATGCGCAGGTGGCTCATCACGGCCCCGCCCTTCTGCGCAAGGCCGGCCATGTCGAGGATCATCGGCGACTTGCCGTCGAGATGGGCGGCCATGCCGAGGATGGCGCTGATCGTCAGGATACCCGTGCCGCCGATGCCGGCGATGGCGATGTTGTAGGAGCGCTCGCCGATGCGCGCGATCTCGGGGTCGGGAACGCCCGTCATATCCGGGTTGGACCGTGCCGCCTTGCGCAGCCGCCCGCCCTCCACCGTCACGAAGGACGGGCAGAAGCCCTTGAGGCAGGAATAGTCCTTGTTACAGGTCGACTGGTTGATCTTGCGCTTGCGACCGAGCGCGGTGTCGAGCGGCTCGACGGACACGCAGTTCGACTGGGTGGAACAGTCGCCGCAACCTTCGCAGACCGCCGGATTGATCATCAGGCGAACCGGCGGATCCTCCATCAGGCCGCGCGAACGACGGCGCCGCTTTTCCGCCGCGCAGGTCTGCACATAGACGATGGCCGAGCAGCCGGGCGCCTCGCGGATATCCCGCATTACCCGGTCCATCTCGCCGCGGTGGCGCACAATGACACCGGGCGCGAGCATCGAGGCCGAATAGGCTTCCGGATGGTCGGAGACGAGGTAGATCGGTGTGACGCCCTCGTCGTGAAGCTGGCGTGTCACCGCTTCGGGGCTGATCGGCCCGTCGACGGCCTGACCGCCCGTCATCGCCACGGCGTCGTTGTAGAGCAGCTTGTAGGTGATGTTGACGCCGGCGGCGACCGACTGGCGCACGGCCAGGATGCCGGAATGATAATAGGTGCCGTCGCCCAGATTGACGAACATGTGCTTTTCGTCGGTGAAGGGCGCGATGCCTGACCACGGAACGCCCTCGGCGCCCATATGGGTGAAGGTCATCGTGTCACGGTCCATCCACTGCACCATGTAGTGACAGCCGATGCCCGCCGCCGCGCGGCTGCCTTCGGGCACCTTGGTGGAGGTGTTGTGCGGACAGCCCGAGCAGAAATAGGGCACGCGCTCGACCGGCGCGGTATGCGTCTTGCGGATCTTCTCGCGCTCCAGGAGATAGGCAAGCTCGTCGGAGATCACCGTCTTCAGCCCGGCGTCGAAGTCGAACTGCAGGAGCCGCGAGGCGATGGCCCGCGCCACCATGCCCACCGTCAGCGCCTGCGAGAGCGGCAGGAACGGGTGGTCCTGATGGTCGAACTTGCCGATGATGCGCGGCCGCTCGCCCGGATGCCAGTTGAAGAGCTGCTGCTTGATCTGGTTCTCGATGATCTCGCGCCGTTCCTCGACGACGAGCACTTCTTCCAGCCCCTGCGAGAATTCGCGCACGCCCTCCGGCTCCAGCGGCCAGGGCATGCGGACCTTGTAGACGCGCATGCCGATCTCGGCCATTTCCGCCGGCCCGAGCGACAGTTCCTTCAGCGCCTGCAGCACGTCCTCATAGGCCTTGCCCGAGGCGATGATGCCGAAACGGGCGCGCGGCACGTCATGCGTCACCTCGTCCACGCGGTTGGCGCGGGCAAAGGCGATGGCGGCATAGCCCTTGTAGGTTTGCAGCCGCTCGTCCTGCGGCAGCGGCGGATCGGGCCAGCGCAGGCTGAGGCCGCCCGGCGGCAGTTCGAAGTCCTCGGGAATGACGAATTGCCGGCGCTCGCCGGCAAGGTCCACCGAGGCGGTCGTCTCGACCGTGTCGGCGATGAATTTCATGCCGACCCAGCAGCCGGAATAGCGCGACATCGCCGTGCCGAGCAGGCCGTATTCGACGAATTCGTGGATGGACGAGGGATAGAGCACCGGGATCAGCGCCGACATGAAGGCATGGTCGGACTGGTGCGGAATCGAAGACGACTTTGCCGAATGGTCGTCGCCGGCAAAACAGAGCACGCCGCCATGTTTCGAGGTGCCGGCGGCATTGGCGTGCTTCAGCACGTCGCCGCAGCGGTCGACGCCCGGCCCCTTGCCGTACCAGTAGCCGGCGACACCGTCGTAACGCGCGCCCGGCGACAGGTGCAGCTGCTGCGTGCCCCAGACGGCGGTGGCGGCCAGATCCTCGTTGACACCAGGGCGGAACACGATGTCGTGCGCGGCCAGATGCTTGCCGGCCTTGGCAAGCTGCTGGTCGTAGCCGCCGAGCGGCGATCCGCGATAACCCGAGATGAATGCGGCGGTGTTCAGGCCTGCTGCGCGGTCGCGCCGCATCTGAACGATCGGCAGGCGCACGAGTGCCTGGATGCCGGAAAGGAAGATCCTTCCCTCCTCCGCCGTATACTTGTCCTCGAGAGAAAAGCTCTGCTTCAGCATGACTTCCTCCTCGATGGCTCTCCTCCACGAAAGCCATCCTCCTAATGTAGGAGCTTACGCAGAGATTGGGAGGAGCGCGTCCTTATTTTCGCGGTTGAAAATCATGTCTTTAGGATGCCATCCGCAAAAGGTGCCGCCTGACGCAAAGCCATCCTATTCCGCTCAAAGCGGGACGCGATGCGTGTTTTTTAGTTCGTCGAGCGCGAAGCTGGAATTGACGAAGCCGACGCCCGGCAGCTTCAGCAGCGCCTTCTTCAGGATCTCCTCGTACTGGCGCACGCTGCTGGTCAGGACACGCAGCACGTAGTCGTGATCGCCGGTCATGGAGTAACACTGCACGACCTCGGGCATGTCCTTCACCGCCCGCTCGAAGGCGAGCAGCGTCTCCTCGTCGTGCTGCTTCAGCCGCACGAAACAGAAGACCGAAACCTCGAAGCCGACGAGCTTGGGATCGACCGCGACGATGCGGCCGCGAATGATGCCGAGCCGTTCCATTTCCTTGATGCGCCGCCAGCAGGGCGTGTGGCTGAGGCCGACGCGCTCGCCGATCTCGGCCACCGTCAGCTCCGGTTCGGTTTGCAGAAGCCGCAGGATCTTGCGGCTGGTCTCGTCCAGAACGCCCTCAGCCATGTCAGCGCCGCGCCTCCCGCACCCCATTGTCTGTCGCCATGCGCCGCACCTCCCGATTCCGCGTCCGAGTTCTAGCCTGAAAAGAAGGGCGGGCAACAGGGCCCATCAGCCCCGCACGCCCCCCAGCGCAAGGGAGAGTACCGCCGACGCCAGCACCAAAAGCACGGTCGCCTCCACGACGACCCGCACCACGATGAGGAGCGCAGCAAGCCGGCCGATCTTCAGGTCGTGCTGGAACCAGCGGGTTTCGACGACCAGGTACCAGAGCAGCGAAAGGACGAGGATCACGATCCCGGCGACGACCAGCGTCCGCTCGCCGGTGCGGGCGAAATTCGCGCCGGCGCTGACACCGAAGGCAAAGGGCGCGGCGACATAACACTGGCTGTAGAACGGCGGCTTCAGCGTCTCGCGATCGAGCCCGGCCCCGCTTCTCCTCAAAAGCCGCACGGCCATCAGCAGCGGAAAGATGCTGAAGAGGAAGGCGCGGAAGATCAGGAGATTGGTATCGTTGCGCAGGATCTGCGGCAGCATGCCGTCGTCCCGGTGGGCGATCAGCGCCAGTTCCAGGCCATGGGCAAGAAGCAGCGTCAAGAGCAGGAAGAGCGGCGGGCTCAGCGTGTCCTTGTAACGCTCCTCCAGCGTATCTCCGAGTTCCACATCCGCGTAACGCATCATCTGCCGCGGCCGGGTGAGCGTGCGCCACAGCGTCACCGGATAGAAGACGAGCCAGGACACCAGCTCGTAAAGCAACTCCTCCAGCGATTGCAGCAGGCGCATGAAATCCATGAAGCGGCTCCCCGGTGGCGCGTCCGCTCTGGCATAGAGCGTTTTGCCACCACCGGGAAGCCCGGGGCTCATGCCGGGCGGGTGCGCACCGCCGAAACGATGGTGAGGGCGGCAAGGAAGAGCACGACGCCGCTCGCCATGAAGACGCTGGTCACGCCGATGGCATCGAACATCACGCCGCCGGCCGCCGCGCCCGTGGCGATGGCGAAGTTGACGGCCGCGACGAAGAGGCCGCCGGCGGTTTCGGCTTCATCCGGCACGGCGCGCGTGATCCAGGTCGACCAGGCGACCGGCACCGCCCCGAAGGCAAGGCCCCAGAGCGCGACCATGGCCGCATCGCCGGCAAGGCCGCCACCGAAGACGGACAGAGAGAGCGCCAGGACGCCCATGACGACCGGCATGAGGGTGAGCGTCAGGCGCATCGACCGTTCCAAGAGCAGCGCACCCAGCGAATTGCCGAAGAAGGTGGCGATGCCGAAGCCGAGCAGCACGGCCGATACGCCCTCGACGCCGAGGCCCGTCACCGTTTCGAGGAACGGACGGATATAGGTGAAGAAGGCGAAATGGCCGGTGAAGACGAGCAGGATCGCCAGCATCGCAAAGCCGACCCCCGGCCGCGCCAGCACCTCGACCAAGGTGCCGAAGCGCGAATGGCCGCGCGGCGGCAGCGAGGGGAGCGCGGCGAGCTGCACGACGAGGGCGAGCACACCCAGCACGGCCGCGCCGAGGAAGACGTTCCGCCAGCCGACGATATCGCCGACATAGCTGCCGACCGGCGCGGCAAAGACCGTCGCCGCCGAAACGCCGAGGAACATCACCGACAGCGCCTTCGCCACATAGGCTTCCGGCACCAGCCGCATCATGGTCGCGGCGGAAAGCGTCCAGAAGCCGCCGAGCGCCGTGCCGAGCAGCACGCGGCCGGCCAGAAGCATCGGCAGGTTCGAGGCCATCGCGACCATGAGATTGGACAGGATCAACAGAACGGAAAGGCCGAGCAGCACCAGCCGCCGGTCGAGCCGCCCCGTCACCACCGTGATCACAAGGCTCGTCACCAGCGCGACCGCCGCCGTCGCGGTCACCGCCTGCCCGGCCATGCCTTCGCTGATGCCGAGATCCGCCGCCATCGGCGTCAGGAGGCTCGCCGGCAGGAATTCCGCCCCCACCAGCCCGAACACGCCGAGCGTCATCGCAAGGACCGCCCCCCAGGCCGGACGCGCGTCCACCGCATCGTCTGGCGCCAAAACTGTTGCATCCGTCATCTGCCGTCCCTTTCCTGTTGCAGTGCGTGCGGAAAAGGTGGGTTGACAGCGGGGACGCACAATGCCATTTTATCCGCAATGTTTGATCCATCGTCCGAACCCGCAAAAAACACGCACGACCCCGTCAGCGAACTCCTGATGGGCATGCGCCTGCGCGGCGCCAGCTACGGCCGGCTGCAGCTGAGTCCTCCCTTCGGCATCCGCTTTGCGGCGGGACCGGACGCGCGTTTCCACTTCGTCGCGCGCGGCAAGGTTCTCCTGCGCTCCGCAGGGGAGACGGTGCGCGAACTCGGCTGCGGCGATGCGGTGCTGCTGCCGCGCGGCGAGGCGCACGAGATCGCCACCGGTCCGAATGTCCAGATGCGCGATTACGAAAGCTATGCGCAGAAGCCGCTCTGCGCCGAGGTCGCGGCGGTGGAAGCCTGCCTGAAGACCGCGGGCCGCGAGAACGATACGCTGATCTTCACCGGCCGCATGGAATTCGAGCTCGACACGCTGCATCCGCTGGTCGGTCTCATGCCGCAGGTCATGTCCGTCGGCGCGCTGATCGGCCGCCAGCCGGAACTGATGCCGCTGCTCGACGCCATGGAGCGGGAAATGGGTGAGGAGCGCGTCGGCTCGGCCGGCATCCTGGCGCGCCTTGCCGACGTCATCGCCGCCTCCATCGTGCGCGGCTGGGTGGAGTGCGGCTGCGGCGATGCGACGGGCTGGATCGAGGCCCTGCGCGATCCGCGCCTCGGCCGTGTCATCGCCGCGCTTCATCGCGAACCCGGCCGCGCCTGGACGCTCTCCGACATGGCGCGCGAAATGGGCAGCTCCCGTTCCGTCTTCGCCAAGCGTTTCGTGGAGGTGACGGGCGTCACGCCGCAGCGCTACGTGCTGGCGCTGCGCATGCGCCTTGCCGAACAATGGTTCCGCCGCGACAAGCTGCCCATCGACACCGCCGCCCGCCGCCTCGGCTTCGGCTCCCAGGCCGCCTTCGCACGAGCCTTCAAACGCATCGTCGGCGAACCGCCGGGCAAGACGCGGAAGGCGATGTCAAAGCGGGCTGAGATTGGAACGCGGGGGAGGAAAAATGGTGCTGCTAGAGAGATTTGAACTCTCGGCCTCTCCCTTACCAAGGGAGTGCTCTACCACTGAGCTATAGCAGCATCTGGCGAAACAAGGCTGCTTCGCTTGGGCGAGGGCCTATTGCCACAGGTGATCGGGCAGTGCAAGCGGCCAATTTGCGATTATCGCAACAAATCGCGTGCGGGCGGTGCTTTTTTCGCTTGGCAGATTTGATTAAAAGAGACGTATGGACGGCAAGGACGACACGAAACGCGGGAAGATCAGGACGGAAGCGGAGCTTCGCGCCGAGCGGCTGGCGAGGACGCTGCGCGACAATCTTCAGCGCCGCAAACAGCAGTCGCGCGCCCGGCGGGCGGGTGAAGCGGACGAGGCGATGGGGCTTCCTGCCGCAAAAAAAGACGAATCGGACGCTTAGTCGAAGCGGTCTTCATTCACGAAGGCTCGAGGGGATGATCCACCAACCGGGCGCGCAACACGCGGCTGGCCGGCATGGTCTTCATTTTTCAATCGCGATGCTCTAAAGAAGCCGCCATCTCCGAAAGCCGATATCTCAGGAAAGGCGGGCCCGGCCCGTAGTCATATATGGATCGTATCAGGATTGTAGGCGGCAACGAGCTCCGGGGCATCATCCCGATCTCCGGCGCCAAGAATGCCGCGCTGCCGCTGATGATCGCGTCGTTGCTGACCGACGACACGCTGACGCTGGAAAACGTGCCGCATCTTGCCGACGTCGAGCAGCTCATCCGCATCCTCGGCAACCACGGCGCGGACATTTCCGTCAACGGTCGCCGCGAGCGCCAGGGCGAGGGTTATTCCCGCACGGTCCACTTCACTTCGCGCAACATCGTCGACACGACGGCGCCCTATGAGCTGGTCTCGAAGATGCGCGCCTCGTTCTGGGTCATCGGCCCGCTGCTCGCCCGCGAAGGCAAGGCCCGCGTTTCGCTGCCGGGCGGCTGCGCCATCGGCACGCGCCCGGTCGACCTCTTCATCGAGGCGCTGGCGGCGCTCGGCGCGAAGATCGAGATCGACGGCGGCTATGTCGAGGCGACGGCGCCCGAGGGCGGCCTGATCGGCGCGCGCTACACCTTCCCGAAGGTTTCCGTCGGCGCGACCCATGTGATGATGATGGCGGCGACCCTTGCCCGCGGCACGACCGTGATCGGCAATGCCGCCCGCGAGCCGGAAGTGCAGGACCTCGCCAAGTGCCTCAACGCCATGGGCGCCAAAATTTCGGGCGCCGGCACCTCCACCATCACCATCGAAGGCGTCGACCAGCTCTCGGGCGCGCGCCACCGCGTGCTGCCCGACCGCATCGAGACCGGCACCTATGCCATGGCCGTCGCCATGACCGGCGGCGACGTCGTGCTGGAAGGCACGGATGTGGCGCTGCTCGACACCGCCCTGGAGGCGATCCGCCGTTCGGGAGCCGAGATCACCGCGACGGAAAGCGGCATCCGCGTCGTGCGCAACGGCGGCGGCATCAAGCCGGTCGACGTCGTCACCGACCCCTTCCCGGGCTTTCCGACCGACCTTCAGGCGCAGTTCATGGGCCTGATGACCAAGTCGAACGGCATTTCCCACATCACCGAGACGATCTTCGAGAACCGCTTCATGCATGTGCAGGAGCTTGCCCGTCTCGGCGCGAAGATCTCGCTCTCCGGCCAGACGGCCAAGATCGAGGGCGTCGAGCGGCTGCGCGGCGCGCCCGTCATGGCGACGGACCTGCGCGCCTCCGTTTCGCTCGTCATCGCCGGCCTTGCCGCCGAGGGCGAGACCATGGTCTCGCGCGTCTACCATCTCGACCGCGGCTTCGAGCGGCTGGAAGAGAAGCTGACCCAGTGCGGCGCCATCGTCGAGCGCGTCAGCGACTGACCGGAGCCTTCCGGCGGGCCTGCGACGCAGGTCTTGCGTGAAGATCACGCGATGGCGCGTCTTCAAAAGAAGGCGCGCCTGGCACGGCGGAGTTGCAGTCCGCCGCGCGCCGTCCTATCTCGTTTGACAAATATTCAGGATGCCGCGCATCGGCGGCCTCCGCGGGAAGGACATGACATGGACAGCCTGAAACTGCTCGCCCTCGACGCCGAAGATCTCGCCGTCGTCTCGGCCCACCTGCAGGACGCGGTCTTCAAGACCGACGGCCTTGCCTATGACGCCCGCCACAACGTCTTTTCGCTCGCCGTCAACCGCTTCGTCTGGGAAAAGACCGGCGGGCGCGGCAAGAACTTCGAGCGCCGCCGCGCCGCCGTCGCCTTCAAGCGCGTGGAGGCCGTGCGCTCGCTCGGCATCGACCGCAAGGACAAGGATGCGGTCTTCTCGCTGCTCGCCGTGAACTACAGCCAGAAGGGCGAAGGTCCGGAGGGAACGGTGGAACTCGTGCTTTCCGGCAATGCCTCCATCGCACTCGATGTGGAATGCATCGAAGTTCAGCTTGCAGATACTGGCGGAGCATGGGAAACCAGCTTGAAACCCCGCCATCCAGCGGTTTGAATGCAGGAAGCCGGCACGCATGCCGGGAGACGACAGGGACGAACCGACTTGGCGATCAGACTTGACTACCAGAGCAGCGATTTCGAAAGCCGGTTCGCTGCCTTCCTGACCACCAAGCGCGAGGTCTCCGAAGACGTCAACGCCATCGTGCGCACCATCATCGAGGATGTGCGCGCCCGCGGCGATGCCGCGCTTGCCGATTATTCGAAGAAATTCGACGGCCTCGATTTCGCGACGACCTCCATGCGCGTTTCGCTGGAAGAGATCGACGCGGCCTTCGACGCGGTCGATCCGAAGATCATCGCCGCGCTGGAGCTTGCCGCCCAGCGCATCGAAAAGCATCACGCCCGCCAGAAGCCGAAGGACGACATCTACGAGGACGCCATCGGCGTCGGCCTCGGTTCGCGCTGGACGGCCATCGATGCCGTCGGTCTTTACGTTCCGGGCGGCACCGCGAGCTATCCGAGCTCGGTGCTGATGAACGCCGTGCCGGCCAAGGTCGCCGGCGTGCCGCGCATCGTCATGGTCGTGCCGGCCAAGGACGGCGCGATCAACCCGGCCGTGCTTGCCGCCGCGCGCATTGCCGGCATCGACGAGATCTACCGCGTCGGCGGCGCCCAGGCCGTGGCGGCCCTGGCCTATGGCACGGCCACCGTGCCGCGCGTGGACAAGATCACCGGCCCCGGCAATGCCTATGTGGCCAGCGCCAAGAAGCATGTGTTCGGCCAGGTGGGCATCGACATGATTGCCGGCCCCTCGGAAGTGCTCGTCATCGCCGATGCCGACAACGATCCGGACTGGCTCGCCGCAGACCTTCTGGCGCAGGCCGAGCACGATGCCGGCGCCCAGTCGATCCTCGTCACCGACAGCGAAGCCCTTGCCGAAGCGGTCGAAGCCGCCGTCGAGCGGCAGCTGAAGACGCTGGAGCGCGCGGAAACCGCCACCGCCAGCTGGCGCGATTTCGGCGCCGTCATCCTCGTGCCGGATCTCGGCAAGGCCGTGCCGCTCGCCAACCGCATCGCCGCCGAGCACCTGGAGATCGCCACCGCCGATCCAGACGCGCTGCTGCCCGGCATCCGCAATGCCGGCGCCATCTTCGTCGGCCGCCACACGCCCGAGGTCATCGGCGACTATGTCGGCGGCTCCAACCACGTGCTGCCGACCGCCCGCTCCGCCCGCTTCTCCTCGGGCCTGTCCGTGCTCGACTACATGAAGCGCACGTCGATCCTGCGGCTCGGCCCCGAGCAGTTGCGCGCCCTCGGCCCCGCCGCCGTCACGCTCGCCGAAGCCGAAGGGCTCGGCGCGCATGCGCGTTCCGTCGCCATCCGGCTCAACCTGGAAGGATAGCCATGGGCACGAAGAGCAGCTTCCGCCTCTGCGACGTGGTGCTGGACGATACGATCGGCCGGGCCACCCCGGATGTGGAGCATGAGCGTGCCGTCGCCATCTTCGATCTCATCGAGGAAAACACGTTCGAGCCGCTCGGCCATGCCGGCGGGCCGTATCGGCTCAATCTCTCGCTTCTCGATTCCAAGCTCGTCTTCGCGATCCGCACGGAAGGCGGCGAGGATGTCGCCACCCATATCCTCTCGCTGACGCCCTTCCGGCGCATCGTGAAGGACTATTTCATGATCTGCGAGAGCTACTACCAGGCGATCCGCTCCTCGACGCCGAGCCAGATCGAGGCCATCGACATGGGCCGGCGCGGCATCCACAACGAGGGTTCGCAGACCCTGATGGATCGCCTCTCGGGCAAGATCAAATTCGATTTCGACACCGCCCGCCGGCTCTTCACGCTCGTCTGCGTTCTCTACTGGCGCGGGTGAGCGGATGGAGGGCGTTTTCCCGTCGCCTGAAAAGCCCAAGTCACGAACACCCGGTTCGGTCCTCTTCATGTGCCGCATGAATGCGGTTCGCTCGCCGATGGCAGAGACGCTCGCCCGCAGCCTGCTGCCCGGCACCTATGTCGCCTCCGCCGGCATCCGCCCCGGCGAGCGCGATCCCTTCGTCGATGCCGTGCTCGGCGAGGTGGGCCTGTCGCTCGGCCGCCACGCACCCCATTCGCTTGACGAACTGGAGGACGACTATTTCGACCTCATCGTCACGCTGGCGCCGGAAGCCCACCATGCCGCGCTCGAATTGACCCGCTCCATGGCCGTCGATGTCATGTACTGGCCGACGCCTGACCCGGCCGCGGCGACCGGCACGCGCGACCAGATCCTGCATGCCTACCGCGAGGTCCGCGAGCACCTGAAGCTGCTGATCGAGAAGCGGCTGAAAGGCCCCGGCTGAGCCCGAAGCGGCGTGAATTCACGCAAATGCAGAAACCCGGCGCTTCGGTGTTCACAAAGCACTGGGATTTGTGTAGTTTCCGGCAACTTTTTCGAGGCGGGCATCCAGCCTCCCCGAATCCACCCTCAAGGAATACCGCTCAAAGATGGCAAAAGAAGAAGTCCTCGAATTTCCCGGCGTCGTGACGGAACTGCTCCCGAACGCCACCTTCCGCGTCAAGCTCGAAAACGAACACGAGATCATCGCACACACCGCGGGCCGCATGCGCAAGAACCGCATCCGCGTTCTGGCCGGCGACAAGGTGCTGGTCGAGATGACCCCCTACGACCTTACCAAGGGTCGCATCACCTACCGTTTCAAGTAAGACGCGTCTCAAAGCCCTGGGGCAGCGCCCTCGCCCGGCCGCAGGCCGCGGAGCGATATCAGGCGCCCCCGGCGCTTTCCCGGAGACCCCATTTCCCGGAGATCCCATGGCGCAGACCGACACGCTCATCCTCGCCTCCGGCTCGCCGCGCCGCGTCGAACTGCTCGCGCAGGCGGGCATCGAACCCGCGCGCCTGATGCCGATGGATATCGACGAGACGCCCAAGCGCTCCGAGCATCCCCGCTCGCTGGCGCGGCGCCTGTCGACCGGCAAGGCGCAGGCCGCGCTTGCCGCCATCAAGGGCGATCCGGCCTTTGCCGGCAGTTATATCCTGGCGGCGGATACGGTCGTCTCGGTCGGCCGGCGCATCCTGCCGAAGACGGAGATGATCGACGAGGCCTCCAGCGCCCTGCACCTTCTCTCCGGCCGCAGCCACCGCGTCTTCACCGGCATCTGCCTGATCACGCCGGACAAGACCGTGCGCCAGAAGGTCATCGATACCAAGGTGCGCTTCAAGCGCCTGTCGACCACCGATATCGAGTATTACCTCGCCTCCGGCCAATGGCGCGGCAAGGCGGGCGGCTATGCCATCCAGGGCATTGCCGGCAGCTTCGTCGTCAAGCTGGTGGGCTCCTATACCAATGTCGTGGGCCTGCCGCTCTACGAAACCCTGACGCTGCTGTCCGGCGAGGGCTTCGACGTGCATGCCGGCTGGGCGGATGCCTGACATGGCGGACGAGAACGAAAAGTCCTCGGCGACCGTCGCTCCGCTGCGCAAGGCCGTGCCCTGCCCGATCTGCAAGCGCCCCTCGGCGCGCGAGCACTATCCCTTCTGCTCGAACCGTTGCCGCGACGTCGATCTCAACCGCTGGCTCTCCGGCTCCTACGCCATTCCGGTGGCGGACGACGAGGCGAAAGTCGACGAAGACGATTTGTGACGTTGCTGTCACACGGCGAAAACGCAATCTTTTCCACAGCTTGCAAAGCCAGCCATTTTTCCCGCAAAAAACCGCCGATAGGGCTGGACACATTTTTGCAAGATGCTATAACCCCGCTCGCTTCCGGGGCGAAACCAAACGCCCCGCGGATTTCCAACCGAAATCCACTAGGATGCCCGGATAGCTCAGTTGGTAGAGCAGCGGATTGAAAATCCGCGTGTCGGTGGTTCGATTCCGCCTCCGGGCACCATTCTAAGCCCTTACAGCAGCGACATCTCCCATATCCTTCTCTGCGTTGCTCAAGAGAGTCGCGCGCGAAGTTTGACAAAAAACATCCCTCTTGCCATCTGCGGTCTCAATTGGCTCGCCGCACCTTGATGGCCGGCATCAGGGCCGACTCTTTGGCGCAAGGATGTCAGCGAGGCCGCGCGAAAAGGCGCTGGGAATCGATCAGCGCGCGAAGCGGCTCATTTGTCGTGACCCTTACCCGTCACGCCGGCGGCTACTCTCTGAGAATCTCCACCCAGGCGGGAGCTATGCGCCGCCTGCGCCTGTCCTTATGCACCAGACCGTTTCTGATCGTAAAAATCCGCTCTATCTCGTAGATGCCGAAAGCGTGCATGCTGCTATAGCGCTCCCCGAAACCGACGATAAAATCGCCGGTGAACCAGTTCGCAAGGACAGGAAACCTGGAAGAACCGGATAGCGCCAGGATCTCATTTTTAAACTCTTTCGGCGCAGCAACCCAATACCACTGCAGTGAAGGAACCTTGAGATCCCACAGCAAAAGCTCGCCATCCATGACTTTCCAGGATGCACGGTATCCGCGATAACAAGAGTTGAACAACGCATCTGCGAATTCAGTAGCGTCCACTGAGTGTTTATCAAGCAGCACGTCCAAGGCAGACGTGAGGACGGGATGTACTTTTCGGTTTTCTATAAATTTGTCATTTACCTGAACCGTCATTCCCGCCGCTTTCCTAAAAATAACAACAAAAACAAGTAACATACTATTATTCTGGAATCACCACATATTCCCTGAATCGAGAATTCAAAACCGTCATAGAAATATTTTACCCCTCATAGCGCCGCAAAATTCATTTCTACCCGTCTCTTACTAAAGGAAGCAGAGCGGCATAATTGATGTGCAAAACTCGATCTCTGAAATCAGACCATAAATGTCGAGAGTTCTGCTCGCGATAGAAGAATATCGGTGACTGTAGAATACCCCAATCCACCGGAGCTTCTTTCCTTCAGCCCGCGGCCTCTTCTTGATCACGCGCCACTGTCCGCTTCGACGATCATCAACGCAGCCGATGGCAGGAGACCCTCTTATCCGCCGACATTCCCATCACCGAAACCGATGCATGTGTCAGCGAAACTCGCGTGAACCCTTTCCGAAAACCGGCTAGACCTTGGCCACCCCGCCTTTCAGGCGGAAACGGATCGCGGTTTGCCGGAGTGTTTGCATGAACATCGTCGAAAGCCTGAGCCCCCGTTCGCTTCGTGCGCCGGAGAGCGGGATCGTGGAGGTCGTCAATTATGCGCGCGGGCGCGAGGGGCTGATCCCGCTGTGGGTTGGCGAAGGAGACCTGCCGACGCCGGACTTCGTTTCGCGGGCGGCCTCCGAGGCGCTTCTGCGCGGCGAGACCTTCTATACCTGGCAGCGCGGCATTCCCGAGCTTCGGGCGGCGCTGTCGCGCTACTATGCGCGGCGCTTCGGCGCGGCCCTGCCGGCCGAGCATTTCTACGTGGTCGGCTCGGGCATGCAGGCGATCAAGCTCGCCATCGAGGCGCTGGTTTCGCCTGGCGACGACATGATCTACCTGACGCCGGCCTGGCCGAATTTCGCGGCGGCGGCCGAGCTTTCCGGCGCCAATCCCATTGCCGTGCAGCTCGATTTTGCCGGCGGGCGCTGGCAGGTGGATCTCGACCGCGTGGAAGCGGCGATCACGCCGAAGACCCGCGTGATCTTCGTCAACACGCCATCGAACCCGACGGGCTGGACGGCGACGCGCGAGGATCTTGCCAATCTTCTTGCCATCGCACGCCGCCACGATCTCTGGATCATGGCCGACGAGATCTATGCGCTCTATCACTATGCCGGCGGGCGGGCGCCCTCGTTCCTCGACGTGATGGAGGACGGCGACCGCGTGGTCTTCGTCAATTCCTTCTCCAAGAACTGGTCGATGACCGGCTGGCGCGTCGGCTGGATCGTCGCGCCGCCGGAGATGGGCCAGGTGCTGGAAAACCTCATCCAGTATTCCACCTCGGGCGTGCCGCAGTTCCTGCAACAGGGCGCCATCGTGGCGCTCGACGAGGGCGACGCCTTCGTGCAGGCGAATATCGACAAGGCCGCGAAGAACCGCGACGTCTTCTGCGACGCGCTGATCGCGACCAACCGGGTGGAAACGCTGAAGCCGGACGGGGCGCTCTATGCCTTCCTGAAGATCGACGGCGTGACGGATTCGCGCCAGGCCGCGCTCGATATCGTCGACCGCACCAATGTCGGCCTCGCGCCGGGCACGGCCTTCGGTCCCGGCGGCGAACTCTTCATGCGCGCCTGCTTCCTGCGCGACCCCGCGCAGGTGGCCGAGGCGGCAGAGCGGCTTGCCCGCTACATCGCCGCGCGCTGAAGCCGTTCAGAGGCGCGCCAGCACGAAATCGGCGCGCGCCTCCACCGGCGCTTTCGGCAGGATGACCGTCTCGTAGCCGAGCAGCGGATAGGTTCTTTCCAGACGCTGGTATTCGGCAAGCGCCGCCTCGAAACCGTGGCGGCGCTCCGGATCGCCCTCATAGATTTCCGGCCAGGGCGGCGTCAGGAAGACCTGCCTGTTGTAGCGATGCGCCTCCGCGAGGGATGCAAGAACGGGCGCGCCGCCAGCCGTTTCGAGCGCCGAGGCCGCGTCGATCAGGCCGCGGTCGAAGAAGACGAGGCCGGGATGATCCTTCATTGCCGCCCGGTCGGCGAGCGCCATCTCCACCGCGCGGCGGGCGAAGCCGGCAAGATCCAGCCAGGGCAGCGCCGTGCCGCCTGTCGCCAGCTCCTGCTGCACGATGCGCCGCCCCGGCTCCTCGACCACCCCGTGGCCGCGCCGGCGTAAGGCCTCGAGCAGCGTCGACTTTCCGCCGCCCGAGCAGCCGGAAAGAATGATGAACCTGTCGGACATGGGGCCTCCTCTTGAAACCGGGAAAGGGCCGCGGCGGCGAACAGAAGGTTGCATCTTGCCGGTCCGCGGGGTGATATGCCTGAAAATCAGACGATTCGGAGACTATTCATGGCAGTTCTGGTGACGGGTGGTGCGGGTTACATCGGCAGCCACATGGTCTGGGCCCTTGTCGATGCGGGCGAGGACGTGGTCGTGCTCGACCGGCTTTCCACGGGTTTCCGCTGGGCCGTGGCGCCGGAAGCGCGCTTCTACGAGGGCGACATCGCCGATGCGGCGGTCCTGTCGAAAATCTTCTCGGAGAACACGATCGACGCGATCATCCATTTCGCCGGGTCGATCGTCGTGCCGGAATCGGTTGCCGATCCCCTGTCCTACTACGACAACAATACCGTCAAGTCACGGGCGCTGATCGCCGCCGCCGTCGCGGCGAAGGTGCCGCATTTCGTCTTCTCGTCCACTGCCGCCGTCTACGGCACGCCCGACGGCATCGAACCGGTGCTGGAGAGCGCGGCGCTGCGACCGGAATCGCCCTATGGCTCGTCCAAGCTGATGACGGAGATCATGCTGCGCGACACGGCCGCCGCCCATGACTTCACCTATACGGCGCTGCGCTACTTCAACGTCGCGGGCGCCGATCCGCGCGGGCGCACCGGCCAGTCCACCAAGGGCGCGACGCATCTCATCAAGGTGGCGTGCGAGGCGGCGCTGGGCAAGCGCGCCGGCATGGATGTCTACGGCCTCGACTATCCCACGCCCGACGGCACCTGCGTCCGCGACTACATCCACGTCACCGACCTTGCCAATGCGCATCTGAAGGCGCTGCAGCGCATGCGCGCGGGCGGCGGCTCCATCGTCGCCAATTGCGGTTATGGCCGCGGCTTCTCGGTGCTGGAGGTGCTGGAGCAGGTCAAGGCGGTGTCCGGCATGGAATTCCCGGTGCGCTTCGCCGAGCGCCGGCCGGGCGATGCGGTGCTTATCGTCGCCAATCCTTCCGTCGCCATGGCGGAACTGGGCTGGAAGCCGCAGCATGACGATCTCGCCTTCATCGTGCGCACCGCGCTCGACTGGGAAGATCACCTCGGGCGGCGCAACCAGCGCTGACCCTTACGGTTCGCCGAGCAGCGTCTTTTCATGCGCGATGGCGTGGGCGATGAGCCGCGCCCAGATATCCTCGTAGAACGCGCCGTCGAGGCCTTCGGCCTCGGCGTTGCGGTGCGCGTTGTCGCGCACCTGCTGCACCCGCTCCGGCACGTCGGCGGGAATGCCGAGCCCGGCCTTGATCTCGGCGGCGCGGCCGATGAAGCTCCAGCGCTCGGCAAAGAGCGCCATCAGCGCGCGGTCGACCCGGTCGATGTTTTCCCGGATGTCCGCCATCGTCGTGCAGTCTGCCGCAGTCTTCGCCATTCCGGTCTCCTGTGTCGGCCATCGGATAGCAGAGGAATCTTTGGGGGGAAAGGCGCTCAGGTGTCGCAAGGCGCAAGGCCACATGCAGGCCCGGGGGTTAGGCAAAAGGAGGGTGCGGTCCTGTCTTTCGCCTGCGGGCCTGCATGCTGGCCGAGGCGGAACCTAGGCAAGCAAGCTGGCGCGAAGCTGGATGGAATGACGTTACGTGAAGCGCCATCGCACCGTGTCTTCGACCGCAAAAACAAGCGAAGCTCCCGGTGTTTCCACCGAGAGCTTCGAGCAAGCGCCGGGCGGGCGTTTGCAGGTTACCGGGCGTCGCGGTTGACGCCCTTGTAGTAGTCGCCATTGGCCGGGCCGACATTGGAAGCCGTTTCATTGGCGATGACGACGCGGTCGCCGGTGCTGTGCGTGCGGATCATGTCGACGGACTGAGCCTGCTCGCGGGCAACGCCCGGATAGTAGTCGCCCTTGCCGGCGGCGAAGGCAGCCGAACCGCCGAAGACGGAAGCGGCGAGAAGGGCAGCGGCGAAGGTGGTGTTGAGGGTCTTGGTCATGGTCTTAGTCCTTGAATTTCAATGTGTCTTGGGAATTTCAATGTGTCTTGGGAGGTGTGCGCAGAGGTCCGCCGGTTAGCGGGCCTTGCTGACGCCCTGGTAGTAGTCGCCATTGGCGGGGCCGACTTCGGCGCTCGTCGGAGCGGCCTTCACGGCGCCGTTGCCGATGCTCTGCGTCGTCGTGCGGTCGACGACCTGGGCCTGTTCGCGGGAAACGCCCTGGTAGTAATCGCCGTTGTCGGCGGCGAGGGCAGCCGAACCGCCGAAGACGGAAGCGGCAAGAAGAGCAGCGGCGAAGGTGGTGTTGAGAGTCTTGGTCATGGTCTTTTTCCTCGAATTCGGGTCAGTCTTGGGAGGGTTTCGAGCGGAAGCCGCACTTACTGGTGCTTGCTGACGCCCTGGTAGTAGTCGCCGTTGGCGGGGCCGACATCGGCGCTCGTCGGAGCGGCCTTCACGGCGCCGTTGCCGATGCTCTGCGTCGTCGTGCGGTCGATCTTCTGGCTGTGGCTGGAGACCGGCTGCGGCCAGGCGCCCTGATAGTAGTCACCGCCGGCAAAGGCAGCGGAGGCGCCGAAGGCGGAAGCGGCAACGAAGGCAGCGGCGAAGGTGGTCTTGAGGGTCTTGCTCATGGTCTTAGTCCTTGAATTTCTGCAGCCTTGGGAGTTTCTGCAGTCTTGGGAATTTCGGGCAGTCCTGGGAGGATTTCGGTCGAAAGCAGCGCGTTACTGCTGCTTTGCGACGCCCTGGTAGTAGTCGCCATTGGCCGGGCCGACGTCAGCGCTGGTCGGAGCAGCCTTCACGACGACATTGCCGTTGTGGATGCTCTGCGTGGTGAAGCGGTCGATCTTGTGCTGCTGGACCTGAGCCGAGTCGGGCGAAACGCCCTGGTAGTAGTCGCCACCAGCGAAGGCAGCGGAGGCACCGAAGGCAGAAGCGGCAACGAAGGCGGCGGCAAAGGTGGTCTTGAGGGTCTTGGTCATGGTCGTAGTCCTTGAATTTGGATCAATGGGGAGGATCTGGGTGGAAAGCAGCGGTTACTGCTGCTTTGCGACGCCCTGGTAGTAATCGCCGTTGGCCGGGCCGACGTCAGCGCTGGTCGGAGCAGCCTTCATGACGACGTTGCCGTTGTGGATGCTCTGCGTGGTGAAGCGGTCGATCTTGTGCTGCTGGACCTGAGCCGAGTCAGGCGAAACGCCCTGGTAGTAGTCGCCACCGGCGAAGGCAGCGGAGGCACCGAAGGCAGAAGCAGCAACGAAGGCGGCGGCGAAGGTGGTCTTCAGGGTCTTGGTCATGGTCGTAGTCCTTTCCTATATGTGACAGTGGAAGCGGCGGTGTGGTCTTGCTTGATTGCCGGGGCGGGCCAGTTCGGGGCGCTCACAGTTCTCTTCGCTTCAACAGTTCCGACATCGTCATTCCCTTTGGTTGACTTCCGGAAGCGGGGTGTGCCGCTTTCGTGAATTAAAGATGGTCCCTCAATTTGTGGGACGCAAGGGTCTGCTTTTGGAAACAACTGTCAACGTTTTTTGAACAGTGAAAATGGGTGTTCCGGACCACAACCGGTCAGCGCGAAAAGCGAAGTAACCGTCCAGGAAGACGGTTTGAGAATGCGCAGAAACTGCGCTTCAAATCATTGATTTTAAAGGAATATAGAAACCGCCGCCGCGCGGGCGCACGCCAGGAATGCAGCTACAACCCGCTGCGTTAGGAATTGTGGCGGTAAAATCCGAAGGACCGATTTCAAGAGTTTCACGAATGTGTGACGCTCAAAAATTTCGTCACAAAACCCGGTCCGGCGTGATCTGAATTGTGACGAAACCATGACAAAAGTCACGTCCGCGCGTGCCTCCATCGGGGAACGCGACGCGCGATTCCCCGTTCCGGGCCGACTCAGGCGGCCCGAAGATAATGTTCCGTCAGTTCCGTCCAGAAGGCGGCGCCGACCGGCAGGAGGTCGTCGTTGAAATTATAGGCCGGGTGATGCAGCGAATGGTCGTTCTCGCCGCTCTTGCCGCCGAGGAAGAAATAGGTGCCCGGTCGTTCCTTCAGCATATAGGCGAAATCCTCGCTGCCCATGAAGGGCCGCGCAAGGTCGACCACCTTGTCCGCGCCGGCAAAGCGGACGGCGAGGTCGCGCACGAGATCGGTTTCCGCCTTGTGGTTGACCGTCGCGTCGTAGAAGCGCTGGTAGTTGACGGTCGCGCTCATGCCGTAGCTTTCCGCCTGCCGCTCGGCGACGAGGCGGATGCGGCGTTCCAGTTCGTCGCGCACGCCCGCATCGAAGGAGCGGATGCCGACGACGATCTCTGCCCGGCTCGGGATGATGTTGCTGGCAGACCCCGAATGGAACGAGCCGACCGTCACCACCGTCGGATCGAGCGGATGGATGTTGCGCGAGACGATGGTCTGCAGCGCCATGACGATGGAGGCGCCGCAGACGATGGGGTCGGAGGTCTCCTGCGGCTCCGCGCCATGGCCGCCGACGCCGTTGACCGTGATGCGCGCCTCGTCCACCGCCGCCATGATCGGGCCTTCGCGCAGCGCGAACTGACCGAAGGGCAGGCCCGGCTCGTTGTGAAGCGCGAAGACGGCGTCGCAAGGGAAGCGATCGAACAGTCCCTCCTCCACCATGATCTTCGCCCCGCCGAAATTCTCCTCGGCGGGCTGGAAGACCAGGTAGACGGTGCCGTCGAAGTTGCGGTGCTTGGCCAGGTGCTTGGCCGCGGCCAGCAGCATGGCAGTGTGGCCATCATGACCGCAGGCGTGCATCTTGCCCGGGTGCTTGCTGGCATAGGGAAGGCCGGTCTCCTCGAGGATCGGCAGCGCATCGATATCGGCGCGGATGCCGATGGACCGGCGGCCCGTGCCGTTCGTCAGCGTGGCGACGAGGCCGGTCTTCGCAAGGCCGCGCGAGACCGTATAGCCGTAGCTTTCCAGATGACGGGCGATGACGTCGGACGTGCGCACCTCTTCAAGGCCCAGCTCCGGATGCTCGTGCAGGTCCCGGCGGATCGCCACCATTTCGGGCATGGAGTTGAGGAGGGTCGAATGGATCGTCATGTTAATTTCCTTTTACGCGCCGCGCGTTGGAATCTTGCTTTCGAAATAGCGGAAGGCGACCACCAGGATGGCGGTCAGGCAAAGATAGATGAGCGCCAGCAGCAGCAGCGGCTCATAGGTAATGTAGGTTTCCTGCCGCACCTTGGAGATGACGGCATAGACGTCGATGACGGTAATGGTCGCAACCAGCGGCGTCGATTTGAGCTGCAGCACGGTCTCGCCGTTCAGCGTCGGCAGCGCACGGTGCACGGCGCGCGGCAGCCAGATGCGGCGAAACATGGTGAAGGGGCTCATGCCATAGGCGCGCGCCGCCTCCAGCTCGCCCGAGGGCACGCCGGCGAAGGCGCCGCGCATCACCTCGCCCTCATAGGCGGCGAAGGAAATGGTCAGCGCCGCCACACCGTAGGGCCAGGCCTCGCGCAGATAGGGCCAGAGGAAGGAGCTGCGGATGCCGGGGAACTGCGGGAAGAGCGAGCCGAGGCCATAATAGAGCAGCCAGAGCTGCAGCAGCAGCGGCGTGCCGCGAATGATGGTGCAGAAGACCTTCGCCAGCATTTTCAGCGGCCACGGCCCCGTCACCTGCACGAGCCCGATGGGCACGGCGAGCAGGAAGCCGAGGAACGAGGTGCTGAACAGCATCAGCAGCGACACGCCGACGCCATAGGCAAGGCGGCCGGAATATTTCGGCACCCAGTCCCAGCGCATGAACCAGACGACGCAGAAGACGAGGATGGCGGCGATCGCCATCAGCACGATGCGGTGCGGCTTGAAGAAGCTCTTTCTGGACGGCAGCTCGGTCAGCGCCATGGCGGAAACGGTTTGCTCGCTCATTATGCCGGCCTCGTCATGCCGCGCCGGTAGTGGCGCTCAATGAAACCGATCAGCACGTTCGAGAGCAGCGTGATCGTCAGGTAGAGCACGCCCGCCGCGCAGAAGAAGAGCAGATAGGCCTTGGTGCTGCCCGCCGCCTGGCGGGTAACGAGCGTCAGCTCGCTGAAGCCGACGACGGCGAGCAGCGCCGTGTCCTTGGTGGCGATCAGCCAGAGATTGGAAAGACCGGGAATGGCGTGCGGCAGCATCGCCGGCAGCGTGACGCGGCGCATGATCTGCGTCGGCGACATACCATAGGCACGCGCCGCCTCGATCTGCCCCGCCGGCACCGCCTTGATCGCCCCGCGGATGACCTCAGTGGAATAGGCGCCCTGCACCACGCCGATGACGAAGATGCCCGCCGCAAGACCGCTGATATCGACCACGCCCCAGCCGAAGGCGGCGGAAATCTGGTTCAGCACGTCCGTGCCGGCATAATAGAGAATGAGGATCAGCACGAGTTCGGGCACCGCCCGCACCAGCGTCGTATAGACCTCGAGCAGATCCTTGGTGACGGGGCCGCCATAGAGCTTGCCCATGGCCCCGCCGGTGCCGAGGATGAGGCCGAGCCCGTAGCCGCCGATGGCGATCTGGATGGAGTTCCAAAGCCCTGCCAGAAGCACGCCGCCCCAGCCGGGCGGTTCGAGGGCAAGCAGGCTCCAGTTGATCAGCGATCCGGCATCGGCCATGGGTTTCGCTTTCCTTCCGTCGTGCGGCGATAAGTGCCGATGTCCTTCTGCCGCGCGAGCGGCCGGCCTTGCTGCCCTGCCCCTCATCGGCCTGCCGGTCCCTTCCTTCCGCGGGCGGAAGAAGGGATATGCCGCCCCGCCTTGCGAACGTCGCCGTCCGGCCGGGTCAGGTTCCCTCCCCCCGCCGACGGGGAGAGGGCCAAAGCAAAGGCGCAGCCGCGAGGCGGCTGACCCGCCAGCTATCAGCCGCCGTAGATGTCGAAGTCGAAATACTTCTTCGAGAAGGTGTCGTAGGTGCCGTTGGAGCGGATCGCCTTGATCGCGGCGTTGATCTTGTCCTTCAGCTCCGTCTCGCCCTTGCGCAGGCCGACGCCGACGCCGAGGCCGAGGATTTCCGGATCGTCCTTCACGGTGCCCTTCAGGTCGCAGCAGGCGCCCTGTTCGGTCTTGGCGAAGTCGCTGAGCGCGATGGAGTCCGCCTGCACCGCGTCGATGCGGCCGGCGGCGAGGTCGTTGTTGGCCTCGTCCTGCGTCTGGTATTCCTTGACGGTCACGCCGGCGGGCGCGAAGTACTTGTTGGCATAGACCTGGTGGATGGTCGCCACCTGCACGCCGAGCGTCTTGCCGGCAAGGCCTTCCGGCGTCGCGTCGAACTTGACGTCCTTGGCGCCGAGAATGCCCGGAGGCGAGTTGTAGTACTTGTCGGAGAAGTCGATGGTCTGCTGGCGCTCCGGCGTGATCGACATGGAGCCGATGATCATGTCGATCTTGTTGGTCGTCAGCGCCGGGATAATGCCGTCCCAGGCGACGGGCGTGACGACACAGTCGAGCTTGGCTTCGGCGCAGATCGCCTTCATGAAGTCCACTTCCCAGCCTTCCCAGTTGCCCGAGGCGTCCGGCGAGGTGAAGGGCGGATAGGGCTCGGCGGCAAAACCGACGCGGACCTGCTGGGCCGCCGCACCGCTGATCGCGGCAAGGCCGATCGCTGCGGCAAGGGCGATTGTCTTCAAGGCACTCTTCATGATCTTCCCTCTGTTGGTCTTATGATTCTCAGTGGATGGAGCTGATGAACTTCTTCAGCCGCTCCGATTTCGGCGCGCCGAAAATCTCGTCCGGCGGGCCCTGCTCCTCGATGAGGCCGCCGGCCAGGAACACGACATGGCTCGCCACGTTGCGCGCGAACTTCATCTCGTGCGTGACGAGGATCATGGTGCGCTTTTCCTTGGCGAGATCGCCGATGACGGAGAGCACCTCGCCGACCAGTTCCGGGTCGAGCGCGGAGGTCGGCTCGTCAAAGAGCATGACATGGGGCTGGATGGCGAGCGCCCGGGCGATGGCGGCGCGCTGCTGCTGGCCACCGGACAGGAAGGCGGGATAGGCGTCGCGCTTCTCGTGGAGCCCGACGCGGCGCAAGAGGGCTTCGGCCCGGTCCACCGCCTCGTCCTTCCTCACGCCCAGCACATGCACGGGCGCCTCGATGACGTTTTCCAGGATGGTCATGTGCTGCCAGAGATTGAAGCTCTGGAACACCATGCCGAGACGCGAGCGGATGCGCTGCACCTGCTTGCGGTCGGCCGGCATCATGCCGCCATGGCCGTCCTGCTTCATGGCGATGGTCTCGCCATGGATCGTCACCGAGCCGGCGCTCGGCAACTCCAGCATGTTGATACAGCGAAGGAAGGTCGACTTGCCCGAGCCCGAACCGCCGATGATGGCGATGACGTCGCCCTCATGCGCGGTGAGCGATACGCCCTTGAGAACCTCGAGCGGTCCGAAGCGCTTGTGCAGGTCCGTGACCGCGATTGCCTCGGCGCGTTCCGTCATCGCGGAGATGTCTCCGACGCACGGAAAATCGATGCATGATGCATGCCAAATTCCCCTGTTTTCCAATGTTCCCGCGGGCATCTTCGACCCGTCGTTTCTCTTGTTGAAAGCATCGTGGCACTTGTTAAGAAATTATTCAAGCGTATAATAATGTCATCGCTGACTTTTCCGGCAGCGCCCGCCCAAGACGAATTTTCCTCAAGGAGCATTGAATGACCGCCTACGGTTCGCAGGAAATGTCGGCCCCCCTGAAGCGCGTGCTGATGCGCCGTCCCGGCGAAAGCCTGAGGGCCGCCGATCCCGCCAAGTGGCACTACGGCCCGACCTTCGACGGCCCGCGCGCCGTTCACCAGTACAAGGCCTTTGCGGACCTCGTGGAAAAGTCCGGCACCGAGATCATCTGGCTTGAGGATGCCGGCGACGGCCTCGCCGACGCCATGTTCACCCATGACCCCTCGCTGATGTCCGACCACGGCGCGATCCTGCTGCGCATGGGCAAGCCGCTGCGCGTCGCCGAGACGGCCCTGCACGAGAAGGCCTATGCCGAGCGCCAGATCCCGATCCTCGGCCGCATCGAGGCGCCCGGCACCGTCGAGGGCGGCGACTGCATCTGGCTCGACGCCAAAACGCTGGTCATCGGCCGCGGCGTGCGCACCAACCAGGAAGGCATCGACCAGATTTCGGCGATCCTCGCTCCCCACGGCGTCACCGTGCTGGCCTACGACCTGCCGCTCTGGCATGGCGAGGAAGCCTGCCTTCACCTGATGAGCGTGATGAGCCCGCTGGCGGAAAACCTCGCGCTCGTCTTCGCGCCGCTGCTGCCGGCCGCCTTCTACCAACTGCTCAAGAAGCGCGGCATCCAGCTCATCGAGGCCCCGGCCGACGAGTTCCACGCCAGCAACGGCCTGTCGCTGAACGTGCTGCCGACCAAGCCCTACGAGGTCATCATGGTGGAAGGCTTCCCCGCCACCAGGGCGGCGATGGAAGCGGCCGGCTGCACGGTCCAGACCTTCGAGGCCGACGCACTGTGCATCGCCTGCGAGGGTGGCCCGACCTGCCTGACGCGGCCGGTGCTGCGCCGCGCCGCGTAACGGAGGAACGATGGCCCGCCGCACCTTCCACCGCGCCCCCGAAGCCGAACGTCGCCACGACCTGATCGAGGCGACGCTCGACTGCATCGCCGAATACGGCCTTGAAGGTGCGACGGTGCGGCAGATCGCCATCAAGGCGGGGGTGACGGCGGGCCTCATCCGGCACTATTTCCAGTCCAAGGAGCATATCCTCCAGGAGGCCTACCGCATCGTCATCGCCCGGCTGACCGAAAAGGCCGAGCGGGTGACGGGCGACCCGGAAAAGCGGCTCGTCGATTTCATCACCATCAACCTGACGGAACCGGTCGCCAACAGCCGCAGCCTCTCGCTCTGGGCCTCGTTCATCAGCCGCGTCAGCGTCGATCCGGACCTCGCCGCGATCCACCGCGAAGGCTATCTCAGCTTCCGCAACTCGCTCGAGGCGCTGCTTGCCGATTTCCTCACGGAGCGCGGCATGGATGCATCGCCCGAACGCTGCCGGCATCTGGCCATCGCCATCAACGGCCTGCTCGACGGTCTCTGGCTGGAGGGCTGCCTTGCCGGCGAGCTGTTCGGCGAGAGCGAGCTGGTCGAAATCGCGCTCACCTCGATCGAAACCCTCTTGGGACTGCGCTTCAAGCCGGTCGACGCCACGCGCGCCGACGGCTAAACCCTGATCCGAATCATCCGCGGAGGACGCCATGCGCTACGCATCCATCACAGACCGGCTTCAGTCTCTCGGCTCCGAGAAATGGGCCATCCATGCCGAAGCGCGGCGCATGAAGGCCGAAGGCCAGCCGATCATCGAACTCACCATCGGCGAGCCGGACGTGCCGCCGGACCCGACGCTCCTGGCGGAAGCGGTGCGCGCCATGCATGCCGGCCGCTATCGCTATTCCAACGGTCGGGGCGAGCCCTCCATCGTCGATGCGCTGGTGCGCAAGTACAGGAAGCGCCGCGATAGCGTCACCGCCGAAAACGTGCTCTGCTTCCCGGGCACGCAGACCGCCCTCTTCGCCGTCATGCTCGGCCTCGTGGAGGCGGGCGATGCCGTGCTCGTCGGCGACCCGCTCTATGCCAGCTACGAAGGCGTCATCCGCTCGACGGGCGCGACCTGCATCACCGTGCCGCTGCGCCCGGAAAACGGTTTCCACATGAGGGCCGCCGACCTTGAGGCCGCCATCACGCCCGCCTGCCGCGTGCTGCTGCTCAACACGCCGCACAACCCGACCGGCGCCGTGCTGACGGATGCGGAAATCGCCGAGATCGGCGCCGTCTGCCGCAAGCACGATCTCTGGATCGTCTGCGACGAGGTCTACGAACAGCTCGTCTTCCACGGCAGCTTCGCCTCGCCCTTCGACAATCCGGACCTTGCCGAACGCACCGTCGTCGTTTCCTCCATCTCCAAGTCCCATGCCGCGCCGGGCTTCCGCAGCGGCTGGGCGGTCGGCCCGGAAGAATTCTGCACGCGGCTGCTCTCCGTCTCCGAGACCATGCTGTTCGGCGGCCAGCCCTTCATCGCCGACATGACCGCCCATGCGCTCGACAACCCGATCGGCACCGCCGCCACGATGCGCGAGACCTATAAGGCGCGCGCCGCGCGCTTTGCCGCCGCGCTCGCCCGCGCGCCAAGCCTCGTGCCGCTGCCGCCGGAGGCCGGCATGTTCATCGTCGTCGACGTCTCGGCCACCGGCATGAGCGGCGAGGATTTCGCCTGGGCGCTGCTGCGCGAAGAACATATCGCCGTCATGCCCGGCTCGTCCTTCGGCGAACAGGCGGCGGGCTTCATCCGCCTCAGCCTGACCGTGCCCGATGCCCATATCGACGAGGCCTGCCGGCGCATCGCCGCGCTCGCCGCCCGATCCACCAGCCCGAAGGAGCGCTGCGCATGACCACCAAAACCGTCGGGGAAGTTCTCGTCGATCTCCTGGAGGCGAACGGCGTCGAGGTGGTGTTCGGCATTCCGGGCGTGCACACGGTCGAGCTCTACCGGGGCCTTGCCGCCTCGAAGATCCGCCATATCACGCCGCGCCACGAGCAGGGCGCCGGCTTCATGGCGGACGGCTATGCGCGCGTTTCCGGCAAGCCGGGCGTCGCCCTCGTCATCACCGGCCCGGGCCTGACCAACACCATCACGGCGATGGCGCAGGCGCGGCAGGATTCCGTGCCCATGCTGGTCATATCAGGCGTCAACAAGCGCGATTCGCTCGGCCATGGCCGCGGCCTGCTGCATGAGCTGCCGGACCAGCAGGGCATGATGAAGACGCTGGCGCTCTATTCCCATACCCTGCTCAATCCCGCCGACCTGCCGCTCGTCGTCGAGCGCGCCTTCGCCGTGCTGCTCTCCGGCCGCCCCGGCCCGGTCCATATCGAGATCCCGACGGACGTGATGGCCAAGCCCATCGAGACCGGCAGCTTCCCGGCCGCCGTCGCCACGCGCCCGCGCGCCGATGCGGAGACGCTGCAGCGCGCCGCCATCCTGTGCACCAATGCCTCGCGCCCGGTCATCCTGGCCGGCGGCGGCGCGATCACGGCGGAAGAGGAAATCCGGGCGCTCGCCGAGCGGCTCGGCGCACCCGTCGTCACCACGGTCAACGGCCGCGGCATGCTGGCCGGCCATCCGCTGCGCGTGCCCGCGAGCCCCAGCCTCAAGGCCGTGCGCCGGCTTCTGTCCGATGCCGACCTCGTCGTCGCCTTCGGCACCGAATTCGGCCCGACGGACTACGACATCAATGTCGACGGCGGCTTCCCGCGGCTGAAATCGCTGATCCGCATCGATATCGACGCCGCCCAGCTTGCCCGCACGCCGCAGACCGGCCTTTCCATCTTCTCCAGTGCGAAGACGGCCGCCGCCGGCATGCTCGGCTTCCTCGAGGGGCACAAGGCCATCGGCAATGGCGCCCCGCGCGCCGAGGCCGCCCGCAAGGGCGCATGGAACGAGCTGACGGCAAAGATGCAGGCGGAGGTCGGCGTCATCGACGCGGTCTGGCGCACGCTGCCCAAGGCGATCATCGTCGGCGACTCGACGCAGGCCGTCTATGCCGGCAACTATTATTGCGACGCACCGCGCGCCCGGAGCTGGTTCAATGCCGCAACGGGTTACGGCGCGCTCGGCTTCGCCCCGCCCGCCGCCATCGGCGCGGCGCTTGCTGAGCCCGATGCCCCCATCGTCTGCCTCGTCGGCGACGGCGGCCTGCAGTTCTCGCTGTCGGAAATCGGCTCGGCCGCGGACGCGGAAGCCCGCGTGATCTTCCTCGTCTGGAACAATGACGGCTATCAGGAGATCGAGAACTACATGGTCGATGCCGGGATCACCCCGGAAGGCGTCAAACCCTCCGCCCCCGATTTCATCGCCATCGGCACCGCCTATGGCGTGCCCTCGGAGCGCCTCGCCGACGTGCGCGACCTGCCGGCCGCCATGGAACGGGCGGGCGGGCGCAAGGGTCCGAGCCTCATCGAGATCCACCAGACCCGGACGGTCGGCGCGACGGCATAGTCGTGCGATGCACCCTGCCGCAGCCCCCGAAGAGGATCTGCGGCAGGAGATTACGCATCAGGCGTAGACGCCGCGAAGATGCGGGCCGGCCGCACCTTCCGATGTGCCGGCCGGAGCAAGCGCGACGGATGCCTTCGGCGGCGGCATGCGCGTGCCGACGGCGAACAGGACGGCGCTCAGGATCGCAAAGCCCGCGAACAGCAGGAACATGCCGGCGCCGCCGAAGGCGCCCAGCATGAGGCCGCCCATCGTCGGGCCGACGAAATTGCCGATAGTCGAGAAGGAATGCGCGCCGAAATAGCTGCCGCGGTTGCGGTCGTTCGCGATGCCGTCCACCAGCATGTATTCCGAGGGAACGACCAGAATTTCCCCGATGGTGAAAACGACCATCGACAGCGCCAGGCCCCACAGGCCCGCCGAGGCCAGGAAGCCGAGTTCGCCGACAAGGAAGAGCACGCAGCCGATCACCAGCGCATTCAGCGCGCCCGCACGCTCGATGAAACGCCGGGCGAACGGATTGCCCAGCAGAACGACAGCGCCGTTGACGGAAACCAGATAGGCGAAGATCTCGACGCCGCCGGCGATATTGTCCGCAAGATAGGGCGCGAGCGTCGCCGACCACTGGCCATAGACGGCGATCAGCAGGGTGCCGCCGCCGACGAAGAAGGCAAGGCGGGGATCGCGGATCGCCATCCTGATGCTCTGCAGGACGGAAACCCGCGGCGCGGCGGCATGCTCGCCTGCGGATTGGGACACCGGCACCTTCCACAGGTGCAGGGCAAGCGCGAACAGCGCGTAAACGACGCCGGCAATGATGAAAAGCGTCGTGGAAGCGGCGCCCGCCGCGATCCCGATCAGCGGGCCGACGGCGAAGCCGAAATTGATCGCCGTGTAACGCCAGGAGAAATATTTGAGGCGCAGGCGTTCCGGGCAAACGTCGCTCATCAGGGCGCGCGAGACCGGCTCGTTGATCGCCACCGCGACGGCCGCGACGATCTGGGCAAGGCAGAAGGCGAGGACCGTTTCGGCCATCCCCATCCCGATAAGCGCAAGCGCCATGGAAAGCAGCGTGAGCGTCAACACGGTCGTGCGCCCCACCTTGTCCGACAGGGATCCCGCGAAAGGCGCAACGACGGCGCCCACCAGCGGGCCGACGCCCAGAAGCAAGCCGATCATCGCCGGCCCGAGGCCGAAGGACTGCTGCAGCTTGATGGCGAGGAAGGACAGCGTCATCGCGCGGACGACGCTCACGAGCCCCGCCCCGGCGATGAGGAACAACACGTAGTTCAGTCTTTGTTTTTCGGTTCCCATCGTCGCCCCTCGGCAATGCTGACGTTATGAAATGGCATTTTCGGAAAAAGAAAGAGCCCCGCCGCAGACGGCGAGGCTCCTTTCGACAGGTCGAAAACCTCAGACCGCCGGGCGGCTCTTGAGGAGGTCGCGGATTTCCGTCAGCAGCAGCACGTCTTCCGGCGGCGGTGCGGGTTCGGCGGCACCGGCTGCCTTTTCCTTCTCCAGCGACGCGCGCATGCGGTTCACACCCTTGATCATCAGGAAGATGATCCAGGCGAGGATCAGGAAGTTGATGAGCACGGTGACGAAGTTGCCGTAGGCGAAGACCGCGCCCTGTTCGCGGGCGGCGGCAAGCGACGTGGCCGTCACATTGCCTGACAGCGCGATGAAATAGTTGGAAAAGTCGAAACCGCCACCGGTCAAGGCGCCGACGACGGGCATGACGAGGTCGTTGACGATGGATTCGACGATCTTGTTGAAGGCTGCACCGATGATGACACCCACCGCAAGGTCCATGACATTGCCGCGGGCGATGAACGCCTTGAACTCGTTGAGCATAAGCCTCTCCTATTGCTGCGACGCAAAAGCAACCTAGTGCAGTTTTTCGCAGGAAGAAACTGTGCTCCGTCAATATTTAGGGGTTTCTACAGAAAGCATTGCACCCCCGACCTTCGGCGCAATTTCCTTCCCCTTCGCTTTGGCCTATTCTCTCCTCGACACGGTCGAAAGACCAAGGCCGAAGGACTGCGGGAGGAAGCATGCCGGGCTCGCTGATATTCGCCCTGGCGCTCGCCTATCTGCTGCTGCTCTTCGCAGTCGCAAGCTACGGCGACCGCAAGGCAAGGGGCTCCGAGCGCGCCGCAAAGGGCCGCCCGCTCGTCTATGCGCTGAGCCTTGCGATCTACTGCACGTCCTGGACCTATTTTGGTGGTGTGGGTCTGGCGACCACCCACGGGCTGGAATTCGCCGGTATCTATATCGGCCCCATCCTGATGTTCACCTTCGGCATGCCGCTCATCCGCCGCATCGTGACGCTGGCCAAGTCCGAGCGCCTCACCTCGATCGCCGATTTCGTCGCCGCCCGCTACGGCAAGAATCCCGGCGTCGCCGCCGTCGTCGCGCTGATCTCGCTGATCGGCTACATTCCCTATATCGCCCTTCAGCTGAAGGCCGTGTCCAGCTCCGTCGCGGCCATGGTCGACACGACCGGCTTCGGCATCAACGCCTCGGGCGGGCTCGTCGACCTGCCGCTCGTCGTCACCCTCTTCCTCGCCTGCTTCGCCATCGTCTTCGGCACGCGCCACACCGATGCGACCGAGCACCAGAACGGCCTCATCCTCGCCATCGCGATGGAATCGCTGGTCAAGCTCGTCGCTATCGCCTCGGTCGGCATCTACGTGATCTATTTCATGTTCGACGGGCCGGGCGATCTCTGGCAGCGCGCGGCGGAAAACACGCGCGTCATGCAGTCGCTGAGCTACGAGACGCCCATAGCGCGCTGGATCCTGCTCATCGTGCTCTCGGCCTTCGCCATCGTCATGCTGCCGCGCCAGTTCCACGTCACGGTGGTGGAGAACCGCACGGCCGGCGAATTACGCACGGCGGGCATCCTCTTCCCGCTCTACCTCATCGCCATCAACCTCTTCGTGCTGCCCGTCGCCATCGGCGGTGTCATGACCTTCAACGGCGCGGGCGACGCCGACCTCTATGTGCTGACCCTGCCCTTCGCGCTCGATCAGCCGCTGCTGACGCTGATCGCCTTCATCGGCGGCTTTTCCGCCGCCACCGCCATGGTCATCGTCGCCTCGGTTGCGCTTTCCATCATGGTGTCGAACGACATCGTCATTCCCGTCGTGCTGCGCCGCAACCTCATCGGCGGCGTCGAGCAACAGGACGACCTGTCGCGCATGCTGCTGCGCATCCGCCGGCTCGCCATCTTCTTCGTGCTGCTGCTGGGCTACGCCTACTATCGCGCCGCGACGGCCAATGCCGGGCTCGCCTCGATGGGTCTTCTCGCCTTCGCCGCGGTGGCGCAGGTCGCCCCCACCCTGCTCGGCGGCCTCTTCTGGCGCAATGCCAATGCCCGCGGCGCCATGGCCGGCATGATCTGCGGCCTCGTCGTCTGGGCCTATCTGCTCTTCCTGCCCAGCATCGGCGTCGCCGACAATGCCTATGTCGCCGAAACCGTTCTCGGCTTCCTCTTCCCCGGTTCCACCGTCTTCACCGGCGAGAACGCCGACCCGCTGGTCAACGCCACCCTGCTCGCCATGATGGTCAATATCGGCGCCTATGTGATCGGCTCCCTGACCCGCAACCCGACCTCGCTGGAGCGCCTGCAGGCCGGCACCTTCATCCGCTCCAAGCCGAGGCTCGAACGCGCCTTCCGCGGCCGCCGCACCAAGGTCACCGTGCGCGACCTCAAGACCACCATCGCCAAATATCTCGGCGAAGAGCGCATGCAGCGTTCCTTCCATACCTATGAGCGGCAGGTCGGCCGCTGGCTGGAGGACAACGCCCCGGCGGACGCCGCCATCGTGCACTTCTCCGAACAGTTGCTCGGCAGCGCCATCGGTTCCTCCTCCGCCCGGCTCGTGCTCTCGCTGGTGCTGCAGCGTATCGACGACACGCCCGCCGACACCGACTGGCTGCTCGACCAGGCCAGCGAGGCGCTGCAATACAATCAGGACATGCTGCAGACCGCGCTCGGGCAGATGGACCAGGGCATCGCCGTCTTCGACAGCGAGGGCAACCTCACCGTCTGGAACCGCCGCTTCCGCCAGCTTCTGGAGCTGCCGGAATATGTCGGCCAGGTCGGTTTTCCGCTGGTCGATATCGTCGACATCCTCATCGAGCGCGGCGACATCGCGGAAGAGGACCGGGCGGCGGCCATCACCCGCACCATGACCTTCGACGAACCCTTCGCATTGGTGCTGGCGGGCGGCGAGCGCATCATCGAAATCCGCACCAACGCCATGCCGGAAAAAGGCTTCGTCTCCACCTATACCGACATCACCGACCGCGTCGCCTCCGACCGCGCCCTCAAGCAGGTCAACGAGACGCTGGAACAGCGCGTCGCCGAGCGCACCGCCGAGCTCACCCGCGTCAACACCGAGCTTGCCGAGGCGCGCGCGGCCGCCGAAGAGGCCAATATCAGCAAGACGCGCTTCTTCGCCGCCGCCGGCCACGACATCCTTCAGCCGCTCAATGCCGCGCGGCTCTACTCCTCCTCGCTGGTCGAGCGGCTGGGCGAGACGGAAAATCGCGACATGGTGCACAACATCGATTCCTCGCTGGAATCGGTTGAAGCGATCCTCGGCGCCGTGCTCGATATCTCTCGTCTCGATACCGGCGCGATGAAGCCGCGCGTGCAGACCGTCGCCCTGAAAGACCTCCTGAGGCGCATCGAGACCGATTTTGCGCCCATCGCCCGGGCGAAGAACCTGAAATTCACGGTGCTCTCCTCCTCGCTCGCCATCCGCACCGATCCGAACCTCCTGCGCCGTGTCGTGCAGAACCTCGTCTCGAACGCCATCAAGTACACGAATTCCGGCAAGGTGCTGGTGGGCGTGCGGCGCAAGGGCGGGCAGGCCGTGATCCAGGTGCTCGATTCCGGCATCGGCATTCCCGCCTCCAAGTTCCGCACGGTCTTCAAGGAATTCGCCCGCCTCGACGAAGGCGCCCGCACCGCGCCGGGCCTCGGGCTCGGGCTTTCGATCGTCGATCGCATTTCCCGCGTGCTCTCCCATCCCGTCGAGCTGCAATCGACGCCGGGCCGTGGCACCAGCTTCAAGGTGCGCGTGCCCGTCGACATGGCGGCAAGCCGCCACGTCGCCGACCAGCCGGCGGCCGTTGCGGTCAGCGATGAGCCGCTGAAGGGCCTGCGGGTGCTGTGCATCGACAACGAACCGAAAATCCTCGACGGCATGCGGCTCCTGCTCACCGGCTGGGGTTGCACGGTGACGCTCGCCGATTCCGTCGCAGGCGTGGAGGCGCTGGTCGCCGCCGGCCCGCCCGCGGTGGATGCCGTCATCGCCGACTACCACCTCGACGACGGCACCGGCATCGCCGCCATCGGCCGGCTACGCGCCGCGCTCGGCGGCGACATCCCGGCGCTGCTCGTCACCGCCGACCGCACGCCCGACGTGCGCGCCGAAGCCGAGCGGGACACGATCCTCGTGCAGAACAAACCCGTCCGCCCCGCGTCCATGCGGGCTTGGCTGACCCAGCTTTCGACGGTGCTGCGGGAGGCGGCGGAATAGCGGGATAGTGGAATCTGGTGCGACGCTTCTGCGAAGCGATAGCCCTGCCTTACGAACAGACGAGGGGAACCACGCCGGACAGCCCTCAGGCGGCAGCCTGTGCCGCGCCGATCTTGCCGAGCTGGATGACCGCCTGCGTGCGGCTGTCGACATTGAGCTTCAGCAGGATCGCCGAGACATGCGCCTTGATGGTCGCCTCGGAGACGCCGAGCTCATAGGCGATCTGCTTGTTGAGCAGGCCCTCGGCCAGCATGGCGAGCACGCGGGACTGCTGCGGCGTCAGCGTGCGCAGCCGCGCGATGAGGTCGGCCACTTCGCTGTCCTGTTCCGGGCCGCGCACATAGCCGCCGGGCGTATAGATGTTGCCCTCCAGCACCGAGGAGATTCCCTCGCGGATATCCTCGATGGAGGCCGATTTCGAGATGAAGCCCGAGGCGCCGAGATCGAGCGCGCGGCGGATGGTGGCAGGATCGTCGCTCGCCGAGACGATGACGACGGGAAGGCTCTGGAATTCCGCACGCAGCGAGATGAGGCCGGAAAGGCCGCTGACGCCGGGCATGGCGAGGTCGAGCAGCAAGAGATCGGCATTGGCATTGTCGGCGGCGGCCTTGCGCGCCGCGTCGAAATCGCCAGCCTCGACGATGTCGGGATTGCCCGCCATTCCGGTCAGCGCCTGTTTCAGCGCGCCGCGGAACAGCGGATGATCGTCCGCGATGATGATCGTGAGTGCCGATGCCATGCGTCCCTCCCCAGGGTGTCTGGACCTCGCGACGGATGCAGCACGGCCTTGCCGGCGCAGAATGGTCCGTCAGGTCTTCTGCGGGTCCGTGTCTTTCCCGGGGGCGGCGTCCTCCTTGCCGTCCTCCAGGTTTTTCACGATGCCCATGAACCTTTGCATCATCTTTTCCATGATGGTCATGGTCCGGTCAATCTCTTCATCCGTCGGCAGGGACGGTTTTGCCGCCGTCTCGCTGCTCACCCCGCCTTTTTCCAGCGCCTCGACGCGTTTGGTGAGGAGATCGAGTTCCTTCTCGAAGGCCGCGCGCTCGTCCGCCGCCATGCGGCAGACGATCTGCCCGTCCTTCTCCCGGCAGAGCGAAACCTCGCCCGAGGCGGTGTCGAGGCGGATGAAGCCGGTCTCCGTCTTTTCCATGCGATAGCGGCCCTCGCCTTCGGCATGGGCGGCGCCCGCAAGCAGCACGGCGGCGACGGTCAGGGGCAGAGCAGAGATTCGCATGCAAAATCCTCCAAGAGCCGGTTTCCGGGCCTGTCGCCGGTGGACATTCGCCGTTCTTTGCGGCAAGCGCTACCGGTGAATACGGCAGGCAAGGGAGTAACGGGCGAGATGGCCAAAACAATCTACAAGATCGTTCCGGCAAGTCTGTGGCAAAATGCGAAGGACGCCGGGATTTTCAAGGGTGCCGCCATCGACCTGACCGACGGCTACATCCATTTCTCCACCGCCCCGCAGGCGAAGGAAACCGCGGCCCGCCATTTCGTCGGCCAGACCGATCTTCTTCTCATCGCCGTCGATGCCGATGCCCTCGGCGAAAAGCTCGTCTTCGAGCCCTCGCGCGGCGGCGACCTCTTCCCCCACCTTTACGCCGACCTGCCGCTTTCCGCCGTCGTCTGGGAAAAGCCCCTGCCGCTCGGCGAGGACGGCGCCCACCAGTTCCCGGAGATGTCCCTCTGATGTCGCTCTTTTCCGCCCTCGGCCGCAAGGGCCTCTTCCTGTTCGATCCGGAAACCGCGCACGGCCTCTCCATCGCCGCGCTGAAGACCGGCCTCGTGCCCGCCTGCCCGGCCAAGGCCGATCCGCGCCTCGCCCAGACCGTCGCGGGCCTCGCCTTCCCCAATCCGCTCGGCATGGCCGCCGGCTATGACAAGAATGCCGAGGTTCCCGAGGCGCTGCTGCGTCTCGGCTTCGGCTTCACCGAGATCGGCACCGTCACGCCGCGCGCGCAAGCCGGCAATCCCAAGCCGCGCATCTTCCGCCTGATTGAGGACGACGCCGTCATCAACCGCCTCGGCTTCAACAATGAAGGCCATGCCGCCGCCCTGCAGCGCCTGAAGGCCTGCAAGCGCGATGCGCTCATCGGCGTCAATATCGGTGCGAACAAGGACAGCGAGGACCGCATCGCCGACTACGTGGCGGGCATCCGGACCTTCTACGACGTCGCACGCTATTTCACTGCCAACATCTCCTCGCCCAACACGCCGGGCCTGCGCGACCTTCAGGCGAAGGAAAGCCTGCATGCGCTGCTCTCGGCCGTGCTTGCCGCGCGCGCCGAGGAACAGGCGCGCAGCGGCCGCGCCGTGCCGGTCTTCCTGAAGATCGCCCCCGACCTCACGGAAGAAGGCCTCGACGATATCGCCGAGGTCGCCCTTGCCCATCCGCTCGACGGCCTCATCGTTTCCAACACGACGCTGTCGCGCGACGGCCTTCGCGACACGCGCCAGGCGGGCGAAGCGGGCGGCCTTTCCGGCAAACCGCTCTTCGAGAAATCCACCATCGCGCTTGCCAAGATGCGCCGGCGCGTCGGCGAAACCCTGCCGATCATCGGCGTCGGCGGCATCTCCTCCGCCGAGACGGCGGCGGAGAAGATCCGCGCCGGGGCGAACCTCGTGCAGCTCTATTCCTGCATGGTCTATGCCGGCCCGACGCTGCCCGGCGAGATCGTGACCGGCCTCTCGCGGATCTGCGACCGCGAGCAGATCGGCTCGATCGCCGCGCTTCGCGGCACCCGCACCGCCCATTGGGCGGATCGCGCCCTCTGACGCGACAAAGGGGGAACCAAACCCGCCCGCCCGGGTTTCTCTCAGGCGGGTGGAGTGTTCGGCAGAAGCCGGCATGCGTCGACGGTAGCCTGCACCGATCCCGCCCAAGCGGCCGTAACGGCCAGGAAGGGACGACGAATGGACGATCACGACGAAAGGGTCCGCGAACGGGCGCATGAAATCTGGGAGGCCGAAGGCCGCCCGGAAGGTCGAGAATACTCCCATTGGCTCCGCGCCCGCGCGGAAATCCATGAAGAGGAAGGCGAGGCCGTGCGGCAGGCGCAGAGCGGGCTGATCCTGCGCCCCGATCTCGACGCGCCGGCCGCGCCCCGTCAAAGGGAAGCGTCGGAACGCACCAGCACGGCCGATATCGCCCGCAACACGCTTCCGCCCGGCACCGTGCCGGAAAACCCGACGGCGGAAAATCCCGACAGGATCGCGCGGTTGAAACCAGTTCGCGCGAAAAAGCCGATCGACGGCAGGGATATCGACGCCCAGCGCAACCGGCCGTCCTGACGGGACGTCTTGCCCGTCAGGAGAACTGCCGGCTCGCCAGTGCCGGCAGGCGCCATGCCAGGAAAATCCCCCGGAATGCCAGGAACAGGTTCAGCGACAGCCAGAGCCCGTGATTGCCGAGAAGCGGCACGAAGACCGCCAGCGCCATGAGGTAGCCGGCAAAGGCCGCCAGCATCATGTTGCGCATGGCCGACGACCAGGTTGCACCGATATAGACCCCGTCCATCTGGAAGGCGAGCGCGCCCGTGATCGCCGTCAGCGCCGCCCAGGGCAGGTATTGCACCGCTTCCGCCCGCACGCTTTCCGTCGTCGTCAGCAGGCCGATCACATCCGCGCCGAAAACGAGGAAGAGCAGCGTCGTCACCGTGCCGAGGCCGAAGGACCAGAGCAGCGTGAGCTTGACGGCGCGGTCGAAGGCTGGGCGGAAATGCGCACCGAAAGCGCGGCCGACCAGTTGCTCGGCCGCATTGGCAAGACCGTCGAGATAGTAGCCGGCAACCAGGAAGATGTTCATCAGCACCGCGTTGGCGGCGAGCGCCAGCGGCCCCATCGACGCGCCGATGCGCGTCATGATGGCGAAGGCGCCGATCAGCACGAAGGTGCGGATCATGATATCGCGGTTGAGCGAGAACAGCGCCTTCATGCGTTCGCGCGCGAAGATTTCCGCCCGCGCCGGGCGGTGCGCCCGGTCGAAGCGCAGGACGACGATGAGAAACCCGGCCAGCGCGCCCACCGTCTCGCCGGCGAAGGTGCCCCAGGCGATGCCCGCGACGCCCCAGCCGAGCCCGAGACCGAGCGAGATGGAGAGGACGATGTTGATACCGTTGATGATCGCCTGCAGCAGCAGACCCGTCATGCCCTGCCCGCGTCCCAGCACGAAGCCGAGCAGGGCGTAGTTGGCAAGCGCCATGGGCGCGGAGAGCACGCGAATGATGAAATAGGTGGATGTCACCTCCGCCACGCCCGGCGAGGGCGCCATCAGGAAGAGACCGGCCGAGAGCAGCAGCGGTGACAGGACGGCGATGACGAGGCCGGAGCAGAGGGCGATGGTGAGCGAGCGCCAGAACACCGCCTGTTCCTCGCGCCGGGCGCCGCGGCCGAACGCCTGCGCGACGAGGCCCGTGGTGGAGGCGCGCAGGAAATTGAAGCTGCCGAGCAGAAGATCGAAGAGAATGGCCCCGACCGCCAGCCCCGCCAGCGCATCCGCCGAACCGAGCCGCCCGGCGACCGCCGTGTCGGTGAGGCCCAGCAGCGGCGTCGTCAGGAAGCCGAGCGTCATGGGAATGGCGATGGACAGCACCAGCCGGTGCGTCACCGCAAACGGGCCGGCGCCTTCGTTCTCTTCCACCGTCGTCGCGCTCATGTCTTCCCCCCGGCCGCCCTGCAGCCCCTCATCGCCTTAAGGCACCGTCTCCCCGCTCGCGGGGCGAAGGACAAATCCCTCAGCTCGAAAGCACCATCGCCCAGTAGGGCCGCCCGCCCGAGGCGGGATTGGAGACCACGGCGACGCCGAGGCCGCGATAGCCGGCGCCGAGCATGTTCTCGAGATGCTTCGGCGAGCGATACCAGGCCTCGAAGGCCGCGGCGGCGCCGTCCTGTCCGACCGCGATGTTTTCGGCCGCCGGAAGCGGCACCTCCATGCCCTTCATGCGCTTCAGGAAGTTCGCGCCAAGGCCGATATTGTGTTCCATCCTGCCTGCCGCGGCCATGCGGCTCGCCTGGTCCATCGCCGCGCGCTGCGCCGCCTTGTCGAGGGCGAGCGGCGAGAGGCCGCGATCGGCCCGCAGCTTGTTGACGAGAGCGAGCGAGGCCGGCGTCTGGTCGCTGCCGGTGCCGGCCGAGGGGGCAAGCACGCTCGTGGTGGAACAGCCGGCGGCAAGCGCCGCCATGGACGTGGCGAGAAGGGCGCGACGGGACAGCATGGTCAGCGGCGATAGCTCAGGAGACGGATGAGGACGAAGATCGGCACGACGATGACGGCGCCGAGTAGCAGGTAGTCGCCGAGGCGGCCAAGCGTCTTGAAACCGGTGTTCCACAGATCGAGCACGAAGTCGCGCGCGGCGAAGAGGATGTCGTCCGGATAGAGCCCGAAGATCGACATCAGGAAGCCCACGGCCACCGACAGGATCAGGAGCTTGATGATCACGCGGACCGGTGTATCGCCGAGGAAGCCGTTCACGCCATTCGACATCACTGATTCTCCAAAAATTCCGTTGCACCCCAGATAAGCCGTCGCCGGTCCCGCGGCAAGCAAGCGGCCCTCACGAGAATTCGCTTGCCTTTTGCCGCGGCCCTGCCATGTAGCGGCGTCCGTTTCCCAACGCAAAGCGCCCCATGACGAGCCCGCATTTCTCCTCCGGCGATCTCATCGCCGACCGTCGCGCCGATTATGCCCGCATGTTCGCGGAATCGGGCGAGTTCGCGGAGGCCGCGGAGTTGATGGAACAGGCGCTCGAACAGGTGCCCGGCTGGGCCGCCGGCTGGTTCCGGCTCGCCGAATATGCCGAGAAATCGGGCCGGAAGGAGGCGGCGGTCGCCGCGCTCGAAAAGGTCGTCGCACTCGACCCGACCGACATCTTCGGCGCCGGTCTGAAACGCGCCGTGCTCGGCGCGGCAGAGGCTCCCGCGGCGCCGCCGACGCCCTATGTCGAACGCCTCTTCGACGACTATGCCGACCGTTTCGACACCGCGCTCGTCGCGAAGCTCGACTACACCGTGCCCCAGACGCTCGCCCGGCTCGTCCGCGCGCATGCGGGCAAGGACGCTCGGTTCGGCCTCGTCTGCGACATCGGCTGCGGCACCGGCCTTTTCGGCGTGGAATTCCGCGCCGAGGCCGGCCGGCTCGAAGGCTACGACCTCTCGGCCGGCATGCTGGCGAAAGCCGCGGAGAAGGCTGTCTACGACCATCTTGCCCAGGCCGATCTCTCCCGCCCCGCCGAGGAGAGCGGTCTTTTTGCCGATGGCCCGCAGGCGCGCGCCGACCTCGTCAGCGCCGCCGACGTGCTGATGTATCTCGGCGATCTCGCCGAGGTCTTCCCGAGCGTCGCGCGGCTTGTCAAACCCGGCGCCCTCTTCGCCTTTTCCGTCGAGGACGGCGGGGCGGGCGACACGCCGCTGCTGCGCCCCTCGCTGCGCTATGCCCATCCGCAAGCCTTCATCCTCAAGCGGCTCGCCGAGAACGGTTTCGACCTCGTCGCGATGGAAAAGAGCGTGATCCGCCAGGATGCCGGCCAGCCGGTGCACGGCCTCCTCTTCCTTGCCCGGCGGCAGGGATAGGCTTGCGCAAGCGGCGCGGCCCTATACAACAGCAAGACATTATCGGAGATCGGCCATGGACGGCGAAAAACGGCGTTTCGGCTTCTGGAATCCCTCACCCACCCGCCATACGCCGCTGGAAGATGCGCAGGGCCTCTTCGCCAGCAGCATGATCGCCGCGCTCGGTCTTGCCCTCATGGGCAGCGCCGGCCTGGTGGCGAGCGGCACCGCCGGCGTCGCCTTCATCCTGCACTACCTCACGGGCGTCAGCTTCGGCCTCTATTATACCGTCGTGAACATCCCGTTCTACGTGCTTGCCCTCAAGCGCCTCGGCTGGGCCTTCACCATCAAGACCATCCTTGCCGTCGCCATGACCTCGGCCATCACCGAGCTCCAGCCGCATTTCGTGCGCATCGAGAGCATCGATCCGATGTGGACCGCGGTGCTGGCGGGCATCCTGCTCGGCTTCGGCCTGCTCGGCCTCTACCGGCACCGCGCCAGCCTCGGCGGGGTCGGGGTGCTCGCCGTCTACCTGCAGGAGCGCTTCGGCATCCGCGCCGGCCTCGTGCAGCTTGCCTTCGATCTCGTCGTTCTGGTCGCCGCCTTCTCCGTCGCCGCGCCCTTCATCGTGCTCTGCTCGGTCGTCGGCGCCGTGGTGCTGAACCTCTTCCTCACCGTCAACCACCGCGCCGACCGCTATATCGCCATGTGATGTTCGCGATGGGATTTTTCGCGATGGGATTTTTCGCGGGGGGCCGCTTCACATTCGATGCGCCGTCACTAGCTTAGGCGCGTGAACAGCACCGATTCTGCCGCCGGCCTCTCTCTCCTGCCCAAATCCTTCGCCGACTGGTTCGCGGCCAAGGGCTGGCAGCCGCGTGCCCACCAGATGGAGCTGCTCGCCCGCGCCACGGCGGGCGAAAGCCTGCTGCTCATCGCCCCGACCGGCGCCGGCAAGACGCTTGCCGGCTTCCTGCCCGCCCTGACGGATCTCACGCAGCGCGGCAAGATCCCGCCGGGCTCCGCCTTTACCGGTATCCACACGCTCTACATCTCGCCGCTGAAGGCGCTCGCCGTCGATATCGAGCGCAACCTGACGAAACCCGTCACGGAGATGGGCCTGCCCATCACCATCGAGACGCGCACCGGCGACACGCCGCAGGCCAAGCGCCAGCGCCAGCGCCTCAACCCGCCGGATATCCTGCTGACGACGCCCGAGCAGGTCGCCCTGCTGATCGCCAACGGCGAGGCCCAACGCTTCTTCAAGGACCTGAAATACGTCATCTTCGACGAGCTGCATTCGCTCGTCACCTCCAAGCGCGGTCACCTCCTCTCCCTCGGTCTTGCGCGCCTGCGCCGTCTTGCCCCGGGGCTCAGGACCATCGGTCTTTCCGCGACGGTCGCCGAGCCGATGGATCTTCGCCGCTGGCTGGTCGAGCAGGCTCCGGACGAGGAAAGCCATGCCGGTCTCGTCACCGCGCCGGGCGGGGCCAAGCCCATCATCACCATCCTCAAAAGCGAGGCCCGCGTGCCCTGGTCCGGGCATCAGGCAAAATACGCGATGCCCGAGGTCTATGCGGCGATCAAGGACCACAAGACCGCCCTGCTCTTCGTCAACACGCGCAGCCAGGCGGAAATCCTCTTCCAGGAACTCTGGAACATCAACGAGGACACGCTGCCCATCGCCCTCCACCATGGTTCGCTCGATGTCGGCCAGCGGCGCAAGGTGGAGCAGGCCATGGCGGAAAACCGCCTGCGCGCCGTCGTCGCCACCTCCACGCTCGACCTCGGCATCGACTGGGGCGACGTCGATCTCGTCATCCATGTCGGCGCACCGAAGGGCGCTTCCCGCCTTGCCCAGCGCATCGGCCGCGCCAACCACCGCATGGACGAGCCGAGCCGCGCCATCCTGGTCCCCGCCAACCGTTTCGAGGTGATGGAGTGCCAGGCCGCGCTCGACGCCAATTATCTCGGCGCGCAGGACACGCCCCCCGTCGGCGCGGGCGCGCTCGACGTGCTCGCCCAGCACGTGCTCGGCATGGCCTGCGCTGCGCCCTTCGACGAGGATATGCTGTTCTGCGAGATCACCTCCGCCTCACCCTACACGGGGCTTTCGCGCGAAAAATTCGCCCGCATCGTGCAGTTCGTGGCGACGGGCGGCTATGCGCTCAAGACCTACGAGCGCTATGCCCGCATCCGCAAGACGGTGGACGGCCTCTGGCGCGTCTCCAATCCGGGCGTCGCCCAGCAATACCGCCTCAATCTCGGCACCATCGTCGAAATGCCGATGCTGAACGTGCGCATGGTCAAGCGCGGTGCGAAGGGCGCGATCGGGCGCGGCGGCGCCTCGCTCGGCAAGGTCGAAGAATATTTCCTCGAAATGCTCAGCCCCGGCGACACCTTCCTCTTCTCCGGCAAGGTGTTGCGCTTCGAGGGCATCCGCGAGAACGAATGCCTCGTCTCCCAGGCCTTCTCGCTCGATCCGAAAGTGCCGGCTTACGCAGGCGGCAAGTTCCCGCTCTCGACCTATCTCGCCGAACAGGTGCGCGGCATGCTGGACGACCCGCAGCGCTGGGGCGCGCTGCCCGAGCAGGTGCGCGACTGGCTCGCCCTTCAGCGCGACGTCTCGGCCCTGCCGAAGCACGACGAGCTGCTCATCGAGACCTTTCCGCGCGGCAGCCGCCACTACATGGTCGCCTATCCCTTCGAGGGGCGCCTGGCGCACCAGACGCTCGGCATGCTGCTGACCCGCCGGCTGGAGCGCGCCGGCCGCCGCCCGCTCGGCTTCGTCGCCACGGATTATTCGCTGGCCGTCTGGGCGCTGGACGATCTCGGCCATGCCTTCGCCGTCGAGCGCCCGTCGCTGGCAAGCCTCTTCGACGAGGATATGCTGGGCGACGATCTGGAGGCCTGGCTGGATGAGAGCTTCATGCTGAAGCGCACCTTCCGCAATTGCGCCGTGATTGCCGGTCTTATCGAGCAGCGCCATCCGGGCAAGGAAAAGACCGGACGGCAGGTCACGGTCTCCGCCGATCTCATCTACGACGTGCTCCGCAGCCACGAGCCGGACCACATCCTGCTCGAGGCCACGCGCAACGATGCGGCGGCGGGCCTTTTGGATATTCAGCGATTGGGCGATATGCTGGCGCGAATCAAGGGCCACATCACCCACCGCCGGCTCGACCGCATCTCGCCGCTCGCCGTGCCGATCATGCTGGAGATCGGCAAGGAGCCGGTGGCCGGCGAGGCGCAGGACGCCCTGCTGGCGGAGGCTGCCGAAGACCTGATCGCCGAGGCGATGGGCGAGACTTACATCTAGAGCCATTCCGGTGAAGACCGGTTCGCCGGGACAGCTCTAACCACTTGTTTTATTGCATTGTTCGAGGCCGAAGCGAACCGCTTCGGCCGGACATGTTCCAGGGATTGAACGACGCGCATGCAGAGACTGGCGCTGGCAGCGATGGACATTCAGGATTTTGGCGCTGCATCGGCGCGCACGCTTATCGCCGGCGTCGAGGCCGTGTGCGATCCGCTCGGTGCGCTCTACCTGCCGGAAACGCGCCTGCTCGTCGTCTCGGACCTGCACCTGGAAAAGGGTGCCGCCTTCGCCCGCCGCGGCATGCTGTTGCCACCCTACGATACGCTCGCCACGCTGAAGGTACTGGAAGCCGTCATCCTGCGGCATGACCCCGCCATCGTCGTCAGCCTCGGCGACAATTTCCACGACCGCGTCGGCTCGGCCCATCTGCCGGAAATTTTCCGCTCGAAGATCGCGGATCTCGCGCGCGGGCGCGAATGGATATGGATCAACGGCAACCACGATCCCGACGGCACCGTGGACCTGCCCGGCCAATCGGCGGACGAACTGCACTATGCGGGCCTTGCCTTCCGCCACGAGCCGTCACTCGCCGCGCCGATGGGCGAGATCGCCGGGCATCTCCATCCCGCCGCCACCGTCATCCGCCGCGAAAAGGCCGTGCGCCGCCCCTGCTTCGCCGCCGATGGACGACGCCTGCTTATGCCCGCCTTCGGCGTGCTCACCGGCGGCCTCGACCTTCGCCACAAGGCGATGACCGGTCTCTTCGACCGGCCGAACCTCGTCGCCCACATGCTCGGCCGCGACCGCATCTATTCGGTCCGCTTCGCCAATCTGAGGGGCTGAGTGCGCGCCCCTAGAGTTTGTCAGGGAAAAGTGGGAACCGGTTTTCCCGAAAAGACAAACGAAAACAAAAGAATTGAGAGCATGTCCGGTTCAATCAGAACCGGACATGCTCTAGGAGACACGCGCATCCTTACTTCGCCTTGACCAGCCGAAGGATCGTCGACGGCCCGCCCTGCTCTTCCGTCACCACGAAGACCGTACCGTCGGGCGCGACCTTGACATCGCGGATGCGTGCATCGAGCGGCACGCGCTCCTCACGGGCAACCCGGTCGCCCTCCATATGCAACACGACGAGCCCCTTGCTGACGAGCCCGCCGATCAGGAAGGAACCCTTCCATTCGGGAATGGCCTCGCCGGCGTAATAGGCCATGCCGGAGGGGCCGATGACCGGATCCCAGTAATAGACCGGCTGCTCCGTGCCTTCGAGGGCGGTGATGCTCTCGCCGATCGGCGCACCGCTATAGTCGATGCCATAGGTCACCTTCGGCCAGCCGTAGTTCCTGCCCGCCTCCGGCCGGTTCAATTCGTCGCCGCCCTTCGGCCCGTGTTCGACGGTCCACAGCCGTCCCTCGCCATCCAGCGTCGCGGCCTGCAGGTTGCGGTGGCCATAGCTCCAGATTTCCGGCAGGGCGCCGTCCGTCTTGACGAAGGGGTTGTCGGCGAGCGCCTTGCCTTCCGCGTCGATACGAAACACCTTGCCGAAACCGCTGCCGAGGTCCTGTGCGCCGACGCGCGTCTCGGGGTCCGAACGTTCGCCGACGGTCACGTAGAGTTCGCCCTTGGGGCCGAACACCAGGCGCGAGCCGAAATGCTTGTCGCCGTCATAGGTCGGCATCTGCCGGAAGATCACGGTCACGTCCTGAAGAGCGAACTTGCCCTCCTCCTCCGTCAGGCGCGCCGTGGCGACCGACGTCCCGTTGCCGCCGTCGCGCGGCTCGGAGAAGGAAAAATAGATACGGTTCGAGGTCTCGAAATCCGGCGCGAGCGCCACGTCGAGCAGGCCGCCCTGCCCCGCCGTCACCACCGCCGGCACGCCCTCGACGGGCGGGCTCGCCTCGCCGTTCTCCTGCAGGATGACGTGCATGGCGCCATCCTTCGCCGTTACCAGCATGCGCCCGTCCGGCAGGAATTCCATAGCCCAGAGATGGGGGAGGTCTTCCGCGACGATGTCGACGCTGATTTGCGGGACGGCATCGGGCAGCGCCGCACGGGTCTGGTTCTCGAAGGCCGGCTTCTGGTCCGGGGCATTGGCCTCCCCCGTCTCCGCGGTCCCTGTTGTCTGGGCCAGGGCCGGCACGGTCAGAAGCGAGATGGCGAGCATGAAGCCCGCAAGACGTAAGCTGAGGCGCATGGCATTTCCCCTTGGTTCGGCCGCAAAGGACGCGGCGGGCCGCGTGTCCCGCAACCCGCCTTAACCGCCGAAGAGGTCAGCACCGTGATTTGTTTCACGGCCGCCCATCAAGAAATGTTTACCGCCCTCACGCAGCCATCTGTTCCGGTGCGTAACGCACGAGGATGGTGCCGTTGGACAGCGGCCTTGCCTCGATGAGGTCGAAGTCGCGCCGGGCGCCTTCCTTGAAGAAGGGCGTGCCCTCGCCGAGTTGCACGGGCACGATGGCCAGCATGACCTCGTCGACCAGCCCGGCCTTCAGCAGCGTGTCCGAAAGCGCGGCACTGCCGAAGATGTAGATCGTCTTGTCCAGCGCCTGCTTGCGGCGGGCGATCTCACCGACGATATCGGCCGTCATCTCGGTGTTGTTCCAGTCGGAAGAGGCAATGGTGCGCGAGCCGACGAGCTTCGGCAGCGCATTCATGAAGGCCTTCACCTCGCCTTCACCCTCCGCCGTCGTCCAGTAGGCCTTCATGCCCTCATAGGTCACGCGGCCGAAGACCAGGAGACCCGCCAACGCGCCGAACTCCGTGCTCATCGCCTCCAGTTCCGGCCCCCAGGCGCGGTTGTGGAAGTCGAGATCCCATTTCTTCCCGCCCTCGAAGTACCCGTCGAGCGTCACGAGATTCCAGATGATTACCTTTGCCATCGTCCTGTCCTCCCTTGCGGATCCTGCCGCGTCAAAAAGCCAAACCAGTTGTCATTTGCAACTGGTTGATGGATAGCGAAACCGATTGTATTATGCAAGCAGTTTTGGAGACCCTGATGAAAGATGCCCGCCGCTCCGGCTGCCCGATCAACCTGACCCTGGAAATCCTCGGCGACCGCTGGAGCCTGATTGTGCTGCGCGACATGATGTTCGGCAACCGCCGTCATTTCCGCGAACTGCTGACGAAATCGGAAGAAGGCATCGCCTCGAACATTCTCGCCGACCGTCTGCGCCGCCTCGTCGAGGAAGGGCTGATCACCAGGGAAGACGATCCGAGCCACAAACAGAAGGCACTCTACAGCCTTACCGAGATGGGCATCGCGCTGGTGCCGGTCTTTGCCATGATGGGCGCCTGGGGCCGGCGCTTCCTGCCGGTGACGGAGGATCTGTCGATCCGCGCCGAGCTGCTGGAAGAGGGCGGCCCCGCCCTGTGGGACGCCTTCATGGAGGAGCTACGCGCCATCCATCTCGGCAATCCGCCGCCGGCCCGCTCGGTGTTCAACGAGTTGCAGGCCGCGTATCTCGCGACCGTCGCCCGGCAGGCGGCGGCCGGCTGATCAGTCCCGGCGGAAGACGACGCTCGCGAGCCAGCCCGTCAGCAGCGCCAGCAACACCGACAGCCCGCCATAGGCGAGCGAATTGTTGTAGGCGGCATTCGAGATCATCTGCTCGAGACCGGTCTTCATCACGCGCAGCGGCAGCGCCTTTTCGGCGATGAAGACACCGTCGCGGAAGAGATGGGCGCGCACCACATGGGTGCCGTTCGGCACGCTCGCCGGCAGCTTGACGGTTGCCTTGAACAGGCTGGCGCTGATGAACTGCACGCCGCCCGGATCGCGCTGGTAGAAGCCGCCGCTTTCCTTCAGCCGCCGGAAGGCGTCGCGGAATTCGGTGAGCTTCGAGCCGTCGCCGACATAGCCGATGGGCGAGAGGCGGATGTGCTGGATGCCGACGCCGACGCCGTTGAGCATGGCGGGGGCCGCGATGGTCTCGACGTCGCGCGTGCTCGACAGCGAATAGGATTCCGGCACCAGCTCGAAGGTCATCGAGCGGCGGTTGACCCAGATGCCGAAGACGCGCTCCTTGATGCGCACCGTGTTGTTGTCCTTCGGTCCTTCCAGCGCCACGACGATATCGTATTTGCCCTGGGCCAGCAGCGAGGGATCGTAGCCCTCGATGGCGCCGAAGATCGTCAGGTCCGCGCCGCGGAAGTCCGAGGAGATGGCGATCTCGTCGGTGGAGATGCCGATCTCGAGCTTTTCGGGGAACTCGACGGGCTTGTTTTCCAGCACCTGCGCGCCGGCCGGCGCAGCAAGGCCGAGAACGAGGAGAAGGGCGGCGAGGGTCTTCATCGATAGACCCCCTCGCTGACGACCGAATAGACGTCGTCCGGCGTGACGACGAGGTCCACGGCAAGGCGGGCGCCGACGGCAAGCACGAGCAGCGCGAGCAGCGCGCGCAACTGTTCGCCGCGCAGCTTCTGGCCGACGCGCACGCCGTATTGCGCGCCGATCACCCCCGCCACCATGAGGATGAAGGCGAGCACGATGTCGACGGAATAGTTGGTCGTCGCCTGCACGATGGTCGTATAGGCCGTGACGAAGATGATCTGGAACAGCGAGGTCCCGACGACGACATTGGTCGGGATGCGCAGCAGGTAGATCATCGCCGGAACCATGATGAAACCACCGCCGACGCCCATGATGGAGGTGAGGATGCCGATGCCGAAGCCGAGCCCGATGACGGGGATGACCGAGAGATAAATCTTCGATTTCTTGAAGCGCATCTTCAGCGGCAGGCGATGCACCCAGCTATGCTGGCCGGGCCGGCGTAGCGAGACCGGCTGGTTCTTGGCCGAGCGACGCATGGCGCGGATGCTTTCGAGCAGCATCAGCGTGCCCACAGTGCCGAGCAGCACGACATAGAGCAGCGAGATGACGAGATCGAGCTGGCCGATGCTGCGCAGGAGCGCGAAGATCCAGATGCCGACCGTGGCGCCGGCAAGGCCGCCGAAGAGCAGCACCGTGCCGAGCTTGACGTCGAGCGTGCCGCGCCGGAAATGCGAGAGCGCGCCGGAGATCGAGGAGGCGACCACCTGGTTGGCGCCGGTTGCCACCGCGACGATCGGGGGGATGTTGTAGAAGATGAGGAGCGGCGTGATGAGGAAGCCGCCGCCGACGCCGAACATGCCGGACAGGAAACCGACGGCCGCACCCATGCCGAGAATGATGAAGATGTTCACCGAAAGCTCTGCGATGGGCAGATAGACAGTCACAACGATACCCCGATCGGCAATTCCCCGCACTCGCGGAGGCTCCTGAGCAATTCCGGCAAGCGTGCGACGCAGTCTCGCTGAAATTGCTTAAAACAAAGATGTGCTGCAGCCGCATTTATTCCTCGTGCCTGCCGCGGCTCCTCTTCGGCAGGTCCAAAATGCAAGGAAGCGCCCTGCCATGGAAAGGAGACCCCCTCCATCGGCCGGTCGCGCCTTGCATTCCGCAAGGATCGGTCACGGGGCGCAGCCCGAACGGCGCGCCCTTGCGCCCTCAGGGATGATGACGTTTGTCGAAGGCGTTATCATCTTGGAGCGACATGAATTTCTACCCGCATCTTTCCGCAAATCGGGGCCGATTTAAGGATGAAATTATACGGCAGATCAAAATGCCCCGGCGCCTGTCGCACATCGTGAACACCAGGGTGGACGACTGGCGGCGCCATGGGTGAGCGTCATGCCCTCGGGATGGGAACAAGTCAACCGGAGAAGCCCTGTCATCGGGCCTCTCCGCCGCCGGGTCAGCCAGGCTGCTTGTTGCGCTTCAGAAGCTCGGTGACGAGCGCGTCGTCGATCTCGCCGGTTTCCGTCTGGCCGACGGACTTCTGGAAGGCCTTGATGGCGGCGACCGTCTTCTTGCCCATCTCGCCATCCGGCGTGCCGGCATTGAAGCCGTTGTTGTTGAGGATGGCCTGGATGTTGCGGATCGCCTTCTTCATGTCGATGCTGGCGGTCTTCGTCGACTTGCCGACCCATTCGTCGGGCAGATCGGCCGAGTTCGCCTTGTCGTCGAGCGCCTGCGGCTTCCAGAGCTCCATCTTCGCCTTGGCGCTGGAGAGCTGTTCCGGACGCATGGCGTTGGCCACCTCGTCGCGCTTCTGGGCCGCGTCGTGGTCGCCGTCGCGGGCGGCGATGGCGAACCACTTGTAGGACTCTTCCAGATCCTGCTTCACGCCGTTGCCGCGCGCATAGAGGATGGCGAGATTGAACTGGCTGTCGCGCACGCCGAGTTCCGAAGCCTTCTGGAACCACTTGGCCGCCGCGTTGAAGTCCGGCGCGGCATCGCCGATGCCGGTCGCCAGGAGAACGGCGAGATTGTGCATGGCGCTGGCATTGCCCTTCTCGGCCGAGACTTCGTAGAGCTGGCGGGCACGGTTCAGGTCACGTTCGACGCCCTGGCCCTTTTCATAGAGGTTGGCAAGGCGGTATTCGGCCGGAGCGAAGCCGCGGGCGGCGGCAAGCTCGTACCAGCGGGCGGCTTCCTTCAGGTCCGTGGCGACGCCGCGGCCTTCCGTATAGCGTGCGCCGATCTCGAACAGCGCCAGCGGGTCGCCCTCGCCGGCTGCCTTGGAAAGCGACGCCGGGGTGATGGCGGCGGGAACGACGATGGCCGCCGTCTGCATCGCATCGACCGGCGCCTTCTCGACTTCGGCCGTCGTGTCCTTGCCGGCCAGCGGCTCGGCTTCCGGCGTCGTCACCGGCTCGAAACCGGCGGTCGCGTTGTCTTCCGTCACGGCCGGGGCCGCGATCACGTCGTCGTCCCTGGCGGCGGCCTCCGTCGGCGTCGTCTCCAGGCTCGCGCTCTTGTCGGGGGCGGCCAGGCTGCGCTCGCTGCCCGTTTCGGCCGGGACCGGCTCGGTGACGGTTTTTTCCTCGATGACGGGGGCGGCGGCGGTATTCGCGGTCACGGTCTCATTGGCGCCGGCCGTCTTTTCGCTCGTCACCGCCGTCTGTTCGACGACGACGGGCGCTTCGTCGCCGCTCACCAGCGTGCTGACCAGCGGATAGGACATGATGGCGAGCAGCACCGCACCGACGGCAAGCAGGATCGGCCGGCGGTGACGCGACAGGGCCGAAGCCGGCTTTTCGCCCTTGGCGGACTTTTCCGCCTTCCGGGCCGGGGCGATGCGGGAAATCGTGTCGGCTTCCTCGGCGGCAAGCTTGGCGGCGCGGCGGGCGGCGGCGATGAAATCGGCCTTGTCGCCTTCGTTGCCGGCGGCGGCGCGGCCGCCGGAGGCTTGGCCGGCGCGCACGCGCTCCAGAATGCGGCGAACGTCAGGCACACCGGAGCCGGGCTCCAGCAACTGGTTCGCCTCTTCAGGGGCCAGTTCGTCGGCGGGGTCGATGGAGGGCGTCGGGTCGATCTGGTGGCGCGCGGCCTGCGGCACGGTCTCCTTGCGGCCGGGCGCGAAGCGACGCTTCAGGCCGGCGAGAAGGCCACCCTTCGGATGGGTCTCGGCGGCATCGTCAACGGAGGAGACGGCCTCTTCGGCAATCTCGTCCAGGTATTCGGCGCGCTCGGGCACCGGAATGTGCTCCACCTCGATCTCGGCGAAGCGGCTTTCCTCCTGCGGCGCGGCGACGGCCGTCTCGCGCAGGTCCGTCGTGCCGAAGGCGTCGTCGTCGAAGGGGTATTCGTTGCCGCTGAGGCTGGCGGCCGGCTGGGCCTGGCGGCCGAGATCCATTGCCGGCATTTCGGCGCGCGGCATCGCCGCCTCGCGGCGGCCGAAGGTTTCGCGCGGCGCGTCGAGGTTTTCGAGGCGGCCGGCGATCTGCACCAGCGTGTCGTGCAGAGCGTCGAAGGTGCGCGCGGTGCGCTCCTCGCTCGAGCGGGTCAGTTCCTCCAGCGCGCGCAGGTCGTCGGCAAGGCCGGCGATCGCTTCCATGTCGGTGTTGGCGGCCGCGGCCGGACCGGCATGGCGGTAGGCTTCCATCACGGCCTCTGCCGCCTGGCGGGCGGCCTCGACGATATATTCGTCATTGGTCGCCATGTAGTCTTCGATGGTCGCAAGGCGGCTCTCGACGTCGGGCGATGCGGCGGGGAAGGCAGCAGCCGACGGTGCGCTGATCAGCGTGGAGAGATGGGCGATCTGCGCTTCGAGGCCGCGCAGCGCTTCCTGGTCGCCGGCGGGCGCCGCGCGGGTCGCGTCGAGCCGGTCGGCGATGGCCGAAAGACGGCCTTCGATATGCGAGAAGCGATCCTCCTGGAACGGGCTGCCGACGGGCGCATCGAGATTGTCGATGCGGCGGGCCAGCGCGTCGAGCCGGTCGGCCAGTTCGGTGTTGACGCTGCCCTGGTCGAGCGCGTCGATCTTGCGGGAAATGTCGGAGAGGAAATAGGCCAGCTCGTCGCCGCCCGCCAGGACGGGCGCTGCCTGCTGGTTCTGTTCCAGCATCAGCGACAGGTGCTCGATGCGCTCTTCCAGGCGCAGCGCCGTGCGTTCGTTGGACATTTCCTCGATGCGGCTCGCCAGCGCCTCGATGCGCATGGCAAGGCCATGGTCGGCCGCCGGCGCGGGGCGGCGGGCCATCATGTCGAGCTGGCCGGCGAGGTCGGCGATGCGGCCTTCCAGGCGTTGCATCATGCCGTGATCGGCGGAGGGTGACTGCTGCGCGCGGCCGGCGGCGGCAATGGCGCGGCTGATCTCGTCGAGGCGCGCATCCAGCCCCTCGAACTGCGAGGCGACGGCGGAAACGAAGCGGCCGCTGTCCGGTTCGCCGTGGCGGCCGAGCATTTCCACCGACTGGGCGATCGTCTCGATCTTGCTTTCCAGCGCACGGATCGCCGGCGTGGCGCTCATCGTGTTGATCTGGGTCTTCAGTTCGTCGAGCCTGTAGGCGAGCGCCACCAGTTCGTCGTCGCGCGTCTGATCGAAAGCGGACAGTTTCTGCTCGACGCCGCTCCAGCGGTCTTCCATGCGGCGCACGGAATCTTCGCGGGCAAGGCCGTCGAGCACGGAGCGCAGTTCGTCGAACTCGACGCGCAGGCCGTCCGTCTGGCCGGACTGGCGGCCGAGCTGGGTGATGCCGGTGGAGAGGCGGGCGAGTTCCGCGCGCACGTCGTCACTGCCGCCGCGGCCTTCGGCCATCTGGCGGATGCCGCGGATTTCCGAGCGCAGCGACTGCATCTCGCGCTCGAGGCCGTCGGCGATGTCCTTCTTGAGATCCTGGCGCAGCGAAACGAGCGCCTTGGCGATGTCCTCGACGGGGCCTTCCGCGCGGGCGGGCGTGGTGCCATAGGCGGTGTGGGCCTGCTGGGCGGCGGCGTAGTGGTCGGTGGAGGGCGTGCGGCGCTCGACGCGCTGGGCGACGCGTTCACGGCCGCCCTCGATGGCGCGCTGGCGCTGCATGATCTCCGAGACCGGGTCGTCGCGCAATGGAATGGCGCGCTGGGGATGCTCGTAGCGGGCCTGCTCGCCGCGCGGCGCGAAGCGCTCCTCGCTGCGGCCGCGGCCGTCGTCACCGCGCCCGCGAGCATCGCGGCCGTTCGCCATCAGGCCTTCGATGCGGGCTTCCAGCCCCTCGATGGTGCGATTCAGCGCGTCGAGCGAAGACCGTTCGCCAGGACGTTGCGGGTTTCGCGATCCGTTCATCTTTCGCCTCGCTTTGGCGGCCGTCCGGCCTGCCGGGAGATACCTGGCGCTGCCCGCCCGGCTGCGCCCTTCATTCCGTTCCGGCGAAAGTCTCTCTTCGCCGTCATCACCGCATGCGGGGGAATCCGTATCGTCCCTGTCCATCCCGGGCCGTCCGCCCGGAGGTCACAGAGGAAAACGAGATGATTCCCGATCCCACGCCCTCAAGCGCCACAATTCATGAAACGTGGTAAACAAGGGGTTAATCCGCCCGGAAATTTTTTAACGATTTGCTCATAGACTGGGCCGGAGCGGGAAAGATGCACGGTTGCGGGACGGTTCGGGCAGCGTTCGTCGGACACACGGTTTCGGTTGAGGGCTTCGACGGGAGGCCCTGGAAGGAAGTCGCCCCCTGCCCCTCGCCCGCCTTCGGGGAGAAAGAGGGTGCGGCAGGCCTGCCCGCCTCGACGGCCCTCGCGAGGGCCCCGGGAGACACCGCCGGAGTGCAGCGACGCCCGGCCCGCCCGACGAAAAATTCGCCGCTCTTCGCGTTTTGACGTTTACGCAAACGTCAAAGTTTTATACACTCCCTCCCCAAGGACCGGACGCCCGTCCGTGGCATAGGTGAGGAACGCGAGAAATGCCGATCTACAAGGCCCCCGTGAATGACACGCTTTTCATCCTGAACGACGTCCTGTCGCTCGAGCGCTACAACAACCTGCCGGGCTTTGCCGACGCGACGGGCGACATGCTGGAAGCGATCGCCGGCGAAGCCGCCAAGGTCGCCGAGGAAGTGCTGTTCCCGGTCAACCTCTCGGGCGACCAGGAAGGCTGCAAGCGCAACGACGATGCAACGGTCGTGACGCCGAAGGGTTTCAAGGAAGCCTATGACCTCTACCGTCAGGGCGGCTGGATGGGCCTTGCCGTACCGGAAGAATTCGGCGGCCAGGGCCTTCCCTACGTGCTGCACACCGCCGTCGGCGAATACATGTCCTCGGCCAACATGGCGCTGACCATGTATCCGGGCCTCACGCAGGGCGCGATCGCCGCGATCCTCGTGCACGGCTCCGAGGAACAGAAGGCCACCTTCATCCCCAAGCTGATCGACGGCAGCTGGACCGGCACCATGAACCTGACCGAGCCCCACTGCGGCACGGACCTGGGCCTGCTGCGCACCAAGGCCGAGCCGCAGGCTGACGGGACCTACAAGATCTCCGGCACCAAGATCTTCATCTCCGCCGGCGAGCACGATATGGCCGAGAACATCGTCCACCTCGTGCTGGCCCGCGTGGCGGGCGCGCCCGAGGGCGTCAAGGGCATCTCGCTCTTCATCGTGCCCAAGTTCCTGCTCAATGCCGACGGCACGCCGGGCGCGCGCAACGCGGTGCACTGCGTCGCCATCGAGCACAAGATGGGCATCCACGCCAACTCCACCTGCGTCATGAATTATGACGACGCCAGGGGCTTCCTCATCGGCACGGAGAACAAGGGCCTCAACGCCATGTTCGTCATGATGAACGAAGCCCGTCTCGGCGTCGGCCTGCAGGGCCTGTCCATTGCCGAAGTCGCCTACCAGAACGCCGCCAACTATGCCCGCGAGCGCCTGCAGGGCCGCTCGCTCTCCGGCGTCAAGAACCCCAACGGCAAGGCCGACCCGCTGATCGTCCATCCGGACATCCGCCGCGCGCTGATGACCATCAGGGCCTGGACCGAAGGCGGCCGCGCCTTCACGCTCTGGACGGCGCTGAAGTCGGACATCGCCCACCGCGCCGCCGACGAGAAGGAACGCCAGGCCGCCGACGACATTCTCGGCCTGATGACGCCGATCCTCAAGGGCGTGCTCACCGACAAGGGCTTCGACCACGCCGTCATGGCCCAGCAGGTCTTCGGCGGTCACGGCTATATCGAAGAGCACGGCATGAGCCAGTATGTGCGCGACGCGCGCATCGCCATGATCTACGAGGGCGCCAACGGCATCCAGGCGCTCGACCTCGTCGGCCGCAAGCTCGGCATGAACGGCGGGCGCGCCGTCATGGCCCTCTTCAAGGAAATCGGCGATTTCTGCGAGGAGAACCGCAACGACGAAAAGCTCGCTTCCTTCACCAAGGCGCTCAAGAAGGGCTTGAACGACCTGCAGGCCGGAACCATGTGGTTCATGCAGAACGCCATGGCAAAGCCCGACAATGCCGGCGCCGGCTCGACCGACTACATGCATCTCTTCGGCCTTGTCGTCGTCGGCTACATGTGGGCGAAGATCGCCAAGGCGGCCGAGGAAGGCCTTGCGAACGGCGCGGGCGCACGCGAAGATTTCCTGAAGAACAAGCTGGTCACGGCGAAGTTCTTCATGGAACGTCTGATGCCGGAAACCGGCCTGCGCAAGACGCGCATCGAGACTGGCGCGGACACGACGATGGAACTGGCCGCCGAGGCATTCTAGAAGCCATAACCAAGCCACATCTTCGGGAGGAGAAATGGCAACTAAGGCTGACTTGACAGACTGGGTGGTCGAAGCCCTCAAAGCCAACAACGGCACGGCTTCGATCCTTTATGTCGCCCAACACATTTGGTCGCACCATGAAAAGGAACTTCGCGAAAACGACCTTTTCTATTCATGGCAATACGACATGCGTTGGGCCGCAACTGAACTGAGAAAGAAGGGAAAACTGGTGTCCGCCGAAGAGGATCGGCGGGGGAAGTGGACCCTAGTGTAAATTTCGGGTGCATTGCACCAACAGCGACCAGACGGCCGCAGTGAGGAGAAACTGAAATGACCGACGTCTTCATTTATGATCACGTGCGCACCCCGCGCGGGCGCGGCAAGAAGGACGGCTCGCTACACGAAGTGCCGTCCGTGCGCCTTGCCGCCAAGGTGCTGGAGGCGGTGCGTGACCGCAACGGGCTCGATACGACCAAGGTCGACGATATCGTCATGGGCTGCGTCGATCCCGTCATGGACGCCGGCGCCGTGATCCCGAAGGCCGCCGCCTTCGAGGCCGGCTATTCGACCCGCGCGCCGGGCATGCAGATCTCGCGGTTCTGCGCCTCCGGCCTCGACGCCGTGAACTTCGGCGCGGGCAAGATCGCCCAGGGCGCGGACGACCTGGTGATCGCCGGCGGCGTCGAGTCGATGTCGCGCGTCGGTCTCGGCATGTCGGGCGGCGCCTGGTTCATGGATCCCTCGGTCAACTTCCCGGCCTATTTCATGCCGCAGGGCGTTTCGGCCGACCTGATCGCCACGAAATACGGCTTCACCCGCGACGACGTCGACGCCTATGCCGTCGAGAGCCAGAAGCGCGCGGCCCATGCCTGGGAAAAGGGCTACTTCAAGAATTCCGTCGTGCCGGTGAAGGACATCAACGGCCTGACGATCCTCGCCCATGACGAACACATGCGTCCGGGCACCGACATGCAGGCGCTCGCCCAGTTGCAGCCGTCCTTCCAGATGCCCGGCGAGATGGGCGGCTTCGAGGCCGTCGCCATCCAGGCGCATCCGGAAATCGAAGGCATCAACTACGTCCACCATGCCGGCAATTCCTCCGGTATCGTCGACGGCGCCGCCGCTGTCCTCCTCGGCTCGAAGGAAGGCGGCAACATTCTCGGCAAGAAGCCGCGCGGCCGCATCAAGGCCTTCGCGAATATCGGTTCCGACCCGGCGCTCATGCTCACCGGCCCCGTCGACGTCACGGAAAAGCTGCTTGCCCGCACCGGCATGACGCTCGCCGACATCGACCTCTTCGAACTCAACGAAGCCTTCGCCGCCGTGGTCCTGCGCTACATGCAGGCCTTCGACATCCCGCACGACAAGATGAACGTCAATGGCGGCGCCATCGCCCTGGGCCACCCGCTGGGCGCCACCGGCGCGATGATCCTCGGCACCGTGCTCGACGAACTGGAACGCCGCGATCTCAACACCGCCCTCGTCACGCTCTGCATCGGCGCGGGCATGGGCACGGCCACCGTGATCGAACGGGTCTGACCATGACGAACCCGACGACACGCCGCAGCTTCCTCGCCCTTCTCGGAGCCGGTCTCATCGCGTCCTCCGCCGAGGCGAGCGATGGCTTCGTGCTGTCGGGCACCGTCACCTATGTGGCGAAAGGCGCCATCCCGCCCGGCCGGCTGACGATCCGTCTGGAGGAGCAGGGTGTCATGGACGCCCCGGCCAGGGGTATCGCCCAGACCACGGTCATCAGCAGGGGCAACCGGCATTCCATCCGCTTTTCCATGCGGGTGAAGCGCTCCGCGCTGCGCAGGGCCGTCGATCCGGGCTTCACCATCCGCCTGGAACGGCATGGCCGCCTCATCGCCATCAACACGACGAAACAGGGATACAGCGGCCGAGGCCCAGTCTCGCTGCAGATCGAACCCATTCTCTACTGAGGGGGAGAAACCATGAGCGCATACAAGAACTTCACCATCGAGACCGACGCCGACGGCATTGCGCTGGTCACCTGGGACATGCCCGACAAGTCGATGAACGTCTTCACCGTCGAGGTGATGGACGAGCTCGACAGGATCATCGACCAGGTCGTCGCCGACGCCGCCATCAAGGGCGCGGTCATCACCTCCGGCAAGTCCTCCTTCTCGGGCGGCGCGGATCTTTCCATGATCAAGGCGAGCTTCGACCTCCTGAAGGACGCCGAGGCGACCGACCCGGCAACCGCCGTGCAGAAGCTGTTCGACGCCACCGGCCGCATGACCTGGCTGTTCCGCAAGCTCGAAACCTCCGGCAAGCCGTGGGTTTCCGCCATCAACGGCACCTGCATGGGCGGCGCCTTCGAGATGTCGCTCGCCTGCCACGGCCGCGTCGCCTCCAACGCCAAGTCGGTCAAGATCGCACTCCCGGAAGTCAAGGTCGGCATCTTCCCGGGCGCCGGCGGCACCCAGCGCGTGCCGCGCCTCGCCAATGCGCAGGACGCCCTGCAGATGATGACCACCGGGTCCTCGCTCACCGGCGCGCGCGCCAAGGCGATGAACCTCGTGCATCAGGTCGTCGAGCCGGACCAGCTCATTCCCGCCGCCAAGCAGATGATCAGGGACGGTCTCAAGCCGGTTCAGCCCTGGGACGAAAAGGGCTTCAAGGCCCCCGGCGGCGGCATCTGGACGCCCGCCTCCGCCCAGCTCTGGCCGGCCGCACCGGCGATCCTGCGCCGCGAGACGTCGGGCAACTATCCCGGTGCGCTCGCCATCCTGAAATGCGTCTATGAAGGCCTGCAGGTTCCCTTCGAAACGGGCCTGAAGATCGAGCAGCGCTACTTCACGCACGTCCTCCAGACGACCGAAGCCTTCTCGATGATCCGGTCGCTCTTCATCTCCATGCAGGAACTCGGCAAGGGCGCACGCCGCCCGGCCGGCGTGCCGAAGGCGGAGCTGAAGAAGGTCGCCGTCGTCGGCGCCGGCTTCATGGGCGCCTCCATCGCCTATGTCACCGCCGCCGCCGGCATTCCGGTCGTGCTCATCGACCGCGACCAGGAGGCCGCCGACAAGGGCAAGGCCCATTCCCAGAGCCTCGTCACCGGCGCTGTCGGCAAGGGCCGCATGTCGAAGGAAGACGGCGAGGCGCTGCTGGCGCTCATCACCCCGACGCCGGATTACGCGGCGCTCGCCGATGCCGACCTCGTCATCGAGGCCGTCTTCGAAGACCGCACCGTCAAGAAGGAGGTCACCGAGAAGATCGAGGCCGTGCTGAAGGCGGACGCCATCTTCGCCTCCAACACCTCGACCCTGCCGATCACGGGCCTTGCCAAGAACTCCAGCCGTCCCGACCAGTTCATCGGCATCCACTTCTTCTCGCCGGTCGACAAGATGATGCTGGTGGAAGTCATCCTCGGCAAGGAGACGGGCGACAAGGCGCTCGCCACCGCGCTCGACTACGTCGCCGCCATCAAGAAGACGCCGATCGTTGTCAACGACACGCGCGGCTTCTACGTCAACCGCTGCGTCTTCCGCTACATGGCCGAAGCCTATGACATGCTGATCGAAGGCGTGCCGGCGGCAATGATCGAGAATGCCGCCAAGATGGCCGGCATGCCGGTCGGCCCGCTCTCGCTCAACGACGAAGTGGCCGTCGACCTCTCCTACAAGATCTTCAAGGCCTCGATGGCCGATCTCGGCGCCGATTCCGTCGATCCGCGCCACATGGAGCTGGTCACGAAGCTGGTGGAAGGCGAAGGCCGCCTCGGCCGCAAGGCCGGCAAGGGCTTCTACGACTACCCGCCGAAGCCGGCGAAGAAGAAGCTGTGGCCGGGCCTGAAGGACCTCTACCCGCAGCAGAAGCCCGAGGATGTCGACATCAAGGTGATCAAGGAGCGCCTGCTCGTCACCATCGCGCTGGAAGCGGCCCGCACCATGGAAGAGGGCATCGTCACCGACCCGCGCGAGGCCGATGTCGGCTCCATCCTCGGCTTCGGCTTCGCCCCCTATACCGGCGGCACGTTGTCCTACATCGACGGCATGGGCGTGAAGACCTTCGTGGAACTGTGCGAGAAGCTTGCCGCCAGCTATGGCAGCCACTTCCAGCCGACGCCGCTGCTGAAGGACATGGCCGCCAAGGGCGAGACCTTCTACAGCCGCTTCACCCCTGAGGCCAAGAAGGCGGCCTGAGCCGCCTTTACCGGCCATGACGCGGGATCTCTCGCCCCGGCTGCTTGAAATCGTCGACGCGCTGCCCCTCAAACCGGGGCAGCGCATCCTCGAAATCGGCTGCGGCCCGGGCGCCCTGGCCCGCGCGATCGTCAGGCGCATCGGCCATGGCCACGTGCTGGCGATCGACCGCTCCGAGATCGCGATCCGGCAAGCCATTGCCGGCTCCAAGGCGGAAATCGCTGCCGGCATGCTCGCCTGTCGCTGCATCGCCGCCGAGGACTTCACCCTCGAGGCCGGCGAATATCCTTTCGACATGGCCGTCGCCATCCGCGTCGGCGCCTTCGACGGACGCCACCCCGAATCCGGCCGCCTTGCCCGCGCCCGCCTTGCAAAAGCGCTCGTTTCCGGCGGTCCGCTCTTCATCGACGGCGGCGACCCGCTCACGATCATTCCCTTCGACGCGTCCTAGAACGCTCCTCTTCTGTCTGAAGCGTGGAACCGCGAACGCTTTGTCCTGGCGAATTTCCAGCCGGAAAGCCGATGTCCGCTTTCCTGGAATCCTCTAAAGTTTGTCAGGGAAAAGTGGGAACCGGTTTTCCCGAAAAGACAAACGAAAACAAAGGAATTTAGAGCATGTCTGGTTCAATCTGAACCTGACATGCTCTAGAACGTGATCCTCACCGACGGCGCGCTGCGTGCGGCCGCGCCGTGGTGCACGGCCTCGATATTGTTGCCATCGGGATCGAGCAGGAAGGCGGCGTAGTAGCCCGGATGATAGGATCGCTCTCCCGGTGCGCCATTGTCCCTGCCGCCTGCCGCAAGCCCCGCTTCGTGGAAGGCCTCGACCATGGCGTGATCCGCGGCCTGGAACGCGATATGGTGGCGACCGGTGGGCTTGCCGGCGGCCGCCACGCTGTCCACGCTCGACACGAAGAGTTCGTCGACCCAGAAGTAATCGTCCGCGGTCCCGCCGATGGGAACCTTCAGCGCATCGAAGATCGCCTCGTAGAAGCGGCGGCTTGCCGGAAGGTCACGCACGACGAGCTGGATATGGTCGATAAGGCGGCCGCGATGGAGTTCCTGCGTTTCCATGTCCAAACCTCCGGTCAGGGTGAAAGCGTGCTAGCTAGGTCGCCCGCCCTTGCCGTCAACACCTGTTCCTTTCGGAACAACGCGCCGCCCTTCGATATGGGACATTCCAGTCACCGGATGAGAGAGGCTCATCCTTAACCGATCAGGAGAGACCCCATGCGCAAGTTCATCGTTTCCGCCACCGTTGCCCTCGTCGCCGCCGTTTCCTTCGCCGCCCCCTCGCAGGCCGGCTACTACAGCTACGACTACCAGCCCCATTGCTTCGTCAAGAAGATCAAGTCCTACGACTATTACGGCAACGTCATCATCAAGAAGATCCGCGTCTGCCGCTAACCGCCCGCTCCTGACCCGACTGACCTCCCCGAAACCCCGGATGTCCCTGCATCCGGGGTTTTGCCATGTGTGTGCACGTGGCTCCAGAGAACGGCGGCGGAAGGATCGAATGGTGCGCGGATGTGGGGAGAAGACGCAAAACCGCCCGCACCGGCTTTGCGGCAATGGTCCCGCTCGGGTGGCCCTAAGCGGGCCTTGCGACGTCCGCCATGTGCACCGTCAGTTCGGCGCGCGTGCCGAAGGCGCGGCTGACATAGTCGAGCTTCGTGCCGAGGCTGGTCGCCATGGCACCGATGATCTTGGAGCCGAGGCCGGTGCCGCGCACGGGGCCTTCGCCACGCCAGCCGATACCATCGTCCTCCACGAAGAGCATGGCGCTCTCCGGGTCGAGCCGGGTAAAGCCGACGCGCACCTCGCCGCCCGCCTCGCCATAGGCATATTTGAAGGCATTGGTGACGAGCTCCGTGACGATGACACCGAGCGAGACGGCCCGGTCGGTCGGCACGTTCAGCGGCTCCAGCGTGCGGCTGAGGCGCACGTTGCGGCCCTGCCCTTTCATCGAGGTGTCGAGCTCGGAGAGCAGCGTCGCGAGATAGGCGCCCATGTCGACATGGCGCACGTCTTCAGAGGTGTAGAGGCGGCGGTGGATACCGGCGATGGCGGTGATGCGCGCCTGCGTCTCGGCCAGCGCCTCCTTGACCGCCTCGTCCGAGGCGCTCGACATCTGCAGGCGGATGAGCGCGGCGGCGAGCGCCAACGAGTTGCCGACGCGGTGGTTCACCTCCGCCAGCAGGATTTCCGCACGCTCCTTGGCAAGGCGGATTTCCAGTTCGGCCTTGAGCTTGGCCCGCTTCAGCTCGGCATTTTCCAGCGCCTGATCCAGCGCATTGGCGAGCAGCGGCATGAAATCGTCGCCGACCGACTTGATGACATAGTCCGCCGCCCCTGCCTTCAGCGCCTCGATGGCGACCTGCGCATCGTTCGACCCCGTGACATAGACGACCGGCACCGCGCCGGGCGCGTCGACGAGTTCCCGGAGCAGCGAAAGCCCTGTCCCCGATTGCAGGAAATGATCGAGCACCACGGCGTCGAAGCCGGCCTCGGCGAACAGCGCGCGGCCATGCTCCACGTCCTCGGCGTGCAGCACCTCGTAACCGGAACGGCCGAGGGCGCGCTGTGCAAGCCGCGCGAGGATCGGGTCGTCGTCGATATAGAGGATGCGGACGGGGCCTTCCTTCATTTACTGCGTCTCGGGAATCTGGATCACGGAGAAGAACAGGCCGAGCTGGCGGATCGCATGGGCGAAGCTTTCGTATTCCACCGGCTTGGTGATGTAGACATTGGCGCCGAGATCGTAGCAGCGCTGGATTTCGCGCTCGTCGTCGGTCGTGGTGAGGATGACGACCGGCAGGCGCTTGGTATGGGTGTTGGTCTTGATCTTCTGCAGGATATCGATGCCGGACATGTCGGGCAGGTTGAGGTCGAGCAGGATCAGCAGGAACCGGCCGGCGCTGGCGAGGCCCGAGCGATCCTTGCCGAGCACGAAGTCGAGCGCGTCCGTGCCGTTGGTGAAGGGCACGACCTCATTGTGCACGCCCGCGCGGCGGATGTTCTTCTCGATGAGGCGCGCATGACCCTCATCATCCTCGATCATGACGATGGTGACTTCCTTGCCCAGTCCGTTCATGCCTGCATACTCCTGACAACTTTGCTGAGGTCGGGCGGAAGGCGAAGCACGAAGGTCGTCCCCTGCCCGAGTTCGGATCGAACGACGATATCACCGCCAAGATTGCGCATCAGTGAACGCACATGCGCAAGGCCGATGCCCTCGCCGGGCTTGTCCTGCGTGCCCGAGCGGCGGAAGAGCTCGAAGACGCGCTCGTGATCCTCGGGCGCGATGCCGCGGCCGTTGTCGGTGAATTCGATGACGAAGCCGGCGCGGCCGAGGCTGCGGGCAGTGACGGAAATGCGCAGCGGACGGCCCCGCGTCTGGTACTTGATGGCATTGTCGAAGAGGTTGCCGAACACCTGTTCCAGCGACAGCCGGTCGGAGATCACGGTCGGCAGGTTGTCGCCGATGGTGACCTCGCCGTCGGATTCGCCGACCTGATGGCCGACGGCCGCCGCGCCCGTCTCGGCGAGCGCCTTGAGATCCACCCGCTCGATCTTCAGTTCCCGTCGTCCGTCGCGCGAGATCTTCAGGATGGCGTTGATGAGACCGTCCATCTTCTTGGTGGAGGAGCGGATGAAACCGATCGCCTCCGGCAGGTCCTCGGACGCCGCGCGGCGCGCTTCCAGGATGTCGCCCTCGCTCGGCGCCTTGCCGTCGGCCAGCACATAGGCCTGGATGGAGGCGAGCGAAGCCTGCAATTCGCTGGTGAAGCCCATGATGTTGACGAGCGGCGCACGCAAATCGTGCGTCACGATATAGGCGAAGCGCTGGACCTCCTGGTTGGCGCGGATCAGTTCCTCCGTGCGCTCGTCCACGCGCTTCTCCAGCGTGGCATTCAGCGTCTCGACCTCGCGGCGGGCGAGGATGATGTCGCGGGTATATTGCGCGATGACGGCAGCCGCGCCGCCGAGCACGCCAATGATGGCGACGGCGCCGATCACCGTCGTCCATTGCAGCGCGCTGGCCGACCACAGCGTATCGACGACGCTCTCGCGCAGTTCGCGGTCCGCATCGTCCATGATCGCGCCGAGTTCGATGCGCAACTGGTCCATCAGCATGCGGCCGCGATCGGTCTTGACCTGGGTGATGGCATCGGCCTGGCGGCCGGCCTCCACGGCGTCGACCGTCTCGGCCAGCTCCTTCAGCTTCTGCTCGACGAGGGCCTCGATCTTCGTGGCCCGCTCGGCATATTGGGGAAAGCCGCGGGTCTTTTCGAGAAAGGCCTCCTCCCGGTCAGCCACGGCGCGCAGCGCATTGTCATAGGGCGTGCGGAAGGCGTGGTCGCCGGTGATGATGAAGCCGCGCTGGCCCGTCTCGGCATCCTTGAGGGTGGAGAGCAGGTCGGCGGCGGTACTACGGGCCTCGCGCACCTCGATAAAGCCGGTGAAGTAGGTCTGGACCTTGTTGACGAGCCACAGCGACGTGCCGACAATGCCGAGCAGCGAAAGCATGCCTGCAACCAAAAGGACGATCGTCGAGCGCACGAATGCGGCGTTCGATATCGGCATTCCATCCATCCCCCGAGTAGAGCCGCCTGTCGGATCGCGACAATATCGTTCTGCTTCGCACTTGCAACCAACCAGAGCGACGGAAACGGGAATTCTTTTGGTTGTTTCGCGGCTTAGAACCGATTGGCTCAGGCCCGCAGGCGCTGGCGATTGTTGATCCGCTCGCTGGCGATGATGATCGTGCCGGCGGAAAAGATCAGCGCCGCGCCCACCACGACATTCGATCCCGGCACGTCGCTCCAGATGAGATAGCCGAGCGCGAAGGCCCAGACGAGCGAGGTGTATTCGAAGGGGGCGAGCACCGAGACGGGCGCACGGCGCATGCCCTCGAACAGCGCGAACTGGCCGATGCCGGCCAGCAATCCCGTGCCGGCCATCAGCGCAAGGTCCATCAGCGAAACCGGTTGCCAGACGAAAGGAACGGCGATGGCGGTGAACAACAGGAAGAAGCCGCTGGAAATGACCATCTGCACCTGCGTGCGCTCATGCAGCGCGGTCTTGCGCAGCAGCACGGAGGCAACGGCCCAGAAGATGGCGGCCTGCAGCGCCAGATAGACGGGCCAGGAGAGCGTGAGCCCCTTTGCCGCGATACCGCAGGCGACGACCACGCCGACGAAGCCGACGACGACGGCAAGCCAGCGATATCCCGGCACCTTCTCGCCGAGGATCGGCACGGACAGGATCGTCATGACGACGGGCGAGGCGTAGTAGAGCGTCGTCAACTCGGCAAGGCCGAGGTCCCGCGCGGCGGTGTAGTAGCAGAGCCAGGCCGCGAGCAGCAGCAGGTTGCGCAGGAACAGCGGCTTCAGCACCGGCGAATGGCGCGCGGCCCGCATCAGCGGGCGGCCACCGAAGACGAAGCAGAGCGAAAAGATCGTCACGCTGCGCACGAACAGGATCTGCCACACCGGCAGGGCCACGACGAGCCACTTCACCGACGCATCCTGCAACGAAAACAGGAAATAGGCGAAGGACGTCAGCAGGATGCCGGAAGAGACGGTCTTTTGCACGGAAGGGACCTCGAGCATGCGGCAGAGGCCGCACGCCCCTCTTGATAGCGCGCCTTTCGCTCCCGCGAAAGTGGCTGAAAATTACGGTGGAAAGGAAAATTTTCCTCCGCCGGAGAGCATGCCGCACACTCGGCCAGAAAATGTCCGGTGCCGGGCGAGTTTCGGCGTGCAAGGCAGGCGGGGTGGGTATATGCGCGGGGACCATGGATTCCAAACGACTCGGCTACGTCTTCACCCTGCTTGCGATCGTCATCTTCAGCCTGCAGGACGCCATCTCGAAGCATCTCGGCAGCGCCTATCCGCCTGTCTTCATCGCCATGCTGCGCTTCTGGGCCTTCGGCGCCTTCGCCATGGCGCTGGGCGCGCGCAGCCCCGGCGGGTTGCGGGCGGCGGCGGCGACCAAACGGCCGCTCCTGCAGATCCTGCGCGGCGTGCTGCTCGCCGTCCAGATCGTCATCGGCATCACCGCCTTCAGCACCGTCGGCCTTGCCCATTCCCAGGCGGTGCTTGCCTCGGGGCCGATCTTCGTGGCGCTGCTTTCCATGCCGCTGCTCGGCGAGCGGGTGGGCTGGCGGCGCTGGACGGCGATCGGCGTCGGTCTCTGCGGCGTGCTGATCGTGATCAATCCGACCGGCAGCAGCTTCGACATGGGCGTGCTGCTACCGCTTGCCGGCGCGCTGATGTTCGCGCTCTATGCCATCGCCACGCGCCTCGCCAGCCGCGACGACCCAGCCTCCACGAGCTTCTTCTATGTGGGCGTCGCCGGCGCGGCCGCGATCTCGCTGATCGGTCCTTTTTTCTGGACCAACCTTTCGCCGACCGACTGGCTTTGGATGGGCCTGCTCTGCATCACCGGCATGTCCAGCCACTATTTCCTGATCCGCGCCTACGACCTGCTCGACGCCGCGGCCGTGCAGCCGCTCACCTATCTCCAGGTCGTGCTGGCGGCGATCATCGGCATCACCGTCTTCGGCGAAACGCTGAGCCTCAACATGATCATCGGCTCGATGATCGTCGTCGGCGCCGGCATCTTCACCGTCTGGCGCGAAAGCGTCGTGGCGCGCCGGCGGGCACGGGACGAGACAGGAATATAATCCTTCTTTCTTTACTCCGAAACAGACCTTCGATATGCTCCAGGTCCTATCGGTCCGGCATCGGCCGGCTCGCGCCCTGGCAAGGTTTTACGACATGCTCTCCCACGACCGGATCTGGGCCGCGATCGACGCCCTTGCCGAGCGCCATCGCCTCTCCCCATCCGGCCTTGCCCGCCGTGCCGGGCTCGACCCGACATCCTTCAACAAATCCAAGCGGCAGGGCGCCGACGGTCGCCAGCGCTGGCCCTCGACGGAATCCATCGCCAAGGTGCTGGAGGCGACGGGCGCGTCCGTCGACGCGTTCTTCACGGGATACGATCCCGCGCGCGACGTCGCGCCGGCGCAAGGCGGCCTCTCCCCGCAGGCCGGCACCATCCCCCTGCTCGGTTTCGCCCAGGCCGGTGCCGGCGGTTTCTTCGATGATGGCGGCTTTCCGGCGGGCCAGGGCTGGGACGTGGTGGAATTTCCCGCTTCGCCGGGCCGCGAGACCGGCGTCTATGCGCTGGAGATACAGGGCGACAGCATGCTGCCGCTCTATCGCGACGGCGACGTGCTGATCGTCGAGCCGGGCGCGCAGGTGCGCCGCGGTGACCGGGTGGTCGTCAAGACACGCGAGGGCGAGGTCATGGCGAAGGTGTTGCACCGCCAGAGCCCGCGCACCATCGAGCTCGTCTCGATCAATCCCGAGCATCCGAACCGCACGTTCGACATGGACGAAATCGACTGGATCGCCCGCATCATCTGGGCAAGTCAGTAAGTCACCGCCTACCTAAATCAACCGCCATAGAGGTTGATCGGGAAGTAGCGCAGATAGATTTCCTGCAGGCGGCCATTGCGGGAGAGCGCGAGCAGCGCGTGGTCCACCGCACCGGCAAGGGCCGCATCTTCCTTGCGGAACATGAGGGTCAGCCCCTCGCCCAAGAACGTTTCCGACAGGAAGGGACCGTCGAACAGGTTGCAGCAGCCGGCCGATTCCGAACCGCTCGTCCAGAAGGCAAGCTGCATGCCGTCGCCGAAGACAGCCTCCACCTTGCCGTCCTTCAGCGCCGCCAGCAGCGCCGCCCGGTCCGGGAACGCCTCCGCCTGTATTCGCGGGAAGAAGGCTTTCAGCATGGCCTCATGCGCGCTCGCCGCCACCACGCCCACCCGTTTGCCATCGAGCGCGGCCGCCGTCTCGCCGGCCGGCGCTGCTTTCTTGGCCACGGCGAAGCGGGCCGGCAGGCGCATGAAGGGGCGCGAGAAGGCAAAGCGCTTGCGCAGGTCCGCCGTCACCGCAACGCCCGCGGCCACCGCTTCACCATTGCCGTCGATCAACGCCTTTTCCAGTTCCGGGAAGGTCACCGCCTGGATCTGGCACTTTTCCGTCAGTGCAAGCTCCCGGCAGACTTCCCGCACCAGATCGACATGGAAGCCCGCAAGCTTGCCCGTCTGGTCGATGAAATTGAACGGCGGGAAATCCACCGTCGTCAGGAAGCGCAGCCGGACGATGCCGGATACATCCGGCCTGGCGATGCGCTCGCGCGTGTCGAAGAGGATCGGCAGGTCGACGGGACCCCGTTCCTGGGCGGCAAGGCAAACCGGCTTCACCGCCGCCAGCAGCAAGCCCAGCGCAACAAGCCCGCAGGTTTTAAGGGATGAAATTCCGGTGTGCCGCATCAGGATCAACTTGGGTTTTCAGGTCGCGCCAGGACCGTGACGGCGCCCGCGGCCTTAAGAATAACCCGAGGAAAACGCTTTCGCCACCGCAATCGGCGGATCCCGCCGGCAATCCCTTCGCCCGTGACACGACGGTTACGGGCCGGCCCAATCCAAGGAACAACCCGAAGGGATGCCCGACGCCGGCCCGGCGCCGGGCCCGGCCCTCAGTCTTCCGTCCAGATCGCCACATCGACGGGTGCAAGCTCGCGTGCCCCGACGAGGAAACTTGCCGAGGCCGAGGCCGGCACGGTCGCGGGATCGCTGCCATAGTTGAAGGCGAAGTGCAGGCGGCCGCGGCGGGCAAGGCGGAGATCGCCAAGGTCGGTGAGACTCGCAACGCCGGCCCAACCGAGCGTGTCGCCCATCAGCTTCGACAGGAACTCGCCGCGCGGCAGCGTGCCGACATAGCGCGTTGCCTCATTGCCGATCACCGCCGGGGAGCCGGTGCGGTGCGGCCCCTCGAATGTCGCAAGGACCGTCTCGTTGGTGCGGATCAGTTCCCGCCAGCCGGTGATCGGATGGCTCGTATTGCCATAGAGCACCGGCTCGCTGTGGAAGTCCGGCAGGGACTCGACGCGCGTCACGCGGAAATCGAGCAGGTCGGCGAGCGGGCCGGGCGGCAGGTCGGCGGGAATATGCATGTCGCGCGTCTTGCTGCCGCTGCGCGGGCCGAACAGGGCCTTCGCGCCGGAGGCCTTGAGGCGGGCGATGAAATCCGCATCCGGAATGACGAGGTCGGGCGCCAGCACCAGCCTGTAGCCGGAGAGATCGGAATGCTGGCCGATGAAATCGACATCGACGCCGAGACGGGCGACGGCCGAGTACCAGTCGAGCGCGATGGCCGAGGCCGCATAGCCGCGCCCCTGCGGCAGGGCGCGGGTGGCAAAGCGCGATTCGTAATCCAGCATGATGGCGACGGCGGCCTTTTCGCGCACCTCGCCCTTCGGCAGACGGGCCATTTCCTCGGCGACCTGCGCCACCTCCAGATAGCCCTGGTCCACCTCGCTGTTCGGCAAGAGCAGGCCGGCGTGGAACTGCTCCTGCGCGAAGGGGGCCTGGCGCCAGCGGAAATAGGACACCATGTCGACGCCGTGCGCATAGGCGAGCCATGTCCACAGGCGCACCATGCCATCGGCGGGCGACTGGTTGTGAGCGGCCCAGTTCACCGGTCCCGGCTGCTGCTCCATGACCCAGACCCGGCCACGGCCGACGGCGCGGTAGAGGTCGTGGTTGAAGGCCGGCTGGTCCGGATCGCCGACGCGCAGGTAGCGCGCCTTATCCTCGGGGCTGAGGCGGCCATTGATGAGCCCGCCCATGGGATAGACATCCCAGGAGGCGATATCGATGTCCTCGCCGAGCTTGTGATGGTCGAAATCGGTGTTCTGCGACATGAAATTGTGCGTCACCGGGCGGCCCGGCGAATGCTGCCGGATGAGATCGACCTGCGCCTTGTTGAAGCTCTTCACCTGATCGGAGGAGAAGCGGAAATAATCGACCAGATGGGTCGGCGTCGGCTCTTCCACGAGATTGTTCGGCAGGTCCACCTCGTCGAAGCCGTTATAGTGCATGCTCCAGAATTGCGTGCCCCAGGCACGGTTCATCTCCTCGATGGTGCCGTAGCGCGCGGCAAGCCATTCGCGGAAGGCGCGCCCCGCCTCGTCGGAATAGCTGTGAATGGTATCGTGGTCGCCATATTCGTTGTCGGTCTGCCAGGCGTGCACGAAGGGATTGTCGCCATAGCGGCGCACCATGGCCTCGGTGATGCGGGCGGCCTCGAGGCGGTAGCGGCGGCTCGAGAAGCAATAGTGCCGGCGCGCACCGAACTTGCGCACGACGCCCCCGGCATCGACGGGCAGGATATCCGGGTAGCGGTCGACCAGCCACTTCGGCGGGGCGGCGGTGGGCGTGCCGAGGATGACCTTGAGACCGGCGCAGCCGAGCACCTCGACAGCCTCGTCCAGCCATTCCCAGTGGAAGACGCCGGATTGCGGCTCGATATGCGACCAGGCGAATTCGCCGATGCGCACCCAGGCAAGGCCGAGCTCCACCATGCGGCGGGCATCCTCGTCCCATTTCTCGCGCGGCCACTGTTCCGGATAGTAGCAGACGCCAAGCTCCAGCATGCCGGCATCCTGATGGGCGGCGTCGAAGCGGTTCTGTCGGGTAAGCGGCTTGTGCACGGGTCTTGTCCTTGTCATTCACGGCGCCTTGGCGAGCGCCGCTTTTGTCACGATTGCAATATAAACGTTTATATCGCGCGTCAAACCTCTTTCGAGGCGCTATGTCCTCAGCGCGCGAGCGCGCCGAGGGTTTCGTCGAGGGCGGCGAGGAAGCGGTCGCAATCCGCCGCGCTGAAGGGCGCCGGCGGCTTCACCTTCAGGACATTGTGATGCGGGCCCTCGCTGGAGAGCAGGATGCGGTGCTTGCGCTTCATCTCGGCGATGACGACATCGAGTTCCGCCGCCGCCGGCTCCAGCGTTTGCCGGTCGCGGACAAGCTCGATGCCGTTGAAGAGACCGTAGCCGCGCACATCGCCAATGATCGCATGACGTTCGGCCAGTGCCCTGGCGCCATCCATCAACCGGTCGCCGACCGTCCTGCAATGGTGCATCAGGCGCTCGTCCCTGATGACGTCGAGCACGGCAAGGCCGATCTCGGCGGAGACGGGATTGCCGCCGAAGGTGTTGAAATATTCCATGCCGTTGGCGAAGGCGGCAGCGATGGCCTCCGTTGTGACGACGGCGGCCATGGGATGGCCGTTGCCGATCGGCTTGCCCATGGTGACGATGTCGGGGACGACGCCCTGCGTCTCGTGCGCCCACATGTGGCTGCCGACGCGGCCGAAGCCGACCTGGACTTCGTCTGCAAGGCAGAGGCCGCCGGCCGCCCGGATATGGGCATAGGCTTCCTTCAGGTAATTTTCCGGCAGGGTGAGCTGGCCGCCGGTGCCCAGGATGCCCTCGCTGAAGAACAGCGCCGGGCGGCGGCCTTCCGCCGCCAGCGCCTCGACCTGCCGGCGCACATCCTCGGCGTATTTTCTCCCGGCATCGCCGTCGCCGTAGCGGAAGCGGCCGCGATAAAGATCCGGCATTTTGGCGACGCGCACATGCGGTGGGCAGCCTTCGCCGCCCTTGCCGGCGAACTTGTAGGGACTGACGTCGATGAGGCTCGACAGATGGCCGTGATAGGCATGGTCGACCGTTATCACATCGCGGTTGCCGGTATAGGCGCGAGCCAGGCGGATGGCGAGGTCGTTCGCCTCGCTGCCCGAATTCACGAAGAAGCAGACATTCAGCGGGTCGGGAAAGAGCGCGGCGAGGCGGCGGGAATATTCCACCAGCGAATCGTGCAGGTAGCGCGAATTGGTGTTGAGCCTTGCCATCTGCGTCTGCGCCGCCCTGACGACGCGCGGATGGCAATGGCCGACGTGGCAGACATTGTTGACCATGTCGAGCCAGCGGTTGCCGTCCGCGTCGATGAGGTGCGCGCCCTCCCCGCCGACGATCTTCAGCGGTGCGGCGGAATAGGCGATGGAGAGCGAACGGCCGATGCGGCGATGGCGCTCGCGCACCAGGAAATCCTTGTCGCGCGCCACGATGACGGAAGCGGGCGTGGCAAAACCGAAGACCACGCTCGGATCCGGGCTCACCGCCTGCCAGACCTGCCAGTGATCGCCGACGCCGACGCCATGCATGCGGCCTTCGAGACCGAGGTGATCGGTGACGACCTGGAAATGCAGGTGGGGCGACCAGTTGCCGTTTTCCGTGGCAGCGCCGAAGGCGGCAAAAGCCTCGCCTCTGGCGATGGCCTGCCCCAGAGAGAGCTTCTGGACGCCCTGGCGGGAGAGATGCCCATAGAGCGTCCAGAAGACATCGCCCTCATCGGTGCGATGTTCGAGTAGAACCGTCGGGCCGAAGCCGAAGGCGACGGCGTCGTCGTGGATGAAGGCAACCTTGCCGGCAAAGGGCGCATGCACCGGCTCGCCGGCCGGTGCGAAGAGGTCGATGCCGAGATGCACCGTTCGGCGCGCACCGGCCAAGCCGGTCTCGTAGGCATCGCCCTTGTAGACGGCGCGGTCCTCGCCGTAGAGGCCGATGGCGAAATCCGCGCCGGCCTCGGCGACACGCGCCTCGATCAGCCGTTCGGCGCCGTCCGCATCCAGCGTGGACCAGTCCGGCCCCGCCGCCGTGAGATCGAGGGCAAGCACCCTGGGCTTTGCGATGCCCGGGCGGATGACGGCGGCGAAATCATGGGCGTTGCGCTCCAGCCAGCGTTCGACGCGGGGCGCATGCGGAACCGGCGCGAAGCCGCAGGCATCGCGGATGCGGGCGATGGCGAGCGCGCGGTTCTCTTGCTGCAGGCGGCGAAGCTCGCGCCAGACATCCTCCTGGCTGACCAGAAGATAGGTATTGTCCGGGTTGTCGCGGATTTGTCTCGCGGCCATGCACATGCTGACGGCATAACGGGTGCAGACGAGATCGAAGACAAGCTCCGCTTCCGTTGCGCTGATGGCGTTGACGGAATGATAGGCGGCGGCAAGACGGGCAATGGTCTCGACAGGATCGGCCGCGCCAATCAGCGCATAGGCGCCGGCGACGGCGATCTCGACCACGCGGAACGTCTCGACCATATCGCCGAAATCGAGCAGGCCGCTGACGCGCCCGCCGGCATCGAGCAGCACATTGTAGTCATTGGCATCGTTGTGGATGACCTGGCGCGGGCAGGACTGAAGGCGCGGCAGCACCGCAGCGGCGAAGCGCTCCAGAATGGCCGCGACGGCCGCGTGCTTTTCCGCGTCGTCGATGAAGCGAAGGTTTTCCAGATGCGTGTCCGCCCGGCCGATATCCCAGGCATAGAGGCGCTTTGCCCCGGCATGCGAGAAGCCCTGGAGGCTGCGGTCGAGCGCACCGAGCAGGCCGCCCAGCGTCGAGACGCTTTCTTCATGACGCGTGGCGGCGCGCGACCAGACGTCCCCCGACAGCCAGGTGAGCAGGCGCGCTGTGCGCGGGCCGCGGATATCGGCGGCAAAGGACTGCCGGCCCATCCGGTCGGCGAGGGCGCGCGAGACCGGAAGACCGGGCGCCGTGTCCTCGAGGTGATCGAGCACGGCGATCTGCATGGCGAGATCGTCCGCATCGCCCGGCGCGTGCAGCTTCAGGAGATAACGCGTGCCATCCGCCGCCTCGACGCGGTAGTTGAGATCGTGTTCGCCCGGCAGCGGCGTGATGGCCCCGGCGATGCCATAGCCTTCCCGCAGCAAGGCTTCGATTGCCGCCGTCTCGTCCTGCCGTGCGTCGGTCATGCCTGTCTCCATTACCATGCTACCGTTCGGCCGTCATAGGCCCGAAAACTGCCGCTTTCGGCCAGTGTCGTGGCGTCGATCAGCGCCTTGAGGCCGGCGGCGCTTTCCGCAACGTCGACGGCCGCCTCTTCACCGCCCATATCCGTGCGCACCCAGCCTGGATGCAGCGAGATGACGGCGATGCCGTCGCGGCGGAAATCCTGCGCCAGCTTCACCGTCGCCATGTTCAGCGCCGCCTTGGAGCAGCGATAGGCATAATCGCCGTCCTCGTCATCGAGCGTGCCTTCGGCAAGCGAGCCGGCGCGGCTGCTGATATTGACCAGCACCTTGCGGCCACCGGCGCAGAGGTTCGGCCGCAGCGCACGGGCCAGAAGCAGCGGGGCGAGCGCGTTGATGCGCATGACCGCGAGGAAATCGTCCGTGTCGAGCGTATCGAGGCCGCCGGTATCGCCGCGGACCGCGGCATTGTTGATGACGATGTCGATCGGCTGACCCTCCAGCCCCTTGCCGAGCGCCGCGATGGAAGCCGGGTCCGCGACGTCGAGCGGCGCATCGCCGCCCTGCCGCATGCAGGCGATGACGCGGCAGCCGGCCGCGGCATAGAGCCCGGCAAGCGCCCGGCCGAGGCCGCGCGAGGCACCGGTGACGAGGACCGTGCCCTTCTTAGCGGTGTTTGACGTCATACTTCTTCTCGATCAGGCTGATGAGGCTTGCCGCCGCGAGCGTCAGCAGGATGTAGAGGATCGCCGCGGAATTGTAGGGCGCGAAAGGCAGGAAGCTTGCCGACTGGAACTCGCGCATGCGCTGGGTGATGTCACGGATCGACAGGATCGACAGCAGCGACGTGTCCTTGAGGATGGCGATCAGCTCGTTGCCGAGCGGCGGGATGACGATGCGGAAGGCCTGCGGCAGGATGACGAGCCGCGCCGTCTGCCAGCGGTTGAGCCCGAGGCTGCCGGCCGCCTCGATCTGTCCCGCCGGAATGGCATTGATGCCCGAGCGGAAGATTTCGGCGAGATAGGCGGAATAGGCGATGGCCATGGCGACGATGCCGCGCACGAGGTTCGGCGGATCGAAGACGCCCGCCGTCGCATCCTTCAGCGCGCCCGACAGCGGCAGGCCGACATAGAGCACGATGACCAGCATGGGGATGCCGCGGATCGTATCGACCACGAATTCGGAGCCGACCGACAGCGGATGACGGCCATGCAGGAAGCCGCCGAAGGTGAGCAGGCCGATGGCGATGGCGACGACGGCGAGCGTGATGCCGACCGCACGGTCGCGGTCGTTCAGCGCCTCGACCTGCCAGAGGCGCGGCCAGTCGGCGGGAACGGCGGCGGCGGGCAGCAGCGCGCCGCTGACATCCTCCTTCTTGCCGATGGCCTCGATGGCCTGTTCGGGCGTGACGAAGGTGCGCACCGGCGTTTCGGTCGTCGGGCCGCCCTCATACTGGCCGAAGCGCACGGCGCTGATGAGACCGGACGGCGTGTTGGTGACGATGCCGACCTTGCCCTCCAGCGTGCCCGTAAGCACGTAGCCGTCGCGCGGCTGCAGCAGGAACCAGGCGGAGAGCAGGGCGAAGACGACCGTCATCGCGGCGAAGACGATGAGGCTGCCACGCGTATAGCGCAACTTGAGGAGGCCGACCCAGACGAGGCCGAGAATGGCCGCGAGAATATAGGCGGCGATGGCGGCGCGGATGGTCGTGGCAAGGCCGGAGGCGAAGGCGAGATGGGCAAAGAGGAGAACGAAGACGAGGCCCGCGCCGTTGACGAGGCCGAGCAGCCAGGCGCCGGCCCGGCGCAGCGGGCTTTCGGCCGGAACGGGCGCGCGGCTGCCGGCGAAGGTGAGGCCGAGACCGGCGACGAGCAGCGCCGCATAGGCCGGCCAGAGCCAGGCCTCGACGCCGCGCACCATGAGATCGGCGGCCTCCGTCAGCTGGCGCGGCGTGACGCCCTTGACGACGAGATCGGACTTGAAGGAATCGACCCCGTTCGCCACCACGGAGGCCATGAAGGGATGCACGAGGTCGCCGGCAACGATGGCCGCCGTCGCCAGCAGGCCGGCAAGGCCGACAGCAAGCGTCAGGCGCGGCCGCGCCACCTTGGCCCGCGACAGGACCAGCACGGCGAAACCGGCGAAAAAGGCCGCGGCGAGCAGCAGGAAGCCCGGCACGAAAGCGCCCGAGCCCGGCTCGATGCCGAGAATGGCGCGTAGCGCCCGCTGGTAGTCGCCCGAGGAGGCGAAAAGATAGACGATGAAGGGCAGCGCGGCGAGGATGACCAGGTTGCTGGGCCTCACGCTTCTGACGAACGACATTCCGGCCTCCACCATAGGCCGCTTCCGGAACGCGGAAGGGGCCTATTTCCAGTTTCATGCGCTCCGAACGCTTGCCGGAACTGTTTCAGGAATGGATGGGAGCGCCCGCGGGACGCTCCCGGAAGACCTCTTACTTGAGGCCCCAATATTTGGCGATCAGCTTGTCGAGCGTGCCGTCGTCCTTGATCGCCTTCAGGCCTTCGTTGAAGGCAGCGACATTCTCGTCGCCCTTGCGGAAGACGAGGCCGAGCGGATCGGATTCGAGATCCTTGATGGAGGCGACGAGTTCGCCGGCGAATTCGCGCTCATAGGCGGCGGCATTCGCGCCGTTGATGACGACGCCGTCGACGTCCTTGTTCTTGAGCGCGATGATGGCAGCGCTGAAGCTGTCATAGGCGACGACGTTTTCCTTGCCGACGACGCCTTCGGCAACCTGCGCGTCCGTCGTATTGGCCTGGGCGGAGAGCTTCTTGCCCTCGGCCTTGAATTTGTCGAGCGTGATGCCCTGGTCCTCGGCGCGCGTCAGCACAGCCTGGCTGTTGACGATATAGGGGTCGGAGAAATCCATCGCCTTCTTGCGCTCATCGGTGATCGAGACGCCGGACGCGACGAGGTCGAAATTGCCCTGGTCGAGCGCGGCGAAGATGCCGTCCCAGCCGGTCGTCACGAATTCGGCCTGGCAATTGATCTTGGCGCAGATGGCGTTCACGACATCGATATCGAAGCCGACGATCTGGCCGCTCGCCGGATCGATGCTCTCCATCGGCGGCGAGGTCGTGTCGGACCCGACCTTCAGGAGCTTGCCGCCGAGATCGGCCGCATGGGCACCACCCGCCATGAAGGCGGCCAATGCGAGCGTTGCAACGAATTTCCTCATCTCTTCCTCCTCAACCATCGGCGCCGCCACAGATGGCAGACGCTCGACAAATTCCTTCAGGCGCCGCGAGAACGGCGCCCCTCCCCACTTTTCGAAGGAACGGTAACAAGGAATATAAACGTTTTCAAGAAGAAATATAAACGTTTTTATTTTGAAACCATGATGCAGCGCAGCACGGTCGCCCTCAGCAAAACCGGGAGTAGAATGCGGTGGAAACGACGAAAGGAAAACGGGATCGGGCGGCTGGAGCGGGTAGCGGGAATCGAACCCGCGCGTTCAGCTTGGGAAGCTGACAGGCTACCATTACATCATACCCGCAGGGCAGCGCCGAGGGCGCATCCATTCAACAGTTCGCGGGGCGTGTCAAGCGAGACGGTCGGCAGACGTGCCGTGTGGAATTTCCGAGATCGCCTGCGCCGTCCCGGACAAAATCACTCAAATCACTACACTTAAACAGCAGTTTCCAATTGCGAGCCACGCATTTAATTTCATGAAATTATTCATAATTTATCGCCGCAATGCAAAATATTGACGCCATCTTGTGCGATCTGAGATCACACTTTATTGTCGCCGTGGTCTGGAAGGACACTCAGGCGGCGCCTCGGATGGCAGCTGCGGGTCCTGGATCGGGAGGACAATCGATGAAGTGGAAAACGATGACGCCGGCGCTCGTGCTGGCGCTGCAGGCCTCGGCGGGCGTGGCCCATGCCGAAGGTGAACTCAACATTTTCAACTGGGGCAACTATACCAGCCCCGAGCTGATCAAGAAGTTCGAGCAGACCTACGATGTGAAGGTGTCGATCACCGACTACGATTCCAACGACACGGCGCTGGCCAAGGTGCGGGCGGGCGGTCACGGCTTCGACATCGCCGTTCCCTCGCAGGCCTATATCCCCGTGTGGATCGAGGACGGACTGCTTCTGGAAACCGACCCGGGCCAGATGGAGAACTTCAAGAACGTCGCGCCGGAATGGGCCAATCCCGAATTCGACCCCGGCCGCAAATACAGCGTCCCGTGGGCCTGGGTCACGACGGGCGTCGTCGTCAACACCGACCTTTACAAGCAGCCGGCCGACAGCTGGGGCACCGTCTTCAACCCGCCGGAGGAGCTGAAGGGCAAGATCAACATCGTTCCCGAGATGAACGACGTGATCTTCGCGGCGATCAAATATGTCGGCGGCGAGCAGTGCACCGACGACAAGGCGGTTCTCAAGAAGGTCCGCGACCTCCTGGTCGCCGCCAAGCCGTCCTGGGTCGCCATGGAATACAACACGATCAACAAGATGTCCGTCGGCGAGTTCGCCGCGACGACGACGTGGAACGGCGCCGGCCTGCGGGCGCGCCTTGCCAACCCGGCGGTGCGTTTCAACTATCCCAGGGAAGGCTTCGCCATTTCCAGCGACAACGTGGTCGTCCTGAAGGACGCCCAGAATGTCGAGAACGCCAAGCTGTTCCAGAACTTCATGATGGACCCGGAAAACGCCGCCCTGAACTCGGCCTTCCATCGCTATGCCACCGGCATTGCGGGTGCGGAAAAGTTCCTGCCCGACGACATGAAGGACGCGCCGGAAATCGTCATTCCGGCCGAAAGCAAGGCAAAGGCCGAAATGCAGCGCCTCTGCCCGCTGGCGGCCCAGGAGCTCTATACGAAGATCTGGACGGGCCTCAACAAGTAAGCCCCCGCCCTCTGACACATGCAAAGCGCCCCGGTTCCCGCGTGAGCCGGGGCGTTGTGTTTCATGCCAGCCGGTCGTCCGAGCGCTCGATCAGCTTGGGCATGATGAGCGCCTGCAAGGCCTCCGGCGGTTCGCCTTCCATGCGGCGCAGGATGTACTGGCCAAGCAGCTCGCTCGGCTCGTGGATCGGCAGGAAATAGGTGGTGATGGGCGGGGCGAAATACTGGCTGACGTTGAGATCGTCGGTCGCGTTGATGACGGCATCCCGGCCATGCACGAGGCCGCGGGCGTGGAAACCGGAGAAGGCGCCGAGCGCCGAGGCTTCGTTGGCGCAGATATAGGCCGTCGGCGGATTGGCGAGCACGGACATGGCAAGCACGTTCTCGCGGCCGAAGGCGGGGGTGAGATGGCCATGCGCGACGAGGGTCGGATCGAAGGCAAGGCCGGCGACCTCGAGCGCGCGGCGATAGGCATCGAGGCGGGTGATGGAATAGCTGAGCTCGGCCAGCGGGTTGACCAGCGCGATGCGGCGGTGGCCGCGTTCGGCAAGGCGCGCCACAGAATGGCGGATCATCTGCTCGTTGTCGGCATCGACGAAGGCATGCGGCGCATTGCGGATCGTCGTGCCGTAGGTGACGAAGGGGAAATCGGCCTCCTGCATGATGCGCACGCGCGGATCGTCAGCGCGCGTGCCGGAGACGATGATGCCGTCGGCCTTCTTCAGCGAGACGATCTGCTGGATCGTCGCAAGGCTTTCCTCGAAATTGCGCACGGCATAGAGCGAGACGCGGTAGGGGCTTTCCTCCAGCGCCCAGGAAATGCCGCTGAGAAGCTGGGCATATTCGACGCCTTCCCATTCGTTCTGCTTGGGGCCGGGCGCGGTCATGATGGCGGCGACCTGGTAGGTCTTTCCCGTGCGAAGCTGCACGCCATGCATGTTGAGCTGGTAGCCGACGCGCTCGGCGGCGGCGACGACGATGGCCCGTGTTTCCGGCCGCACCTGCGGGCTATCGTTCAGCGCCTTCGATACGGTGGCGATCGAGAGGCCCGTTTCCTGCGCGATGGTCTTGATCGTCGGTCTCTGCATCGCGTCTCGGCTCGCTACGGCTGGTTCTGGCGGAGGGAGGCGGAGAGGAGAATATAGGCGGCGGACGTCCAGGCGAAAGCCCTGTCCCGCAAGCCCCACCCCGACTTGGCATCGAAGTTCTCGGCCATACCGTTTTTGGCGGCGAGAGAACAGAACTTTTCCGCGATCGACCGTGCAAGTTCCATCTCGCCCTGTCGGCGAAGGCCATCCCAGAGCAGCACCGTGGTCGGCGCCCAGATGGGACCGCGCCAGTAGCCGTCGTCCTCGTAGAACGGACTTTGAGGGCTTTCCGTCGCCGGCCCCCAGTCGGTGACGAAGCCGCCGTCGGCAAGACGCGCCAGGAGCGTGTCGGTCATGGCGCGCGGCAGACGGGCGCCGAGGAGAAGCGGCATGAACTGGATGAGGTTCCGATCGGGCAGCACGCGCTCCGGATCGGCCGCTAGATGGGCGCGGAAGGTCTCGCCCGTCCAGAGCCTGTCGATCAGCATCGCCTGGAGCGCTTCAGCCTTTGCGCGCCATGCGGCGGCGCCCGCGGCATCGTCCTCCAGAAGGTTCGCCAGCGCGTCGCAGGCGAGGATCAGGAAGGTCGGCAGGTCGGGGGAGACGACGGGACCACCCTCGGCGAAGAAGGTGGCATTGTCCCAGCCACTGTCATTGCCGTGGAAATAGCTCGGCAGGCTGTCCTCGTCGGCGCGGGCGTGGGTGAGCCAGTAGTCGACCTGCCTGCCGATCCTGCCCTTGAGATAGGCCTTGCGCTCCGGTGTCAGGAAGCCGGGCTGCATGGCCTCGATCAGCGAGACGGCCCAGCCGTGCACCGGCGGCTTGGTGAAGGCGAAGAGCACGTCGCGGTCGTTGATATAGTCCGGCAGCAGGCCGGAGGCGTCCTGGTGGTCGAAGATGACGGCGAACTGGTCGAAGGCGAGACCCGCATCGACACCGGCGACGCCGAGGGCGGAAAAGGCGTTGTCCCAGCTCCAGATGTTGATCATGTGGTTCTTGGACATGTAGATCGTCGGCCGCGTCAGCGCGCCGCCGACCGGCACGCCGTTCGCCCAGAGCAGGTAGCTGGCGAGGCGATGGGCTTCCTCCTGTCCGGCAATGGCCGTCCCCATGCCGGCGTGCCAGACGGAGAAAGCGGTGGATGCGCCCGCCAGCGCATCGGCGAAGCATCCAGGCTGTTCCCGGGACGGCACCGTGCGGAAGAAATCGACGCTGGCCTCGAAGACATCGCCGGAAGAGGCGAAACTGACCTTTTCCGAATGGTCGCGCTGCCAGGCGCCGGTGACGTCGAGCCCGCCGGCGACGGCGCGGGGTATGAACTTGACGTTCTCGACGGCGGCGACGAGGCACGGCTCGCCCTGCGGCGTGCGATAGACGTAGTCGTAGCGCGAGCCTTCGAGGTGGAAGCGCACGCCGGCCCGCGCGCCGCGCACATGCAGGCGCTCCCCCTCGCCGATGACGAAGGCGACCTCGCCCTTGCCGATGCGGACGATAAGCTGTTCGGGCGTCAGATCGAAGACGGGCGATGCCGGTTCGCCGGCTGCATCGAAAAATTCCACGCGGCAGAGACGGCCGAGCGAGGGGCGCTCGTCGCCGCCGGCGACCGAGCGGAGATAAAGGGCGCGCGCGCCCTCCCCGCCCGGCACCGTCATCATCGACAGGGTGAGGAAGCGACCCTGCCGGCTGAAGGGAATATGCTCGATATCGAACAGCATTCTCATCCCTTGACCGAGGAGCCGACGGCCCCGTCCATGATGTAGCGCTGCGCCAGGAAGAACAAGGCGAGCGGCGGCAGGCAGAGCACGACGGTGATGGCGGCGATCGACGTCACGTCCACCTCATGCAGACCCTTGAACATGGAGAGGCCGAGGGTGAGCGTGTACATGGACTGGTCGTTGAGGAAGATCAGCGGGCCGAGATAGTCGTTCCAGGCATTCATGAAGTGGAACGTGCCGACCAGCACCAGTGCCGGCATCATCAAGGGCAGGTGGATGCGCCAGTAGATGTCGAAGGCATTGGCCCCGTCCATGCGCGCGGCCTCGTCGATTTCGACCGGCACCGTCATGATATACTGACGCAGCAGGAAGACGAAGAAGGCATCGGCGAAATAGGCGGGCACGATGAGCGGCTTCAGCGTGTTGATCCAGCCGAGCAGGTTGAACTCCATGTAGAGCGGGATCATCTTCACGTCCCACGGGATCATCATGGTGGCGAGCAGCAGGATGAAGAGCGGATCGCGGCCGGGGAACCGGAAGCGCGCGAAACCGTAAGCGACCAGCGAGGACGACAGGAGCTGGCCGATGGTGGAGAAGACGACGACGATCAGCGAGTTCGTCAGATAGGTGCCGAAGGGCTGCTTGTTCCAGGCGATGGCAAAGTTCTCGAAGTGCCATTCCGACGGCCAGAAAACCGGCGGGAACTGGTAGAGGTCGGCCTGGCTTTTGACGGCCGTCATGAAGGTCCAGTAGAAGGGCGCGATGAAGAGCGCCGAAAGCAGGATCAGCGCGGAATAAAGCAGCGTCTTACGCATTGCGGTCGCCTCCCTTCTCACGGACTTCGCCCTCGTAATAGACCCAGGCCGACGACCAGCGCATGACCAGCAGGCTGAGCGCCAGCACGATGATGAACATCACCCAGGACCCGGCGGCGGCGTACCCCATGTCGAAATACTTGAAGGCGTTGTCGTAGATGTACATGGCGAAGAAATAGGTGGAGCCGAGCGGGCCGCCCTTGGTCATCAGCAACGCGATCGTCAGCTGCTGGAAGGCGGCGATGATCGAGGTGATGAAGGTGAAGAGCAGCATCGGCCCGAGCATCGGCAGGGTGATGAAGAGCATCTGCGCCCAGCCCGGCACGCCCGAGACGGTCGCCGCCTCGTAGAGTTCCTTCGGAATGGCCTTCAGGCCCGTCAGCAGGATCAGCATGGTGCCGCCGAAGCCCCAGAGGCTGGCGATGATGATGGCGACGATGGCAAGGCTCGGATCGCCCAGCCAGTTCGGCCCGTCGATGCCGACGAGCGACAGCATGAAATTGAGAAGGCCGTATTCGCGGCTGTAGATCCAGCTCCAGATCGTCACCAGCGCAACGCCGGAAATGACGCTCGGCAGGTAGAAGGCCGTGCGGAAGAAGCCGCTGGCAAAGGTCGCGTGATGCAGCATCAGCGCGATGAGGAAGGACATGACGATGTTGAAGGGCACGTAGATCGCGGCGAACTTCACCGTGATCCAGAGACTTTCCAGGAACTGCGGGTCGTCAAACAGCATCGTGCGGTAGTTGTCGAAACCGACGAAGGTGCGCTCTCCGACGACCGGCCAGTCGTGGAAGCTCATGGTGAGCGAGAAGAGGAGCGGGCCGAGCGTGAAGAACACGAAGCCCAGGATCCACGGGGAGATGAAGAGATAGGCCGTCAGGTAGCGCGAGAAGGCGGATTGCCGCTTCTGCACGGCTTCGGGCGCGGTGGTAGCAAGGGTCACGTTCACTCCCCCAGGATTTCGCACGAGAACGAAAAGGGCGCCTCAGCCCCCTTCTCCCCGGCGGGGAGAAGGGAAACAGCGGTGAGGCCGCTTACTTCATGAAGCGCTGGGAGCGCTTGACGGCATCGTCCAGATGGGTCTTCGCATTGCCCTGGTCGATCATCGTCGCCTCGATGGCGCGGGCGAGATTGTCCTGCACCTTGCCCCAGTTCTGGTTCTTCAGAAACGCGTGGGTCTCCGTGTTGGAGGTCGCGAGGATGTCGAAGAACGGCTTGTAGATCGGGTCCTTCGTCATGCCCTTCTCTTCGGCGACGCTGGTGCGGACCGGAAGGTCGTTGGTGCGCATGGCGACCGCTTCCGGCGAGGAGAAGAACTTCACGAATTCCCAGGCGAGGTCCGGATGGGCGGCATCCTTGGCGATGGACATGGCCGAAACGCCGAGCGCGGAATGCGCCGGCTTGTCGCCGAACTTCGGCAGCGGCGCGACGCCATAGGCAAAGCCCGCAGCATCGATGCCGGCCTTGGACCACATGGCGCTCTGGAACATGGCAATCTTGCCGCCCTTGAAGAGCGTGCTGCCCGAGGTGTCGTCGCCGAGGTTGAGCGTGACGGCCTCTTCCTTCTTGGCCATGTCGCCGAACATGTCGAGGACCGCAGCCGCCGCATCGCTGTTCATGTAGCCGTCGATGGTCTTGCCGTCGTCGGAAATGTACTTGGTACCGTTCGACCAGAGGAACTGCTCGAAATCGTACGGATCCGGCTTGGCGTCGACCGCGAAACCGTAGACCTTGCCTTCCTTGTTGCGGAACTTGGCCGCCTTGGCGCGCAGATCGTCCCAGGTCCAGCCGTCCTTCGGCTCCTCGACGCCGGCCGCCTTGAACATGTCCTTGTTGTAGAACACGACCTGGGTGGTGAAGCCCGCCGGCATGCCGTAGGTCTTGCCTTCGACGCGGGTGGTGTTCATCAGCCCCTGCGGAATGTCGTCCGGCTTGATCTCGGCGGCGTCCTTGGCGATCAGGTCGTCCAGCGGCATCAGCGACGTATAGTATTGCGGGAAGTTCCACATATACATGACGTCCGGCGGGCTGCCGGCGCCGAAGGCGGCGACAAGCTTCTGGTCGTAGCCGTCGGCATAGGGTTCGACCTGAACCTTCACGCCCGGATGCTTCTCCTCGAACTTCTTGGCGATGGCCTGCTGGATGGCCAGGCTCTCGTCGGAATCCCAGGTGGCAAAGCGGATGGTCTCGTCCGCCCGGGCGGTGGCGCTGCCTGCCAAAACGAAGGCGATCAGCGAGCCGGCGATCAGTGTCGTGTTCTTCCTCATTCTCTTCCTCCTTGACGGGTCACGCGACCCGCTTCCCCTTTTCATTGACGATGAGCGCCTCGGTCTCCGCATCGAGCCGGCGGCGCACCGCCTGACCTTCCGCATCGAACAGGTAGCAATGCTGCGCGGGCAGGCGCAGGTGAACCGTTTCGCCGTTCGCGACCGGATGGGTGCCGCGCACCACGGCGGTGAAGTCGCGGCCGTCCTCGAGGCTCAGATGGACGTGGCTTTCGGTGCCGAGCCGTTCGACGAGGCGCACCGTGCCGGCCAGGGCGCCCTCGCCGGCCGGAACGATCTCCACCTTGTCCGGGCGGATGCCGAGCGTGACCTTGCCGTCCCGGGCAAGCGTTGCCGCACCTTCCGCCTCGAAGACGACAGGCTGCCTGAGGCCGCCGCCCGAAAGCGTGACATGCGCGCCGTCCCGTGCGGCGACCGTCGCCTCCACGAAGTTCATGCGCGGCGAGCCGATGAAACCGGCGACGAAGAGATTGGCGGGCTGGTAGAACAGTTCCAGCGGCGTGCCGAACTGGCTGACCTTGCCCTTGTCGAGCACGACCACGCGGTCGGACAGCGTCATCGCCTCCACCTGGTCATGGGTCACATAGATCATGGTGGCGCCGAGGCGCGCATGGAGCGCGGCAAGCTCGACGCGCATGGTGACGCGCAGGCCCGCGTCGAGGTTCGACAACGGCTCATCGAGCAGGAACAGCTTGGGCTCGCGCACGATGGCGCGGCCGATGGCGACGCGCTGGCGCTGGCCGCCGGAGAGCTGGCGCGGCTTGCGGGCCAGAAGCTCCTTGATGCGCAGGATTTCGGCGGCGTTGTCGACGCGCCGGTCGATCTCGTCCCGCTTCATGCCGTTGAGCGCGAGGCCGAAGGAAAGGTTCTTGCGCACGTTCATGTGCGGATAGAGCGCATAGTTCTGGAAAACCATGGCGATATCGCGCCTGGCGGAAGGCACGTGGGTGATATCCCGCTCGCCAAGGCGAATGGCCCCGCCATCCAGTTCCTCAAGGCCGGCAATGGAGCGCAGGAGCGTGCTCTTGCCGCAGCCGGAAGGGCCGAGGAAGCAGACGAACTCGCCATCGGCGATGTCGAGGTCGATGCCTTTCAGCACCTCCAGAGCGCCGAAACCCTTGCGGAGATTTTCGATACGGATCGATGCCAACGGTGTCCTCCCCTGTCGGCGAAAGGCGCTTGCTCCTCAGCTCGCGCCGCCACGTGTTAAACGTTTATATCATAATAAAAACGTTTAACTTCATTTGTAAAGGGAAAAATGAAACACGCCGGAAAGGACCGGACGACGGGCGGAAAACCCGTCAGCCGGCGCGGAAGTGCTTGGAAAGCTTCAGGCCCTGCGCCTGGTAGTTGGAGCCGAGGCCCGAGCCATAGAGGCCCTCCGGCGCATCCAGCATATGCTCATAGACGAGACGGCCGACGATCTGGCCGTGTTCGAGGATGAAGGGCACTTCATGGCTGCGCACCTCCAGCACCGCGCGGCTGCCGGAGCCGCCGGCCGGCGCATGGCCGAAGCCCGGATCGAAGAAGCCGGCATAGTGCACGCGGAACTCGCCGACGAGCGGATCGAAGGGCGTCATCTCGGCTGCATAGAGCGGCGGCACGTGCACCGCCTCGCGCGAGACGAGGATGTAGAATTCATCCGGATCGAGGATCAGCTCGTTGCGGCCGCGGCTGAACAGCGGCTCCCAGAAATCGAAGATGTCGTGCTGGTTCTTGCGGTCGACATCGACGACCGATGTGTGGTGCTTGCCGCGGTAGCCGATGAGGCCATCCGGACCCGTGCCCTTGAGGTCGATGGAAAGCGCGATGCCGCCGCCCGAGACGTTCGGCGTCTCGCTGGCGACCAGCGTGTCGGATGCATGCAAAGCGACGAGTTCGCTTTCGCCGAGCAGGGCATTGCCCCTTCGGAACCGGATCTGCGACAGGCGCGAGCCGCGCCGCACGACGATCGGGAAGGTGCGCGGCGAGATTTCGAGATAGAGCGGCCCGGAATAGCCGGCCGGGATCTTGTCGAATTCCTGCGCGCGGTCGGTGATGACGCGGGTGAAGATATCGAGGCGGCCGGTGGAACTTTTCGGATTGGCCGAGGCGGCAAGTTCGGCCGGCAGGTCGAGGCTTTCCATCAGCGGCACGATATAGACGCAGCCCGTTTCCAGCACCGCGCCTTCCGTCAGGTCGATGACATGAAGCTGCAACCGGTCGAGCTTGTCGGCGACGAGATGGGCCGGGCCGGGCAGGAAGCTGGCACGCACGCGGAAGGCCTTCGCGCCGAGGCGAAGGTCGAGACTGGCCGGCTGGATCTGGTCTTCGTCCAGCGCGGCCTCGCTTTTCAGCCGCCCGCCATCGAACAAGCCGCGAATGGCGTTGTCCGCCAGAATGCCCGTGCTGCGCGTCGCAGAAGCCATGATCCTACCGTCCTGTCAGAGGGCTCGCACAAAACCAAATGCCGGCAATTGACGCAAGCGTGGGCGCGCAGTATTAGCAGATTATCCCGTGGTGATTTGGCCGGCCGGCTTGCAGCCACGTAAAACAAGTAGCTAAAAAGGCCGGGTGACAAACCGGCCTGCTTACGCGGCCGGTTTTTTTGTTTGAAGGCGACAATCACATGAGCAAGTCCTGGCGCCCGGCCACCCAACTCGTCCACGGCGGAACCACCCGCTCCCAGCATGGCGAAACCGCCGAAGCGATCTTCCTGACGCAGGGTTTCGTCTATGACACCTCGGCCGCGGCCGAAGCCCGCTTCAAGGGCGAGACGGACGGCTTCATCTACGCGCGCTATGGCAGCCCGACCAACGACATGTTCGAAAAGCGCATGTGCATGCTGGAAGGCGCCGAGGATGCCCGCGCCACCGCATCGGGCATGGCCGCCGTCTCCGCCGCCATTCTCTGCCAGCTGAAGGCCGGCGACCACATCGTCGCGGCCCGCGCGCTCTTCGGCTCCTGCCGCTGGGTTGTCGAGACGCTGGCGCCGAAATACGGCATCGAATGCACGCTGATCGACGGGCGCGACCTTTCCAACTGGGAAAGGGCCATCCAGAAGAACACCAAGGTGTTCTTCCTCGAAAGCCCGACCAACCCGACGCTTGAGGTCATCGACATCGCCGGCGTGGCGAAGCTCGCCAACCAGATCGGCGCCAAGGTCGTCGTCGACAACGTCTTCGCGACGCCCCTCTTCCAGAAGCCGCTGGAACTCGGCGCGCATATCGTCGTCTACTCGGCCACCAAGCATATCGACGGCCAGGGCCGCTGCCTTGGCGGCGTGGTGCTCTCGGACAAGCAGTGGATCGACGAGAACCTGCACGACTACTTCCGCCACACCGGCCCCGCCATGTCGCCGTTCAACGCCTGGACGCTGCTGAAGGGCATCGAAACGCTGCCGCTGCGCGTCCGGCAGCAGACGGAGAATGCCAGCCGCATCGCCGACTTCCTCGCCGACCAGAAGCAGGTTGCGCGCGTGATCTATCCGGGCCGCAAGGATCATCCGCAGGCCGACATCATCGCCAAGCAGATGTCGGGCGGCTCGACGCTCGTCTGCTTCGAGCTGAAGGGCGGCAAGGATGCGGCCTTTGCCCTGCAGGACGCACTTGATGTCGTGAAGATCTCCAACAATCTCGGCGACGCCAAGAGCCTGATCACCCATCCGGCAACGACGACGCACAAGAACCTGACGGACGAGGCACGCGCCGAACTCGGTATTTCGGCCGGCACCGTGCGCTTCTCCGCCGGCATCGAGGACAGCGACGACCTGCTCGAGGACTTCGCGCGCGCGCTCTCCAAGGTCGGCGCGTGAGCCCACGCCATTAAGGTAAACAATAGGAAGGCGCCGGCCGAAGAGGCTGGCGCCTTCTTTGCATATTCTTGACGAAGCCACATTCCTGTAGAATAGCTGAATATAATCAGTTCAAGGCTTGCCCATGTATCGTGCGCTGACCCGCGACATCGAAGTGACCGTAGAGCCATATTATCTGGCCGATCAGTCCGATCCCGACGACAGCCGCTATGTATGGGGATACCGGGTCGTCATCTCCAACCATTCCGACCTCGCCGTGCGGCTCGTGACGCGCTACTGGCACATCACCGATCAGAACGGGCAGGTGGACGAGGTGAACGGGCCGGGCGTGATCGGCGAACAGCCGACGCTCCGGCCGGGTGATACCTACGAATATTCTTCCGGCTGCCCGCTGGAAACACCGTCGGGCATCATGTTCGGCCGCTACCGCATGGAAGCGGAGAACGGCGAGGCCTTCGACGTCGCCATTCCGGCCTTCTCGCTGGATACGCCGGGGCAGGTCCGGATTCTGAACTAGACTTCAGGACCGAGAGCCCTTTATCCGCCTGCCGCCCCCTGTTGCCCGGAGGCGATGAAAACAGGCAGGACCGGTTTCCCGACATCATCGGCGTCCGCGAAGGATGGAACATCGCGTCCTTGCTCCTCGTGCGCGGAGAAGACGCAGAATGAGGGGCAAAACCCCTCATTCCCTGTTACTGCGGCAGCACTTCGGCCGCCTCGAAGCGGTAGGTGGTCGAGCAGAATTCGCAGGTCACCGCGATCTCGCCCTTGTCGTCCGCCGTATGGGCGATCTCCTCGGCGCTGAGGCCGGAGAGAACGGTCTTCAGCTTCTCGCGCGAGCAGGAGCAGCGATCGAAGACCTGTTGCGGCTGGTAGACGCGCACGCCCCGCTCGTGGAAGAGGCGGAACAGCAGCCGTTCGGTGCCGACATTGGGATCGGTCAGCTCGTCGGCATCGATCGTCTCGACCATGGCCTTCGCTTCTGCCCAGTTGTCGTCATCGTCGATCTTGTGGCCGACATCGTCGCCGTCACCGCCCGGAAGGTCGGCTTGGCGCATGCGCTCGGGCGCCTGCGGCAGGAACTGCGCGACCATGCCGCCGGCGCGCCAGCGGTGACGCGCCTTGCCGGCCTCGTCGCGGTCGTAGAGTTCGGCGACGCCAAGGCGCACCTTGGTCGGGATCTGTTCCGACTGGCGGAAATAGACGCCGGCGATCTCTTCCAGCGTATGGCCGTCGAGCGGCACGATGCCCTGGTAGCGCTGGGTGTGCGGTCCCTGGTCGATGGTGAAGGCGAGGATGCCCTTGCCGAGCAGCTCATGTGGCTCCGTCTTGCCCTCGGCGACGGCGGCATCGAGCGCCGCCTGATCGAAGCGGGCGTAGGCGCGCACATCCTGCGGCGCGGCGAAATCGGCGACGAGCAGGTCGACGGGGCCGTCGCCCTTGGTCTGGACGATCAGCTTGCCCTCGAACTTCAGCGAGGTGCCGAGCAGCACGGTCAGCGTGATCGCCTCGGCGAGAAGCCGGGCGACGGGCGCGGGGTAATCGTGCCGGCCGAGAATGCCGTCGAGCATCGGGCCGAGCTGCACGGCACGGCCGCGCACATCGAGGCCTTCCACCTGGAACGGCAGGACATGGTCGTCACCGGAAAAACCGGGTTCGCCGAGTTTCAGGGCATTTTCTGCCATCATCGTTTCGCTCCTTGCACGCCGCCACGCAGCGGGCCAAGCGCCCCGCCGCGTCCGACAGCGTCTATCGTGATTTCGCGCTCCCTGCCGCCCGATCATTCCATACCGGGCGGACAAGCGCCAGAGACGACGCCATAAGGCGCCGCGTGTCGGTCCCTAGATCGTGCGGGGTCCCGCGTTTTTCAAGGCCGCGTCAGACGACGCCGAAGCACCAGGCGAGGATCGACTTCTGGGCGTGCAGGCGGTTCTCCGCCTCGTCGAAGACGACGGACTGCGGACCGTCGATCACCTCGTCCGTCACCTCTTCGCCACGATGGGCCGGCAGGCAGTGCATGAAGAGCGCATCCTTGTCGGCGCGCGCCATCAGCTGCTTGTTGACCTGATAGGGCTGGAAGATGTTGTGGCCGCGGGCGCGGTGTTCCTGGTTCATCGACACCCAGCAGTCGGTGACGATGAGGTCGGCGCCGTCGGCGAGCGCCTCCGGGTCATGGCCGAGCAGGATGTCGCCACCATTGTCGCGCGCCCAGTTGAGAATCTTGTCATCGGGTTCGGAGCCCATCGGCACGGCCATCTTCATCTTGTAGCCGAAGCGGGCCGATCCCTCGACGAAGGAGTGCAGCACGTTGTTGCCGTCCCCCATCCAGGAGAAGGTCTTGCCCTTCGCCGAGCCGCGATGCTCCTCGAAGGTCATGACGTCGGCCATGATCTGACAGGGATGGGTGAGGTCCGTCAGGGCGTTGATGACGGGCACGGTGGCATGCTCGGCCAGCTCCAGCAGGCGCGCATGGTCCGTCGTGCGGATCATGATGGCGTCGACATAACGCGACAGGACCTTCGCCGTGTCGCCGATGGTCTCGGCGCGGCCAAGCTGCATTTCCGTGCCCGACAGGAACAGCGTCTCGCCGCCGAGCTGGCGCATGCCGACATCGAAGGAGACGCGCGTTCGGGTGGAGGGTTTCTCGAAGATCATCGCGAGCATCTTGCCGGCGAGCGGCTTTGCTTCGGTGCCGGCCTTGCTGGCGGCCTTTCGCGTGTGCGCATCGTCCATGATGGTGCGGAGATCGCTTTCCGAAACGGCGGAAAGATCGAGAAAATGCTTGGCCATGATGTGTCCTGTCTGTCCCAGTCCCTGCTCAGGCGGCCTTGGCGGCCGTGAGCTTCTCCGCTGCCCGCTCGATGCGGGCCAGCCCCTCGCGCGCCTCTTCCGCCGTGACAGTCAGCGGCGGCAGGAGACGCAGCACGTTGTCGCCCGCCGGCACGCCGAGCAGCTTTTCCGCCCGCACGGCCTTCAGGAGATCGGCAACCGGCCCCTTGGCCTTGATGCCGAGCATCAGGCCTTCGCCGCGCACATCCTCGATCACATCGGGGAAACGGTCCTTCAGGGCGGCGAGGCCCTGGCGGAAGACGAGCGCCACATCGCGCACATGCTGCAGGAAGTTCTCTTCCAGCACCACGTCGAGCACGGCATTGCCGACCGCCATGGCGAGCGGGTTGCCGCCATAGGTGGAGCCGTGCGTGCCGGCGACCATGCCGGCGGCAGCCTCGTTCGTGGCAAGGCAGGCGCCGAGCGGGAAGCCGCCGCCGATGCCCTTGGCGACCGCCATGATATCGGGCGTGACGCCGGCCCATTCATGGGCGAAGAGGCGGCCCGTGCGGCCGACGCCGGACTGCACCTCGTCGAGGATGAGCAGCAGGCCGTATTCGTCGCAGAGCTGACGCAGCTCCTGCAGGAATTCCTTCGGCACCGGGCGGATGCCGCCCTCGCCCTGCACCGGCTCGATCAGGATCGCCGCCGTTTCCTCGGTAATGGCATCCTTGACGGCGGCGATGTCGCCGAAGGGCAGCTTGAGGAAGCCGGGCGCCTTGGGGCCGAAGCCCTCGATATATTTCTCCTGACCGCCGGCCGCTATGGTCGCGATGGTGCGGCCATGGAAGGCGCCATCGAAGGTGAGGATATGGTACTTGCCGGGATGACCCTTGGCGAAATGGTAGCGGCGCGCGGTCTTGATCGCGCATTCCAGCGCCTCGGCGCCCGAATTGGTGAAGAACACCTTGTCGGCGAAGGTCGCGTCCGTCAGGCGGCGGCCAAGGCTTTCCTGGCCGGGGACCTCATAGAGGTTGGACAGGTGCCAGACCTTGTCGGCCTGGTCCTTCAGCGCGGCGACGAGATGGGGATGGGCATGGCCCAGCGAGGTGACGGCGACGCCGGCGGCAAAATCGAGATATCGCTCGCCATCTTCGGCGACAAGCCAGACGCCCTCCCCGTGCGTGAACCGAAGAGGTGCACGCATATAGGTTTCATAGAGCGGCGCGGCATCGGCCATGGCGCGGATCCTCCGAAAAGAGATGCGGAAAAACAGGTCTCGATCTTGACTTTTCCGGGAGCCCGGAAAATCAAAAGCCGCCTTTCGGCGGCATGCGGCACTATCGGCATTTCACGCCGGCCTGTCAACAAAATCGCGGCCCGAAACGACGCTGAACCTCCCGCAAGGTGAGGATTCGCGAGACACGCGGAAGGTGTCTCTATCGAGTCACACCAGACCAGCAAGTTGGGGAAAACTTAGAAATCGATTCGCGCCGATTCCCCCGACTCTTGTCACAGAGTCCACCGGTCTCTAGGTTAAAGACCAATTACTAGACTGCATGCGGCGGAACTAGTCACCAAAAGAGTTGAGGCGTTCAGGTTCCGGATTCATCCGGGACGCGACGAGGGATTCCCGCATCGAACGCCGAGCGGAGACGAAAGTATGAACTGGACAGACGAGCGCGTCGAGAAACTCAAGAAGCTCTGGAGCGAGGGCCTCAGCGCAAGCCAGATCGCGGCACAGCTTGGCGGCGTCAGCCGCAATGCCGTCATCGGCAAGGTGCACCGGCTGAACCTGCCGGGCCGCGCCAAGGCCGGCGGCACGCAGACCGCCGCCCGCCCGAAGCGCCCGACGGCCGCCGCCGCGCCGCGCCCGTCGAACTTCGCGGCCCGCCCGGCCGCCCCGCGCGCCGTCGCCCGCCCCACCGGCAACGCGCTGCCGAAGGAAGACATGGACGCCGATTTCGACGTGCAGAGCGAACGGCTTCCGGTTCCGGCCAATGGCAACGGCACCGTCGTGCCGATGTCGCGCAAGCTGGAACTGACGCAGCTGACCGAGCGCACCTGCAAGTGGCCGATCGGTGACCCGCTGAACGACGACTTCCATTTTTGCGGCAACGAGTCCCCGGACAATTCGCCCTACTGCACCTATCACCAGCGCCTCGCCTACCAGCCGTCCGCCGAACGGCGCCGGATGCGCTGATCAGTCAGCGATATCGAGATGCGATGCGGGCCCGAAAGGGCCCGTTTTCGTTTGGAGAACTGGTCATCAGGAAGGCAAGAGGTGGGGAAATGAAGCCAGATTGAACTCCCAGGCTTCAGTCCATCTCGATATACCGGCCTCGTGCAGTACCCCGGTCGCCAAGACTGATCCGCGTCGCGGAGGCACGTCAAAGCCACGTATGTTTGAGAAGTTGTTAATAATTGCAGAAGCCGGATAGCGCCTGATTGCCTTTGCGCGAGTTCGGCCCCATCATTCACCCCATGATTGCTTTGTTGGCTCCCTTTCGCTTTATCACGATGCGCTCGCGCATGGCCTTGGCGAGCACGTTGACCCGCAGAGTTTTCCTGCCCGTTGTGACAGCGGCCACAATCACGTTGGCGGGATGCCAAGCGGGCGAGCAGAACTATGTCTCCTCCGGTATCGGCTCAGAACTAACTGCGCCCAATTTGGCGCGTACTGAGACGATGCAGAACCAGTATTTCAACTATCTGTGCCGGCAAGCGACGAACCAGAGTTACGCACCGAACGCGACCTGCGCCATCACGGATTGGGATCTTGTCGTCAAGCAGGGCATGAACGACATCGATCGACGTTGCGATGCTTATCTGCAATGGCTCGACAACCGCAAGCGTTCCAAAGGACCGTGGATTTCGCAGATAGGCGATACTGCGGCGGCAACCGCGGTCGTACTCGGGCAGGTCGATGCCGGAACGAAAGCGATCACCATTGTCGCCCAGGCCTTCCAACTCCTTACGAGGAGCGTGGAGAACTACCATAGCCGGCTCTTGCTCGAGATCGAATCCTCAACGATCCATTCGATCGTCTTGAAAGGACGTTACGACTTCCGAACCTATATTCAGGAGAAACGCATCAAGTTTTCCAACAAGCCGGATGCCGAGCATGCCCTGCGCTCGTATACGCGGCTGTGCCTGCCTTTCGCAATCGAAGCGAAAATCAATAATTTCTCGACGCTCGGCGCGAATGGCGCGCAGCCCGGCGCGGACAACACCCTCGGCGACCTGCCAGTGGTGGGCGGTTTCAAATCCGCCGATCCGATAACTGCGGGCAAAGGGACTGGACGTATCCCCCCCACAACGGCCAGCATTCAGGAATTTTTCGGCCTGCCGAACTTCACCGAAAAACGGCTGAACGTCTTCCAGAGGGCAACGTGTACACCGATCGCCTCCGTAGTGGGCCCGCGGACCAAGGCGGCTATCGCAATCGTGGAACAGACGCTTACAGTGAACAAGAAAGCTGCCACCGTCGACGGCTTCCTCGATGTCAACGAGTACAGAGACATCAGCGAAGCTGTGTGCGACCAGAAGTTCACCAACTACTTTGAAAAGATCATGATGGCCGGTGGTGAGGTCCAAGAGAGCGCTTATTTGGACAGGATCGTCATTCCCGCCTACAAGAAGACCTTCGGCAAAGACCCGGTCATTGATGGAAAGTTGGATTTGAGCAAGGCCCGCGCGATCATCGCCGAACTTCGCCGGAAACTTTCACCCAACGACGCTTTACCGCAAGATTTCCGGGAAGAAATCTCTACATGGATAACACCACAGCTTCATGTGGTGATGGAAGCAAAGACCCTGAACTAGACTTATTTTCCAAAGGCTGGGGGTTTAAGAAATGCTACCAAAATTCCAGGTCAATTCCACGGGTGATCTGGGGAAGTCGACCTTTGTCTTCGCTGCCCCGAGTGCCACGTCAAGCAAGCTGGCCGTCCTGTTTGTTGCGCTGGGTGGATATGTCGAACAGATATCCGTGGATGGCGACTGGGTAGAGATTAACCTGTACAGGAGTGGCGCACAGTTGGCGCCAACGGCCAAAGGTTGGATCCACAGGTCCTATCTCGGCGCCCCCTTCCACATGCCACCCGAAGAGCCTGTACCGGCGATTTCCTACGTGTTCCCATGCGCTCAGACGGAGGAACGCCTAAAGGCTGTCGACAATCGCGTGATCCCGGCCATTGACCTTATCGCGCTCGGTCTCATCGAGCATGGCCTGGAGGACGGCTTTGCGACCGTGAACGACGAAACGCTTCTTGCATTCCAGTCGGAGTTCGATGAACCGAGCGCGATCGGCGCCTACGGTCTCACGGAGACCCAGTGGCAGCTTTTCCTCGACACCGGTGGAACCGCGCTGAATTACGATCTGGACGATCGCATCTATTCGCGGAACCAGGTCGATGCCGCTGCCTATTTCCTGCGTGAGTTCTGGCGACGCATGGCTGAACTGAAGGAACAAAACCCTCAGGAATACCTGCCGCGAAAAGTTGACCTTCTCTGCGCATGGCTGTGTGGACCCAATCTAGAACAAGGGGCGAGAGCCGCTCTCGCAATGGCGAGCCGCGACGAAGAGCAGTCCATGTTGTCACAGAAGATGACAACGTTCCTGGAAGAGACACTGGGGTGGCCAGTGAATTCGCAGGAAACCGCGGCATTCCTCAACCGGCGTGCGCGCTTCGCTAAAACTGGTAGCAATGCCGCCACTGTCGGCACCTTTCTGAAGCGAGTGAAGGAAGCGCAAGACAAGGCGTTGGCGGCCGCCGTCAGACTGCTAGAGTACTATATACCCACATTCCTCGATCTCGGCTCACTCACAGCCGCGCCCTGGATGACGCCGGCGCGCGCGCAACTGGAAATGTGGAGCAAGGATTGGGTGGAGCATCGCGACCCAGGGCAACAGAAGGCTCTCAGCTTTTTCGCAGCAACGGATCACGGGCCTGGGAAAGTCACCAATCCTGCAACCGGAGAGATCACTGATTGGTGCGGTGCGTTCACGGCTTGGTGCATGCGGGAAACCGGAGCCCCCGTTCCAAAGGGCGCCGCGCTGGCAGCAAACTGGAAGAAATGGGGCGACGTCGATCTGCCCACGCTGCACAAGAGCGAGGTGCCGGCCGGCGCCGTGGTAATGCTGTCGCCGACGGCGGGTACCGGGCAGATCGGCCATGTCTGTTTCTTCGACGGCTGGCATGAGACTCGCAAGGAATTCTGGGGGCTTGGCGGAAACCAGGGCGACAGGGTAACCCGCCAAACCTGGAAATCGGAAAATATCGTCGCAATTCGAGCGCTCTCCGACAAGACGGTTTCGACGAACAACGATCTCGAGATCCTGGCGCGGACGCTTTGGGGGGAAATTCGCGGCGGCAACCTCACCCAGAGGCGCCACGTCGCGATCGTCGTGCTCAATCGCTTCTTGACCCATTATCGCTCCGAGGGATCGATCGCCAGCGTCTGCCGCTCGGCAAAACAATTCTCCTGCTGGAACCCGGGAACTCAGGCACGGCATGAGATTGATGCCTTGAGCAACGATGACAAGGTATTGGGCGAGTTGCGTAAGATCGCCAGCGCGGTGATCGCCGAACGGCTGGCCGGGAGTGTAGACACATTCGGCCTGACGGTCCGCCATTTCCACAAGACCGGCACAGGGACGGATTGGGCTGACCCCTCCAAATTCGTTCTCAACGATGACGCGCATATGTTCTACAGGGATATCGCGTAACGCACCGAGGTGTTCAGGGGCGGACTGGCTGCTCCTTGCCACGGAACACTGGCCCGGTATGCCCTGTGTGCTCTCCTGTGTTTTGACAAAGCCTTCGGAACAAGCGCACACCATCCATGCCGACCATGCTTCCCGGCATGGATAGAGAAACATGTCTCACCTGATTTGCGAGTCTCGCTTCCGGAAAGGAAGCAGCCCCTAGAGTTTGTCAGGGAAAAGTGGGAACCGGTTTTCCCGAAAAGACAAACGAAAACAAAAGAATTTAGAGCATGTCTGGTTCAATCTGAACCTGACATGCTCTAAGACGCAAACAGGCCCCGCAGGGCCCATTTCCGTCCTTGGGAGGAATTTCGTCCGCTCAGGTTTCCAGCGAGTAGCCCGCGCCGCGAACCGTGCGGATGACGTCTTGCATGTTGGCGAAGTTGAGCGCCTTGCGCAGGCGCCCGACATGGACGTCGACCGTGCGTTCGTCGACATAGATGTCATGGCCCCAGACGCCGTCCAGAAGCTGCGAGCGCGAGAAGACACGGCCCGGCGAGGTCATCAGGAATTCCAGCAGGCGGAATTCCGTCGGGCCGAGGCGTACTTCGCGGGTGCGGCGATGGACGCGGTGCGTCTCGCGGTCGAGTTCGATATCGCCGCAGCGCAGCACCGTCGAGACGACCTCGGGCTTGGCGCGGCGCAGCATGGCCCGCACGCGGGCGACCAGTTCCGGTGTCGAGAAGGGCTTGACGACATAGTCGTCCGCGCCGGTGGCAAGACCGCGCACGCGCTCGCTCTCCTCGCCGCGCGCCGTCAGCATGATGATCGGCAGGCGCTCGGTTTCCGGGCGCTGGCGCAGGCGCCGGCACAGTTCGATGCCGGAGACGCCGGGCAGCATCCAGTCGAGGATGAGCAGGTCGGGCATGCGCTCCTGCAGGCGCATCTCGGCTTCGTCACCGGAGAGGATCGTATCGACCTCGAAGCCTTCCGCTTCGAGATTGTAGCGCAGGAGGACGCTGAGCGCCTCCTCGTCTTCCACGACGGCTATTCTGGGCACCATGGAGTTTGAACCCTGCTTCTCTTTTACTCGGTGACGTCGGCGGCGACCACGGAGGTCGACGTGTCGTCCTTCGGGCGCTCGCCTTCCGGCTGGGAGCCGGTCGCCATGTAGTAGATGGTCTCGGCGATATTGGTCGCGTGGTCGCCGATGCGCTCGATGTTCTTGGCGCAGAACAGGAGATGGGTGCAGGGCGTGATGTTGCGCGGGTCTTCCATCATGTAGGTCAGGAGTTCGCGGAACAGCGAGGTATAGATGGCGTCGATCTCGTCGTCGCGCTCGCGGATGGCCTTGGCCTTGTCCACCGAGCGGGTGGCGTAGACATCGAGCACTTCCTTCAGCTGCATCAGCGCCAGTTCGGCCAGGTGCTCCAGGCCGCGGGCGAGCTTGCGGGGCATGCCCGAGCTCTGCACGGCGATGACGCGCTTGGCCGTGTTCTTGCCGAGGTCGCCGACACGCTCCAGTTCGGCGGCGATGCGGATCGCGCCCATGATCTCGCGCAGGTCCGCCGCCATCGGCTGGCGTTTGGCGATGGTGACAACGGCCTTGTCGTTGATCTGGCGCTCGGCAGTGTCGAGGATGACGTCCTCGGAAATGACCTTCTGGGCGAGGGCTGCGTCCGTCGTGACGAGAGCGCGCACGGAATCGGCCACCATCTGCTCGGCGGTGCCGCCCATTTCGGAGATGCGGCGGGAGAGGTACTTCAATTCTTCGTCGTAGATCGAGACAATATGGGTCGATGACATGGTTCTGTCCTTAATGCACTCGGTTTCAGGGATGCCTGGCGACGGAAGCGTCAGCCGAAGCGGCCCATGATGTAGTCCTGGGTGCGCTGGTCATCCGGGTTGGTGAACATCTTGTCGGTGTCGTTCTCCTCGACGAGGTTGCCGAGGTGGAACATGGCGGTGCGCTGCGAGACGCGCGCGGCCTGCTGCATGTTGTGGGTCACGATGGCCACGGTGTAGTCGCTCTTGAGCTCGTGGATGAGCTCTTCGATCTTGCCGGTGGAAATCGGGTCCAGCGCCGAGCAGGGCTCGTCGAGCAGCAGCACCTCGGGCTTGATCGCGATGCCGCGCGCAATGCACAGACGCTGCTGCTGGCCGCCGGAGAGGCCGGAGCCGCTCTGGTTGAGCTTGTCCTTGACCTCGTTCCACAGCGCGGCCTTCTTCAGCGCCCATTCCACGCGCTCATCCATCTCCACGCGCGGCAGGGTCTCGAACAGGCGCACGCCGAAGGCGATGTTGTCGTAGATGGACATCGGGAAGGGCGTGGGCTTCTGGAAGACCATGCCGATCTTGGCGCGGATCAGGGAGACATCTTCCTTGCTGGTCAGGATGTCGCCGCCGTCCAGCAGGATCTGGCCTTCCGCGCGCTGCTCGGGGTAGAGCTCGAACATGCGGTTGAGCGTGCGCAGCAGGGTGGACTTTCCGCAGCCCGAGGGGCCGATGAAGGCGGTGACGGTGTTCTCGCGGACATTCAGGTTGACGTCGTAGAGGGCGCGCTTCTCGCCGTAATAGACCGAAACGTCCTTGCCGATCATCTTGTAGGAAATGTCGTTCATTTTCTTGTCCAGCGCTTTCTCGACTGCTGCTTCTGACATCATGTTCATAGGATCGGTCCTTCTACCAGCGCCGTTCGAAACGGCGGCGCAACAGGATGGCGCCAACATTCATGAGGATAAGGAAGATGAGGAGCACGATGATCGCGCCCGACGTGCGCTCCACGAAGGCGCGCTCGGCCTCGTTCGCCCACATGTAGATCTGCACCGGAAGGGCCGTCGCGGGATCGAGCGGCGTTGCCGGAACGTCGGCGACGAAGGCGACCATGCCGATGAGGAGCAGCGGTGCGGTTTCGCCGAGCGCATGGGCGAGGCCGATGATCGTGCCGGTGAGGATGCCGGGCATGGCGAGCGGCAGGACGTGGTGGAACACGGTCTGCATCTTGGAGGCGCCAAGGCCGAGGGCTGCCGACCGGATCGACGGCGGCACGGCTTTCAGGGCCGCGCGGGTCGCGATGATGATCGTCGGCAGCGTCATGAGCGTCAGCACCAGGCCGCCGACGAGGGCCGCCGAGCGCGGGAAGCCCGCGAAGTTGACGAAGACGGCAAGACCCAGGAGACCGTAGACGATGGACGGTACCGCGGCGAGGTTGTTGATGTTCACCTCGATCAGGTCTGTGAAGCGGTTCTTCGGAGCGAACTCTTCCAGGTAGATCGAGGCGGCGACGCCGATGGGCAGCGAGAGCACGAGCACGATCAGCATCATGTAGAGCGAGCCGACCACGGCGACGCCGACGCCTGCCGCTTCCGGACGGCTCGACGCGCCGTTGACGAAGAGGCCGGTGTTGAAATGCTTGGCAAGCGCGCCGCTTTCGGCAAGCTGGTTCATCCAGCCGACCTGCTTGTCGGAGATCTTGCGGTTGCCTTCCGCGACGGAAAGGTCGATCTGGCCCTTATAGGCTGAGTCGAGATCGCCATGGGCGAGGAACGTCACCGTCTGCGTGGTGCCGATGATCGACGGATCGGCCGTGACCATGTCGCGGAACTGCACGCGGACGCTGTCGGAGATCATGCCGTTGACGGCCTTGAGACCGGCGCGGTCCTTCTCGTCGACGCCGAGCACCTTGGCGAGCGCATTGCGGGCGACGACCGGGTAATTGGCCGAAACCAGTTTCTGCGGGTTCGTGGCGCGCTCGTTGTTCTTATCGATGATCTGTTCCGAGAACTCGACCGGAATGGTGATCATCGACTGCTGGAAGGCGGTGTAGCCCTTGGAGACCACCGAGAACAGCAGCAGGAACAGGAAGAGAAGACCGAAGCCGATGGCGGCCATGCCGAAGAAGCGGAAACGGCGTTCGGCGGCGTAGCGGCGGCCAAGGCCGATATCGCGGCGCTCCGGCTTGGCGGAAACGCCAAGGGCGGCCATCGAAGGGCTGGTGGAAACCTGGCTCATTCGTACTGCTCCCGGTATTTGCGCACGATGTAGAGGGCGTAGATGTTGAGGCAAAGCGTGATGAAGAACAGCGTGATGCCGAGCGCGAAAGCCACCAGCGTCTGAGGCGAGGTGAATTCGAGGTCGCCCGTCAGCTGGTTGACGATCTTGACCGTCACCGTCGTCATCGGCTCGAAGGGATTGAGCTGCATGCGGGCGGCAACGCCGGCGGCCAGCACCACGATCATGGTTTCGCCGACGGCGCGCGAGGCGGTCATCAGCAGAGCGCCGACAATGCCCGGCAGGGCGGCCGGCAGGATGACGCGCTTGATCGTTTCCGAACGGGTGGCGCCAAGGCCGAGCGAACCGTCACGCAGGGCGCGCGGCACGGCGGTGATGATGTCGTCCGACAGCGAGGAGACGTAGGGGATCAGCATGATGCCCATGACGAAGCCGGCGGTCAGAACGCTCTGCGCCTGGATGAAGTTGGAATAGTTGCCGGTGACGAGACCGTTCAGCTGGGCGGAGATATCGCGCAGGAACGGGCCGACCGTCACGAGGGCGAAGAAGCCGTAGACGATGGTCGGGATGCCGGCCAGCACTTCGAGCAGCGGCTTGGCCACCGAGCGAACGTGACGCGAGGCATATTCCGACATGTAGATGGCGGCGAAGAGACCGACCGGCACGGCGACCAGCATGGCGACGAGGCCGATATAGAGCGTGCCGGCGAGCAACGGGATCAGGCCGAACTGGCCGGCCGAAGCCGTCGCCCCCGCCGCGGCGAAGCGCGGATCCCAGACCGTGCCGAAGAAGAATTCCCAGGCCGGCACCATGTTGAAGAAGTGCACGGCTTCCGTGAACATCGAGGTGACGATGCCGACCGTCGTCAGGATGGCGATCGACGAGGCGGCGATCAGGCCGACCAGCATGACGCCTTCGACGCGGTTGCGGGCGCGGAACCTCGGCGTGATCGAGCGATAGGCGAGCAAGGCGCCGGCGGCGGCCGTGAGAACCGCAATGACCGACAGCCAGGTGTTGCTGTTCGTCGTCATGCGGTTGAGATCGTCGGCGGACTTGAGCATGTAGGGCGCCGGCTCGGCGGCGAGCGGCACGCCCTTGGCGGCCAGGATGTCACGGGCGGCCGCGCCCTCCTTGAAGAGGGCCTCGCGCTCCTCCCCCGTCAGCACCTTGAAGCCGCGGGCGATGGCGCTGATCATGTTGTAATTGAGGTTCTGCGTCGCCTGCGGCTCGGCCTTCACCTCTTCGGGGAAGCCAGCGCGAACGGTCGAGCTGATATACATCGGGCTTGCGATAACCCAGACGAACAGGACGACGACCGCCGGAAGCATGGCCCAGATGGCGACGAAGGAGCCGTAATAACCCGGCCGAGAATGCAGGTTTGAAAGCTTGCCGCCGGCAAGCGCGTTGGCGCGCCAGCTGCCGATAAGATAGCCCACGACGCCGATGGCGGCGACGATGAGCAGAAGAAGGGAAATACTCATTGAGGAAATTCTCCCGGCGAGATCATCCGCGGTGTCATTTTGTTTGTCACAATGCCGGACGCAAAACCGCGTGCTGACTTTTGCCGGCAGTGCTTCGAGCGCGCCCCAGTGGCTCGCCGCGACCGTTCGACAGGCGCCCCGTTCCCGGTCGAGGAACAGGACGTGGGCGCAAGCCGCCCGAAAGGGAGTGGCCGGCGCGAAAACCGCGCCGGCCGAAGCACATTACATGATCTTGCCGTCAACGAAGGCCTTGCGGACTTCTTCGCGCTCTGCGTCCGGAGCCGGAACGAGGCCGTATTCAGCCAGCGGGGAGTCGGGGCCGATCATGTCGTCGCTCGTGAAGAACTCGACATATTCCTTCAGGCCCGGGATAACGCCGAGATGTGCCTTCTTGACGTAGAAGAACAGCGGGCGGGAAACCGGGTATTCGCCGGAAGCGATCGTTTCGGTCGACGGAACGATGCCGCTGACGGTGGCGACCTTCAGCTTGTCGGCGTTGTTTTCGTAGAAAGAAAGGCCGAATACGCCGACGCCGGACTTGTTGGCGGCGATGCGGGCGAGCGTTTCGGTGTAGTCGCCGTCGATGTCGACAGCCAGACCGTCCTTGCGAACGGCGATGCACTTGGCATGCTGTTCCTTTTCGTCGGCGACAGCGGCCTTGATCACGTCAGCGGCGCCGGTTGCCTTGCAGCCTGCAGCGAGCATCTTCTCGTCGAAGACTTCGCGGGTGCCGTGCTTTTCGCCCGGGATGTAGGCGGCGATTTCGACGTCCGGCAGGTCCTTGTTGACTTCCGACCACTTCTTGTAGGGGTTGGCGACGAGCTTGCCGTCGACGACGACTTCAGCGGCGAGGGCCAGGTAGAGATCCTTCGGCTCGAGCTTCAGGTCGGCATTGCCGGCGTCCGTGGCGAAGACGATACCGTCATAGCCGATCTTGACTTCCTGGATCTCGGTGACGCCGGCAGCCTTGCAGGCCTCGATCTCGCTGTCCTTCATGGCGCGCGATGCGTTGGCGATGTCGAGGGTTTCCGGGCCGACGCCCTTGCAGAATTCCTTCAGGCCGCCACCGGTGCCGCCGGATTCGACGATCGGGGTCTTGAAGTCGGGGAAGGTCTCGCCGAACGTCTCGGCGACGATCTTGGCGTAGGGAAGAACGGTGGAGGAGCCGGCGATCTGGACCTGGTCGCGCGCAACGGCAACGCCTGCGAAGGCGGCAGAAGCAACGAGCGCCGCGAGAGTGAGCTTAAGAGATTTCATCTGGGTTCTCCCGAAGAGGACGTGTGTGTAAAGCGCGCCTTTCGCGCTCTCTGCCGTTGACCGGCGGCCCTTCTCTAAACCCCGATCGCCATCCCTTTTATGTCACTTTGACGAAACATTTGTGACACACCAAGCCAATGAATTTGCTTGTCTATTTCAGACGAAACGACGGAAGCTCCGCCCTTTGTGTCAGAACTTGACGGTAAAGACGGTGCCTTTGCCCACCTCGGACTTCACCACGAGGCGTGCCTTGTGGCGGGTGAGGATGTGCTTGACGATGGCAAGGCCGAGCCCTGTGCCCTTCTTGGACCGGCTCGCTTCGACGTTAACCCGGTAGAAACGTTCGGTGATGCGCGGCACGTGTTCGGGTGGAATGCCGGGGCCGTAATCGGTGACGCTGAACTCCGCCGGCACGCCCTCGGTCCCGCCGGTCAGCGTCACGTCGACGCGCTTGCCTTCCTGGCCATATTTGCAGGCATTCTCGATCAGGTTCTCGAAAACCTCGACGAGTTCGTCCCGGTCGCCGGGAACGCTGACGGGGTGCGAGGGCAGGTCGAGCGCGATCTCGACGCCGAGATCGCCGGCGAGCGGCTGCAGGCTGTCGCGCACATGGCCGAGCAGGGGCACGAGGTCGACGGTCTGGTCGGGCACGAGGTTGGAGCGCAGTTCGAGGCGCGAGAGCGACAGGAGATCGTCGACGAGGCGGCTCATGCGGGTTGCCTGCTCGTGCATGATGCCGAGGAAGCGTTCATGCGCCTTGACGTCGTTCTTCGCCGGTCCCTGCAGGGTCTCGATGAAGCCGCGCAGCGAGGCGAGCGGCGTGCGCAGTTCATGACTGGCATTGGCAATGAAGTCGGAGCGCATGCGGTCGATGCGGCGGGCCTGCGAGACGTCGCGGAAGGTCAGCAGCCAGAGCGGCTCGGTGGTGGGGCCGGCAAGCGGGGCGATGCGCACCACATAGACCGTCTCGGAGGGAAGCCGCTCGGCATGTTCCGTCTCGCGCGGCTGGCCGGAGCCGATGGCATCGCGCACCATGTCGAGGATGCCGGGCGCACGGATGCGGCCGGCAAGGTCGCTGCCCTGCGGGATGGCGCCGAAAATGCCTTCCGCCGCGCGGTTCTGAAGCTTGACCGTCTCACGGGCCGATACAAGCAGCGCCGGCGCATCGAGCGCGCCGAGCACGGCCGAAATCGCGGTCAAATCATCGGCCGCAGGCGCAGGCTCGACGGCGGGCGCCGCCGGCACGGCCATGGTTCTTGCCGTGGCGGCTCCGGCCGCGCGCCGCTCCAGGCGCATCAGGCCGGCGATGACGAGCAGGAGAACCGCAAAGGACACCCAGCCGAGGTGAAGGCCGGCAAGCCACATCATGAAGCCGACGAAAACGGCCGAAGCGATGAGGACCCGTTCGCCCCACAGTTGCGTCGCCAGCCAGCCGAGGCCTGTCCGCTGATCCGCCACCGCCACCCATTCCCTTGCAAGCATCATCGTCCTCCACGCCTCCACCGATTCTCGATGGATAGCGCGGCTTCATGACATGTTTTTCACGGCGCGCTTGAATTCGCAATCCGGTTGTGGCCACCTCTGCGGAAAGTCAGATGGCCTGAAGAGGAACAAGCGATGGCGGAAAAGGCTGAAAGCCGGGCTGTGGAACTGGATATCCACGGCAAGAAGCGGGTGTTCGACATCGACGATCCGGTGCTTCCCGACTGGATCGAGGAGAAGGCCTTCGGCTCCGGTGACTACCCCTACGACAAGAAGCTGGACAACAAGGACTACGAGAAGACCCTCAAGCTGCTCCAGATCGAGCTGGTGAAGGTGCAGTTCTGGCAGCAGAAGACCGGAAAGCGCATCATGGCCGTCTTCGAGGGGCGCGACGCCGCCGGCAAGGGCGGCGCGATCCACGCCACCATGTCCTACATGAACCCGCGTTCCGCCCGCATCGTGGCTTTGACCAAGCCGACCGAGACCGAGCGCGGCCAATGGTATTTCCAGCGCTATGTCGCGACCTTCCCGACCGCCGGCGAATTCGTGCTGTTCGACCGCTCCTGGTACAACCGCGCGGGCGTCGAGCCGGTCATGGGCTTCTGCACGCCGGAGCAATACGAGAAGTTCCTCAAGGAAACGCCGCGCTTCGAGAAGATGATCACCTCGGAGGATATCCATCTCTTCAAGTTCTGGCTCGATACCGGCCGCGAAATGCAGCTGAAGCGGTTCCACGACCGCCGGCACGATCCGCTGAAGGTCTGGAAGCTCTCGCCGATGGATATCGCCGCGCTGAACAAGTGGGGCGACTATTCCGACAAGCGCGACCGCATGCTGAAGGAGACCCATTCGGACCACGCGCCCTGGACGGTGATCCACGCCAACGACAAGCGCCGCGCGCGCATCAACCTCATCCGTCACATCCTCAAGACGCTCGACTACGAGGGCAAGGACAAGAAAGCGATCGGCGAGATCGACGACAAGATCGTCGGCTCGGGACCGGGCTTCGTCAAATAGGGCGGCGGCTCATTCGCCCGGCAGGATGCGGACGGCGTAGAGATTGACGCTGCCGCTTCCGCCGGTGATGTCGCTGTTGAGCAGCAGATGCCCCGGCTCGCTCGGCGAGAGCGAGCGGTCGAATTCCACCTGAAACAGGATGTCCGTGCGCTCCGACACCGTGAACCGGTGGCGCCCGCAACCGCCCATGGTGGAGAAATCGCAATCGACGGCCACCTGCACCGGCTTGTCGCCGGCCGCCTGCACGGTCAGCGCCACCGTCGAGGTCTTGCCGCCCATTTCCCCCAGCACGTCGGGCGAGACTTCGATGCGCACCGCGCCGTCGCGATCCGCATCGGTGGAGGTGACACGCACGGCGGGGCCTTCGCTGGTGCTGATGGATTCGAACCGGCCGGCGGCACTTGCCGAGAGCTTGGCCGTATCGCCCGGCGAGAACACCGCGCGCCAGTCGGAGGAGAAGCGGCTCTGGGTATCGAGCGCCTTCTTGATCGGGTCTTCGCCGGAGAAATCCTCGCCGGAGACGCGGGCCGGCGGCGTGGAATCGTCCGCGTTCTGCAAGTCGTCGAGCAGCCCGCTCGTCTGCACCCACCAGGCCAGCGCGCCGAAGGCCGCGATCAGCGTCGCGACGACCAGCAGGAAGGAGAACAGGCGACCCCGGCGCTTGCGCGCCTTGGCGACCCGCTCCGGGCGGAAATCCGATGCCTGGCTGGCCGTGGCGTTCTTATCGGATACGGGGGCGGCGCCGGCCGCAAAGCCATCCTCGCGGTCAGGCCTGATCGCGCCGATATCGCTTGCCGCAGCCGGCGTCCGCTCCGCGTCCATCCGCGGTTCGGCGTCGATCGTCGGCTCGGAGCGGGCATCCCTTTCCGGGCGCACGTCGCGCTCGGCGCGCAGCACCGGTTCCGGCCGCACCTCGACCACCGGCTCCACGCGGACGGTCGCAGCGATCTGCGCGCGTTCCTCGGACTCGATCTGATGAATGGTCGCCTCCAGACGGTGGCGCTGCGCGGTGATCGTCTCGGGATCGTTGACCTCCTGCTTGCGCAGGCCCGCCTCCAGCGCATTGCGCGCCGACTGGTAGATGCGCGCCCGAACTTCGGCATTGGCGCGCTCCGAGCGCGCCAGCGCGTTCCTGATTGCCGTTTCCAGTCCGCTCACATCCGACCCTTCTGCGGGAGCCGCCGAACCCCGGCGGCGACGATACTTCTGTGGAAAGAGCCCTACTTTCCGGCTTTTGTTAGTTTTTGCGTAACGTTTGCCGGGAAATTGCGCAAGCCTTGCCGCCGAAACTGCCGTGCTTCACCGGGGATAAGCGGAGCGCGGCTGCCGCCAGGCTTTCCCGCCTCCCGCAAGGGGCTCTGCATGCCGGCGCGCGCGAGGCGGCGGCGATGCCACACCAACCCGTGCGAACATTCCCTCGAATCACCGCCGTCGCGCCCCTTTTCAGACGGAAATCCCGCTGCTATTGTTTTGACGTTTTCGTAAACGTCAAAAGACTGGATTTCCGCCATGGCCCTGCCCGCGATCCTCAAGGACAAGCTGCGCCTGCCCGTCGTCGGCGCGCCGCTCTTCATCGTCTCGCACCCCGCGCTGACCCTTGCACAATGCAAGGCCGGCGTCATCGGCGCCTTTCCGGCGCTGAATGCGCGGCCGGAATCCCAGCTCGACGAATGGCTGGCGGAAATCACCGAGGGCCTTGCCGCGCACGATGCGAAGAACCCGGACCGCCCCGCCGCCCCCTTCGCCGTCAACCAGATCGTCCACCGCTCCAACACGCGACTGGAACACGATCTGATGATGTGCGCCAAGTACAAGGTGCCCATCATCATCACCTCGCTGGGCGCGCGGGAGGATGTGAACGCGGCCGTGCACGGCTGGGGCGGCGTGGTGCTGCACGACATCATCAACAACAAGTTCGCCAAGAAGGCCATCGAGAAGGGCGCCGACGGCCTGATCGCCGTGGCCGCGGGTGCCGGCGGCCATGCGGGTGTGAAGAGCCCGTTTGCGCTGATCCAGGAGATCCGCGAGTGGTTCGACGGCCCCCTGGCGCTCTCGGGCTCCATCGCCAGCGGCGACGCGGTGCTGGCCGCCCAGGCCATGGGCGCGGACTTTGCCTACATCGGCTCGGCCTTCATCGCCACCGAGGAGGCGCGCGCCGCCGAGGCCTACAAGCAGATGATCGTGGCCAGCAATAGCGACGACATCGTCTACAGCAATCTCTTCACCGGCGTGCACGGCAACTATCTGCGCGGCTCCATCGAGGCCGCCGGCATGGACCCGGACAATCTGCCCGAAGGCGATGTGAAGACCATGAACTTCGGCGGCGGCTCGGCCAAGGCCTGGAAGGACATCTGGGGCAGCGGCCAGGGCATCGGCGCCATCAAGGAAATCGCCCCCGTCGCGGACCTCGTCGCCCGGATGGAGCGCGAATATGCTGCCGCCAAGGCCCGCATCACCGCCGGTTGACCCGTCTTCCTCGCTGCACCGCACAGGAAAAATGCGGAAGTTGAAACTCCGCGCTTGAAATCTCCGTCCATTGCGGTTATCAGCGCACCCATTCCGGTCCCGACATGCTTCGGGACCGTTCAGAGGCCGCTTTAGCTCAGTCGGTAGAGCACATCATTCGTAATGATGGGGTCAGGTGTTCGAGTCACCTAAGCGGCACCATTCTTCCAACGGTTTAGCTAAGACGGCGTTCCTACGCGTTCCTCGGCCGTGTTTATTTGCCCGTCTTTGGCCCACCATTGCGCGCTCACTCAAATCACGATTCGTAGCGGTGGCGTATCCAAGCGTAGCCTTGCAGGGTCAGCTCGCGATCTGCGCCGGCGATATCGGGTTGCCGGTAGCCAACCTGTGCGTGCCCGTCACATCAACGCCCGCAAGCCCATCGCTCCCGGCGTTTCGCATCGATGCGCTTATGGTGCGATTCCGTCCGGCCTGCTTGGCATCGTAGAGCAGCTTGTCAGCGCTCTCGTAGAGTTCGGCAAAGCCCAGGCCGACATCCGCCCCCGCGTGAATCATGCCCATGCTGGCGGTCACCGGTTTGCCAAGTCCGGGAACGGCGTTGCCGACGATGGAGGAGATCGCCTGGCGCCGGCGCTCCGCCCGCTCCTCGGCCTCATGGTCCTTACCGCGGACAAGCAGGACAAATTCTTCGCCGCCAAGACGGAACGCCTGAACGTTTTCATCGGATCGGAGCGCTTCGGCCACCGCCTTCAAGACACGGTCGCCGACCAGATGTCCCTGCGTATCGTTGATCGACTTGAAGTGATCGAGGTCGAGCACGGCAAGGGTGCCGTAGCCCTCAGCGCGGAGCGTCTCGAAATCGCGATCCATTGCCCGCCGGTTCAGCAGTCCCGTCAAGGCGTCTCTTTCCGACAGGCGTTCGAGCATGTCCGCCTCGAAGCGGGCATGATCCCGCTGGCGCCGGATCGCCATGAAGCGGTCTGCGACGCCAAGCGTGGTGAACAGGACTTCGCATGCACAGCCAACATAGAACAGAAGCATGGCATCGTTGCTGTGCAATCCGGGCACGACGCCCGTGGCCAGGCGCACCAGACCGGCCATCGTCATCGGCAAATAGCCGATCACCTGGAACTTTGCCGCCCGGCTGCCCCGGCGAAGCGCGCTGAACAGGGATACGACGAAAACCGCGATGATCGGAGCGAAGGCCGCCGTGTAGAGGGTGGACTGGACGGCACGGCCCACGAAGGGGAAGGCAGCGTGAAAGACGCCCAGGAACACGGCCCAGGCGGCGCACCAGAGCAGCGCCCGGCGCAAGATCGGGTGCAGGCAGTCCGCTTCGATGAAGCTGTGCGTGAACATGGCCCCGAAGGCGACGGTCAGGCCGAAGATGACCGTGGTCATCCAGCTCAGCGTCATCGCCGCCGGATCGAAGAGAGCAACCGCGAGCCCCGAGGACACGAGGATTGTCGCGAGCAGGGAGATGGTCAGCATGGAGTGCCAGAGCACGAAGGGCTCATGCAGGATCCTGTAGAACGCCGCATTGAAAAGGAGCGGCATGGACAGCATTCCGGCGAGCGCCGCAAGGAGGATCAGCGAGTGCACGTTGCCCTGCCCCAGAGGCAGGTCCGACGGCCCCAGATAGGCTTTCTCCAGCGTCATCTTGTGACTGGGCAGATCGAATGCGGCAACGACCCGTTTCGTCTTGTCCGTCATGCCGGGAAGCGGAACCTTGAAGTATCCGCCGCTTTGCGCGCTGGAAATGTCGCTGGCGGATACGGAGCTCTGGTGAACCCCGCCGTCGCCGTCCACGGACAGCACGTGGACGGCCGAAAGCGCGCTTCGCCTGGAGTAGAGATACTGGGGGAGAGCCGTTTCCGGACCTATCTCGAAACGCAGCAGCACGCGTTCGCCTTCGAGCGAATAGATCCGGTCTTCGCAGTGCCAGCCCCCGGATGCGAGGGCGGCCGCGGCAACGTCGTCCGATATGGCGCCGGATTTCCAGCACAGGCTGCGGGTTTCCAGACTTTGCGCCGCACACAGCTGCGCCATGCCCTGCAGCACGAGGACCACGAGGCAGAGGGCGGAGGGCAAAAGCAGGTGTCGAACGAACTTCCGGATCATTGCCTGACGGTAGGAGGCAAAACTTGAGAGGCAGTTACGGAAGCTGACGGTCCGGCGAAAAGCGAAACTTGGGTCAACACGCCCTTAATGCGATGGATTGCCGGGCCTCCATTGCCCGCCGTCCTCTTGACCCGCCAACCGGCCACGCGCATTCCTGCGCCATGAAATTCCTGGCAATCTCCGGAAGCGCCCGTCAGGCGTCCACCAACACGGCCATGCTGCGGGCGCTGCAGAATGCAGCGGGGCCTGACCATACGATCACGCTCTTTGACCGGATCGGGGACCTGCCGGTGTTCTCGCCCGACCTCGAAGGCGAGGCGCTACCGGGCGTCGTGGCCGCCCTTGCCGATGCGGTGGCGCGGGCGGACGGGCTCATCATCTCCAGTCCCGAATATGTCCGGTCGATCCCCGGCGGCATGAAGAATGCGATCGACTGGCTGGTGTCGCGCGAGGAGCTGGTGAGCAAGCCGATCGTGCTTGCCCATGCCTCGCATCGCGGCGACGACATGCTGGAGCAAATGCGCATCGTGCTCGGCACGGTCAGCGCCCGCTTCAATGCGGATCTGTTCCTGCGTTTCCGCCTGATGGCGCTGTCTCCAGAGGAGATCGCGGACCGGCTGTCCGCGCCGGCGGCCCTTGCGGAAATCCGCGCCTTCCTGGACCGTTTCGCTCACGACTACGCCGAGGGCTGACGCCCTCAGCCGACGTTGCGCTCGGGTTCGGCCCGCGCCGACGGCTCGGCATGCGGATCGAGAATGATCGTCGGAGCCGAGTCGGTGGTTTCGAGATCGCGGATCCATTCGCGCCAGATGGCGACGAGAAGGGCCATGAGGACGGGGCCGATGAAGAGGCCGAGGAAGCCCATCGTCTTCACGCCGCCGATGAGCCCGAAGAAGGTGGGCAGGAAGGGCAGCTTGATCGGGCCGCCGACGAGGCGCGGGCGCAGCGTCTTGTCGACGATGAAGAGTTCCACCGACCCCCAGGTGAGCAGGGCGATGCCCGCAAAGAGCGAGCCGCTGGAGACGAGATAGATCGAGACCAGCGTGAAGGAGAGCGGCGCACCGCCGGGAAACAGCGCCATGACGCCGGTGAGCACGCCGAGCGTGACGGCGGAGGGCACGCCCGCGACCCAGTAGGCGACGCCGAGAACGATGCCTTCGCCGATGGCGATCAGCGTCATGCCCGTTACCGTGGAACTGATCGTCGCCGGCACGATGCGGGAGAACCGCTCCCAGCGCGTCGGCAGGATGCGCTCTCCGAGGCGGTCGACCTGCGCGGCGAAGGAAATGCCGTCGCGATAGATGAAGAAGAGCGCGATCAGCATGAAGAGCGCGGCGAGCAACAGATTGAAGGCCTTGCCGCCGGCCGCCAGCGCAACGCGGTAGATATTGCCGATATTGGCGCCGCTGACGACCTGCGTCAGTTCGCCGATGGCGCCGGGATGATCGAGGAAGCGCGTCCACTGCATGTCGAGCCAGCCGCCGATGACCGGCAGCACGCGGATCCAGTCCGGCGTCGCGGCGCCGGTGCGGTTCGTTTCCACGGCCCAGCCGATCCAGTCGCGAATCTCGTGGCTGGCATAGGTGGCGGCAAAGACGACCGGGCCGACGATGAAGCCGAGGATGAAGAGGATGGCGATGGAGGCGGCAAGCGTGCGCCGGCCGTTCACCCGCGTCAGAAGGCGGGAATAGAGCGGCCAGCTCGCAAAGGCGATGACGAGAGCGGCAAGGACCGGAACAAGGAAACCGTGGAAGAAGTAGATGCCCGCAAGGACCACAAGGACAAGAAGCCAGCGCGCCACCGAGATCGGCGACAGAATCGCTGCGCCCGTCTGGCGGGCTGCGCCGAGAAAGCGCGGTTCACTTCTGCGATGTTCCGAATGCAGCAACTCACCAACTCCTGAAACCGGCGCCCCCGGTCGGACCCCTACTTATGATGTACGCGAGGAATGTTAAACATATACGCGGTTTTTTGGGCAAAGGCGCGCTGAGACGTCGCAGGCGGTCAGAAATCCGCGATGTGCCGAAACCCACGCCGGGGAACGCGGCAGATTGTTGACGTTTACGTCAATGTAATATAGCGATGGCTCTTGATGGCGCCCGTCAAAAGCATCATCTTGTCCGCATCGGACGGTTGGAGGACCTGCCGATGCCGGCGGGACGGACGATGCCCGCGCCCAACGAGGAGGAGCCCCTATGTCGGTCACTGAGACGCACCCTTCCACGCAGCCGTCCGGCCGTTTCTGGACCGCCTCCTATCCCGAGGGCATGGCCAGCGAGATCACACCGCTCGGCCATCCGTCCATCGGCGCGCTGGTGGAAAGCAGCTGCGCCCAGTTCGCCGACCGTCCCGCCTTCACCAGCATGGGCAAGACGCTGACCTTTCGCGATTTCGACGCCGCCTCGCGCGCCCTGGCCGCCTACTTCCAGAGCCTGGGCCTGGAGCGCGGCGACCGCGTGGCCCTGATGATGCCCAATGTGATGCAGTACCCGGTGGCCGTGGCCGCCGTCCTGCGCGCCGGCCTGGTGGTGGTGAACGTCAACCCGCTCTACACCCCGCGCGAGCTGGAGCACCAGCTCAAGGATGCCGGTGCCAAGGCCATCGTCATCCTGGAGAACTTCGCGGCTACGCTGCAGCAGTGCATTGCCAACACCCCGGTCAAGCATGTGCTGCTGGCCTCCATGGGCGAGATGCTGGGCTTCCCCAAGGGCCTGATCGTCAACTACGTGGTGCGCAAGGTGAAGAAGCTGGTGCCGGCCTTCGAGCTGCCCGGACACATCGCCTTCAAGCAGGTGATGGCCGAGGGCGCGCGCGGCACCGTCAAGCCGACCGCCATCGTTCCCTCCGACACCGCCTTCCTGCAATATACCGGCGGCACGACGGGCGTTTCCAAGGGCGCGACGCTGACCCATTCCAACCTGCTCTCCAACATGGAGCAGATCAAGCTGTGGATCGAGCCGACCTTCCGCATCAAGAAGCGGCCGGACCAGCTCACCTTCGTGTGCGCGCTGCCGCTCTACCATATCTTCGCCTTGACGGTGAACGGGCTCGCCGGTATCGCGCTCGGCGGCCACAACGTGCTGATCGCCAATCCGCGCGACATTCCGGCCTTCGTCAAGGAACTGGCAAAGATCCGTACCCACATCTTCCCGGGCCTCAACACGCTGTTCAACGCGCTGATGAACAATCCCGACTTCGCCAAGCTCGATTTCTCCGAGCTCGTGCTGACGCTCGGCGGCGGCATGGCGGTGCAGCAGGCCACGGCCGAGAAGTGGCTCAAGATCACCGGCTGCCCGGTGGTGGAAGGCTACGGGCTCTCCGAGACCTCGCCGGTGGCCACGGTGAACCGCGTGGACGTGCACGACTTCACCGGCTCCATCGGCCTGCCCGTGCCCAACACCGAGATCGCGATCCGCGACGACGATGGGCGCGACATGCCCCTGGGCGAGCGCGGTGAGATCTGCATCCGCGGCCCCCAGGTGATGGCCGGCTACTGGAACCGCCCGGATGAGACCGCCAAGGTCATGTACGAGGACGGCTTCTTCAAGAGCGGGGACATCGGCGTGATGGACGAGCAGGGCTACGTCCGCATCGTCGACCGCAAGAAGGACATGATCCTGGTCTCCGGCTTCAATGTGTACCCCAACGAGGTTGAGCAGGTGGTGAATCTCCATCCGGGCGTGCTGGAGTGCGCCGCCGTGGGCGTGCCGGACGCGCGCTCGGGCGAGGCGGTCAAGCTCTATGTGGTCAAGAAGGACCCAGCCCTGGACGAGGCCCAGGTGCGCGCCTTCTGCGAGGCCAATCTGACCGGCTACAAGCGGCCCAAGATCGTGGAGTTCCGCACCGAGCTGCCCAAGACCCCGGTGGGCAAGATCCTGCGCAAGGATCTCCGGGGCTGAACGCAGCCCCGGTTAAACCGATTTAATTTTTTCGCCATATGGCGTTTGCGGTCTTGATTTGGGCGTGCCAAAGCGACTAGCTAGGGCATCGTCCAAAGCCAGGGAAGACGCCGATGAACGCGCTTGTCGATAAGCTGAAATCCATCGTCCGCGATACCAACGCCACAGACATAAGGGGCGCCTTCGCGGCCGATCCCGCGCGGTTCTCCCGCTACAGCACCACATTCGACGATTTCCTCTTCGACTATTCCAAATGCGCGGTGAACGACGCCGTGCTCGACGCACTGGAAGCGCTGGCCAGGGACGCCGGCGTCGAGAAGAAGCGCGACGCCATGTTCGCCGGCGAGATCATCAACATCACGGAAGAGCGCGCGGTGCTGCACACGGCGCTACGCAATCGCGCCAACACGCCCGTCTTGGTCGACGGCAAGGACGTGATGCCCGACGTCAACGCCGTTCTCTCGGCGATGGGCGACTTCGCCGAAAACATCCGCTCCGGCGCGCTGAAAGGCGCGACGGGCAAGGCGATCACCGACGTCGTCAATATCGGCATCGGCGGTTCGGATCTCGGCCCGGTCATGGCGACGCTGGCGCTCGCCCCCTTCCATGACGGCCCGCGGCTGCACTTCGTTTCCAATATCGACGGCGCCCATATCGCCGACACGCTGAAGCTGGTGGATGCAGAGACGACGCTGTTCATCGTCGCCTCCAAGACCTTCACCACCATCGAGACGATGACCAATGCCGCGACGGCGCGCAAATTCATCGCCGATGCGCTGGGCGAGGCGGCCGTCGGCCACCATTTTTGCGCAGTCTCGACGGCGCTCGACAAGGTCGCGGCCTTCGGCATCGACGCGGCCCGCGTCTTCGGCTTCTGGGATTGGGTCGGCGGACGCTATTCGATCTGGTCGGCCATCGGCCTGCCGCTGATGATTGCCATCGGCAAGGCGGACTTCGCCGAATTCCTTTCCGGCGGCCATGCCATCGACAGACATTTCCGCGAGGCGCCGATCCGGCAGAACATCCCGATGCTGCTCGGTCTCATCGGCTACTATCACCGCAACGTGCTGAACTACCCTTCGCGCGCCATCCTGCCCTATGACCAGCGCCTGTCGCGCTTCCCGGCCTACCTCCAGCAGCTCGACATGGAATCGAACGGCAAGTCCGTGACCATCGACAGCAAGCCCGTCGAGGGCAAGACCAGCCCGGTGGTCTGGGGCGAGGCCGGCACCAATGGCCAGCACGCCTTCTACCAGCTCATCCACCAGGGCACCTCGGTCATTCCGACCGAATTCATGATCGCGGCGAACGGCCACGAGAAGGCGCTGCGCCACCAGCACCAGCTGCTCATCGCCAATTGCCTTGCGCAGTCGGAAGCGCTGATGAAGGGTCGCACGCTCGAAGAGGCCAAGGCACAGCTCACCTCCAAGGGCATGGACGAGGCGAAGGCCGACAGGATCGCGCCGCACCGCGTCTTCTCCGGCAACCGCCCGTCGATCACCATGACCTATGACAGCCTGACGCCCTTCGCGCTCGGCCGGCTGATCGCGCTCTACGAGCACCGCGTCTTCGTTACCGGCGCGCTCTGGGGCATCAACAGCTTTGACCAATGGGGCGTGGAGCTGGGCAAGGAACTGGCGACCGGCCTGCTTCCGGTCGTCGAGGGCAAGGAGAGCGCGGCCGGGCACGATTCCTCGACGGCGGGTCTCGTCGCGGCACTGCTGAAGGCGGCCAGGTAAAAGACCTGGCGAAAGCGCTCAGCGCAGGCTGAGGCGGCGTGCCGCGAAGGCATCGCGCGGCACGCGGGTCAGGTTTCCGAAGAATTCACGGGCGCAGGCGCGCCAGCTATAGGCCATGGCGCGGCCACGGGCGACGTCCTTCGGGATGTCGAGCGCGGCAAGCGCCGCCGCCCGCAGATCTTCCGAGAGCACACCGCCCTCGCCCAGCACGTCGCGCGGGGCGGTGACCGGGAAGGCGGCAACGGGAACGCCGCTTGCCAGAGCTTCCAGCATTACATTGCCGAAGGTGTCCGTGCGGCTCGGAAAGACGAAGGCGTCGGCGGAGGCATAGATCGACGCCAGGTCCTCGCCCACCTTGCGGCCGAGGAAATGCACGTCGGGATAGCGCTGGCGCAGCATGGCAAGGTCCGGCCCGTCGCCGACGACGACCTTGCTGCCCGGCAGGTCGAGCGCGAGGAAGGCCGGCAGGTTCTTTTCCACCGCGACGCGCCCGACATTGAGGAAGATCGGCCGCGGCAGGCCGAGATCGCGGCGCCTCGCCGGATCGAACAGTTTCGTATCCACCCCGCGCGACCAGCGCTTGATGCGCACGAAGCCGCGTGCCGCCATTTCCGCGCCGAGCGACTTGGTGGCCACCATCATGCCTTCGCCGGAATTGTGAAAGCGTCGCAGCCACCAGTAACTGAGGCTTTCCGGTATGGGCAGGCGCGCGCTGATGAATTCGGGAAAACGCGTGTGATAGGCCGTGGTGAAGGGCAGCCGGCGCTTGAGGCAGGCGCGCCGCGCCGCCATGCCGAGCGGACCTTCCGTGGAGATGTGGATGTAGTCAGGCGCGACGGCTTCGATCTCGGCCAGCACCTTGCGGCTCGATGCGATGGCGAGGCGGATTTCCGGATAGGACGGCAGCGGGATCGTCGCGAACTTCTCCGGCGTCAGGAAGACGACGTCGACGCCCTCTTCCGCCATGGAGCGGGCCAGTTCCTCCAGCGTGTGGACGACGCCGTTCAGCTGGGGCCGCCAGGCATCCGTGACGACGAGAATGGTGGGCGCCCGGCCATCCGGCCGGTCGGGGACGAACGAATCTGAGGTGGCGTGGTCGAGCATGGCCCCTTTGACCATGCGGCGATGACAGGCGAATGAAGGCGGTCGCTCGTTTCCGGCAGAGCCTCAGCCGAGGCCGATTTCCTTTGCCCAGGGCGGATTGGCGCCGGCGCGGGAGACCGTGACGGCGGCGGCCTTGGCGCCGAGCGCCAGAACCTTGGCGATCTGCTCCTCGCTCAGCCTGCCGACCTGCTCCTTGGTGAGCAGGTTCTGCATCTTCAACGAGGCGAGCACGCCGGCATCGAACGTGTCGCCGGCGCCGACCGTATCGACCACCGTCACGCGCTCGCTCGGCACCGTGACCTTGTGGCCGGCGGTATAGCCGACCGCGCCTTCCGCGCCGCGCGTGACGACGACGAGCTTGGCGCCGTGGTGCAGCCAGTAGCGGGCCAGCGCATCCTCATCCCCCTCGAGGCCGAACCAGGCAAGGTCCTCGTCGGAGAACTTCACGATATCGGCCTTGGCCGCCATGCGGCGGATGCGGGCCATATGCGCGTCCTTGTCCTTGATGAAGCCGGGACGGATGTTGGGGTCGAGCGAGATGACGCGCTTGTCGTGCTCGCGCATCAGCAGCGCCTCGTAGGTCGAGCCGCAGGGTTCCGGGATGAGGCTGATGGCGCCGAAATGCAGCGCCTCGCAATCCGCGCCGAGCACCGGAAGCTCGGCCTCGGTGATCATGCGACCGGCGGTGCCCTCGTCGTAGAAGGCATAGGTCGCATGGCCGTTCACCAGCTTGACGAAGGCGACCGTGGTGGGACGCGAGAGCGTTGCGCAATAGCTGTAGTCGACGCCGCTTTCCCCCAGCGTCTTGCGCAGGATGTCGCCCATCATGTCGTCGGAGAGGCCGGTGAAGAAACCCGTGGGCACGCCGAGGCGGCCAAGCGCGATCGCGGTGTTGAAGATCGCCCCGCCGGCATAGGGCGCATAGGCGTCCTCGCCGAGCGTCGTCGTCCGCGGCAGCATGTCGATCAGCGCTTCACCACAACACAGGATCATCAACGTTCCTCCAGCCAGATTTCAATCGATTTAAACGAATGCCACCCAAAGCGCCAGCGGTTTTTACGCGGTCGGCAGTTCCGCCACGCCGCCATGGGCGGCGGACCAGACGAGCGGCGCATCGAAGAAGGCTTCGACGGAGGCGAGCGTCGCATCGTCGAACAGCTTTTCCTGCCGGGCGACGGCCAGCACGTCACGCCAGGTGGCGATGTGGTGCAGCTTGACGCCGCCGTTGACATAGCGCGCCTCGGCTTCCTTGAAGATGCCGTAGTAGAAGAGCGACATGCCGTGGTCGACGACGCCGCCGGCCGCACGGATCGCGTCGATGAAGGTGAACATCGAGCCGCCGACGGTGACGAGATCCTCGATGACCAGCACGCGCGCGCCTTCCGGCATCACGCCCTCGATCTGCGCGTTGCGGCCATGGCCCTTGGGCTTCTTGCGCACATAGATCATCGGCAGGCCGAGGCGGTCGGCGAGCAGTGCTGCAAAGGGAATGCCGGCCGTCTCGCCGCCGGCGATGACGTCGAAGCGCTCGAAGCCGGCATTGCGCGTGATGGTCGCGGCGGCGAAATCCATGATCGCCGAGCGGATGCGCGGATAGGACAGCAGCTTGCGGCAATCCATGTAGACCGGGGAGGCCATGCCGGAGGCCAGCTTGTAGGGCTCTTCCGGGCGGAAATGCACCGCCTTGATCTCCCAGAGCATGCGGGCCATCAGCTCCGCCATCACGTTTCGGTCCGGAAAGGAATTGGAAAACATCGGCATCTCCCGCATGACTGTCTTGCCTGCGCATAGCAGCAAGAGCGGCGGCTTTCCAGCGTTCCGGCAACGAAAAACCCTCCCCGGCGGACCGGAGAGGGTTTCTGAAGGATCGGATGTCGGTCCGGCTCAGGCGGCGCCGCGGCGGGCGTCGAGCGAGATGGAGCCCGGGCCGAAGGCGGCGAGCACGAGGAAGCCGCCGGCAATGGTGATGTTCTTCCACATCATCAGGCCGTTGAAGACGGTAAGCAGGCCATTGGCGCCTTCCGGGAAATCCGGGATGGCGATCGGGCCGCTGTGGAAGACGAAGGCGGTGAAGACGCTGAAGGCAGCGAGAAGATAGGCGGCGATGCGCGTCTGGAAGCCGACGAGCACGAAGAGGCCGGCGACGAGTTCGAAGATGCCTGCGAGATAAGCGAGCGCGGTGGCGGCCGGAAGGCCCGCACCGGCGATCATGCCGGCGGTGCCCGACGGATCGATCAGCTTCGGATAGCCGGCGGTGATGAACATGAGGGCGAGGAGGATGCGTCCGACGAGGACGACGGCGTTCTGCTGCATGAAAAAAGCTCCTGAGGCTTCAAGCGTTTGTGGTGGCAAAGAGATATCAGCTTCCCGCCGTCAAACTAGACGGCCGATCAGAAGACAGATCGTTCGCTATTAGTGAACAACACCTGTTCCCGATGGAACAGAATGAACGACCCCGTCATGCGACAAGGGCTCATCCCACCCCGCCTTCCCGCCGGAGACGTCATGCGCCACACCCTTCTCGCCCTTGCCCTTGCCGCCGCCTCCCTCGCCTTCACCTCTTCCGGCCATGCGGGCAACAGCTATGGCGAAGGCTATTACGGCCATTACCAGCAGAACTGCATCACCAAGCGCATCCGCACCGCCGACGCCTATGGCCGCTCCGTCACCAAGCGCGTGCGCATCTGCCAGTAAGCCCCCGAAACGCTCCGTTCTTTTCTGTTGCAAGCGCCCGGCGGCTGGGCGAAGATTTCGCCCGAGCGGCGCCCTGTATCGGCGGCCGGGGGAAACCGGATATGAACGAGATCAACAAGAGTGCCGCGTTCTGGCGTTCTTTTCCGATTTTCGAGGGGTTCAGCAAGGAAACGATCGGCGAGATCGCCGGCATTGCGACCTATCGCAAGTGGCCGGCCGGTGCGGTGATCTTCCAGCGCGGCGACGACGGCACCTATCTCATCGTGCTCGTTTCCGGCCGCATCAAGCTCTCCCTCATCACGCCGCAGGGCAAGGAACTGTCGCTGCGCCAGCTTGAACCCGGCGCGGTGCTCGGCGAAATGGCGATCCTCGACGGCCAGCCGCGCTCGGCGGATGCCACCGCGGCCGTGGCGACGGAAGGCTATGTCATCGCCAAGCGCGACTTCCTCGATCTCATCTCCCGCAACCCCACCGCCGCGCAGGCGATCATCCATTATCTCTGCACCAAGCTGCGCGAGACGACGGAGCAACTGGAAACCATCGCGCTCTACGATCTCGACGCGCGCGTCGCCCGCTTCTTCCTGGCGACGCTACGTTCGATCCACGGCGAGGACCTGCCGGACAGCGCCAATCTCCAGCTCTCCCTCAGCCAGACGGAGATCGCCGGCATCCTCGGGGCCAGCCGGCCAAAGATCAATCGCTCGATCCTCGTGCTGGAAGAGGCCGGCGCCATCCGCCGCAACGACGGCATCATCCATTGCCATATCGGCCGGCTGCTGACGATTGCCGAGCCGGATGACGACTAGGCCGCCGCCTAGATGCTCGCCAAGAAATACAGACCCCTCGCCGCCGGCCTCATCGCCAGCCTTGCCGGCGCGCTCGCGCTCTTCAGCCTCGGCGAGACGGCGCTGGAGCAGCAGCGCGAATATTATTTCGATGCGTTGACGCAGACGGTGCCAGCCGCCCAGAGCGACCGCATCATCGTCGTCGACATCGACCGCAAGGCCTTCCAGGGCGCGGCAAACAAGGACTGGACACGGGCGCAGACGGCCGAACTCGTCGACCGGCTCGCCGCCGCAAAGCCGGCCGCCATCGCCTTCGACTTCATCTTCAGCACGGATTGCGCGCCGGAAGAGCCCGCCAATGCGGCGCTCGCCACGGCCATCGGCAAGGTGCCGACCGTGCTCGGCTTCCTGATCGGCGAGACGCCCGACGGCGCGCCGCACCCCGTGCCGAAGCTTGCCCTGCAGCGGCCCGTCACCGTGCCGGATCTCTGGTTCATCGACGGCACGGAAAGCTCCTGCGCCTTCCTGCAGGACAAGGCGAGCGCTGCGGCGGCCGCCTTCCTCGTCGGCGACGAGGATGCCGTGGTGCGCCGGGTGCAGGCCTATGCCATTGTCGGCAATGCGGCCTATCCGGCGCTCGGCGTGGAAGCGGCGCGTCTGGCGGCAGGCGCCAGGACGCCGGTGCTCGGCGGCAATCCGCCGTGGCTGCGCCATGACGGGCGCATTCTCCGGCTCGACGAGGACGGGAGCCTGCGCTTCGTCGCCGGCAGCGCCGCGACCATCGCTGCCCGCACCTTTTCCGCCGGGGACGTGGTGGGGGGCCGGGTTCCGGCCGACGGCATCGCCGGCAAGGTCGTGCTGATCGGCAGCAGTCTGCCCAATCTCGGTGGCCTGCGCACCAGCGCCTCGCTGCCGCTCGAACCCTCCGTGCAGATCCATGCGGATGTGGCGAATGCCATCATCACCGATCACATCCCGACGCGCGATCTCGGCCTCCTGCCGGTCGAAGCGGGCTTTGCCTTCGTCTTCGGCGCGGCGGCGGCCTTTGCGGCCGCGCGCCTGCGCCCGCTCGGCGCGGCCCTGGCGGGCGTCGGCCTCGTCGGCTTCGTCTTCGCCGGTTCGGCACTGCTCTATGCGCGCACGGCGCTGCTTTCCGATGCCGTGGGCGTCTCGCTCATCGTGGCGACCGCGGCGCTCATCACCGGCCTCCTGCAATATGGCCATGTGCGCCGGGCAGAGGCGACGGCGCGGCAGCGCTTTGCACAATACCTGCCCCAGTCCGTCGTCTCGCGCTACATCGACAATCCGGACCTCGGCCGGGTCGCCGGCGAGGAACGGCAGGTGACGGCGCTCTTCACCGATATCGAGGGCTTTTCCGCCCTCGCCCAGAAGATCGGGCCGCACGATCTCGTCAAGCTGCTCGACATCTATTTCTCCGAGGTGAACGCCCTCGTCGCCCGCCATGGCGGCATGGTGGACAAGGTGGTGGGCGATGCGGTGCATGCGCTCTTCAACGCGCCTGACGATCTCGACCGCCATGTCGACAAGGCGCTCGCCTGCGCCGACGAAATCCGCGCGCTGACCGAGGAAATGCGCCGCCGTCCGGCCTTCCTCGACAAGGATTTCGGCCGCACGCGCCTCGGCGTCGAGACGGGCATGGCGGTACTGGGGGAAGTGGGGGCCGGCGGCAAACTGGATTATACCGCCCATGGCGATGCCGTGAACCTTGCCGCGCGGCTGCAGGACGCCAACAAGTTCCTGGGAACGCAAATCTGCATCGGCCCGCGTGCAGCGGGCGAGACCAGCCGGACGCTCCGCGCCATCGGCAACCATGAGATCCGCGGCTTCGGCACCATGGATCTCTTCACCCTGGATTAGGGCCGACCGACCTAGAGCATGTCAGGTTCAGATTGAACCAGACATGCTCTAAATTCTTTTGTTTTCGTTTGTCTTTTCGGGAAAATCGGTTCCCACTTTTCCCTGACAACTCTAGCGGATGCCGACGCTGGCATAGGCCTCGCGGATGCGCGCCTCGCCCCATTGCGTGACCTTGCCGGGGGCTTCGCCCGGCCGCTTGATTTCGACACCCTCACCGCGCCCGACGGACGCCATGACGCCGCCGCCGGTGACCTCGACGCGGCCGTGCTCGACGAAGACGGCGAAGACGCCGCGGTTGGGGCCGGCGAAGAACTTGGTGCCGCGCACGCCGATCATGCCGAAGGCGGTGCGCATGGTGAGGTCGATCTTGGCGAGACCCTCCGGCCGGTCGAAGACCATCTGGCCCGTGCCGAGCTCGATGGTGCCGCCCTGCCCGGCGATGAAGGTATCGATGAGAAGCTCCGTCTCGCTGCCGAGCAGGAGGCTGGTATCGTCGCCGAGCGCCAGTTCCGCAAAACTCTCCCTGCCGGTCGTCACGAAGTCATGATCCATCAGGCTCGCGCCGGCCTTCAGACCTTCCAGAAGGTTCTCCTGACGGCGCGTCACCTCGCCGGTGATCTCGACCGCCTTGCCGATGACCGCGTTGGCCTTCGTCGCGCGAATACCGATACCCGTCAGCGCAAGCGCGCCGCCCGCAAGAAAGAGCCTGCGGCTGAGGGTGGGGCGGAAAACATCGAACGTGGTCATGAAACACCTTTTGCGCGGGGCTGCCCCGCGGGGAGGAATTGAACCGATGGCGGCGGGCGCGTCAATCGCCCGGGCCGCCTTGCCTGTGTCCTATATGCACCGCTCGCGATTTCTTCTCTGTTCCCGTGGAAACAGACGCGCCGGCTGCGTCGTTTAAGCTGCGGTCATCCAATGCAGGGAGACGAGCATGATCACGCGATCCACAGGAATGAAGACGGCTGGCCGCGCCCTTTTCTTCGCGGCCCTGCTGTTTGGCGGCGCCGCAAGCGCCCATGCCGACACGCTGTCCATCGAGGCCCGCTGCGACGCCGCGGCCGGCAGCCGCTACGACACAACGCGCAACACGGCTTTCGCGCCGGTGGCGCTTGACGACATAGAGATCGGTCCGGCGCTCTCCGCCTGCCGCGAGGCCTATAAGGCCGGCGGCGGCGCACGCATGGCCTTCCAGCTTGCCCGTGCCCTGGAGCGCGCCGGCCAGTCTCTCGACGCCATGAAGCTCTATGCGGAAGCGGCCGCGCTCGGCCACACCGTGGCGATGGTCAACTATGGCGGCATGCTGGGCAAGCGCGGCGATCCTGCCGGCGAATTCAGCCATTACAAGAAGGCCGCCGAACTTGGCGATCTGCTCGGCGCCTACAATCTCGCGGTCGCCTACCGTGACGGCATCGGCACCGACGTGAACGGCGCGGAGGCCGCCCGCTGGTTCGACAAGGCCGCCGCCGCCGGCGACGAGACGGCCGCCTTCAATCTCGGCGTGCTCTTCGACGACGGCAGCCTCGTGCCGGAGGACAATGCGCGGGCGGCAGCCTTCTACAAGCTGGCGGCCGAGGGCGGCAATGTCGACGCCATGATCAATCTCGGCCTCATGCTGGAATCGGGCGAAGGCATCGCACAGGACCTTGCCGCCGCCGCCGGTTACTTCCAACTGGCGGCCGCTCAGGGCGACAGCTACGGCAAGCTGAAGTTCGGCCTGATGCAGCAGAGCGGCACGGGCATCGTGAAGAATGTGGAGCAGGCGGTGAGCAGCCTCGTCGCCGCCTTTGAGATGCGCGACGTGGACCTCGAGGTCATCCTGCGCGACCAGCCGGAACAGCTTTCGGCCGATGCGCGCCTCGCGATCAAGCAGGTGCTCGCCGCGCGAGACCTGATCGACGGCGCCGAGAATGCGGAGATCGATCCGATCACCCTCGGCGCCATCGAGAAACATTACGCCCAGCAATGACCGGGCGCTTGAGGGGCGGGATCAGACGATCTCGCCCGCCTGCGGACCCCAGGTGTCCGTCATGGCGAAACCGTTCGCCAGCGGATCGGTCGGGTCGAGCGCGATCTGGTGCAGGCCGAAGGTCCAGCCGCGGCCGGTGATGGTGGGAATGATCGCCTTGCGGCCGGCAACGACCGTCTCGGCTGCGAGGCCCACCTCGAACTCGGACCCGATGATCGAGCGCGAACGGAACGTGTCGCCCACCTTGGCAAGGCCGCGGGCATGCAGCGTCGCAAGATTGGCCGAATTGCCGGTGCCGCAGGGCGAGCGGTCGACGCGGCCCGGCCACATGGTGGTCGCGGTGCGCACGAGACCGTCGGGATCGCGGTCACGGAACATGACATAGGCGACGCCGTTGATCTCGGGAATTTCGGGATGCACGATCGTCATCGACTTGTTGATGAGATCCTTCAGCGCCATGCCGGCATCGACCAGCGCGCGCGCATTGCCCTTCTCGATCTTCGTGCCGATCTGGTCGACGTCGACCAGCGCATAGAAGATGCCGCCATAGGAAATGTCGAAGCGCACGCGGCCCCAGTGCGGCGTATCGATCTCCACGTCCAGTTCCTGAACGAAGGACGGCACCATGGTGAGCTTGACCTTCTCGCAGCGACCGTCGCGGCAGGTGGCCGTCGCCTTGACGAGGCCAGCGGCCGTATCGAGCACCACCACGGTCTCCGGCTCCTTCATCTCGACGATGCCCGATTCGAGCAGCGCCGTGGTGACGCAGATCGAGTTGGAGCCGGACGAGGCATGCGCCTGGTCAGCCTGAAGGATGATGAAGCCCGCGTCGGCCTCCGGGCGCTTGGCCGGCACCAGCAGATTGACCGAGCCGGTCGCGGCCGCGCGCGGCTCCAGGCACAGGAAGCGGCGCAGGCTGTCATCCACCGTGTTGATGTGGTTGAGCTGCTCGGCGATCGTGTTGCCGGGGATCTTCGGCACGCCGCCGATGGCCACCTTGCCGATCTCACCCTCGCAATGAACGTCCAGCAGCTGGATCGTGCGCTTCCATCTCATGTCGGTATGCTCCGTTCTCGCCGGCCCGTGGCCTCTCTTCCCCTCTGATATATCAGATTGCCGTCCGTTCCAACAGCTTTTCATGCGACAGGTTCGCGCGCTACGACTGGAACGCGGGCGCATGCGTCCGCCCCTTTCCGCCACGAGACCCTTCCATGACCAAACTCATTGTCTTTACCGATCTGCACATGGTGCCCGAGGGCATGACCATCATCGGCCTCGATCCGTATCAGCGGCTGCTCGCCGGCATCGCCCATGTCAATCGCTACCATGCGGATGCCGACCGGGTGATCTTCACCGGCGACCTGACGCATCGCGCCGACACGATTTCCTACGAGCGCCTGCGCGACCTCCTCTCCCTCATCGAGCCGCCCGTCGCCATCACCATCGGCAATCACGATTACCGCGACCGTTTCCTCGAAACCTTTACCGAGGTGACGCCGGACGAGAACGGTTTCGTGCAGCAGGCCATCGACTTTCCCGATTGCCGCGTCGTGCTGCTCGACACGCTCTTCGCCCCGCCCTACGACTATCCGCTGAGCCATGCCGGCTATCTGTGCGAAAAGCGCCTTGCCTGGCTCGACCGGACGCTGGCGACGGCAGATGGTCGTCCGGTGCTCCTCTTCATGCACCACCCGCCGCACAAGACCGGCTTTACCGGCATGGACACGATCCGCCTCAGCAACGAGGATGCCTTCTACGATCTGGTGCTCAGGCACGGCAATGTGCGCCATATCTTCGCCGGTCACGTGCACCGCACGATCGGCGGCTCGCATCGCGGCATTCCCTTCTCGATCTTCAAGAGCCCGGTGCACCAGCAGCCGATGCCCTTCGATGCGCCCAACGCCTCGCTTTCGGTCGACGAACCGGCCGCCTACGGCATCGTCGTCGTGACGGAGGAAGGCCTGCAGGTGCATAACGAGGACTACGAAATCGCCCGACGCGATTCGGAAATCGCCTGAAGCCGGCGGTTAACGCCGGTCATACATCGTGATGGCCGGCGGCCGATCCGCGGGAACCGGATCGCGCATGTGACGTTGTCTTCGCCGAAGGGGTGGGAAACCTACTCTAAAGGAGAACGACATGCGTAAGATTCTGATCGCCGGTGCGGCCCTTGCCTTCCTTGGCGCCACCGCCGCCCATGCGGATGACAGCGACAAGGAAGCCATCGGCGGCGCAGCAGGCGGCGCGGCCGGTGCGGCTGCGGGCGCGGTGGTCGGCGGCCCGATCGGCGCCATCGTCGGCGGCGTCGCCGGCTTTGCCATCGGCGCGGAAGCTGCCGTCCCCGAGGATGCCCGCGTCTATGTCATGGAAAACCCGACGCCTCCCGTGATCCTGCAGGGGCAGGTGACCGCCGATACGCGCTTCGACGACACCGTGACGCTGACGCCGATCCCCGAACACCCCGACCTTGCCTATGTCTATGTCGACAACCGCCCGGTCATCGTGCGCACGGATAGCCGCCAGGTGATCTATGCGCCGGAAGTCGAGACGACGGCGAGCATTTCGGCCGATATTCCCGAGACGACGATCACCTATGTGGAGGGCCACCCGTTGGACCCAGTCGTCTTGGAAGGGCCGGTGGAAGCGGGGGTGGTGATCCCGCAGGAGGTGCAGATCGTCGAGGTGCCGGAGAGCCCGAGCTACGGCTATATCTATGTCGATCAGCGCCCGGTTCTTGTCGACCGTTCGAGCCGCGAGATCATCTGGGTGCGCTAGAGTTTGTCAGGGAAAAGTGGGAACCGGTTTTCCCGAAAAGACAAACGAAAACTAAAGAATTTAGAGCATGTCTGGTTCAATCTGAACCTGACATGCTCTAAGCGCCCAGCGAAATTGACAGGAGCGCAATTGACGGAGGCGGCCCCATCGCGGGCCGCCTTTTCATTGACCGATGGCCGTGACCGTCGTGTCCTCGACGGAGTTGCCGAGGCGGCGCCACTGGTCGTCGTAGTTTTTGCGCGTCACCGGATCGAAGACGGCGATGGGCGTCGAGACGACGATGCTGGCCGCGCTGCCGACCGTCTGGGCGGTGCCGAGCGCGACGGCCCCCAACCGCTCACCGAAGCCGACCTGCGAATCCGTCACCGCCTGCCCGTCGATCAGGCGATTGCCGATGAGGCGCACGACCTCGGGGCTTTCGGCAAATTTGCCATGATTGAGCCGGTCGCCGGATTTCAGCGCGGTGAGGTCGAGCACGGTGATGCCCTGCTTTTCCAGCATGCTGCGATAGGGTTCTTCCGCTGGATTGATCTGGCCGAGCCGGTCGACATTGCCGGAGATGCGGCGCGACAACGTCAGCGCGCGGTCATCCCGCGAGACGAAGAGCGTGAACTGCGGCCGGTCCTTGACGTTCGTGCCGATGGCCCGCAATTGCTGGCCGAAGACATCGACGTCGAGATCGGGCGAAGCGAGGATGACCTGCTGGATCTTCTTCGGCACGCGCCCGTCGCGGATCGCCATCTGCCGCAGCGTCTCCACCGCGAGCCAGGTCCCCATGGAATGGGCCATGATGGTGATTTCACCAACGTCCGGCGTATCGACGGCGGCGCGCAGCAGCTCTTCCAGCGCATCACGGGAATAGTTGGTGCTCTCCTTGTCGTAGGAATAGTCGAAGATGCTGGCGCGCGACGGCCAGGTGAAGATGATCGGCGCCGCATCCGTCTTGGAATCGTGCACGATCTGCGCGAAGCGGTAGACGGCATCCTCATAACGATTGTTGAAACCGTGCACGAAGACGAGCACGCGCCGGCTCTTCGGCAGGTTGTGACCGAGCCAGATCCGGCCCGCCTTGGCGGTCTCGATCGGCTTCACGCTGACGGTTGAGAAATCCTTCATCGGATCGGCCGGCAGCTTGGAAGGCCATTGCACCTGGCCGACCTTGCGCTTGCCATCCGGCGGAATGGAAACGACGATATCGCGCAGTTCGAGCTGCGATCCGCGCTCGCCGGAGAACAGCACGCCCGGCTGGTCGGATGGCGCGCGCGTCGTGGCAACGAGCAGGTCGACCGCGGAAACGCCCGGCGGCATCTCGCCGCTCGGCACCATCACGCCTTCCGGCCGGCCGGCACAGCCCGCCAGCGCCAGCACTCCGGCGAAGATCACGCGACGCAATACGCGCGGCCTCTCGCGGTTCGTCATGTCCCGCTTCCTTCCGCTTTTCTGTTTTCGCCAGTGCCGTACGGACACCGTTCACCCCCTGCTTATCCGAGCCCGGCCCACTTTTGAAGACGAGCGGCGACGAAGGCGGAAAACCGGACGCACGAGAGACGAGGCCGCGTGGCATATCGGCCACGGCGAAGGCCGGGCAGCGGGCCGATTTCAAGGCCTGCAAGCCGTGCCAACGGCGATGGCGGCTCCTCGGAACAGGCATGCAAATATGTCACATCCCACCGAAAAACAGCACACGAAAAATCGACATTATCCCTTCTATATCAATAGGTTAAATGGAGGCTTATTTGCTCGGAACAGGCCGTTTTGGTATGTTTCAGACGGTGCCGGCGCCCTGCCGCACCGTTACCCCTTCAAAGGAAAATCCATGACCTCGCAAGTCCCCGAGCGTATCCTTCTCGATGGCAAACCGCATTGGTTGTACGAAGAGCCGCTTGCGCCCCTGCTCAAAAGGCGCAGAACGAGAGTAGAGGCTCCGGAGGGCACGACAACGGCCTGCCATCGTCAATATGTCGGCACCTGGAGCATTACCGATGGCCGTCTGTGGCTTGCCTGTCTGAGCACCTTCGGATGGGACGAACTGCCCCTTTCTGATGCCATGCGCGCCTGGTTTCTAAGGCTGGTGCCCACGGATCGCTTTCCGGTATCCGCCGGCTGGTTCACCGGCTGCCTTCGCATTCCGACAGGACCGATGCTCGTGCAGGGCTTCCACGGATGGTCGTCGTGGTTCACCAGAGAACGCGTCATCACCTGCCGGAAAGGCAAGGTGGTGCGCGATCGCGAGGTCGATACACTGGCAATCCTGGAGCGCGCGATGCGCCGGAACGACCGTCTGAAGCACTCGCTCGATCCGGACGACACGCCGGGTGGTCCGCTGGCCTGGCTTACCGACGAAGACTACGAGCACCTGAATGGCGACTGGTGGCCGCCCGAATGGACGGAGGGGCAGGCCCCCGCCGCGCTCGGCTCCTGGTTTGTCAGCGGCACATGGAGCAGACGCACCTAGGCCTCAGGACGGACAACCCCGCGCGAGGCGATCAGCCTCCTTGACGGACGCGTACGGTGTCACGGCGTCGCGCGAATGTTCGACGCCTGATGCTGTTCTGAAATGAGGAAGAATGGCGCACCCGAAGAGATTCGAACTCCTGACCCCCAGATTCGTAGTCTGGTGCTCTATCCAGCTGAGCTACGGGTGCGCTGGCAGTGATGGGCGTGTTGCCCGGCTGCGAGGCGGTTCCTAAAGGGTGCGCGGGTTTATTGCAAGCGCCTTTCGCAGAAAAAATGTACTTTTTTCATCGTGCCGTCACGAAGCGGCGCGAAAGCCCTGGCGATCAGGCGCGGTGGCGGAACGCGTCGAGGGGAACGGGACGGTCGGGCAGCTCGATGCGGAAGAGCGTGCCGGGCGTCGCCTTTTCCACCAGGGCGATGGTGCCGCCATGGGCGAGCACCAGTTCGCGGGCGATGGCAAGACCGAGGCCCGTGCCGCCGGAGCGCACCGAACCGCGGAAGGCGGCGAAGAGGTTCTCGCGGGCCTTTTCCGGCATGCCGGGACCGTTGTCGTCGATGGCGATGGAAACGACCGACCCGGTGCGCAGGCCCGTCACCAGCACCGTGCGCCGCTCGATGCTGCCCTCCTGCGACAGGGCCTCGACGGCGTTACGGCAGAGATTGTGGATGACACGGAAGAGCTGCTCGCTGTCCGCATCCACTTCGAGACCCGGCTCGACCTGGGCGACGAAATCGATGTCGCCGCGCGCATCGATCGCCAGCACTTCCGAAACCTCCAGCACCAGCGGGCGCAGCGCGACGAAACGGCGGCGCGGCTCGGGCTCGCGCATGCGGCCGTAGGACAGAACCTCCTTGGTATAGCCCACCGCCCGGTCGATGCTGCGCAACAGCTTGGGTGCGACGCGCTTGACCACGGGATCGTCGACATCCGAGAGGCGGTCGGACATCAGCTGGGCGGAGGCGAGGATATTGCGCATGTCGTGGTTGATCTTCGACACGGCAAGACCGAGATCGGCGAGGTTCTTCTGTTCCTTCAGCGTGCGCTGCAGGGTCTGCTGCATGGCGGCAAGGTGGACGCCGGCGGCGGCGATCTCATCACGCCCGCCGGAGGGTTCCAGCACACGCGCGGGATTGGAGGGGTCGGCGGCAAATTCGCGGATATTCGCGGTCATGCGGCGGATCGGGCGGATGAGCAGGCGGTTCAGCGCGAAGAAGATGGGGCTCGCCGTCACCAGCGAGATGACCATCGACAGGATGAAGACATTGCGGGCGTAGCGCAGCATGGCGCGGCGCAGGGCGTTGTCGTTGAGAAGAAGCTCGATGCGGGTCGTCGTCTCGCCGACCGGGCCATAGACGCGGATGGTGCGGTCGCCGCCGAAGAGCAGCGTATCGAAGGCATCGTAGATCGAGGTCAGCGTGGAAACGTCCGAGAGGTCGTATTGCCCATCGACGCTCGGCGGCATCTCGACGGCGGCCACCATGCGCGAGGCATCCTGCTTCTTCAGCACGATCGCCTTGGCGCCCGTCGCCAGCAGCGTCTCCACCTGCACGTTGCGCGGCAGTTCCTGATCCGGCAGGCCTTCGATGACCACACTGGCGGCGGCAGCCGTGTTCAGGCGGTCGCGCAGCCACATCAGGCGCATATTGGCGACCGAAGGCACGAAGATCAGCACTTCGGCGATCATGACGAAGACGGCGGTGAGCAACAGGAGTTTACCCGACAGGCCGGACAGAAAGCCGACCGCCGGCACCGGCGTCTCGGTCAGGGACGGCGTCCCGTCTCTCTCCACCATGTCTCAACTCCCGGACAGGCCGCAACGCGGCACACGACATCGCGACCGAGGATCGACGACGCATCTTCGGCCACAGCCGACAGCCAATTATAGGAGATTGCGGCAATTTTTCCAACGCCGCCCCCAACGCCGCCCCAAGAAAGACAAAAGCGCGGCGACCTTGCGGCCGCCGCGCCCTTTGATCTTTATGCGGAAGGGCTCAGAACTCTTCCCAGCTCTCCTGCGCCACCGCAGCAGAACCGCGATTGCCGCCAAAGGCGCGGGCGACATTGCCCATCATGCGGCGGGCCGGCGATTCGACCGGCCGCGTTTCGGTCCGCACGGCCGCGACGCGCTGCACGGCGTCGCCGGTGCGGAAGCGGGAGACGAGATCGGCAAGGCCGTCCGCCTCGCCCTTCAGCTTGTGCGTGGCGGCGGAGGTCTCTTCCACCATCGCGGCATTGTGCTGGGTCACCTGGTCCATCTGGTTGATGGCGGTGCTGATTTCCTGCAGGCCCGTCGCCTGTTCGCGGGCGGCTGTGGCGATGGCATGGATGCGCTCGTTGATCGTGACGACGCGGTGCTCGATGTCGGAGAGGGCCGAGCCGGTCTCCTGCACGTACTTCACGCCGACGGAGACCTCACTGCCCGACTTGGTGATCAGGCCCTTGATGTCCTTGGCCGCGCTTGCCGCGCGCTGGGCGAGCTCGCGCACTTCCTGCGCCACAACCGCAAAGCCCTTGCCGGCCTCTCCCGCACGGGCGGCCTCGACGCCGGCGTTCAGCGCCAGAAGGTTGGTCTGGAAGGCAATCTCGTCGATGACGGAGATGATCTGGCTGATCTCGCTGGAGGCCTGCTCGATGCGGCCCATGGCGTCGATGGCGTTGCGCACGATATCGCCGGACTGCTTGGCGCTCTGCGTCGCCTCGCCCACCATGAGGCTCGCCTCGTTGGCGCGCTCGGTGGAGTTCTTGACGGCGGCGGTGATCTCTTCCAGCGCGGCGGAGGTTTCCTCCAGCGCAGCGGCCTGCTGCTCGGTGCGCTTGGAAAGGTCGTCCGAGGCGCTGCGCAGTTCGCCGGAATTGGCGTTGATGGCGTCGGTCGAGGCGCGCACGTCGCGCATCGTGCGCTGAAGCGTGGCGAGCGTCGAATTGACGTTCTGCTGCAACTCGGCGAAGGCGCCGCGGAAGCTGCCGTCCATGCTCTGCGTCAGGTCGCCCTCCGCCAGCGCGCCGATGACGCGGCGGGTTTCCGCAATGCCGTCCTCGACGCCGGCAACGAGTTCGTTGACGGAGCGGGCGAAGCGGTTGAGGTCGTCGTTCTGGTAATCCTTGCTGATGCGCGAGGAGAAGTCGCCGGCCGCCGCCGCATGGACGACGGTGGCGATGGAGGACTGCAGGTCCGCGCTCTTCTCGCGCAGCACCTGTTCCTGGGCATTGAGGTCGCGCACGGTGATGGCGTTCTGGCGGAAGACGGCAACGGCGCCGGCCATTTCGCCGATCTCGTCCTTGCGGTCCGCATAGGGCACTTCCGTTTCGAGATCGCCGCCGGCAAGACGCTTCATCGTATCGGTGACGTTCTGGATCGGGCGGCTCAGTTCATTGGTGGCGATATAGAAGGCAATGCCGCCGCCGAGCACGAGGCCCGCGCCGACCGTGCCGAGCACCAGCGTCAGCATCAGCGTCTCGAAGGCCGCGATCTCGTCCTTGATGGCCGTCAGGTTCTCGTTGTCCGTCTGCACGACGGCATCGATCTCCTTCTGGAAAGCCTTGCGGTTGGCGCGGTTGCCTTCGTTGTTGCCCTGCTCGTTGGCGGCGACGACGGAGACGGTGGTGCCGAGACGCGCGGTTTCCGAACGGAACGTGCGGAACTCGGCGGCGCGCGCCACCACGGCGTCAAAGGCGGCCTTCTGCTCGTCCGGCACCAGCGGGCGCCATTCGTTCAACGTCGCATCGATGCCGTCGAGTTCCTTGCCGATGCCGTCGGCAAATTTCTTGGCGCCTTCCATGTCCTTGGAAGCATAGATGCCGCGCGCTTCCATCACCACGGCCGTGACCTGGCGGTTCAGGTGTTCGCCCAGGAAGGCGCGATCGGCGGCGTTCTCGTACTGGTGGAGTTTTTCGCTGTATTCCGAGACCACATGGATGGCGATGCCGCCGATGAGGACGGAGATGAGCCCCATCACGCCCACGATGAGATAGATCTTGCCGCGTATCTTCACGTCACACTCCAAGGCACGGATAAACGATCGGCAAGACGGCACGATCCACCTCACCCTTGGATGAACGGTAAACGCTAAAGGTTAATTAGATTTTGATGCAACCTCCGCACAATCAAGTACATTCCGCAGGCCTAATATTGCGGCGGTACGCAAGAGCCCGGAAATCCGGGGGCTTCGATTGACGTAAGGGGATGCAGTCTTGATAAAATGCAATCCGGGCACAATCCGTGGTCGCAAGATCGTTAATGATTGTGACAGCCTGCCGCGCCGCGCGGTCGGAATTGACTTTCGACCGTCTTTGCCCTTATAAGCCGCGCACGTCTGGAACCTGCCTTCCCGCGAGGGCTTGGCCGTGCCGGACTTTAACGCTGCTTGCGTAATGCAAACCCAAGAAGGGCCGCACACCGCGGTATTAAATAAATGTCGAAGCGTACCTACCAACCCTCCAAGCTTGTTCGCAAGCGCCGTCACGGTTTCCGTGCCCGCATGGCAACGAAGGGCGGCCGCAAGGTCCTGTCCGCTCGTCGCTCCCGCGGCCGCGCACGTCTCTCGGCCTAAGGCCGTGCTTGCCCGAACAGAGGCGACGGGCATATGACGAAAACTGTTAGACAATCTGCTGTCGGACGGCTGAAAAGCCGTCCGCAGTTTCTTTTTGTGCGCGAGGGCGAGAAACGCAGGGGATCCCTGTTCCTTCTCGAAGTGCGCGACCGGCAGATGCCGGACGAAGCGCCCCGCGTCGGCTTCACCGTCACCAAGAAGCACGGCAATGCCGTGGAACGCAATCGCATGCGCCGGCGCCTGAAAGAGGCGGTGCGGCTATCGGCCGGGTTTGCAATGGAGCCCGGACACGACTATGTGGTTGTCGCGAGAAGGGACGTGCTGAACGCACCTTTCAAATCCCTTGAAGCCGGCCTCAAAGACAGGATCGCGACAAGGCAGAAACAGAAGCAGCAGCAGCGCCCTGCTGCTCCCGGGAAAGAGTGATGGAAAAGAACCGCAATTATTTCGTGGCGATCGCACTGTCCGTGCTGATCCTTGTCGCCTGGCAGTTCCTTTATGTGAACCCCAAGCTGGAAAAGGACCGCGCCGCGCTGGAAGCCCAGCAGGCCGCCCAGAGCCAGCAGACGACGACGTCGGGCGGCACCGCCGCCACCACCACGACGGCAACGGGCACGAGCGGCGCGCTTCCGGGCGGCGCTGCCCAGGCGACGACCACCGAAACGCGGGAAGCGGCGCTTGCCAAGTCCGCCCGCGTCGAGATCGACACGCCCTCGCTTTCCGGCTCCATCAGCCTGACCGGCGCTCGCTTCGACGACCTGAAGCTCAAGGAATTCCACGAGACCGTCGACAAGACGAGCCCGATCATCACGCTGCTCAGCCCCGCCGAGACCGAACACGGCTACTTCGCCGAAGTCGGCTATGTCGGCAGCGACGCGACCGGCACGGTTCCCGGTCCCCAGACCGTCTGGACGCAGGACGGCGCCGGCAAGCTGACGCAGACGACCCCGGTCAAGCTCACCTTCACCAACGACAAGGGCGTCCTCTTCACCCGCACGATCTCGGTCGACGAACATTACATGTTCACGATCACCGACAGCATCGAGAACCGCACCGACGCGGCAATCGCCCTTTCGGCCTATGGCCGTGCGACGCGCTTCTTCAAGCCGACCGATCCGTCCGTCTACGTGCTGCATGAAGGCTTCATCGGCGTGCTCGGCGATCTCGGCCTGCACGAAGTCAAGTACAAGGAAACCGAGGAAGACACGACCGTCACGCCCGGCAAGGCGACCGGCGGCTGGCTCGGCATCACCGACAAGTACTGGGCGACCGCACTGGTGCCGCCGCAGGCGACGCCCTACGAGACGCGCTTCTCCTATTTCCAGGACGGCCGTCCGCGCTACCAGGCGGACTACCGCCAGGACGACGTCACCATCGCGCCCGGCCAGAAGGCCGACGTCAAGAACCTGTTCTTCGGCGGCGCCAAGGAAGTACCGATCATCGACGGCTACAAGACGTCCTACGCCATTCCGCATTTCGACCTGATGATCGACTGGGGCTGGTTCTGGTTCTTCACCAAGCCGATGTTCCAGCTGATGGACTTCTTCTTCCGCTACTTCGGCAATTTCGGCATCGCGATCCTGATCACCACGATCGTCGTCAAGGGCCTCTTCTTCCCGCTTGCCAACAAGCAGTACGCCTCCATGGCGAACATGAAGAAGATGCAGCCGAAGATGGAAGAGCTGAAGGCCAAGCACGGCGACGACCGCATGGCGCTGCAGCAGGCGATGATGCAGCTCTACAAGGAGGAAAAGATCAATCCGCTGGCGGGTTGCTGGCCGATCCTCCTGCAGATTCCGGTCTTCTTCGCGCTCTACAAGGTCATCTACGTCACGATCGAAATGCGCCATGCGCCGTTCTTCGGCTGGATCCGGGACCTGTCCGCGCCGGATCCGACGTCGCTGTTCAACCTGTTCGGCCTGCTGCCCTACGACGTGCCGCACGTCTTGATGATCGGCGTCTGGCCGCTGATCATGGGTGTCACCATGTTCCTGCAGATGCGCATGAACCCGACGCCGCCGGATCCGACCCAGGCGATGATCTTCACCTGGATGCCGCTGGTCTTCACCTTCATGCTGGCGACCTTCCCGGCCGGTCTCGTGATCTACTGGGCCTGGAACAACACGCTGTCGATCATCCAGCAGGCGATCATCATGAAGCGCCATGGCGTGAAGATCGAGCTCTTCGACAATCTGAAGGGCCTGCTCAGCAAGAAACCGAAGCCATCCTGACGCGCTTCAGGCAAAACATGCGGAAACCCCGGCCCTCGCGCCGGGGTTTTCTTTTGCCCCGCTTGCGACATCGCTCCGTCGCTGGCATGGAAGCGATGCGGGCGCATTCCTGCCATGCTCGCCTCCACCTCTCTTTCCTGAGCCCATCATGTCCGCTTCGACGCTTCCGGTTACCCCCACCCTTCCGGACAGCCGGGGGCAGGGCTTTGGCGCCACCCTCGTGCTCGGCTCGGCCGTCGTCTGGAGCTTCGGCGGCACGCTTGCCCGGTTCCTCGCCATAGAGGACGGCTGGACGGTCGTCTTCTGGCGCTCGATCTTCGCCGCACTCTTCCTGCTTGGTTTCATGCTGTTTCGCGACGGGCCGCGCGGCACGCTGCAGCTCTTCAAGGGCATGGGTCTTGCCGGGGTTGCGGTCGGCGTGTGCTTTGCCACCGCCTCCACCTCCTTCATCCTGGCGCTCGCCTATACCACCGTCGCCAATGTCGTCCTGATCCAGGCCGGTGTGCCGCTGATCGCGGCACTGATGGCCTGGCTCCTCTTCCGCGAGCGGGTCGCCGTCCACACCTGGATCGCGATTGCGGCCGTCATCGCGGGCGTCGCCATCATGGTCTCGGAATCGCTCGGCGGCCGGGTCTCGCCGATGGGCGATGCGCTCGCCATCCTCATCGCCTTCGCCTTCGCCACAGCAACGATCATCACGCGGCGCTTCGCCCATGTGCGCATGACGCCCGCCGTCTTCCTCGGCACCGTCATCGCGGCGGTCACGGCGGCAAGCCAGGCCTCAGGCTTTGCCGTGACGGCGCAGGAGCTCGGCATCCTCGTCGTCTTCGGCGCGCTCAATTTCGGCCTCGGCCTTGCGCTCTTCGTCACCGGCGCGCGCCTCGTTCCCTCCCCGCTCGCCGCCCTGCTCGGCACCGCCGAGACCGTGCTCGCCCCGCTCTGGGTCGCCGTCATCCATGGCGAAATCCCCGGGATTCCCACCGTGATCGGCGGCATCGTCGTGCTGGTCGCGCTGCTTTCCTATCTCGGTGTCGAGCTCTGGCGGCAGCGCCGCGCTTGACTTTCCCGGCCAAAACCGGGAAGCGAAGGGCTGACAACAAAGGCCAGACCGATGACCGAGACGACGCCCCAGGGCGAAAAGCCGCTGTTCGGCAGGCCGTGGATCTTCATCCGCGGCGTGCCGGCCATGAAATTCCTGCCGCCCGAGGGACCGCCGGAGATCGCCTTTGCCGGCCGCTCGAATGTCGGCAAGTCGTCGCTGATCAACGCGCTGGTGGGCCATAAGGGCCTCGCGCGCACCTCCAACACGCCCGGCCGCACGCAGGAACTCAACTACTTCGTTCCCGACGGCTTTTCCGGTGAAGAGGGCGACCTGCCGCCGATGGCGCTGGTCGACATGCCCGGCTACGGCTATGCGCAGGCGCCGAAGGAACAGGTCGACGCCTGGACGAAGCTCGTCTTCGACTATCTGCGCGGCCGCTCCACGCTGAAGCGCGTCTACGTGCTGATCGACAGCCGCCACGGCATCAAGAAGAACGACGAAGAAGTCTTCGCCCTGCTCGATAAGGCGGCCGTCTCCTACCAGGTCGTGCTAACCAAGACCGACAAGATCAAGGATGCCGGCGTGCCGCACCTGATCGAGGAGACGCGCCAGAAGATCGTCAAGCGCCCGGCCGCCTATCCGGAGGTGCTTTCGACCTCGTCGGAAAAGGGCCGCGGGCTGGACGAGCTGCGCAGCGCCATCCTGACCTCGATCGCGCGATAACTATTCGAACTGCACGGCGCCGGCCGCGATGAACGGTCCGCTGGCGCTTCCCGTCGGCGAGCCGCCGGAGGGTTCGGCGCTGACGGACAGCGTCGCGCCCTGTGCGAGGCGGCCGCGCAGGGCCGCCGGCACGGCAATCTCGCCCTCGCCCGTCTGCGGCAGCACGCCGAGCGACACGGGCGCCTTACCCTCCTCGGTCAGCCACAGTTCCAGCGACTTGCCCTTTTCCCCGCTCGCAACGGGCGTAAGGCGCACGACGCCGCGCGCCTCGTCATAGTGGGCGAGGAGGCCGACGGGGGCGCCATCCCCCGCAAGATCCGCGATCAGCCGGCCGCCGGGTACGGCATGCGGCGCGAGAAGCGCGCTCATGGAAATCCCGAGGCCCGCGGCGACCGCAAGCGAGGCCACGGCCAGCGCCCGCCAGAGCGCCAGCGAATGCCAACAGCCGCCGGCGACCTTGCCCGAGAGCACCGCATCGCGCGGCGCGGCGCCGGGCGCCGCCGGAGAGGCGGCAGCACGGCTGGGCGGTGGAGGCGGCAGCGTCTCGTGTTCATCGGCGAAGGTGGAGAGATTTTCCTCCCAGCGGCTCACCATGGCGGCGAACTGCCGGTCGCTGGCCAGCCGCGCCTCGACCCGTCGGCGATCCTCGGCGGACAAAACGCCGAGCACATATTCGCCGGCCATCACCTCGTCGCAGCGGGGGCCTCTCATCTCTCGGTCTGACGCCGTCATCGGCTCATGCACTCTCTCGGTTCAAGGGACGATCGCGGGACACGGGTCCCACCTCTCCCTATATAGGAAGTCGATCCGTGTTTGCTCAACGTGCAAGATACCGATCATATTCCCCAAGGCCCCTTCCTGCCAGCGGTCGTCCCGCTTTTTCGCGGGCGTTGCCCGGCGGATCATTCCATCGTCACACAACATGCGTTAAACAGGCCCCGTTCATTTCCACGAGGCCGCCATGTCCCTATCCGAAAGCGAAACCCAAGCCCGCCTTCTCGCGCAAGCCCTGCCCTTCATGCAGCGCTACGAAAACAAGACCATCGTGGTGAAATACGGCGGCCACGCGATGGGCAATGCCGAGCTGGGCAAGGCTTTCGCGAGCGACATCGCACTTCTCAAGCAATCGGGCGTCAACCCCATCGTCGTGCATGGCGGCGGCCCGCAGATCGGCGCGATGCTGACCAAGATGGGCATCGAATCGAAATTCGAGGGCGGCCTTCGCGTCACCGACGAAAAGACGGTCGAGATCGTCGAAATGGTGCTCGCCGGCTCGATCAACAAGGAAATCGTCGCGCTCATCAACCAGACGGGCGAATGGGCCATCGGCCTGTGCGGCAAGGACGGCAACATGGTCTTCGCCGAAAAGGCCAAGAAGACCGTCATCGATCCGGATAGCAATATCGAGCGCATCCTCGACCTCGGCTTCGTCGGCGAGGTGGTGGAAGTCGACCGCACGCTGATCGATCTCCTGGCCAAATCCGAGATGATCCCGGTCATCGCGCCGGTCGCCCCCGGCCGCGACGGCCACACCTACAACATCAATGCCGACACCTTCGCCGGCGCCATCGCCGGCGCGCTCAGCGCCACGCGCCTGCTCTTCCTGACGGACGTTCCCGGCGTTCTCGACAAGAACGGCCAGCTCATCAAGGAGCTTTCCGTCGCAGAGGCGCGCGCGCTCATCAAGGACGGCACGATTTCCGGCGGCATGATCCCGAAGGTGGAAACCTGCATCGACGCCATCAAGGCGGGCGTCCAGGGCGTCGTCATCCTCAATGGCAAGACCGCCCATTCCGTGCTGCTCGAAATCTTCACCGAGCACGGCGCAGGCACGCTGATCGTTCCCTGATCTCAGGCTTTTCCCAGCCGGATTCTCCTACCAGCCTCTTTCAGACGGCGTCGCGACCCTGCGACGCCGCCTCCTTGGCGAGCGTCAGCTTCAGCGGCGGCGCTTCCTTCTCGAAGGTCTCGACGCGCGTGTCGTAGACGGGCGAGATCGTGCCCATGACGCGATCCCAGAACGAGAAATAGTTCGCGAAATTATACTTGAACTCCGCGTGGTGCTGGTCGTGATAGGTCGTGCACAGCATGGGCGAGGGATAGCGTGATGTCTTCGACGCGAAATACTCGAAACCCGCATGGCCGAACGTACCGTTGACCTGGTCGAACAGACGGTTGGCGATGAGGATCAGCGGCGGGAACGGCACGATGAAGACGATGACCGCATAAAAGCCCTGCGACAGCGCCGTATCGACGAGGCCGATGGAATCGTTGCTCCAGACGGTGGGCGCGACGCTGCGGTGATGCTCCAGGTGGAAGCGGTAGAAGAGCTTGGTGTGCAGCAGGCGATGGGCGAAATAGAACCAGGCGTCGAACAGCACCATGGCGAGCAGGAAGAGCGGCACCGCCGTCCACCAGGAGAACGCCCAGGGCGTCCAGGCCCAGCCCTTGTACTGCGCGAAGAGGCCGATGGCCACGGAAAGGCAGGTAACGAGGATCGAGGCCATGCTGAGACGGATCTCGGCCATCTTGCGCTTCTCGCCGCGCCGGTTCTTCTGGATGCGCCGCTCCGGGTTGCGGTCGTTCAACCAGGTGATGCCGAAACCGAGGATGAAGTAGATCGCCACGGTGACCGCATAGATCGCGCCGAGCAGCAGCAGGAACTCCCCCGCGCCGCGCATGAATCCATCCATGGTCCCGTTCCCTTGTCCGTGCGTCGAAGGCCCGCAAACTAGCGTGGCGGGCCGCGATGGTAAAGGCGCTCAGCCGTAGAAGAGCAGCGCCAGCACGCCGACGACGATGAGCGCGCAGCCGAGCATTTCCAGCCGGTTGATGCGTTCCTTGAAGATGAAGACCGTGGAGGCGAAGGTGAACAGCATCTCCACCTGCGCCAGCGCCTTCACCACCGCCGCCTGCTGCAATGTCATCGCCATGAACCAGCCGAAGGAGGCCGTGGCGCCGACGAAACCGACCAGCAGCGCCGGCCGCCAGGCCGCGGCGATGCGCGGCAGTTCGGCCCGTTCGCGCGCCAGGATCCAGCCGAACATCAGCACGGTCTGCAGGATGATGACGAAGACGAGCGTGTAGCTCGCCTGCACCGCATAGTCCGGCGCCGGCAGGCTGGGCGCGAGCGCCAGCGAGGCGGAGCGGTAGGCGACCGCGGAAACGCCGAAGAAGGTGCCGGAGAGAAGGCCGATGCCGGCCGTCTGCGTCAGCACCGAGGTGAAGAGCGATCGCACGGAGACGACGCTGCGCGCGACCGAGATGACCATGACGCCGACGACCGAGATCGCGATGGCGACCAGCGTGCCGGCGGAGGCTCGCTCGCCGAGGAAGACGAGACCGAACAGCGCGGCCTGCGCCGGCTCGGTGCGCGAATAGGCCGTGCCGACCGCGAAGTTGCGGAACGAAAAGAGGTGGACGAGCAGGAAGGTCGCCGCGATCTGCGCGATGCCGCCAATGATCGCCCAGAGGAAGAACGTGCCGTTCGGCACCGGCAGCGGCCGGGCGAGCACGAAGGCGAGGATCGCCATGTAGAGGAGCGCGAAGGGCATGCCGAAGCCGAAGCGCACGAAGGTTGCGCCCGTCGTGCCCATGCGGCCCTTCAGGTGTTTCTGCATGGCGGAGCGGACGTTCTGCAGAAAGGCCGCGGCGATGGTGATGAGAACCCAGGTTTCCATGCCGAGCCCGCTAGCATGCGGGCCGCGTCAAATCCATCGTCAGGCCCGTCCCACACGGAAAATTCCGTTTCCCTCGCCCAGCACCCGTGCCATAAGACGGGCCATGAGCGACCTTCCGAACAAAGCCGACTTTTCCCACGTGCGTGACTGGGTCTTCGACCTCGACAACACGCTGTATCCGCACCATGTCGATCTCTTCGCCCAGATCGACAAGAACATGACGGCTTACGTCTCGGCCTTGCTGGGCCTGTCGCGCGAAGACGCGCGCGCCTTGCAGAAGCAATACTATTTCGATCACGGCACCACGCTGAAGGGGCTGATGATCCACCACCATATCGACCCCGCCGACTTCCTCGAAAAGGCGCATGCGATCAATTACGACGTACTGTCGCCGGACCTGTCGCTGGGCGAAGCGATCCAGGCGCTGCCCGGCCGCAAGTTCATTTTCACCAATGGCAGCGTGAAGCACGCCGAGATGGCGGCCAAGGCCCTTGGCATCTTCCATCATTTCGACGACGTCTTCGACATCGTGGCGGCGGACTATGTGCCCAAGCCCGCGGGCGCGACCTATGACAAGTTCATGGCGCTGCACCGGGTCGATACGCAGCACGCCGTCATGTTCGAGGACCTGCCGCGCAACCTGCTCGTGCCGAAGGCGCTGGGCATGAAGACGGTGCTGCTGGTGCCCCAGGATATTGACCACGAATTCGTCGACGCCTGGGAAAAGCGCACGGAGGACGACAAGCATATCGACTATGCGACGTCGAACCTCACCGGCTTCCTCAACGCGCTGCTTTAGGCCGGACATATTCCAGACACGGAAAAATCCCTTTTCCGTCAAATGGTTGAATTACCAATTTGTAACTGGCCCCGGCCGGCATTCCCTTTATCCTGCGCTCCCAAGGGACGATGGATGAAAGGAATGACCATGGCTAAAAAGGACCTTCTTCTCGGCGCCGTTGCCGCCGGCCTGCTTCTTTCGGGTGCTGCCGCCCCCGCTTTCGCCGCCAAGGGCGAAGGAAAACATCACAAGCACCACGCCGCGATGATCGAACGCCTCGACGCCGACAAGAACGGCAAGGTTTCGCTCGACGAGTTCAAGACGCGCATATCCGCCGCCTTCAAGGCCTTCGACACCGACGGCAATGGCGCGGTGACGAAGGACGAGATCAAGACGCGTCACGAAGCCTTGCAGAACGCCCGCAAGGCGGTTCGCGATGCGGGCGAGGCCGACAAGGACAAGGCCCGCGAGGCGCTGCGCGCCGCCGGCCCCTACCGTCTGCCGGGCGCGGGAAAAATGTTCGACCGGACGGATGCCGACAAGAGCGGCACGCTCTCCGAGGCCGAGGTGCTCACCGCCGCGGAAAACATTTTCGCGCAGCGTGACGGCAACAAGGACGGCGTCCTCGACACGGCAGATGCCCGCTCCGGGAAAGGACACAACGGCAAGGGGCATCACGGCAAGGGTGGTGAAAACCGCGCCGAGCGCATGCTGAAGCGCCTCGACACCGACAAGGACGGCAAACTCTCGCCGGCCGAGATGCTGGCCCGCGCCACCCAGACCTTCGAGCGCTTCGATGCGGACGGAAATGGCGAGGTGACGAAGGCGGAAGTCGATGCCAAGCGCGAGGCATTCCGGGACGCCCGCAAGGCCTATCGCGCGGTCAAGGCCACCGAAGGCGAAGCCCGCGACGCCGCCCGTGCGGCCCTGCGTGACGCCCGCATGGACCGCCGGGGCGCTCGCCTGTTCGAGCGCGCCGATGCGGACGGAAACGGTACGCTGACCAAGGCCGAACTGGAAACTGCCGCTGCGGCAATGTTCAAACAGCGCGACCGCAACGGCGACGGTTTCATCACGCCCGACGAGATCGGCAAGCGCCACAAGAAGTAACCTCCCAGCACGCCCGACTGAAACGCCCCGGCCGAAAACCGGGGCGTCTTTTATGCAAGCAAGGTCTCTCCTGCCCGGAGGCCTCGGCTATCGCGGAGCCTTATCCCTCCGCCGCTACCGCGTGATCGGCTTCCAGCTTCTCGTAAAATTTCACGATGATGTCCCAGGCCTCGTCCGCCGTTTCGACGAACTGCATCAGTTCCACGTCGCCGGGCGCGATCGTGCCGAAGGCCGCGAGCGCATCGAAATCGATGATCTTGTGCCAGAAAGCCTTGCCGAACAGGATGAGCGGCACCAGCGCCATGCGGCCGGTCTGCATCAGCGTCACGGTCTCGAACAGTTCGTCCAGCGTGCCGAAGCCGCCGGGGAATACGGTGACGGCCTTGGCGCGCAGCAGGAAATGCATCTTGCGGATCGCGAAATAGTGGAAGTTGAAGCTGAGTTCGGGCGTCACATAGGGGTTCGGGGCCTGCTCGTGCGGCAACACGATGTTGAGACCGATGGAGGGCGCGCCGACATCGGCTGCCCCGCGGTTGCCCGCCTCCATGACGCCTGGCCCGCCGCCGGTGACGACGACATATTCCTTGAAGTCGAGCTCGGCCGACTTTTCCGAGCACATGCGGGCGAACTTGCGCGCTTCCTCGTAATAGACCGAGGCGGCCTCCAGGTTCACGCGCTGCGTCTCGTTGCGCGCCGCCCAGGCGTCCTGGCCGGGGGCGGGAATGCGCGCGCCGCCGAACATGACGACGGTCGACTTGATGCCGCGCTCGGCGAGCATCATCTCCACCTTCAGCAATTCGAGCTGCAGGCGCACCGGGCGCAGCTCCTCGCGGCAGAGGAAATCGTCGTCGACATAGGCAAGCCTATAGGCGGGATGGGCCGATTGCGGCGTCTGCGGCACCACGGCGGCGCGGTGTTTGTCCTGCGCGCTGTCGGCCAACGGATCCCACACGCCATCCTTGCGGCGCAGGCTTTTCTTCTTCAGTCTTGCCATGTCACTTCCTGCCTTCCGGTCTGCTGTCTCGCCGCACGGGATTACCACTTCGCCCGTGCGACAGTATCTGCCGGAAAGGGGCTTCATCTTTCCCGGCACTTGCTCTAGAGCATCTTGCAGATTGATGAAATCGACCTTCCGGCATCCCGACCATCGAAAATAAGCGTCGAAGTTTAAGGAATTCCGATGAACACGTCCAACCTCACCGCATTGTCCGCAACCATCGACCGCGCCTTCGAGGAACGGGACGGCATCAACACGTCCACGCGCGGCGAAGTCCGCGATGCGGTTGAGACGTCGCTGAACCTGCTCGACACCGGCAAGGTCCGTGTCGCCGAGCGCGGCGAGGACGGCACCTGGACGGTCAACCAGTGGCTCAAGAAGGCGGTCCTGCTCTCCTTCCGCCTCAACCCGATGGAAATCGTCAAGGGCGGCCCGGGAGAATCGGCCTGGTGGGACAAGGTGCCTTCCAAGTTCGACGGCTGGAGCGTCAACGAATTCGAGAAGGCCGGCTTCCGCGCCGTGCCCAACTGCGTGGTGCGCCGCTCGGCCTATATCGCGCCCAACGCCATCCTGATGCCGTCCTACGTGAACATCGGCGCCTATGTCGATGAAGGCACCATGGTGGACACCTGGGCCACGGTCGGCTCCTGCGCCCAGATCGGCAAGAACGTGCACCTGAGCGGCGGCGTGGGCATCGGCGGCGTGCTGGAGCCCCTGCAGGCCAACCCCACCATCATCGAGGACAACTGCTTCATCGGCGCCCGCTCCGAGGTGGTGGAAGGCGTGATCGTGGAAGAGAACTCCGTGATCTCCATGGGCGTGTACATCGGCCAGTCGACCAAGATCGTCGACCGGGCGACGGGCGAAGTGACCTATGGCGAAGTGCCGCCCTATTCGGTCGTCGTCGCCGGCTCCATGCCCTCCGACAAGACCATGCCGAACGGCCTGCCGGCGCCAGGCCTCTACTGCGCCGTCATCGTCAAGCGCGTCGATGCCCAGACCCGCTCGAAGACCGGCATCAACGAACTTCTCCGGGATTGATCCATGGCAGCCGTCGAAGAGCAGGGGCCGAGCCTCACCTGGCTCTTCTTCGGCTGGTCCGGCCGCCTCAGCCGCGCGCCCTTCGCGCTCGCCTGGGGCTTCTGGGTCATGCTGCTTTCGGCAGCCTTCGCCCGTATCATCATCGTGCCGAAGGAGGATCCCTCCTTCGTTCTCTGGTCCTTCGTCTTCTTCGGCGTCGGCATCGTCGCGACCGTCTCCTCCGTCATGCTGACGATCAAGCGCCTGCACGACATGAACCTGCCGACGGCGCTCATCATCTGCCTTTTCATTCCGGCCATTTCCTTCTTCGCGCTTCTTGCCTTCCTCGTCTGGCCGGGCACCGCCGGGCCCAACGATTATGGCCGGCGCACCGATCGCCCCGGGGACTGACGGCGCCTGCCGCCGCGTGACAGGCCCTGGCCGATCGGCTACATCTCGATTCCCTTCCCCTATCGCGCTGTGACCGCATGCCCATGACCTCCACCAACCCCATCGAAAACCTCGCCACGCTCATCCGCTGCCCCTCCGTAACGCCCGCCGAGGGCGGCGCCCTGACGGCGCTTGCCGCCATGCTGGAGCCGCTCGGCTTTACGGTCGAGCGCATGGTCGCCCGCGAGCCGGGCATGCCCGATATCGAAAACCTCTATGCCCGTATCGGCAGCGACGGGCCGCATCTGATGTTCGCCGGCCATACGGATGTGGTGCCGGTCGGCGACGAGGCCGCCTGGACCCATGCGCCCTTCGGCGCGGAGATTGCGGGCGGCGAGATGTTCGGCCGCGGCGCGGTCGACATGAAGGGCGGCATCGCCTGCTTCGTCGCCGCCGTCGCGCGCCAGATCGAGAAGAACGGCCCGCCGAAGGGCTCCCTCTCCTTCCTCATCACGGGCGACGAGGAAGGTCCGGCCGTCAACGGCACGATCAAGCTCCTGCAATGGGCGGCCGAACGCGGCGAACGCTGGGACGCATGCCTCGTCGGCGAGCCGACCAATCCGGATCAGCTCGGCGACATGATCAAGATCGGCCGCCGCGGCTCCGTTTCCGGTACGCTCACCGTGCATGGCGTACAGGGTCATGCCGCCTATCCGCACCTGGCCGACAATGCTGTGCGCGGCGTCATCGCGCTCACCGACGCGCTGATGCATCCGCCCTTCGACGCCGGCACGGAAAGCTTCCAGCCGTCGAACCTCGAAGTCACCACCATCGATATCGGCAACCCCGCCACCAATGTCGTGCCGGGCAAGGCGCTCGCGCGCTTCAACATCCGCTTCAACGATACCTGGACGGCCGAGACCGTGATGGACGAGATCGTCCGCAGGCTCGATGCCGCCGCAAGCGACGAGCGGCTGCGGCCGGGCCGCGAACCCGTGCGCTACGATCTCGTCTGGGCCGAGCGGCCGAGCCACGTCTTCCTGACGCGCAACAACCAGCTCATCGCCTCGCTGTCGGGCGCCGTTGAGGCCGTCACCGGCCGGGCGCCCAAGCTGTCGACGACCGGCGGCACCTCGGACGCCCGCTACATCAAGGACTATTGCCCCGTCGTGGAATTCGGTCTTGTCGGCCAGACCATGCACATGGTGGACGAACGGGTGGCGGTCGCCGATCTCGAGACGCTGACCGTGATCTACCAGACCTTCATCGAGCACTGGTTCGGCGATGCCCGGGCTTGAAGAGCTCCAGCGTTATCTTACCGGCGTCTACCTGCTCCTCAAGCAGAAGCCGGAAGGTTTCGGCTGGCTGGACCTGACGCTGCGGGGGTTTGCGCGCTCCTTCTGGGCGTTCCTCTGGTGCCTTCCGGCCTTCGCCGTCATCTGGGCCTCCTGGCGGCTCTACTATCTCGCCAGCATGCCGGCCGACACGCCCGCCGGCCTCTCCTTCTTCGTCAAGCTGCTGACGATCGATGTCGCCGGCTGGATGCTGCCGCTGGTGCTTCTGGCCGCACTGGCCCGGCCGCTCGGTTATGCTCAATATCTTGCGACGGTGGTGACGGCGAGCAACTGGATCGCCGTTCCCTTCGCCTATGCCGCGGCGCTACCCTTCGCGCTGACGCTCGTGTTGCCGACAAGCGCGCCCTTTGCGGGCCTGCTGCTCTATGCGGTCTTCGGGGCGAGCGTCGTGCTGCAGTTCCGGCTGGTCTGGATGTGCGTCGGCAAGCAGACGCTGCTCGCCGCCGCCATGACCGCGATCTTCGTGCTGCCGCCAATGATCGTCGGACAGGAATTGCAGCGCCTTCTCGGCACACTGCCGGCTTAGCGCATTTCCAGCCCAAGCGGCATCGCTTGGGCGTCGGATCCTGCGACAAAGACAAGAGGTTCGGGCGATTCCGGCGAACCGCTCGTCACCGAAATGCTCTTCCTCAGTAGTCGACGGCCATGAAGTAAAGCCCGTCCGGCGGCGCCACGGGGCCGCAGGCCTTGCGGTCGCGCGCTTCCAGCGCGGCGCGCACGTCGTCCGCCGTCCACTTGCCCTCGCCCGCCAGCTTGAGCGTGCCGGCGAAGGAGCGGATCTGGTTGTGCAGGAAGCTCTGCGCCGAGACGCGCATCTCGATGAGATCGCCGCTGCGGGTCACGTCCAGCTTGTCGATGGTGCGCACGGGGCTTTTGGCCTGGCACTGGGCCGCACGGAAGGTGGTGAAGTCATGTTTGCCGACCAGCGCCTGGCCTGCCGCATGCATGGCCTCATGGTCCAGTTCCTTGGCGACGAACCAGGCGCGGTTCGCGTCCAGCGCCAGCGGCGCACGCCGCGAGACGATGCGGTAGAGATAATGCCGCCGCACCGCGGAAAAGCGGGCATCGAAATCGTCGGGCACTTCCGCCGCATCGAGGATCGCGACACGTTCGCCGGCCATGCCGAGATGCGCATTCAACGCGTTGCGGAGCGTGTGCTCCTTCCACGGGCGCGAAAGATCGGCATGGGCGACCTGACCCATGGCGTGTACGCCGGAATCCGTACGACCCGCACCGCGGATCGAGACCGTCTCGCCGGTCAGCGACAGGATCGCCGCCTCAATGGCCCCCTGTACGGAATGGCCGTTGTCCTGCCGCTGCCAGCCGACATAGGGCGTGCCGTCATATTCGATGCGCAGGCGATAGCGCGGCATCAGGCGAGGACCTCGCCGGCGGCAACGGGCGTGCCGCGCAGGAAATCGGCCGCATCGAGCGGCTTTCCACCGGCCTTCTGCAGCCGCACGAGCCGCACGGCGCCCTCGCCGCAGGCAATGACCAGCCGGTCGTCGAGCACCGTACCGGCCGGCCGGACGGCGGCCGTATCGATGCGTTCGCTTGCCAGCACCTTCACCCGCTCCGGCTTGCCGGCGACCGGCAGTTCGAACCAGGCGCCGGGAAAAGGCGACAGGCCACGGATATGGTTGTGTACGTCCTGCGCAGGCCTGGAAAAGTCGATGCGCGTCTCTGTCTTGTCGATCTTGGCGGCGTAGAGCACGCCTTCCTCCGCCTGCGGCGTCAGTGGCAGGTCTTCGGCCTCGAGCTTGCCCATGGCCTCGGCCATCAGCGCGCCACCCGCCTGCATCAAAGCATCGTGCAACTCGCCCGCCGTCATGGTCTCGGCGATCGGCACGCGACGGGTCAGCGCGACCGGGCCGGTATCCAGCCCCTTGTCCATCTTCATGACCATCATGCCCGTCTCGGCATCTCCGGCCATGATCGCCCGCTGGATGGGCGCCGCACCCCGCCAGCGCGGCAGGAGCGAGGCATGCCCGTTATAGCAGCCGAGCCGCGTGCCCGTCAGGATCGCTTCGGGCAGCAGCAGGCCATAGGCAACGACGACGGCGACGTCGGCATCGTGGGCGCGGAAGGCCGCACGGTCCGCCTCATCCCGGAAATTGACCGGCGTGAAGACGGGGATGCCGCGCTTTTCGGCCGCCTGATGGACGGGCGAGGCCACGAGCTCCAGGCCCCGCCGGCCGGCCGGACGGGGTGGCTGCGAGTAGACCGCGACGATCTCGTGGCCGGCCTCGGCCAGCGCCTCCAGCGTCGCAACGGAGAAGTCCGGCGTACCCATGAAGATGATGCGAAGGGCCATCGGTCAGCCTCCGTGAAAGGGAACAGGGCGGCCTTGCCGCCTCAGAGCGCCTTGCTGCCGCGCATCTTCGCCGCCTTGGTGAACTTGCGGATAACCATTTCGCGCTTCAGCTTGGAAATATGGTCGATGAACAGCACGCCGTTGAGATGATCGATCTCGTGCTGGAGGCAGGTCGCGAGCAGGCCGTCGGCCTGCGTCAGCTGTTCCTTGCCGTCGCGGTCGAGATGCTTGACGGTAATGGCGGCCGGACGCTCGACCTCGGCATAATAATCCGGGATCGACAGGCAGCCTTCCTCATAGACCGAACGTTCGGCCGAGGAGGCGACGATTTCCGGGTTGATGAAGACGAGCGGCTTCTTGTCCTCGCCGTCCTTGGCCACGTCGAGCACCAGCATGCGGCGGGCGACGCCGATCTGGATGGCGGCAAGGCCGATGCCGGGCGCATCGTACATCGTCTCCAGCATGTCGTCGGCGAGCTTCTTGACCTCGCCATCGATAGTCTCGATGGACCTGGAGACCTGGCGAAGGATCGGATCGGGAAGGATAATCAGCGGCTTGATGGTCATGCGCCTCCCTTAGCGCGGTTTGTTTGTGCTTTCAATCGACTTCGCCCGGGTCTCGCGCGACATGTTCACGTTATGATCTGGTTTTCGCCGCAATCCGTGATAAGGTCGCGGCATGATCGATCCTGCCCTCGACGCGCTCCTCTCCTCCTTCCTCGCCCGGTTCGGTGGCCCCGGCCCGGCGCTCGTGCTGCTTGCGGCGGCGCTTCTCGCCGTCTTCGGCGTTCTTTCCGCCCGGCGCAGCCAGGCTCGCCAGCGCGAGGCCGCCACCATGGCGGAGCTGCGCTTTGCCGAGCTTCTGAAGGCGCAGACCGAGATGCAGGGCCGCGTCGCCGCTATGGCCGAAGTCTTCGGCTCGAAGCAGTCGGAAACGAACCAGGCGATCAATACACGGCTCGACGGCCTCACCCAGCGGCTCGGCCAGTCGATCTCCGAGCAGACGCGCGCCACGCACGAGAACCTGCGCCGCCTGCAGGAACGCCTTGCCGTCATCGACAATGCCCAGACCAACATCCAGTCGCTGGCGAAAGACGTCGTCGGCCTGCAGGCCATTCTCTCCAACAAGCAGACGCGCGGCGCCTTCGGCCAGTCGCGCATGGAGACGATCATCGCCGACGCGCTGCCGGCCGGCGCCTACCAGTTCCAGGCGCAGCTTTCCAACGGCGTGCGCCCCGACTGCACGATCCGCATGCCGAACGGCCAGCCGCCGCTCGTCGTCGATGCGAAGTTCCCGCTGGAGGCGTGGAACGCGCTGTCGGACGGACGTTCCCCGGAAGCCGCCAAGCTCGCCGCCCACCAGTTCCGCCGCGACATGGAGGTGCATATCCGCGATATCGCGGAAAAGTACCTGCTCGTCGGCGAGACCCAGGATACCGCCTTCCTCTTCGTGCCGTCGGAATCGATCTTCGCCAGCATCCACGAGAATTTCGAGGCCGTCGTGCAGCGGGCGCACCGGGCGCGTATCGTCATCGTCTCCCCCTCGCTGCTGATGCTCTCCGTGCAGGTGCTGCAGGCGCTCCTGAAGGACCAGCGCATGCGCGAGCAGGCGCATGTCATCCAGGGCGAAGTGACGCGGCTGATGGACGATCTGACGCGGCTCGACGACCGGGTGCGCAAGCTGCACGGCCATTTCACGTCGGCGCAGAAAGACGTCGATCTCATCCTCACCTCGACGGAGAAACTGGCGCGGCGCGGCGCGCGCATCGGCGAGCTGGAATTCGAGACGGTTTCGGCGCTTTCCCAGCCGACGGAGAAGGCCGCGGAGGGCCGGGCGGGGTCCTTGCGGCTGAGGGTAGTTGACGAGGACTAAGCGCCTCGGGCAGTGTCCGCCGGAAACGACAAGGGGCTTTCTCATGATCACCGTCTTCGGTTCCATCAACATGGACCTCATCGCCACGCCGGAACGCCTGCCAAAACCGGGCGAGACGGTGATCGGCACCAGCTTCACCACCGCCGCCGGCGGCAAGGGCGCCAACCAGGCGCTCGCCGCTCGCCGCGCGGGCTCCATCGTGCGCATGGCCGGTGCCGTCGGCGACGACCGTCTCGGTAGCCAGGCGCTCGCGCTGCTCGCCGATGCGGCCGTCGACCTCAACGGCGTGCGCTCCGCGGCGGAGGCGACCGGCACCGCCCATATCCTCGTTGCCGAGGACGACGGCGAGAACGTCATCGTCGTCGTGCCCGGCGCCAACGGCACCGTCACCGAGGAGGACGCAAAGCGCACGGTCGGCGCCATGACGCGCGGCGACTACCTCATGCTGCAGTTCGAAATCCCCAATGCCTCCATCGAAGCCGCGCTCGTCGCCGCCAAGGCCCGGGGCGTCACCTCGGTCGTCAACATCGCGCCCTTCAGCCCGGACGCGCGCCGCCTGGGTGCGATGGCCGACATTCTCGTCGCCAACGAGACGGAGTTCGACCTCTTCGTCGGCAAGGGTGAACTCTCCGCAGAGACGCGTGAGGCGACCATGCGGGCGCTGCACGGCGCAAGCGGCCAGACGATCATCGTGACGCTCGGCGCCGACGGCGTCATCGCCATCCGCAAGGGCGAGATCTTCCGCGCCGACGGCCTTGTCATCGAGCCCGTCGATACGGTCGGGGCCGGCGATACGTTCTGCGGCTATCTCGCCGCCTCGCTCGATGCCGGCCTTGCCTTCAAGGATGCGCTGCGCCGCGCGGCAGTCGCCGGCTCGCTCGCCTGCCTCAAGCCCGGCGCCCAGCCGTCCATCCCCTTCGCCTCCGCCGTCGACGCGGAAGTCTGAGGCCGCTTCGCAAATGGAGCACAGGGCGTCGCATTGACCGCGACGCCTGAAAATTCAGCCTGTTGCGTCGACACGCCGGGCAATGCTTGGTTCTTTATTAATATTTTATCGGTTACTGAAGTCCTGAAACGCCGCGCCCTTGACGGGTGCGGCCCGTTTCCGGCGCTGGTCGCGCGCCCTGCCCTCCATGATGGAGACCCCCGCAAACGAATGTGCCCCTTCGCGGCCGTCGCCGCGGACGTCTCTCATGGTGAGGATTTCATGTTCAAGTTCAAGGCCAAGTCGCTCGCGACGAAGCTCATCGCGGTCACGGGCGGTACCATCGCCCTGGTGATGCTCGCCTCCAACACCGTTCTCATCGGCCAGACCCAGGGCCGCGTTTCCGACCTCGTCTATACGCAGGCCGACACCGAGGCGAAGGCGATCGCGTCCGACATCGCGGCCGAGATCGGCGGGCTGGCCGGCGCGGCGCGCGCCATGGGCGGCGTCATCGAGCAGGGCCATGCGGCCGGCATCCTTGACCGCAAGGCAGTCGTCGGCATCCTCAAGGCGAACACGGAAAAGAACAGCTTCGCGCTGGGCAGCTGGTTTGCGGAAGAACCCAACGCCTTCGACGGCCAGTCGCGCGGCATGCCCGAGCTTCTGGAGACCGGCACCTTCAAGGACGGCTCGTTCAACCCCTACTGGACGAAGCGCAAGGACGGCACGATCACGCTGTCGACCTTTGAATCCGACTACAAGGCCGAGTGGTATGCGCTGGCCGCGCAGAGCGGCAAGGGCGCCATGAGCTCGCCCTACCAGGAGACCTCCACCGGCGAAGGCCTGACGATGGCCTCCATCGCCTATCCGGTGAAGGTGGACGGCAAGATGATCGGCGTCACGGGCGTCGACGTCTCGCTGAAGACGCTGTCCGACAAGCTCAACCAGCTTCGGCCCTTCGGCGAAGGCCGCGTCATGCTGCTCTCGCAGTCCGGCAAGTGGATCGTCGCCCCCGTCGCGGACCTCCTGATGAAGGACTACGATTCGACCGGCGCCGATGTCGTGAAGGAAGCGCTTGCCAGCGGCAAGATCGGCCATATCAAGGATCTCTCCTTCGACGAGCTCGCATCGTTCGACCGCGTCGTCTATCCCTTCGCCCTGCCGGACATCAACACGACCTGGGCGGTCATCGTCGACGTGCCGCGCACCGCGATCAACGCGCCGGTGCAGGATCAGACCTATATGATGATCATCGGCGGCCTGATCGTGCTGGCGACGGTGCTTGCCGGTCTCTACTTCGCCGTGCGCACCTTCGTGCAGAAGCCGCTCGCCGGCCTCGTCGCCGACGTCGCCACGCTCGGTAAGGGCGTCTACACCCAGCCCATCGCCGGCCAGGACCGTTCCGACGAGACCGGCTCGGTCGCCAAGGCGCTCGAAGGCTTCCGCCATCAGCTCGCCGACACCAAGCGCCTGGAAGCCGAAGCGACCAACCAGCGCCAGCTGACGGAAGTCGAACGCAACCGTTCCGAAACCGAGCGCACCGAGGCGAGCGCCCTCCAGCGCGATATCGTCGCCCGCCTCGGCGACGGTCTTGCCCAGCTTTCTTCCGGCAACCTCACCTTCCGTCTCTCCGGCGATTTCCCCGGCGACTACGGCAAGCTGAAGACCGACTTCAACTCGGCCATCGCCAGCCTCGAGGAGACGATCCAGACGGTCAATGCCTCGGTCGGCAATATCGGCGGCGGCACCGGCGAAATCTCCAAGGGCGCAGCCGATCTCTCGCACCGCACCGAGCAGCAGGCGGCAAGCCTTGAAGAGACGGCCGCGGCCCTCGACCAGCTCACCTCGCAGGTCAATTCCAGCGCGGAGAATGCCCGCGTCGCCGCCAAGTCGGTGGACACGGCCAGCAACGACGCCAGCAAGTCCGGCGAAGTGGTGCAGAAGGCGATCGCCGCCATGGACGGCATCGATGGCACCTCGCGCAAGATTGCCGACATCATCGGCGTGATCGACGGCATCGCCTTCCAGACCAATATCCTGGCCCTGAACGCCGCCGTGGAAGCCGCGCGGGCCGGCGAGCAGGGCCGCGGCTTCGCGGTGGTGGCCGCCGAGGTGCGCAGCCTGGCCCAGCGCAGCGCCGAGGCGGCCAAGGAGATCAAGACCCTGATCAACACTTCGGAGGTGCAGGTGCGCGAAGGCGTCGATCTCGTCGGCAAGGCCGGTAGCGCGCTGGAGAACATCGCCGAGCAGGTCATCCAGATCAACGGCCTCATCCGGCAGATCTCGTCGTCCGCCTCCGAGCAGGCCGTCGGCCTCAAGGAGATCAATGCGGCGGTCAACCAGATGGATCAAGTGACGCAGCAGAACGCGGCGATGGTGGAGGAAACGACGGCCGCCTCGATGGCGCTGAACGACGAGGCGCAGACGCTGAAGTCGCTGGTCGCGCGTTTCCGCGCCGGTGCGGCGGCCATGTCCGCCTCGCAGCCGGTGCAGCAGGCAGCCCGCCCGCAGGCCCAGCCGCAGCGCGCGGCCTATCAGGCTCCGCGCACGGTCGCCCGCGCCATTCCGCAGGTCTCCGGCAACACCGCGCTCGCCCAGGACGACTGGGAAGAGTTCTGAGACGCTGCCACAATCGACCAAACAAGAAGCCGGCGCTCGCGCCGGCTTCTTTGTTGATGGCCCCTGCCCCAGGCCGCCGCGGGGGATTCTATTTCCGTTCGGTCGGCTTTGCCTCAAGCCGGCCGCGAGAGCGGCGGCGGGGCGCGTTTTCGAGACGCTGGGCGGCTTCCTTCAATTCCAGGTCCGTGAAGAGGTCCCGATAGTCGGGACGCAGCATCAGGGCTTCCATGGAAAGTTCCGGCTTGCCGGCGTTAAGCAGGCGTTCGAGGCCGGTGGTGCCGGGGTTGAAGACGAGTTCCTTCGCCGTCGCCACGCCCCCCTTCAGGAGAACGAAGCGGCGCAGGAGGACGGGACGGAAGCCGAGCGTTGCGAAGCGGTCGTAGAGGGCCATCATCTCCTTGTGGAAACGGGCCTCGGCGCCGGAAGCAGCCTGGCGTGGTCCGCGCATCACAGGCGGCCGACGCGCTCGGTGAGAAGGGCGAAGAAACCGTCGGCGTCGACGTCCTTCATGACGCGGGCATTGTGCTTGCGCCCGGTGACCTGCCACCAGTCGACGACCGTCATGCCGACCGTCAGGGGCGAGGCCGTCTCCACCACGACATTGCAATCGCGACCGGAGAAGAGTTCCGGCTTCAGAAGGTAGGCGATGACCGTCGGATCGTGCAGCGGGCCGCCGTCGGAGCCGTATTTCTCCACGTCGAAGCGCTCGAAGAAGTCGAGCATCTGCACGAGCGCGGTGGCCGGGCGGCTGCCGATCTCGCGCAGGCGCGCCATCCGGCTTTTCAGCGTCAGCACCTTGTGGGTGACATCGAGCGGCATCATGACGATGGGGACGCCGGACTGGAAGACGGCGGCGGCCGCTTCCGGGTCGACATAGACGTTGAATTCGGCGGCCGGCGTGATGTTGCCGCCCTCGAAGAAGCCGCCACCCATCATGACCAGTTCGCGCACGCGTCCGGCGATCTCGGGCGCCTTTTCGAGTGCGAGCGCGATGTTCGTCAGCGGGCCGAGCGTGCAGAGCGTCACCGTGCCGGCAGGCTCGCGCTTCAGCGTCTCGATGATGAAGTCGACGGCGTGTTGCGCCTGCAGCGGCATTTGCGGCTCGTGCAGGTCCGGACCGTCGAGGCCGGTCTTGCCATGCACATGCTCGGCGGTAACAAGCGGTCGAGCGATGGGCTTGTCGGCGCCGGCAAAGACCTTCACCTCGGGCCGGGCGCAGAATTCCAGGATGATGCGGGCATTGGTGGAGGTGCGCGACAGCGGCACGTTTCCGGCGACCGTGGTGATGCCGAGGATATCGAGTTCCGGGCTGCCGAGCGCCAGCATGATCGCGGCGGCATCGTCCTGGCCGGGATCCGTGTCGATGATGATTTTCCGTGGCTCAGACATGCCCTTACAGTTCCTTCGAATCTCGTGCTCTGGCCTGCGCCGCGCAGGCGAAGCGGCGACTATATTTGCAAAGCCGCCTTTCGCAAGCGTCTTGCGCCAGGGCGGAGCAATCACCATATTGCAGCCGTCGGGATGCCGAAGTCGGGTCCCGCCAAGGTCGCTTGAAGCCAAGGACTGGACGATGACACGCATGACCCCATTCACGAGCCCGCTTCTCCTGGGTTTCGACGCCATGGAGAAGACCCTTGAGCGCATCGCCAAGGGCAATGACGGCTATCCTCCCTACAATATCGAGCGGCTGCGGCCGAACGGCGAGACGGGCGCACCCGAACGCCTGCGCATCACGCTTGCCGTCGCGGGTTTCTCCGAGGAGGAACTCGACGTGACGACGGAGGAAAACCAGCTCGTCATCCGTGGCCGCCAGGCCGAGAGCGGCGAGCGGGACTATCTTTACCGCGGCATCGCCGCCCGCCAGTTCCAGCGCACCTTCGTGCTTGCCGACGGCATGCGCGTTTCGGGTGCCGAACTGAAGAACGGCCTCCTCTCGGTCGATCTCGTCCGGCCGGAGCCGGTGCGGATGGTAAAGAAAATTAACATTTCCGTATCAGACTAGATCATGAGCCGTTCCTGCGGGAACACCCGCCGGACCGTTTCGCGCATAACCTGATTGCCGAACGACCGATGGGCCATTGTGGCCGTTGGCGTCCGGTGGCCGGCAAGTCCGGCATTGCCATGGAGGCAAAAATGGGCCTGAAAACAATCACCCCCACCGTAACGAAGGCGGATCTTGCACATCTGGGCGCCGGTGAAGTCGGCTATATCAGGAAGATGAAGGCCGACGAAGTGTCGCGCGTCTTCCCGGAAGCGCCGGAAATCGACCCGAGCCTCGACCTGTGGGCGCTGTTCGGCGCGGACGGCACGCCGATCCTGCTGACCGACAATCGCTCCAGCACCTTCTTCAAGGCCGCGGAAGACGATCTGCGCACCGTCAGCCTGCACTGAAAGAGGAAACCCTTCCGTCAGAGACGACGGAAGGTGAGATAGGCCGATTTGCGGCCTTCGCGCTTGGCCTTCGCCTCGTAGCGCGTACCCGGCCAGCCGGCAAACGGCGTCAGCCAATCGGCCGCGTTCTCCGCGGTCCACGCGAAAGCGGGATGCGCCCCGCAATGCGTCAGCGTCCAGTTGACATAGGTGTCGATATCGGACGCGAAGCAGAAGAGCCCGCCGGGCTTCAGCACCCGTGCAAAGCGATCCAGGTTGACCGCAGACACGAACCGTCTTTTCCAGTGTTTCTTCTTCGGCCAGGGGTCGGGATAGAGCAGATCGATCTGGTCGATCGAGCCCGCCGGCAGCCAATCCAGAAGTTCCGTCGCATCGTCATCGTAGAGCCGGATGTTCTTCGCGCCCGTTTCCTCCACGCGGCCGACCAGCTTCGCCATGGAATTGACGAAGGGTTCGACGCCGATGAAGGCGGTCTCGGGCTGTTCCAGCGCGCGATGGATGAGATGCTCGCCGCCGCCGAAGCCGATTTCGAGCCGGATGCGGGCCGGCTGGAAGCCGTAGAGCGATGCTATGTCTGCCGGAGCCTCGGCCGAAAGATCGACCTTCAGTTCCGGCAGCAGCGTTTCGAGATGCTGCACCTGCCGCTCACGCAACGGTTTTCCCTTGCGGCGACCGAAGAAGGCTTCGGTCGCGCGGCTGCGGCGCTCTGCATCGGTCATCTCGGCCTCAGTTCTTCAGCGCTTCCTTGAGCGCCTTGACGAGGTCGAGGCGTTCCCAGGAGAAGGAACCGTCACGGCCGGCCTTGCGGCCGAAATGGCCATAGGCGGCGGTCTTGGCGTAGATCGGCTTGTTGAGATCGAGGTGACGACGGATGCCCGACGGCGACAGGTCCATGACCTTGCGGATCGCGGCTTCGACCTCGTCTTCGCTCACCTTGCCGGTACCGTGCAGGTCGACATAGATCGACAGCGGCTGGGCGACGCCGATGGCATAGGCCACCTGGATCTGGCACTGCTTGGCCAGGCCGGCGGCCACGATGTTCTTGGCCACATAGCGGGCAGCGTAGGCGGCCGAGCGGTCCACCTTCGTCGGGTCCTTGCCCGAGAAGGCGCCGCCGCCGTGCGGGCAGGCGCCGCCATAGGTGTCCACGATGATCTTGCGGCCGGTCAGGCCGCAGTCACCCTGCGGGCCGCCGATGACGAAGCGGCCGGTCGGGTTGATGTACCAGGAGCAATCGTCGGCGATCTTCAGATCGGCCAGCGCTTCGCGGATGTAGGGTTCGACGACGGCGCGGACCTTCTTGGAATCCCAGCTGGCATCGAGATGCTGCGTGGACAGCACGATGGAGGTGACGTCGGCCGGCTTGCCGTCCACATAGCGCATGGTGACCTGGCTCTTGGCGTCCGGGCCGAGCTTGCCGGCGTCGCCTTCGCCCTTCTTGCGGGCATCGGCGAGGAGGGCGAGGATGCGGTGCGAGTAATAGAGCGGAGCCGGCATGAGCTCGGCGGTTTCGCGGCAGGCGTAGCCGAACATGATGCCCTGGTCGCCGGCGCCTTCGTCACCCTGCTTGTCGGCGGCGTTGTCGACGCCCTGGGCGATATCGGCGGACTGCGAGTGCAGGAGCACGTCGATCTTGGCGGTCTTCCAGTGGAAGCCGTCCTGCTCGTAGCCGATGTCGCGGATCGCCTTGCGGGCGGCAGCCTTGAACTTGGCGGGATTGATGACGTCCTTGCCGTCCTTGTCCTTCTTGAGCAGGCTCGGCGGCAGGCGGACTTCACCGGCGATGACGACGCGGTTCGTCGTGGCGAGCGTCTCGCAGGCGATGCGAACCGACCACGGGTCGACCTTCGACTTCACGGCTTCGCGATAGACGAGATCGACGATTTCGTCGGAGATACGGTCGCACACCTTGTCCGGATGGCCTTCGGCGACGGACTCGCTGGTGAAGAGATAGCTGCTGCGCATGCGGGAATTCCCCTCAAAGAAAATGGACTTCGACGTTGTTATTCAGTTCGCCGCGCAAAGACAAGCACACAAGGACATAAGAATATCTTTATGTCTCCCACTTCCAGACGATTTGCCGCGAGTGTCGCGCAGCGGAGACACAGGTGCGCGCCCAATGAAAAACGGCCCCAAAGGGCCGTTCTTTCATGCGATTCGGGAAGGCCGGTTACTCGACCTCGGCCTCGGCGGCGAGCGCCTTGACGAGATCGACCAGCTTGCGGCGCACCTTGGGATCGCCGATCTTCACGAAGGCGCGGTTGAGCTGCAGGCCTTCGGAGGAGGACAGGAAGTCGACGACGTAGTTGGAGCTCGAAGCTTCGGCGAGGCCGGTCTGAACGTCCGTCTGCTCGCCCGGCGCATCTTCGAAGAAGAACGAGACCGGCACGTTGAGAATGCTCGAAATGTTCTGCAGGCGGCTGGCGCCGACGCGATTCGTGCCCTTCTCGTATTTCTGGATCTGCTGGAAGGTGATGCCGAGGCTTTCACCCAGCTTTTCCTGACTCATGCCGAGCATGGTCCTGCGAAGTCTTATCCGGCTGCCGACATGGATATCGATCGGATTCGGCTTCTTCTTGTTTTCCATCATCACTTTAAGTCCTAACGCGGAAATGGCCCCTACCGGCTACGTTAACGAAAACCTAACGTCACGTTGTATGCGCAGACTCTGAAGGTCGCTACAATACAGGAGAACCGCCGGCGGCGTGCACTATGCTATTTTAGGGGTTTTGGGTCAATTCACCCTGTTTCTAAAACCAGCGCGAGAAATGCCCGCCATCGCCAAGAGCAGGGTGAGGGTCATCGGAAACGCCCAGTTCCGCCACTTGCCCGCCTCACCTGACGCAAGCTTTCCCGGGAGGGTTGCATCCACGAAGCCCGGAACGTCGTAGGACAGCCCTGCGACCACCCTGCCCTTGGCATCAATGACGGCCGAAATACCGTTATTGGCGGCGCGAATCAGTGGCGCGCCGCGCTCGACGGCGCGAAGGCGCGCCTGGAGAAAATGCTGGTAGGGACCGGGCGTATTGCCGAACCAGGCGTCGTTGGTGACATTCAGCAAGGCAACCGCATCGTCAACCACCGAAGCCATCTCGTCTGGGAAGATAGCCTCGTAGCAGACCAGCGGATAGAATCCCTTGCCCGCCGCGGTCAGAAGCTGCGGCGCCCGGGCGGCAGAGAAGCCGCCAGGCATGGCGACGGCATCGACGCCCAGGCTCTCAAAGAGATCGGCAAAGGGCATGTATTCGCCGAAGGGGACGAGGTGCACCTTGTCGGCGGCGGTAACGATCTGCCCCTTGCCGTCGATGGCGTAGATGGAATTGTAGTAGCGCGGCGCCTTGCCGGAGCCGGCGCTTTCCGTGCGCACCGCGCCGGCGATCAGCACCTGATCGTCCTCCAGTACATCGGCGATGCGCACGAGGGCATCGGGATTGTCCGTGAGGATGAAGGGAATGGAGGTTTCCGGCCAGACGATGACATCGGGTCTCTTGCCCCCTTCCTCCGGCGCGGCGGCGCTAAGGGCGAGGTGCCGCTCGAAGATGTCCGCCCGCGCCGAATCGTCGAGCTTCATCGCCTGGTCGATGACCGGCTGGACGAGGCGGACGACGGTGGCGGTGCTTTCCGGCGTCGGCACGACGTTCAGCGCGTAGTAGCCATAGCCGACATGGGCAGCGAAGAGGAGCGTGGCGAGGCCAAGGCCAGGCACGCGCCCGCGGCGCGTTCCAAGCAGGGCCGGCGCGGCGAAGACGAAGGCGGCAAGGGCATTCATGCCGGCAAGGCCGACAAGACCGGAGGATTGCATCAGGAGCGGTACGGGCATGGCGCCATAGCCGACGGCGTTCCAGGGGAAGCCGGTGAAGAGTGTGCTGCGCAGCCACTCCCCCACACCGAAGGCGAAGGCGAGTGCGGCGATGCGACCCATGCCGTCCGACCAGAGGAACCGGGCGAGTGCAGCGGCGAAGCCATAATACAGGGCAAGGAAGGCCGGCAGGCCGAAGACGGCGAGCGGCAGCGCCCAGGCGAAGGCATCCGCCTCCACGAGCAGGGCATTGCCGAGCCACCAGAGGCCGCCGACGAAATAGCCGAAGCCGAAGGTCCAGCCGATGCGGAAGGCCGGTGCGAGGCGGCGCAGGAAACCGGCCTCCGGCGCGGCGCTCGCGCCATCGAGAAGCCAGAGGAGAAGGGTGAAGGACACGAAGAGCGCGGCGAGAAAACCGAACGGCGGCAGCGCCAGCACGCCGACGAGGCCCGCAAGAAATGCCGTCAGCGCCCGTCTCGTCCCAGACAGGAGCATGACCTTGCCCGCAAGCCGCTCCATCCCGTCCCCTAGTCTTGATGTCCCCGAATCAGCCGCGCCAGTCTTTCAAAAAACCGGCGCGTTGTCCTCAGGTCCCTGCCGTTAATTGCATTCGGCACCCTGACCTTGCCTTGTCGGGATTTCCTCTTCGGCGGGGCTGCCGGCTTGGACGCCCGGCATGCATCCGACTTGTCGGCCGCCCTCGCCCCGCAAGCGCGGCGAAGGACAGGGTGCGGGACAAGTTGCCAGGCAAAAGCTCTTCCGATGGGGAGGTGGCGCCCGCCTTACTCGGCGTTCGCCTCGCCCGCCTGCTGTTCGGCCGGCTTGGTGCGGTCGACAAGGCCCTCGCCTTCCGGACGGCGATCACGGCGGCGGACAGCGCTGGCGCGCTTGCGGGTGACGCGCACCCGTTTGACGCGGCGCGGGTCGGCGTCGAGCACGTGGAACTCGAAGCCGGGCACGGCCTGCACCACTTCGCCGCGCACGGGAATCCGCCCGAGCGAGGCGAAGATGAGGCCGCCGAGCGTATCGGCGTCTTCCAGCTGTTCGCGAATGTCGAAATCCGGGCCGATGGCTTGGGCCAGCTCTTCCAGTTCGACGCGCGCATCGGCGATGAAGACGTCATCGCTGACGCGCTGGATCATCACCTCGTCGTCGTCGTGCTCGTCCTCGATGTCGCCGACGACCATCTCGACGATGTCTTCAAGCGAGGCGAGGCCGTCGGTGCCGCCATATTCGTCGATGACGAGCGCCATCTGCGTGCGGTCGGCCTGCATGCGCGCCATCAGGTCGGCGGCGAGCATGGACGGCGGCACGAAGAGGACCTGGCGGATGATGCCGGCTTCGGCGACGGTGGTGGAAAGATCGACGCGGCCAAGGTCGAACTCGGCCTTCGGCGTACGAACGGGTTTCTCGCCGGCTGTCGCCGCGGATTTGGCGGTCCCGGCTTTGGCGGTCGCGGGCTTGGCGCCGGTGCGGCGCTTGTTGCGGGCCTGCTTGGTGACATAGGCGAGCAGGTCGCGGATATGGACCATGCCGCGCGGATCGTCGAGGCTTTCATTATAGACCGGCATGCGCGAGCGGCCGGAATCCTCGAAGATCACCATCAGTTCGGCAATCGTGATGTCCTGATCGACAGCCTCGATATCGGCACGCGGCACCATGACGTCCTCGACGCGCACCTCGCGGAAGCGGAGAATGTTGTGCAGCATCGCCCGCTCTTCGGGCGAGAAGGTGGGCTCGCCGTTCTCCTCCGTCATCAGGGCCTCGGCGAGGTCCTTGCGGAGGCTGGAGGCGCCGGTCATGCGCCAAAGCCGCGTCGCACGGGACCAGAAGGATGACCGGCCCCCGCTTTCCTGCTTCGGCGCGCTGCTACTACTGCCCGCCTCGTCCTGACTTGAGGCGTCCGCCTCGCTCTTTTCCGTCGCTACCGACTGGTTCTTGAAGTCGCTCATTGGTCCAAACTATTCTTCGGGGCCATCCCCGTAAGGGTCAGATAGGCCAAGCTCGGCAAGAATGCGAGTCTCCAGCCCCTCCATTTTTTCCGCTTCCTCGTCGTCCATGTGATCATAGCCGAAGAGATGCAGAAATCCATGCACCATCAGATGCGTGAGATGTTCGTCGAAGGACTTGCCGAGATCGGCCGCCTCGCGGGTCAATGTTTCCTCGGCGAAGATGATGTCGCCGAGCATCGGCCCCGGCATCTTGCCGGGTGTCAGCGGGAAGGCGGGAAAGGAGAGCACGTTGGTCGGCTTGTCCTGTCCGCGCCATTCCGCGTTGATGCCACGGATGCTTTCATCGTTGGTGAACACGAGAGAGACTTCCGGCGCGCCGGTCTTCGGGAAGGGCTGCTTTTCCTTCCCGCGAAGATGCTCCGCCGCCGCGCCCAGCACGTGCCCGCTCATCTCGAGCAAGCGCTCTTCGGAGGGCCACCCGCCCTCTTCGATGGAAATCTGGATGTCGAGTTCGCTCATCGGATATCGGGATCGGTCAGCGATCCAGCTGCTCGCTTTCGTCCTGCACGGCCGTCTGGGCCTCATAGGCCCGCACGATGCGCGCGACCATCGGATGGCGCACCACGTCGACGTCCTTGAAGCGCACGACCGAGACGCCCTCGACGCCCTTGAGGATCTGCAGCGCTTCGACGAGGCCCGACTTGACGCCGCGCGGCAGGTCGACCTGGCTCGGGTCACCCGTGACGATCATGCGGCCGTTTTCACCGATGCGGGTGAGGAACATCTTCATCTGCTCGGGCGTGGTGTTCTGTGCCTCGTCCAGGATCACAAAGGCGTGGTTCAGCGTGCGGCCGCGCATGAAGGCCAGGGGCGCGATTTCCAGCTGGCCCTTCTCGAAGGCCTTGTTGACGCGGTCGAAGCCCATCAGGTCATAGAGCGCGTCGTAGAGCGGGCGCAGATAGGGGTCCACCTTCTGCGTCAGGTCGCCGGGCAGAAAGCCCAGGCGCTCGCCGGCCTCCACCGCGGGCCGGGTCAGGATGATGCGCTGCACCGTGGAGCGCTCCAGCGCATCCACCGCGCAGGCCACGGCCAGAAAGGTCTTGCCGGTGCCGGCCGGGCCGATGCCGAAGACGAGTTCGGAGCGCTCCATCGCGCGGATATAGGTATCCTGCGTCGGCGTGCGGGCCGCAATCGTCTTCTTGCGGGTGGAAATCTGCGCCATGGTGAGCTTGGCCTTGCGCTCCATGGTCGGCAGCGAAAGCTGGTCGTCCGCGGCAATCGCCATGCGGATGGCGCCCTCGACATCGGACAGCTCGATGGAGCCGCCCTTCTGGAGGCGATCGTAGAGATAATCGAGCGCGCGACGGGCCTGGCCGGTGGCCACCACGTCGCCGGAAATGGAAACGGAATTGCCGCGGGCGCGGGCGTCGATATGGAGGCGCTGTTCGATGAGCTTCAGGTTCTGGTCGAACTGGCCGAAGAGCTCGCTTGCGTATCGATTGTTCTCAAAAGTGAGCACGAATTGATTGGCGTCGGTCTCGTTCTTCGACTGGCGCGGCGATGACGTCATCAGTTCGTGTCCGTTCAAGCGGTCAAGCTCCTTGCGATCCGCCCGTTACCCGATCGCTTCGGCGAAAAGGCTGTTGGGCCCGGCATCGATGATTCGTACCCGGATAATGTCACCGATTTCGGAACCTTTTGCATCAACATTCACAGGCTGCAGCCAGGGTGAGCGGCCGACGAGCTGGCCGGGACGGCGTCCGGGCTTCTCCAGAAGCAGGTCTATCTCCTTGCCGACGCAGCCGCGGGCGAAGTCCTTCTGCTGCTGGAACAGCAAAGCCTGCAATCTTTCAAGGCGTTCGGCCTTCACGCTCTCTTCGACATGGCCGTCCATTTCCGCGCCGGGCGTGCCGGGACGGATGGAATATTTGAACGAAAATGCCTGTGCATAACCGACCGTCTCGACAAGGCGCATCGTGTCCTCGAAGTCTTCGTCGGTCTCGCCGGGGAAGCCGACGATGAAATCGCCCGATATGGCAAGGTCGGGCTGGACGGCACGGATGCGCTCGATGAGGGCGACATAGTCGGCTGCCGTGTGCCGGCGGTTCATGGCCTTCAGGATGCGGTCGGAACCGGCCTGCACCGGCAGATGCAGATAGGGCATCAGTTTCGGCAGGTCGCGGTGCGCCTCGATCAGGCGGTCGTCCATGTCGCGCGGATGGCTGGTCGTATAGCGCAGGCGTGCGAGGCCTTCGATCTCGGCAAGGCGGTAGAGCAGCTCGCCGAGGCCCCATTCGGTACCATCAGGACCGAGGCCATGCCAGGCGTTGACGTTCTGGCCGAGCAGGGTGATTTCGCGCACGCCGCCTTCGGCGAGGCGCTCGGCTTCGGAGACGATCTGCGAAACGGGGCGGGAGACTTCGGAACCGCGCGTATAGGGCACCACACAGAAGGTGCAGAACTTGTCGCAGCCTTCCTGCACGGTGAGGAAGGCGGTGACGCCGCGGGCGCGGGTCTTCGCCTTTTCCGGCGCAGGCAGATGCTCGAACTTGTCCTCGATGGCATAGTCTGTCTCGACCACGCGCTCGCCGCCCTTGGCGCGGCGCAGCGCCTCGGGCAGGCGGTGATAGGTCTGCGGACCGATGACGAGATCCACGGCCGGCGCGCGGCGCAGGATTTCCTTGCCTTCGGCCTGGGCGACGCAGCCGGTGACGCCGATCACCATCTCGCGACCGTTCCTGGCGCGGGCCTTCTTCATCTCGCGCAGACGGCCGAGTTCCGAATAGACCTTTTCCGCCGCCTTTTCGCGGATGTGACAGGTGTTGAGGAGAACGAGGTCGGCCTCTTCCAGTACCTCCGTCGCCTGATAGCCGTCCTTCGACAGGGCGTCCGTCATGCGCTCGCTGTCATAGACGTTCATCTGACAGCCGTAGGTCTTCACGAAGACCTTGCGGGTGTTCGCCGTGGCGGCAGGCATTTCGGGCAGGAAGAGGGATCGTTCGCTCATGGCCGTTTCCATAGTGGAAAAGCCCCGGAATTTGAAGCCCCGACCGCTATCGGCCGCGCAATCGCGCGCCCAGCATGGCGCGGATGCGCGCCTCGACTTCGCGGCTCACCTGTTTGCGGTTGCTGGCGCGGGAATAATCGACCCGCTCGCCGAAATCGACATCGACATCGACGGCGCCTTCCCGCGCGACACCGAGAAGATGCGGCAGGAGTTCGATATCGCCCGGCCAGGCGGCAATCGGCCGATGGTAGCGCCCCATCGCCATGCCGTGCACGCCGGTATAGGCGATGGAAACCGGCTGGATATGCACGACGCCGTGCGGCGCATGGGGCACGGCGGAGGCCGCGGCGCCGAAGAGCGAGGTCTTGATCTCGAGGAGGCGGTTGCCGTCCGAGGTCGTTCCCTCGGGGAAGAGCACGACGATCTCGCCGTCGGTCAGGCGCCTTGCGATCTCGTCCACCTGGTCGCCGGTCTTCTGACGCTGCTCGCGCACCACGAAGATCGTCGCCTGCAGACGGGCGAGGATGCCGAAGACCGGCCAGCCCCGCACCTCGGCCTTCGCGATGTAGACGACATCGGCGATGGAGCCGAGCACCATGATGTCCTTCCAGGAAGCATGGTTGGCGGCGATCAGCAGCGGCCTTTGCTGCTCCAGCGCGCCATGCACCCGCACCCGGATGCCGAGAACCCGGCAGGCGACGCGATGCCAGAGGCGCGGTATGCGGCGGCGGATCTTCAGGTTGAAACGCAGGCCCACGAGCTGGACCGGCAGCAGCACCACCGTCGCCGCGACGAGGACGACAAGGCCGACGACGATGCGAAGCCAGGCGATCACGGCGTCACCGGCCGAAGGTCAGGCGATGCAAGGCGCTGCCTCACTCGCCCTCCTTGAGAGGGATGCCGTAGAGTTCCAGGCGATGATCGACGAGCTTGAAGCCGTGCTCGCGGGCGATGCGCTCCTGCAGAGCCTCGATCTCCGGCGAATGAAACTCGATCACCTGCCCGTTCTTCAGGTCGATCAGGTGATCGTGGTGCTCGTCCGGCACCGTCTCGTAGCGCGAGCGGCCGTCGCGGAAATCGTGCCGCTCGATGATGCCGACATCCTCGAAAAGTTTGACGGTGCGGTAGACGGTGGAGATGGAAATGCGCGCGTCGACGGCCGACGAGCGGCGGTAGAGTTCTTCGACATCCGGATGGTCGGCGGAGGCTTCCAGCACGCGCGCGATGACGCGGCGCTGCTCGGTCATGCGCATGCCGCGCTCGACGCAAAGCTCTTCCAGCGATTTTTCGACTTCCGTCATGCGACCCGCCCTTGTTCGTTTCGCCCCCCGATAGGGGACTAGCGAAGATCGCGCCGCAAGACAAGCGCCGTGGACCGGCTGCCATCCGCGGCCGCATAATAGGCCTTGCGCTCGCCGACCTTGATGAAGCCGAGCTTGGCGTAGAGCCCGCGGGCGGCGGCGTTGACCTCGTCGACCTCAAGGAAAATATCCTCTGCGCCGCGCATCCTGGCTTCGCGCAGGGCCGCCAGCATCAGCCGCCAGCCGAGGCCGGCGCGGGCAAAGCGCTCGTCGACGCCGATGGTCAGGATTTCCGCCTCGCCGGCCGTGGCGCGGGCCAGCACGAAACCACCCGCCGTGCGACCGAGCACGTTCTCCTTCAGCGCCAGAAAGCCGAAGACCGGATCCTGCGACAGCAGCGAATGAAACTCGCCGTCGTTCCACGGCTGGGGAAAGCGCGCGCGGTGGAGCGTCGCGGCGATGGCGGCATCCGTCGTTTCGAGCGGGAAGATCTCAAAGGCCGGCTTGCGGGTGAAGTAGTCGGTCAGGGACATGTCATGCCCTCCGGATCGCGAAACCCGCCTGCGGCTTGGCATCGGGACCGCGCAGATAGAGCGGCCTCGGCAGATGCGCCTGCGGATCGAGGCGGGCGCCCAGCCGCGCGACGATGGCGATGGAGACGCCGTCCGTTCCCGGCGATGCCCCTTCGCGCAGCAGCGCGGCAGCCGAACCCACAATCGCACCGTCATGGCCTGCCGCGATCTCCCGCGCCTCGGCAATGGCGGCGATGGCGGGCGGCGAGGCCGCAGCGCCATCGGCGGCAAAGCGCTGCCAGTAGATTTCGTCGCGCTTGGCATCCATGGCGACAAGGAGCGGCGCGCCGGCCTGATGTTCGGCGGCAAGCGCCGAAAGCGTGGAGACGCCGACCGCGGGAACGCCGAGCGCAAGCGCCAGGCCGCGCGCGGCGGCAACGCCGACGCGGATGCCGGTGAAGGACCCTGGGCCGACCGTGACGGCGATACGCTCCAACGCCGGCAAATCCATGCCTGCCACGTCCAGCGCCGCATCGACGAATTCCATCAGCCGTTCGGCATGGCCACGGCCGATCTCGGCGCCGGCGGCACCGAGAACCGTATCCTGGTCGGAATCATAGAGCGCCGCGTAGCAGCCGGTGCCCGCCGTATCGATCGCAAGAACGATCATGCCGGCAGCCCTTTCCGTGCGGCGAAGGCCTCAGGCGACGGCTTCAACTTCCTGCACTTCCGGTACGAAATGGCGAAGAAGGTTCTGCACGCCGTGCTTGAGCGTTGCCGTGGAGGACGGGCAGCCCGAGCAGGCGCCCTTCATGTTGAGATAGACAACGCCGTCGCGGAAGCCCTTGAAGGTGATGTCGCCGCCGTCCTGCGCCACGGCCGGGCGCACGCGCGTGTCGAGCAGTTCCTTGATGGTGGCGACGATGGTCTCGTCGCCCTCGTTGAAGAACTCGCCGTCCTCGTCAGCGCTGCCGCCGAGGGCGCCGCTGGCGATGACCGGCTGGCCGGACATGAAGTGTTCCATTATGTTGCCGAGGATGGCCGGCTTCATATGCTGCCAGTCCGCGCCGTCCTTGGTGACGGTGATGAAATCGTAACCGAGGAACACGCTTTTGACGCCGGGAATGGCGAAGAGGCGAGCGGCGAGCGGCGACGCGGCGCGCGCTTCCGTTTCGTCGCGGAACTCGGCCGTGCCCGTTTCCAGCACCACCTTGCCCGGCAGGAACTTGAGGGTCGCCGGGTTCGGCGTCGCTTCGGTCTGGATGAACATCTTCGTCTCCATGCGGCCGGGCGCGTCCGCCCGCCAAAGTATTTAGAATAATTCAAAAGAAGATAGGCGCTTCCGCACCTCTCTTCAAGAGCGCGGGATTCTTTCTGCTGCGCAATCCCGCACCAAATCGCCGCGCCTTTCCTAGCTCAGCGCGTCCAGTTCCTCGTCGCTCAGGGAGTCCGGAATGACGGTCACGGGGATCGGGAAAGCCTGGCCGCGACTTGCGAGCGAGGAAACCAGCGGCCCCGGCCCTTCCTTGGCGGAGCCGGCGGCCAGAACGAGGATCGCGATGTCGCGGTCCTCCTCGATGAGGCCATTGATCTCTTCGCTGGCGACGCCCTCACGGATCACCGGCTCCGGCTCGATGCCGACCGATTCGCGCAGGGCCTGCGCGGCTTTGGCGAGCACGGCTTCCGCCTCCTCGCGCGCTTCCGCCCGCATGATCTCCTCGACGCCCAGCCATTGCTGGAAATCGCCGTTGGCGATCACATAGAGCAGGACCACGCCGCCATTGGAGTTCTTCGCCCGCATTCCCGCATAGTGGACGGCGCGCTGGCATTCCGGCGTGTCGTCGATGACCGCCAGGAATTTGCGGCGGTGGCCTTCCATGCGAGAAAGTCGTCGAGAAACCATGCGGCCCCCTTGCTTCGGTTCCTGCGTTTCGCGGCGACCTTACTGCACAAAACCGATGATGTCGCGGACTTCCTTCATGGTTTTTTCGGCCCGCGCCCGCGCCCTTTCGCCGCCGTCCCGAAGGATCGCGTCGATATGGCTGGTGTCGTCCATCAGGCGGCGCATCTCGCCGGTGATCGGGGAGAGAACATTGACCGAAAGGTCGACCAGCGCCGGCTTGAAGACGGAGAACTGCTGACCGCCGAATTCGGCGAGAACCTCGGCCTTCGTCTTGTCGGAGAGCGCGGCATAGATGCCGACGAGGTTTTCCGCCTCGGGGCGGCCCTTCAGACCCTCGACATCGCTCGGCAAACCATCCGGATCGGTCTTGGCCTTGCGGATCTTCTTGGAAATCGTCTCGGCGTCGTCGAGCAGGTTGACGCGCGAAAGATCGGACGCGTCCGACTTCGACATCTTCTTCGTGCCGTCGCGCAGCGACATGACGCGCGGCGCCGGGCCGCCGATCAGCGGTTCGACCATCGGGAAATAGGCGTGCACCGGCTCCTCGCCGACGACGATATCGACGCCCGTGCCGGTCTTGCGGATATGGCTGCCGAAGTCGATGTTGAACTTCTGGGCGATGTCGCGGGTCAGTTCCAGATGCTGCTTCTGGTCGTCGCCAACCGGAACATGGGTCGCGCGGTAGACGAGGATGTCGGCAGCCATCAGGCTCGGATAGGCAAGCAGGCCCAGCGAGACCTGCTCGGCATTCTTGCCGCCGGCCTTGTCCTTGAACTGGGTCATGCGCTCCATCCAGCCGATGCGCGCCACGCAGTTGAAGATCCAGGCGAGCTCCGAATGTTGCGGCACGGCGGACTGGTTGAAGACGATGTGCTTCTTCGGGTCGATGCCGGAGGCGATGAAGGCAGCCGCGATGGAGCGGATCTGGTTGCGCATGTCCTCATGCACCAGCTGCGCGGTCAGCGCGTGCAGGTCGACGACGCAGTAGATGCAGTCATTGTCGTCCTGCAGGGCGACGAACTTGCGGATCGCGCCGAGATAGTTGCCGAGGTGAAGATTGCCGGTCGGCTGGACGCCGGAGAAGACGAGAGGCTTGAATGCGCTCATGGCGGTATCCTTCAGGCGGGTGGAAGGCCTGATCCTGTTGAAGAGGAAGATCCGGGACAGGTATGCGCCCGGACTTGCGTAAACCCGTCGCGCTTATGCACGGCGACGGGCCGCCGATCAAGGGGCGTCAGCCACGCGGCTCGATAAGGTCCCAGAGGTTGCCGAAGGCATCCTCGAAGACGGCGACCGTGCCGTAGGGTTCGTGCCGGGGCGCTTCTTGGAAATGCACGCCGGCCGCAAGGAAGGCGGCATGGTCCCGCCCGAAATCGTCCGTGTGCAGGAAGAAGCCGACACGGCCGCCCGTCTGGTTGCCGATCGCCGCCTGCTGGCGCGCGCCATCGGCGACGGCAAGGAGAAGGCCGCTCTCGCCCGCGCCCGGCGGACGGACGATCACCCAGCGCTTGCCGTCGCCGAGCGCGGTATCCTCGACAAGCTCGAAGCCGAGCCTGCCGCAATAAAACGCGATGCCCACATCGTAGTCCGGCACCAGCAGCGAAACGAGGGCGATCCGCTGCCTCATTCCGCGCCGGCCTGCGGCTTGCCGCGCCCGCGCTTCAGGTTGCGGCGGATCATGCCGGGGTCCGCGCCGCCGATGAGGAAGGCCAGCGAGAAATAGACGACCATGGCGAGGCCGACGAGGAGGCCGAGCGCCGCCACCTGCTCGTAGAGCGGCGCGGCCGAGCCGAGATGATCGGCGAGATAGCCGGAAGCGTATTCGAGTGAGACCGCCATGACCACGGTGGCGACGAGCAGCTTTGCGACGCGCACGGCGAGCGCCTTTTCCAGCGGCCAGTGGCCGCGGCGCACCAGCGTGACGAAGAGCAGCAACGCCGTCAGCCAGCCGGAAACGGCCTCTGCGGTCGCGATGCCGCGCTCGTAGAACAGCGGGAAGAGCGAGACCGCCAGCACGCAGTTGATGACCACCGACAGCATGGTGATGCGCATCGGCGTCTTGGTGTCCTCGCGAGCGAAGAAGCCGGGATTGAGCGCCTTGATCATCACGAAGCCGGGCAGGCCGAGGCCGTAGATGGCGAGCGTGCCGGCGACGATGGAGGTCGTCTCCGGGCTGAAGGCGCCGCGCTCGTAGAGCACGCGCACGATCTCGTCGGAGATGACCCAGAGCGCGCCGGCGGCCGGCAGGGTGAGGAAGAGCACGAATTCCATCGAGCGGTTCTGCAGGTGGCCCGCCTCCCGCTCCTGGCCGCCCTTCAGCGCCCGCGCCAGTTCCGGCAGCATCACCACGCCGACGGCGATACCGACCACGCCGAGCGGCAGCTGGTAGACGCGGTCGGCATATTGCAGGGCCGAGATCGCGCCGTCCTTGGTGGAGGCGATCATCTGGCCGATGAGCTGGTTGATCTGGGTGATGCCGCCCGTCACCGCCGCCGGCAGGGCGAGCCAGAGCAGGCGCTTGACGTTGGGTGTCATGCGCGGGCGACGGAAGCCGATCTTCATGCCGGCATGGCGCACGCCCGCATAGAGCACGGCCATCTGGAGAAGGCCGGCGGCAAGCACGCCCCAGGAGAGATACCAGGCCGTTTCCAGCGGCGTCGCGCCCTGCCAGAGGCCGTAGGCGAGCGCGCCGATGAGGACGACATTGAGGAAAACCGGCGCGATGGCGGCGGCGAAATAGTGATGCAGCGAATTCAGCATGCCCGACAGCATGGCCGTCAGCGACATGCACATGAGATAGGGGAACATGACGACGGCGAGCTTGACCGTCAGGTCGAACTTTTCTGCATCGTCGACGAAGCCCGGCGCGATGACCCAGGCGACGAGCAGCGGCATCAGCAGCTCCATCGCGATGGTCAGCATCAGCAGCACGGTGAAGAGCACGCCGAAGACCTCTTCGGAGAAGCGCTTGGCCCCGTCGATACCGCCGGCCTCGATCTCCTTGGCGAAGAGCGGCACGAAGGCGGCGTTGAAGGCGCCTTCGGCAAAGAGACGGCGGAAGAGGTTGGGGAAGCGGAAGGCGGCGTAGAAGGCGTCGGCCATCGGCCCCGTGCCGAGGGCGGCGGCCATCAGCGTTTCGCGGGCGAAACCGAGCACGCGGCTGCCGAGCGTCGCGCCGCCGACGGTCGCGAATTTCTTGACGAGACTCATTGTTCTGCCCTGATCCTTTTCGGCGTGGCGGAAGCCGGCGCGATCATGCCGGGCGGCATGCGGTCGCGCGCCTCGTCCGCCTCGTCCGCCATGACGGCCTTCAGCCGCCCGACGATATTGGCCTGCCGGTTGTCGTTGCTGACCTTCTGGCCGACGAGGTCGGTGACATAGAAGGTGTCGATGACCTTCTCGCCGAAGGTCGTGATATGCGCCGAGGCGATGTCGAGCGAAAGGTCGGACAGCACGGCCGTCACTTCCGACAGGAGGCCCGGCCGGTCGAGGCACTCGATCTCGATGACGGTGAACTTGTTCGACAGCGTGTTGGAGATGGTGACGGTCGGCGAGACGGTGAAGGTGCGGGTGCGCCGGCGGCTCTTCGTGCGCGTCGCGATCACCTCCGGCAGACGCTTGCGGCCGGACAGCACGTCCTCGATCATGCGGCCGATCGTGCCGGCGCGGCGCATCTCGTCCGCATCGTTGGGGAATTCACGGTTGACGAGAATGGTGTCGAGCGCGCGGCCGTCCGATGTCGTGAAGATCTGGGCGTCGACGATGTTCGCGCCCGCCGCCGCACAGGCGCCGGCAATCACCGTCAGCAGGCGCGGATGGTCCGGCGAGAGCACCGTGATCTCGGTGATGGCGTGGAAGGAATGGGTGCGCACCATGGTGGCGAGCGTCTGCCCGCTCTTGTCCGCCTCGCGAATGAAGGCGGCGTGGCGCACCTGGTCCTCCAGCGACACCGTCAGGAGATAGGGATCGTAATGGAGGCGCGTATAGGTCTTGCGGTCCTTCTGGCTCCAGTCGGCCGGCAGCGTCTCGGAAAGGATTTCGCGAGCGGCCTGCGCCCGCTCCTTGCGCGACAGTTCGGAAAAGCCGCCGGAGATCAGGAGTTCGGTTTCATAATAGAGGGTGCGCAGCAGCTGGCCCTTCCAGCCGTTCCACACGCCCGGGCCGACGGCACGGATGTCGCAGACCGTCAGCACCAGCAGCATCTTCAGCCGTTCCATCGACTGCACCTTGTCGGCGAAGTCGACGATGGTCTTGCGGTCGTTGAGGTCGCGGGTCTGCGCGACCATGGACATGGTGAGGTGTTCCTCGATCAGCCAGACGACCAGTTCCGTCTGCTTGGGCGTGAGACCGAAGCGCGGGCAGAGTTTTCGCGCGACCTTGGCGCCGGCTTCCGAATGGTCCTCCGGACGCCCCTTGGCGATATCGTGCAGCAGCACCGCAACATAGAGCGGAATGCGGTCCTCGATGCTCGGCATGACCTGATAGCTGAGCGGATGGGCTTCCTTTTCGCGACCCTGGTCGATGCTGGCGAGCACGCCGACGGCGCGGATGAGGTGCTCGTCGACCGTATAGTGATGATACATGTTGAACTGCATCATCGCGACGATCTTGCCGAAATCCGGGATGAAGCGGCCGAGCACGCCGGCCTCGTTCATGCGGCGCAGGATCAGCGCCGGGTCGCGCGGCGAGGTGAGGATCGACAGGAAGAGGCGGTTCGCCTCCTCGCTCTCGCGCAGCGCCCCGTTGATGAGCGTCAGCGAACGCGTCATCTGCTTCAGCGCGTCGGGATGGAACTCCAGCCCGTTGATGTCGGCGATGTGGAAGAGGCGGATGAGGTTGACCGGGTCGCGCTTGAAGACGTCGGGGTCGGCGATGGTGATGCGGCCGCGGTCCTCGAGGAAATCCAGCGTGCCGGCGATCTTGCGGGTGCGGCGGGTGAAGCGGCTGATGACGGCGGTGATGCCGGGCGCTTCCTTGGCCTGCTGGTCCTCGAGCGTCGCGCAGAAGATGCGCGTGAGGTCCCCCACGTCCTTGGCGACGAGAAAGTAGTGCTTCATGAAGCGCTCGACGGCGGAAAGGCCGGGATGCGGCTGGTAGCCGAGGCATTCGGCGATTTCGCGCTGGATGTCGAAGGACAGGCGCTCCTCCGCCTTGCCCGTCAGGAAATGCATGTGGCAGCGCACGGCCCAGAGGAAATCGTCCGCCTTCTGGAAGAGCTTGTATTCCTGCCGGGAGAGCACGCCGAGCTTGACCAGTTCGGCGGGGTCCTTGATGTGGTAGAAGTACTTGGCGATCCAGAACAGCGTGTGCAGGTCGCGCAGCCCGCCCTTGCCTTCCTTGACGTTCGGCTCGACCAGATAGCGCGTGTCGCCGGCCTTGCGGTGACGCTCGTCGCGCTCGGCAAGCTTGGCGGCGATGAATTCCGGGCCGGTGCCGCGCACGATCTCGCGGTCGAAGCGTACCGCCAGCTCGTCGAACAACGCGACCGAGCCGCAGATGTAGCGCGCCTCGAGGATCGCCGTGCGGATCGTCATGTCGCCCTTGGAGAGCTGGACGCACTCTTCCAGATTGCGCGTGGCGTGGCCGACCTTGAAGCCGAGATCCCACAGGATATAGAGCATGAACTCGATGGCCGGCTCGCTCCAGGCGGCAGGCTTGGCCGGGAGCAGGAAGAGCAGGTCGATATCCGAGCCGGGCGCCAGCGTGCCGCGCCCATAACCGCCGACGGCCGTGACGGTGATGCGGGAGGCCGGCGGCACCTGGCCGGCGCTGAAGACGTGGTTGAGGGCGAAGTCGTGCAGGACCGCGATCAGCTGGTCCTGCAGCCAGGAAATGCGGGCGGCGCATTGCAGGCCGCTGCCATCGGCGAAGAGCAGTTCACGGGCGCGGGCGCGGCCGGCGGCGTTGACTGCCTTGAACTCGGCCAGAAGCTCGCGGCGCATGCGGTCGCGATAGTCGGCATTGGTGCTGGCGATGAATTCACAGCGCGCGCGCAGCGCCGGCACGTCGAGAAGGCCGGACTCGGCCGGCGCCAGAAGCTTGTTTTCCATCGGATTCCGGCCTGCGTCCCGCTTGTCGTCCATCGCCCGTTCGGTTCGCATGCCTATAGACCCTTTCAGCATGCGAGGACAATGATCCGAGCCGCTAGGCTTTGCCAAGTTCTTTCTTCAGCGCATAGAGCGCATCCAGCGCCTCGCGCGGCGTCATGTCGTCAGGGTTGAGGCCCTTGACCAGTTCCTCCACCTTCGACGGACCGGAACGCTTGGCCTCCTCGCGGCGCACGGCCACCTGGAAGAGCGGCAGGTCGTCGATGAGCTGGCTCGCCGGGTTCTTGCGATCGGCGTCCTCCAGCTTGGCCAGCACGTCCTTCGCACGCGCCACGACGGATGGCGGCAGGCCGGCAAGCCGCGCCACCTGGATGCCGTAGGAGCGGTCCGCAGCGCCGGGGCCGACCTCGTGCAGGAAGATCACGTCGCCGTCCCATTCCTTGACGCGCATCGTGGCGTTGGAAAGGCGGGCGAGCTTTTCCGACAATACCGTCAGCTCGTGGAAATGGGTGGCGAAGAGGCCACGGCAGCGGTTTCCCTCATGCAGGTGCTCGACGGCGGCCCAGGCGATGGAGAGGCCGTCGAAGGTCGCGGTGCCGCGGCCGATCTCATCCAGGATGACCAGCGAGCGGTCGGTCGCCTGGTTGAGGATCGCCGCCGTCTCGACCATCTCAACCATGAAGGTGGAGCGGCCGCGGGCAAGATCGTCCGATGCGCCGACGCGCGAGAACAGGCGGTCGACGATGCCGATATGGGCGCTTTCGGCCGGCACATAGGCGCCCATCTGCGCGAGGATGGCGATGAGGGCATTCTGGCGCAGGAAGGTCGACTTACCGCCCATGTTGGGACCGGTCAGCAGCCAGATCGCGCCATGGCCCTTGCCATCCTCAGGCGAGAGATCGCAGGAATTGGCGACGAAGGCGGCCGCCTGCTGGCGCCGCAGCGCCTGTTCCACGACGGGATGCCGCCCGCCGACGATGGCGAACATGGTGGAACCGTCGACGATGGGGCGGCAATAGGCCTGCTCCTCGGCGAGCGCCGAGAGCCCGACGGAGACGTCGACGACAGCCAGGGCGCGCGCCGCCGCCTTGATGGCCTCCGCCTCCGCCACGACCGCCGCGACAAGCCCGTCGAAAGCCGAGAACTCGATGGCGAGCGCCCGGTCGGCCGCATTGGCGATCTTGGTTTCGAGCTCGGAAAGCACCGTGGTCGTGAAGCGCATCGCGCCGGCCATGGTCTGGCGGTGGATGAAGCGGGCCTTCGCCTCGTCGCCGTCGGTCAGCGCGGAGGCATTGCCGGCGGAGACCTCGATGAAATAGCCGAGCACGTTGTTGTGCTTGATCTTCAGCGACTTGACGCCCGTCTCCTCGGCATATTGCAGCTGGAGGCCGGCGATGACACGGCGGGACTGGTCGCGCAGCGCCCGCATCTCGTCCAGTTCGCCATTCGCCGCCTCGCGAATGAAGCCGCCGTCGCGCTTGAGCAGCGGCAGCTCGTCGGCCAGCATCACGGCAAGGCGGTGCGCGAGGTCGACCGGCAACGCGGCGATGGCCGTACGAGCGGCCGCCAGCTCGCCGCCAAGGTCTTCCGCCGCCATCAGCCGGACGATTTGCGCAGAGGCCGTAAGGCCCTGCAGGATCGCGCCGAGATCGCGCGGGCCGCCGCGGCCGAGCGCGATGCGCGACAGCGCACGCGGCATGTCGGGGAGTTGGCGCAAGGCACGGCGCAGGTCCTCGCAGAAGGACGGGCGGTCGGCGAGCGTCGCGATGGAATCGAGCCTGATATTGATCGCATCGGGATCGGTCAGCGGCGACATCAGCCGTTCGGCCAGCAGGCGCGCGCCGCCGCTGGTGACGGTGCGGTCGATGGCCTTGAGCAGCGTGCCGGCGCGGTCGCCGGACTGGGTGCGCACGAGTTCGAGATTGCCGCGTGTCGCCGGATCGATGAAGAGCGTGGAGGCGGAGCTTTCGCGCTCCGGCCGGCCGAGCGGCGGGCGCTCGGCGATCTGCGTCTTCTCGACATAGGAGATCGCCGCGGAGGCCGCCGCGAGCTCCGCACGGGAGAAGGTGCCGAAACCGTCGAGCGTCGAGACGCCGAAATAGCGGGCGATGCGGCCCTCGGCCGTCGCGCTGTCGAAGAGCACCGCCGGCTGCGGGACGGCGACGCGGCCGATGACGTCGAGAACCGGGCGGAAATCGGGATCGTGGAACAGCGTGTCCGGCACGATCAATTCACGCGGGTCGATGCGCAGGATATCGGCGAGAAGCTGGCCTTGCGCCGTTTCCGACAGGCGGAAGATGCCAGTGGAAATGTCGATCCAGGCGAGCGCCATGGCCGGTTCCGCCCCGCCGCGGATGCGCGCGACGGCCATCAGGTAATTGGCATCGGAGGGCGAGAGCAGCTTTTCCTCGGTCAGCGTGCCGGGCGTGACGAGGCGCACGACATCGCGGCGCACCACCGATTTCGAACCGCGCTTCTTGGCCTCGGCCGGGTCTTCCACCTGTTCGCAGACTGCGACGCGGAAGCCGACGGAGATCAGCTTCTGGAGGTAATCGTCCGCCGCATGGACCGGCACGCCGCACATGGGAATGTCGAGGCCCATATGCTGGCCACGCTTGGTCAGCGTGATGCCGAGCGCGCGGGACGCATCCACCGCGTCCTGGAAGAACAGCTCGTAGAAGTCGCCCATGCGGTAGAACAGCATGCTGTCCGGATTGGTCGCCTTGATCTCGATATACTGCTCCATCATCGGCGTTGCCGATGCGCGGCTTTCGTCGCTGGCGAGTTCCGCCGTCGACAGGATATCGTTCTGGCGCGCGATCTGATCGTTCACGGAGATTCTGTTTCTTCTAAAATGGAGGGTCAGTTCTTCCCAAAAAAGAGGTGCCACCCTAGCCGCGCAGCGATATAGAAAACAACTGCTGTTCAGCAGCTACGGGCCTATCGCCCACAGGAGTGTGAAGGGGGGAACATGCCGGGAACCGACAAAACAGATCGCCAGAGGGCAACCGTTACGGACAAGGAAGCCCTGGACTTCCATTCGTCCGGCCGTCCCGGAAAACTGGAAATCACGCCGACCAAGCCGATGGCGACGCAGCGGGACCTCTCGCTCGCCTATTCGCCGGGTGTCGCCGTTCCGGTAAAGGCCATCGCCGAAGATCCGGCGACCGCCTATGACTACACGACGCGCGGCAACATGGTTGCCGTCATCTCCAACGGCACCGCCATCCTCGGCCTCGGCAATCTCGGGGCGCTTGCCTCCAAGCCGGTCATGGAAGGCAAGTCCGTCCTCTTCAAGCGCTTCGCCGACGTCGACTCCATCGACCTTGAAGTCGATACCGAGAATGTCGACGAATTCATCAACTGCGTGCGCTACCTCGGCCCTTCCTTCGGCGGCATCAATCTCGAAGACATCAAGGCGCCGGACTGCTTCATCATCGAGCAGCGCCTGCGCGAACTGATGGATATTCCGGTCTTCCATGACGACCAGCACGGCACTGCCATCATCGCCGCCGCCGGCCTCATCAACGCGCTGGCGCTGACCGGCCGCGACTTCAAGACGACCAAGCTCGTCTGCAACGGCGCGGGCGCAGCCGCCATCGCCTGTATCGAACTCATCAAGTCGATGGGCTTTGCGCCTGACAACGTCATTCTCTGCGACACCAAGGGCGTCATCTACCAGGGCCGCGAAGACGGCATGAACCAGTGGAAGTCGGCCCATGCGGTCAAGACCGACCGCCGTTCGCTCGCCGAAGCGCTGGTGGGCGCCGACGTGGTGTTCGGCCTTTCCGCCAAGGGCGCCTTCTCGGAAGAGATGATCCGCTCCATGGCGCCGCGGCCGATCATCTTCGCCATGGCCAATCCCGACCCGGAAATCACCCCGGAAGAAGTCGCCCGCATCCGCGACGACGCCATCATGGCCACCGGCCGTTCGGACTATCCCAACCAGGTCAACAACGTCCTGTGCTTCCCCTACATCTTCCGCGGCGCCCTGGACAGCGGCGCCACGACCATCAATGACGAGATGGAGATCGCGGCGGCCGAGGCGCTCGCCAAGCTCGCCAAGGAAGACGTGCCGGATGACGTGGCGGCCGCCTATCAGGGCGTACGCCCGCGCTTCGGCGCGCAGTACATCATCCCCGTGCCGTTCGATCCGCGCCTCATCTCGGCAATCCCCGTCGCCGTCGCCAAGGCCGCGATGGAAACCGGCGTCGCACGCAAGAACATCCCCGATCTCGACGCCTATGCCCGCGACCTGCGCGCCCGCCGCGACCCGATCGCCTCGACGCTGCAGCAGATCTATGCCCGCGTTCGCCGCCAGCCGAAGCGCGTGGTCTTCGCCGAGGGCGAAGAAGAGCAGATGATGCGCGCCGCCGTGTCCTACGTGAACCAGGATCTCGGCACCGCCATCCTGCTCGGCCGCGAGGAACAGATGCGCGAGACCGCGGAAAAGGCCGGTATCGATCTCGACCGCGCCGGCATCGAGCTGGTCAATGCCCGCATCTCCAAGCGCAACAACGTCTATATCGACTATCTCTATGCGCGCCTGCAGCGGAACGGTTTCCTCTACCGCGACGCCCAGCGCCTGATCCATAACGACCGCAACCACTTCGCGGCCTGCATGGTGGCGCTTGGCGACGCCGATGGCATGGTGACGGGCCTGACCCGCAACTACTCCACCGCGCTGGAAGACGTGCGCCGCTGCATCGACGCCAAGCCCGGCCACCGGGTCATCGGCGCCACGCTGGCGCTCTGCCGCGGCCGCGCCGTGCTGGTCGCCGATACGGCCGTGCACGACATGCCCTCCTCGGAGGAATTGGCCGACATCGCGGAAGAAGCGGCCGGCCTTGCGCGCCGCCTCGGCTACGACCCGCGCGTCGCCATGCTCGCCTATTCGACCTTCGGTCATCCCTCGGGCGAGCGGTCCGAGCGGGTGCGCGAAGCGGTGAAGATCCTCGATCGCCGCCGCGTCGATTTCGAATATGACGGCGAAATGTCGGCCGACGTGGCGCTCAACCCGCGCATCATGGAACAGTATCCGTTCTGCCGTCTCTCCGGTCCCGGCAACGTGCTCGTCATGCCGGCGTTCCACTCGGCGTCGATCTCGACGAAGATGCTGCAGGAACTGGGCGGCGCGACGGTCATCGGCCCGCTGCTGGTCGGCCTCGACAAGTCGGTGCAGATCGTCTCCATGGGCGCCAAGGACAGCGACATCGTCAATATGGCGACGCTCGCCGCCTATAATTCCGGCGTCTGACGACAAGCGCCATCGCCTGACAGAAAGGGGCGTTTCCGCAGACCGCGGAAACGCCCCTCGTCTTTTGCCCTTGCAGCGGACAATAAAAAACCGCCCGCCCCGGAGGTCGGGAACGGGCGGCGAAATCAGATTATGCTGACCTTGATGGAAATAACTAGCTGGCGAAACGCCCCGCGTCTGCGCCGTAATAATTGAGGTAGCGGCCGGAGATCTTGCCGATCGGCAGGACGATCAGCACGTCCGTCGTGTTGAAACCATGGTCGACGACCGCGCCGTTGCCGACCGTCGCGCCGAGGCGAAGATAGCCCTTGATCAGCGGCGGCATGGCCGAGAGCGCGCGGCGGGCGTCGATCGCCTCCTGCGGCATCAGGTCCATGGTGCGGAAGAGTTCCGGCCGGGCCGAAACGCTCCATTCGTCCTTCGCCTGCACATTGTGGTGCAGGAAGGACAGCGCCAGCGCATGCTCTTCCGGCACAACGCCGTGGAAGGAGGCGCAGCCGAACATGACGTCGATGCCGTGCTTCAGCGAATAGGCCCAGTTGCCCTGCCAGAGCAGTTCCACCGTGCGCTTGGTGCGATAGGCCGGCAGCACGCAGGAGCGGCCAAGCTCCATGAAACGCTTGTCCGGATGGCTGGCGATCAGCGCGTCGACGTCGAATTCCGACTGCGAATAGAAGCCGCCGGAAACGGCCGCCACATCATGCCGCAGCAAGCGGTAGGTGCCGACGATCTGCTCTTCCGCGTCGCCCTCGATGGAGGTGTCGAGCACCAGCAGGTGATCGCACACCATGTCCCAGGCATCGATGTCGCGCTTGCGGCGCACCGCATCGGGCGAAAGCTTGGCGTTCATCTCTTCGGCGAAGACGCGGTAGCGCACGGCCTGGGCGGCGTCGATCTCCGTGACGGAGCGGGCGATGCGCGTCTCCAGATTGCCGATGCGGCCGAGCACATCCGTTCCCGAGCGGCCGGCAATCGGGGCCGGTTTCTGGGTGATCTCCGCCGGAGCGATGGTCTGGGCGAGGTCGAGCGTCATGGCAGTCTACCCGTTAAGCGAAACTGCGTGGTTTTAACCACGATTCTGCAACAGGATAATGACGCAAGGCCGGCTTGGATAGCGAAAAGCCGTCCTAGCCCGCTATGCGGTGCGCGAGCCGGGCGATTTCCGCAAGGAGCGCGGCCGGATCGGCAGGCTTTGCCAGGACCGCATCGGCGCCGATGGCCAGAAGCTCGCCCTTGAGGGCGGGGCGACTGTCCGCGGTCAGCACGATGACCGGCAGGCGGGCGTTGCCATAGTCGCGCTGCACGATGCGGGCGATCATGTCCTTGCCGTCTCCGCCCGGCATGCCGAGATCGGTGAGGAGGAGATCGGCCGCGAACGGGCCGGCCTCCGTCGCGCCGGCAAGGGCGGAGACGAGTGCGGGATAATCCGGCACATGGCGCACCGTGTGCCCTGCCCGCTCCAGCACGGAGCGCACCAGCATGGCGTTCACCGGATCGTCCTCGGCGAGCAGGATGCGGACACCGGTGGACGGTGCCGGGGTCGGTTTCGCGTCCGGCTCCGGCGCGGCCTGCGGCAGGTCCTTCAGGATCGGGCGATTGTCGTTGATGGCGTCGCGCACCTCGATGCCCTTCATGCGGCCGCGCAGCACCTCGACCAGCGAGCGCTCGCGCAGCGGGCGGATGAGCCAGGAATCGTAGCCCTCGCCATTGCCGATCGCCCGGCCGCCACGCTCTTCCGGATTGACGAGATAAATGCGGCGGGCGCGGCTGTCCCGCAGGAAGGCGATGTCGGCAAGCTCGCGGCGGAAGACGCCGGCAAGGCGGTTGTCGACGATGATATCGGTCAGTTCCGCCTTACGGCCGGAAAGATGCTGCAGGAGGTCCAGCGCCTCCTCGATGGAGGTCGCGAGATGGCACGCGCCCCCGAGCGAATCCACGGTCCGCACCAGCGCCTTGGAGGCGGGGCCGTCCGGCGCGAGGAGGAACACGCGGCTGCCCTTCAAGACACCCTTCCGGCCGGTGCCGGCGGTCGGCAGACGCTGCGTCTCGACAGGCATGCGGATGGTGAAGGTGCTGCCCTTGCCGGGCGCGCTTTCGAGCGTCAGAGCGCCACCGGCCTCGCGCAGGATGCGCGCGGAAATGGCAAGCCCGAGGCCGGTGCCGCCGCTGCGCTGGGCGGCGCTGCCGGTCTGCTCGAACTCCTCGAAGATACGGGCCTGCTCCTCGGCATTCATGCCGGGGCCGGTATCGGTGACGCGGATGACGACGGCGCCGCGATCCAGCGTGGTTTCCAGCGAGACCCCACCCGTATGGGTGAACTTCACGGCATTGCCGACGACATTGTAGAGCACCTGGCGCAGACGCGGTGCATCGTAAAGGAGAAGACCCGGCACGTCGGGCGCAACGAAGGAGCCAATCTCGATGCCCTTTTCATGGGCGCGCGGCGAAAGCATCTCGACGACGCTTTCCAGCATCGGCCGCACCGGTTCTTCCGACGGGCGCAGCTGGAAGCGGCCGGCCTCGATGGTCGAGAAATCGAGGAGGTCGTCGACGAGCTGGACGAGCGCGTGGCCGGACTGGCGCATGCCGGCAAGATAGTTCTTCTGCTCGGCCGTCAGGCGCGTCTGGCCGATGAGATGCGACATGCCGAGAATGCCCGACAGCGGCGTGCGGATCTCGTGGCTGACGGTGGCAAGCAGGCGCGACTTGGCGGCGCTCGCCTCCTCGGCACGCTGGCGGGCGCGCTCGCGCTCGCCTTCGGCGCGGCGCTCCTCCGTCACGTCGCGAGCGATGGAATGCACGACGAGGTCGCCCGAGGCGGGATTGCGCACGGTGACATCGTGCCAGGAATAGATACGCTTGCCCGCGGGGCCGCTGACGTCGACGTCGTAGCGATGGGCGGTGCCCTGCGAGCGGAAGGTGAGACCGAGCATCTCGCAGGTTTTGCCCTCGGCGTCGGCCATGCCGGTAAGGTCGCCGAGAACGGCATTGGCCTTGAGAATGCGGCCGTCGAGCGTACGCATGACGACGATATCGCCGAGCACGTCATGGATGGCCGAGAGGATTTCCGAGGTCTCGCTGCGTTCCCAGCTCCGGTCGTCGGCCGTTTCGGCGACCGGCCGGGCCGAGCGGAAGAGGAAAGCCGCCCCCGCGATGCCGGCAAGGCCGAGGCCGAGGGCGGCGATGTAGAACCCGGCCGCCATGCCCGTCGCCAGCACGAGCGCCGCCATGAGAAGGCCGACGCCGGCAATGGCGCTGCGCAGCGTCGCATGGTTTTCCGGCGCGGGCGGCGCGACATCGATATCGGGAACGGCGGGCGCCGTTTCCACGCGGGAACGGACGCGGGCGGAACGGCGCGGCGCTTCGGCAAATTCGGCCTTGAGCCGGTTCTGTAGCTTGACGGGTTCGCTCATGACGAACCGCATAGCACGCGGTCCGTTCAAATCGGCTTCAGCAAGCCGCTAAAATTTTATGCATCCCGGCGGCGCAGGAGAAGCAGCTCGTCGAGAATGACGAGACCGGCGCCGATGGTGATGAAACTGTCGGCGAGATTGAAGACGGCGAAGGACCAGGTCTCGGTGTAGAAGAGGACATAGTCGATCACATAGCCGAACAGCGCGCGGTCGATCAGGTTGCCGAAAGCGCCGGCGATGATGAAGGCATAGCCGGCATGGGCAAGGCCGCGGGCCTTCGGCGTCTGACGCCACAGCCAGATGACGAAGGCGACGACGAGAAGGCGGAGCGTGACGATGAACCAGCCTTCCATGCCCGACAGCATGGAGAAGGCGACACCGTAGTTATAGGTACGGTAGAGCGCCAGCATCGGCACCACATGCACCGCCTCCTGGAAGGGCAGGAAAGCCTCGACGGCGAACTTCACCGCCTGGTCGAGCAGCAGCGCCAGCAGGATGAAGACGATCACCGGCACCGGCCGGGACATCAGGGGAACGCGCTCGCTCATGCGCGCGCATCCAGCGTCAGGAGATGGCGGCGCGCCTCGAAGAGCATGACGCCCGTGGCGATGGCAAGGTTCAGCGAATCGGCAAGGCCGACCTGCGGAATGCGGGCAAGCGCATCGGCCTCGCGGGCAAGCTCTTCCGGCAGGCCGGACTGCTCGTTGCCCATCAGCAGCACGACGGGTTTCTTCTTGTAGTCGATGGTGCGGTAGTCGACCGCGCCGGCAAGATGGGTCGCGACGACGGAAACGCCCGCCCCCTTCTTCCAGGCGAGAAAATCGCTCGCGCTCGCCTTCACCAGCGGCACGGCGAAGACCGAGCCCATGGTGGCGCGCACGGTCTCCATCGAGAACGGATCGGTGCTTTCGCCGACAAGGATGACGCCGCTGGCGCCCGCCGCATCGGCGGTGCGGACGATCGTGCCGAGATTACCGGGATCGCGCACCCGGTCGAGCGCCACATAGGTCTCGCCGGCCTTCGGCTTCAGGTCCCGCAGGTTCGTCCAGCGCTGGGTGAAGATGCCGACGACCATCTGCGGATTGTCGCGACGGGTGATCGAGGCAAGCACCTTCTCGCTGACCTCCAGCACCAGTCCGCCGCGCGCCACGGTCTTCGTCGCGACCTGCACGACCTGCGGCTTGTCCTTGACGTTCTTGGCATAGACCAGCGTGCGAATCTCGAAGCCGAGCTCCAGCGCGTCGATGACGAGCTTCAGGCCTTCCGCCATGAAGCTCTTCGTCTCGTCGCGGTCCTTCTTGTTGGCGAGCGCCTTAATGTCCTTGACGATCGGGTTGGAAAGGCTCGTGACCTCCTTTACCTGACCGACGCGGCGGCTCCCGTGATGTTCCTGGCTCATGCGCTGATCCATCGGCTGAAGAGGGAGGTGGAGAGCGCGCGGCCGGCATTTCCGCCGTCCGGGCCGCTCTCGCGGATGACGAGCTCACCCGATTCCACCGTGCCGCCGGCCCCGCGCATCGTCTCGCGCATCAGCTCGTGGATGGAATAGAAGCTCGCGCGGATCGAATAGGCCGTCAGCACGAGGCCGATGGCCTTGGGCGACAGGATTTCCCGGCAGATGTCGAGCATCAGCGGAAGATGGTCGAAGAGGTGCCAGACCTCGCCGTTCGGGCCGCGGCCGAATTTCGGCGGGTCGGTGAGAATGATGTCGTATTTGCTGCCGCGGCGCTCCTCGCGCTGGATGAACTTCATCGCATCCTCGCAGATCCAGCGGATCGGCAGCTTCTCCATGCGGCCGAGCGCCTGGTTCTCGCGCGCCCAGCCGATGGCCTTCTTCGAGGCGTCGACATGGGTCACTTCCGCGCCGGCGCTGGCGGCGACCAGCGAGGCGACGCCGGTATAGCCGAAGAGGTTCAGCACCTTGATCGGACGGCCCGCCGTCTCGACCTTCTCCTTCATCCAGCTCCAGTGGGCGAGCTGTTCGGGGAAGACGCCGACATGGCGGAAGGCGGTGAAACGGCCGTGGAAATCGACGCCGAGGAGCTGCATGGGCCAGGTCTCGCCCAGCGCCGCCTGCGGGAACTTCCAGCGCCCCATGCCGTCCTCGTCCGTATCGCCGGTGAAGAGCGCATCCGCCTTGTCCCAGGTGGCGGCCGGCAGGCTGCGTTGCCACAGCGCCTGCGCCTCCGGGCGCACGATACGGTAGGGGCCGTACTGCTCCAGCTTCTCGCCGGCGCCGCTGTCGATCAGGCGGTACTGGTCGGAACCGGCGGTCTCGAGGATCACGGGCACGCGCTCGGCGGGCTTGTCGCCCTCGCGGCGCATCAGCGGGCGGGCGGGCGCCTCGGGGGCCGGGCGCGGCTCCTTCTTCGGGGCCGGCGTCCTTTCGGCCGACGCCCTCTGCGCCTGTGCCTTAAGGGGCGCATGCGCCTTGGCGGGCGCGGCGGGGCCACTCTTGGGCCGGCGATGTCTGTCCTTCACGGTGGCTCGTCCGTCGTCGGTTAAAACTTGCCGGCAGCGCCGGAAAACAAGCGGCTCCCATACCATCCCTCCCCCACTTGGCAAAGCGCTTTCCGATTGCGATAAATTCCCAACCGGTGAGGAGGATCGATCATGGACATGTCCGGCGAAGAACGCATTGCCGCTCCGCGCGACGCCGTCTGGGCGGCGCTCAACGATCCCGAGGTGCTGAAGGCCTGTATTCCGGGCTGTCAGTCGCTGACGATGAAATCGCCGACGGAGCTGGAAGCGACCGTGAAGATCAAGATCGGCCCGGTCTCGGCCACGTTCAGCGGCGAAGTGACGCTCTCCAACCTCAACCCGCCGGAGAGCTACACCATCTCGGGCGAAGGCAAGGGCGGCATTGCCGGCTTTGCCAAGGGCGGCGCGGACGTGCGCCTTACCGAAGACGCCGAGGGCACGATCCTCGCCTATGACGTGAAGGCGCAGATCGGCGGCAAGCTTGCCCAGCTCGGCTCGCGCCTCATCGATTCCACCTCGAAGAAACTGGCGGCGCAGTTCTTCTCCGATCTCGGCGCAAGGCTGAACGGCGGGGCTGCCTAGGTTATTTTCCGGAGACGGGTACGATCGCCTGCGAGGCGATCGCCTCGGCGCGGGTGCGGTGCTTTTCGGCTTCCGTATGCCATTTCACCGCCTCGTTCGCCTCGGTGCGGGCGCGCTTGCGGTACTTGCCCTGGGCAAACCAGGTGATCAGCGCGCCGAGCACAAGGCCGAAGATCGTCGCGAGGAAGAGGTAGACGAAGAAGGGCGCGGTGACGGAGAGCACGCTGTCTTCCGGCCGGAACGGGTTCAGCGCCAGGGTCACGGACTGGCGGTTCGCCACCGACAGCACGATCAGCACGATGCCGACCGGGATGAGCACGAGGACGTTGACTATTCGCTTGATCATGTCACCTCACTGAAGCGCGGGGCCTCTTACCGCAATTCCAGCAAAACCGCTTCACGCTCTTGCTGGAACTGCATCAATCGTCCTGGTCGGCCTGACCCGGATTGAGGCGCTCGCGCAGTTCCTTGCCCGTCTTGAAGAAGGGCACCCACTTTTCCTCGACGAAGACCGCATCGCCCGTGCGCGGGTTGCGGCCGGAGCGGGAGGGGCGATTCTTGACGGAGAAGGCGCCGAAGCCGCGCAACTCGACACGGTTTCCGGCAGCCAGCGCGTCGGTGATCTCGTCGAGCACCGCGTTGACGATATTCTCGACATCGCGGTGATAGAGGTGGGGATTGCGCGCGGCGACAATCTGAACCAGTTCCGACTTGATCACTGTATCCCCCTCAAAAATTCTTGTTTTTCAATCGCGATCAACCTGCCAAACCGAGACCAGACCGTCAAGAAACAACTTTTGGCCGGCCAGTTTTTCGAGCGTCGGGGCAAGGTCGAGACCGAGAAGGGAGCGGGCAAGTTCCTGCGCGCTGCCGAAGAAGGGGAAGCCGGAGCGGTTCGTCGGCTCGTAGTCGACGAAGGGCAGGTCCGCCGCCACCTTGCGCTCGTCGAGATAGGCACGGATCGCCTCCGGACCGCCAAGCCGGTCGACCAGCTTGGCGGCAAGCGCCTGGCGGCCGGTGAAGATGCTGCCGTCGGCAAGGCGCAGCACCTCGTCACGCGGCAGCTTGCGGCGCTCGGCGACGAGATCGACGAACCAGTCGTAACTGTCCATCACCATGGAGCGGATCATCGTCTTGGCCTCCTCGCTCGCCGGATGGAAGGGCGATGGCTCGGCCTTCAACGGGGCGGACTTGATCTCCTCCAGCGAGACGCCGAGCTTGTCCATCAGGTCCTTCATCTGCGGATACTGGAAGATGACGCCGATGGAGCCGGTGATCGAGCTTTCACCCGCGATGATCGTATCGCCGGCGGTGGCGATCATGTAGCCGGCGGAGGCGGCGAGCGTGCGCACGTCCGAGACGACGGGCTTCTTTTCCGCCACCTTGCGCAGCGCCTTGAAGAGGACTTCGCCGCCATAGGTGGTGCCGCCGGGCGAGGAGATCGTCACCACGAGCGCCTTCACCCGGTCGTTGCGCGCGATGCGGTCGAGGCGCTCCAGAAGTTCGCTGTCGTCCTGGATGATGCCCGAGATCTTCACCCGGGCGATATGGTCGACGGGCTCGCTGGCGGACCACTTCCAGCTTGCCGCGGCAAAGAGCGCGATGAGCGCGATCAGGATGGCCGCGACGCGCCAGAAGGTGAGCTTGCGGCGCAGTTGCCGGCGGTCGGCGATGGCGGATTGATCCATGTCCTGTCCTTGATGCTGGTGGCCACCGCGTTCGAGGTGGCTTGCCGAAGGCCCTATCGATATGGCATTCCCCGCACAAATGGCAAATCGTCGCCGAACTTTCTTGGACATCCATTGTTTGTTCAGGAATAATCGCCATATGGGGGCCGTTATGCATGCGGCCCGTCCCTCGGCGCGGCGAAGGCCAGAAGCACTATTCAAGCAGGCAGAATGCTGGACAGCGTGACAGAAGCACCGACGGGTGCACCGGGCATGGGCGTTTCCGCCGAGGCTTACCGCCTCGCGACGCGCCATTCCGCGCGCGTGCGCGTCCTCAAGATCGCCCTGCCGGTCATCGCCCTCATCATCGCTGCGATCTTCGCCGTCGTCTCGATCATCCGCACCTATATCCCGTCCGACCTCAGCGTCGAGAGCGCGACGATCGAGGACGGCAAGATCGTCATGCGCTATCCGGCCATTGCCGGCCGCAACAATGACGGCATCAGCTATTCCATGAAGGCCGAGCGCGCGCTGCAGGACATGAAGCAGCCCGACGTCATCACGCTGGAAAACATCACCGCGAAGATGCCGGTCAACGAGAAGACCGTCGCCGAAGTTGTGGCGGAAAAGGGCGTCTACGACCGTGGCAAGAACCTGCTCGACATGCTCGCCCCCTTCACCATCACGCTGAACACCGGCCTTGAGGCCGCGTTCCGTTCGGCGCATCTCGATATCAACGGCGGGAGCATGTCGACGGACAAGCCCGTTTCAATCCATTCCTCCGCCGCATCCATTGTTGCGCAGTCGCTGCGAATGACGGATAAAGGCCGGGTCGTCGTCTTTGAAGGCAAGGTCGTCGTCGACGTCGACCCTGTCGCCATCCGCAACCGAGAAAAGTAAGAGCGCCATGTTCGCCAGTCTCTCCGCCCCCCTCCGGGCCGCCAGCCTTTTCGTTCTTGCCGCAGGCGTCACGCTTGCCGCAGGTTCCGCCGGCGCCCAGCAGACGTCGAGCCGCATGCAGGGCATGAAGCTGTCGAACGACCAGCCCATCCAGATCCAGAGCGACAAGCTCGAGATCCGCGACCAGGAGCGCAAGGCGGAATTTGCCGGCAATGTGAAGGTCGTGCAGGGTTCGACGACGCTGCAGGCCGGCCGCATGGTCGTCTACTACAAGTCCGGTGGCGGTTCGGTCGCCAGCGGCGACGCCGACATCGAGAAGATCGACGTCTTCGACAAGGTCTACCTGAAGTCCCAGACCCAGGAAGCGACGGCCGACACCGGCACCTTCAACATGGTCAACGAGACGCTGCTGCTTAAGGGCAAGAAGGTCGTGCTTTCCGAAGGCGAGAACGTGTTCGTCGGCTGCCAGCTGACCGTGACCATGAAGACCGGCGAAGCCAAGCTCGATGCCTGTGGCGGCCGCGTCATGATCCAGCTCGACCCGAAGTCCCGCAAGCAAACGAACTGATATAGCGCTCCCCCCGTGTCTTCCTCCTTGCTCACCCGACTGACGCGCCGCCCGAAGAAGGCTGCGCAGGAGCCGCAGCGCAGCGCTGATCTGTCGCGCTACGAAGGCACGCTCATTGCCCGCGGGCTGACGAAGACCTATCGCGACCGGCGTGTCGTCAACGGCGTGTCGCTGGTCGTGCGCCGCGGCGAGGTGGTGGGCCTGCTGGGCCCCAACGGCGCCGGCAAGACCACCAGCTTCTACATGATCACCGGCCTCGTGCCGGTCGACGAAGGCTCCATCGAGATCAACGGCCACGACGTCACCACCATGCCGATGTATCGCCGCGCCCGCCTCGGCGTCGGCTACCTGCCGCAGGAAGCCTCGATCTTCCGTGGCCTGACGGTGGAAGAGAACATCCGCGCCGTTCTGGAAGTGCACGACAAGGACAAGGCGCGGCGCGAAGCCAAGCTCAACAGCCTGCTGGCCGAGCTCTCCATCGAGAAGCTGCGCGACAGCCCCGCCCCGGCCCTGTCGGGTGGCGAACGGCGCCGCGTGGAGATCGCGCGCGCCCTGGCCACCCAGCCGCGCTTCATCCTGCTGGACGAGCCCTTCGCCGGCGTGGATCCCATCGCGGTGCTGGAGATCCAGCGCATCATCCGTTTCCTCAAGCAGCGTGGCATCGGCGTGCTGATCACCGACCACAATGTGCGCGAGACCCTGGGCATCTGCGACCGCGCCTACATCATCCATGCGGGTGAAGTGCTGACCCATGGCCGGGCGAACGACATCGTCAGCAACCCGGATGTGCGCCGCCTCTATCTTGGCGACAATTTCAGCCTCTGAGGCGACTCTTCACCACGTTCGCGGCTGCGACTTGACCAAACCCCTCAAAAAAGCAATTTTCGGGCCAGTTGGATTTTGCCGCCTTCGGCCGTGACGGTCGCTGGCCGCCCTTGCCGGAGAACAGAGCGTCCGCATGGCCCTCGCCGCCAGCCTTTTCCTGCGCCAGAACCAGTCGCTGGTCATGACCCCGCAGCTCATGCAGTCGATCCAGCTTCTGCAGATGACGCATGTCGAGCTGACGCAGTTCATCGAGCAGGAGGTGGAGAAGAACCCGCTGCTGGAAATCTCTGCCGGCGAGGACGGGCGCGGCGCCGACGAGCCCTTTGCAGGCGAAACCTACAGCGAAAGCGACGACGGCGCCCAGCCCGACCTCTATGAGACCGCGACGGCGGGCAGCGCCGGCAGCGCGCCGGAGACACTGGACGGCGGGCTGGACAATGTCTTTCCCGACGATGCCGGTCCGCGCGCGGCGGATGCCCCGGAGCTTCTCGGCCAGTGGAAATCCATGCCGGGCGGCGGCGAGGATGGCGAGGGCTACGACCTCGACGCGTTCGTGGCGAGCCGCAAGACGCTGCGCGACGTGCTGAACGAACAGATCCCCTTCGCGCTCGCCGACCCCGTCGACCGGCTGATCGCCCAGCACCTCGTCGACCAGCTCGACGAGGCCGGCTACCTGCAGGGCAGCACGGCGGAGACGGCGCTGAAGCTCGGCAAGTCCGCCGCCGACATCGAGCGCGTGCTGGCCCGCCTGCAGGAACTGGATCCGCCGGGCGTCTTCGCCCGCACGCTCAGCGAATGCCTCGCCATCCAGCTTCGGGCGCTCGACCGGCTGGACCCGGCCATGGCCGTGCTGCTGGACAATCTCGAACTGCTTGCCCGACGCGACTTCGCGACGTTGAAGAAGCTCTGCGGCGTCGGCGAGGAGGACCTACTCGACATGCTGGCGGAAATCCGCAAGCTCGATCCCAAGCCCGGCACGCGCTACGAGACCAGCGCCTCCGAGGCCGTGGTGCCCGACATCATCGTGCGGGCCGCGCCCGACGGCACCTGGCATGTCGAACTCAATGCCGACACGCTGCCGCGCGTCCTCGTCAACCGCGACTACTACGCCGCCGTCTCCCGCCGCACGAGCCGCGACAGTGCCGACTACACCTTCCTCAACGATTGCCTGCAGACGGCCAACTGGCTGACGCGCAGTCTCGACCAGCGCGCCCGCACCATCATGAAGGTGGCAATGGAGATCGTACGCCAGCAGGACGCCTTCCTGCTGCACGGCGTCGACCATCTGCGCCCGCTCAACCTGAAAACCATCGCCGAGGCGATCAAGATGCACGAGTCGACGGTGAGCCGCGTCACCTCGAACAAGTACATGCTGACGCCGCGCGGGCTGTTCGAGCTGAAATATTTCTTCACCGTCTCCATCGGTTCGGCCGAGGGCGGTGATTCCCACTCGGCCGAGAGCGTGCGTCACCGTATCCGCACCATGATCGCGCAGGAGGCCCCCGACGCCGTGCTGTCCGACGACGATATCGTCGATGCACTGCGAAAGGGTGGCGTGGATCTCGCCCGCCGGACGGTCGCCAAGTACCGCGAGGCGATGAACATCCCCTCCTCCGTCCAGCGCCGGCGCGAAAAGCGGGCGCTCGCAAAGGCGGCCGGCGGCTGAAACAAAGCCGGGATAAGCGGCGTTTCACCCCTCAAGACGTTAACGATCACTGAATCCGCCAATTGACTTCGCGAACAGGAAGGGCTAATGCGCGCCCCACTTCCGAAGGGAAGGCATACCGGACTTCCAAACATATCCCCGCTTTTCTTGAGCGTGCGATGCAGCAAACAGCGCATGCGTGAAAAGCTTGGAACGCAGATGAGGTTGGAATAGACTGGTGCGCGCAAATCATGAAAGAGAGGTAACCTCCATGAGTGTGCGTGTGTCCGGTAAACATATGGAAATCGGCGACAGCTTCCGCCAGCGTATTGAAGAGCAGGTCGGAGAAGCCGTAACCAAATATTTTGACGGAGGATATTCGAGCCAGGTCACCGTGGAAAAAGCGGGATCGCGGTACAGTGCGGACTGCAAGCTTCACCTGGATACGGGCATGGCCTTGCAGGCCAATGGCGAGGCAAACGATCCGCTGGCAGCCTTCCAGGCAGCCTCGGAGCGGATCGAAAAACGCCTTCGCCGGTACAAGCGCAAACTCAAGGCACACCACAATGGCAATGGTCACGACGCCTTTGCAGAAGTGGCCTACACGGTGATGGATTCGGTCCCCGACGAAGACGACGAGCTTCCCGAGGACTACGCCCCGACCATCGTTGCGGAAAGCACGAAGAAACTCAGGACGATGTCCGTCGCAAGCGCCGTCATGGCGCTCGACATGACGGACGAGCCGGTTCTTCTCTTCCGCAGCGCCGGATCGGAGCAGCTCAATATCGTCTACCGACGCAACGACGGAAATATTGGCTGGATAGACGCGGCCAATATCAAAGGCTGAGTGACGGGAGCGTGGTGCCGGGACGGGCACCACGCTTCTTCAATCCCTTCACCCAGCGCACGAGGACAAGAGCATGGCATTGGCAGGTCTACTGCAGCAGAGTGCGATTATTCCGGCGATGAAGGCCAATTCCAAGAAGCAGTTGCTTCAGGAGCTGGCGGTAAAAGCGGCCAAGATCACCGGAATTCCGGAACGTGAGATCTTCGACGTCATCCTTCAGCGCGAGCGACTCGGTTCGACCGGCGTCGGCAATGGCATCGCCATTCCGCACGGCAAGCTGAAGGAGCTTTCGCAGATCACCGGCCTCTTTGCGAGGCTCGAAACCCCCGTTGACTTCGAGGCCCTGGACGACCAGCCGGTCGACCTCGTCTTCCTGCTGCTTGCGCCGGAGGGCGCCGGCGCGGATCATCTGAAAGCCCTCTCGCGGATCGCCCGCGTGCTGCGCGATCCCGCAATGGTCGCCAAGCTGCGCGCCTCCGACAGCGAGAGCGCCATCTACGCCTGCCTCAGTGAGGAACAGGCGTCCAACGCGGCCTGAGGCCGCGATACCGATATCGATTGCTTGCGAAAACCGCCGCGGACCTTCTGTCCTGCGGCGGTTTTCGTTCGCCCGGACTTACGCGAGAAGCGGCGGCAGCGTGGCGGCGAGCATCGCGACGCCCGAGACCGTGAGCAGGCCGAGCACGATGCGGCGGAACGCCGCCTCGCTGATGCCGATATAGAGCCGGCTGCCGAAGAGCGTCGGCAGCAGCATGGCCGGGGCGACGACGGCGAACATCGGCACCATTCGCGCCGTGACCACGCCCGTGGCGCAATAGGTCGCCATGGTGACGGCGAGCGTCGCCAGGTTGAAGTTCTGGATGACCGTGCGCTGGCTGTCCTTGTCCATCTGCCTGAGGGTGCACCAGAGCGTCGGCACGGGACCGGAAAAGCCGCCGAGGCCCGCCATGACGCCGCCGATGAGCCCGGCCGCGCCATCGGCAAGCCGGCCGCCGAAGCGCACGGGCGGCAGCGCCCGGGAAAACAGCATGATGGGGCACCAGACGACCAGCAGCAGGCCGAGCAGAATCTTGAAGAGCCGCGCGTCCAGCAAGGGCAGGATCGCCGTGCCGATGGGAATGCCGGCAAGGCCGCCAAGAAGGAACGGCAGGAGCAGCGGCAGACTGAAACCGCGCCGGACGGAAAAGGCCCCGACCACCTGCCCCGTCAGCGCCCCGAAGACCACCAGCACCGCAGCCAGTTGCGGCTCCACCGTCCAGGCCCAGAAGGACATGGCGACAAGCCCGAAGGCGAAGCCGGAGAGACCCTGAACGAAGCCCGCGACGATTGCGCCGAGCGCAATGATCCACACGGTTTCGGGCAAGGAATATCCTTTCGGACGGGAAATGCCGACACGGCCGGCCAGTGGGGCTGCCCGGAGAATGCCGCAAGAGGCAATGCCGGGCAAGACGAACGCCGAGGCGCGAGCTTCTCCCGTCGCGCCCAGGTGAAGCCGCGGATGGCGGCGGGCGGGAGACGTTTGCAGACAATCAAACGCCCGCATCCTTGCGGATACGGGCGCGGGAATGGGCTTGTCGGGCCGGTCAGGCCTGTGCGGTGCTGGTCTCGCCTGCGGGCGCCTTCGGGCCGCCCTTGGAGACGCCGACCATGGCCGGACGCAGCACGCGCTCGCCGATGACGAAGCCGGCCTGCACGACCTGAACGACCGTGTTGTTGGCGATCTCGGCGTTCGGCACTTCGAACATGGCCTGGTGGAAGTTCGGGTCGAACTTCTCGCCCATCGGCTCGATCTTGCGTACGCCATGGCGCTCGAGCGCGGCAAGCATCGAGCGCTCGGTCATCTCGACGCCTTCGGCCAGCGTGGTGAGGCCGGCATCGCCGGTCTCCTTGGCTTCGGCCGGAATGGCATCCAGCGCACGACGCAGGTTGTCGGACACGGCCAGCATGTCGCGCGCAAAGCCGGCGACGGAATAGGACTTGGCATCCTTCACGTCGCGCTCGGTGCGGCGGCGCAGGTTGTCCATCTCGGCGGCGAGGCGCAGGTACCGGTCGCGAAGATCGGCGTTTTCAGCACGCAGCGCGTCGACGGGATCGGGCTCGGCAGGGATTGCGGCCTCGACCGTACCATCAGCTTCAGCGGCAACGTTGTTTTCCACCGCTTCGTCAGGTCCGTGTTTCTTGTTCTCGTCGGTCATGACGGTCTCCGAATTGCATTTCTAAGGGGTTGCGCCCGATATCGAGCTTTGGGCCTGAAAAATCAAGGGCCGAGGGCCGATTGACGGCGCAATGAATGGCATGCCGACGCCACACGCGCTTGCGCAACCATGCTTTAGCGCGAAAGCCGCGACATAAGCTGGGCCGTATAATCCACCATGGGCACGATACGGGAATAGTTGAGCCGCGTCGGCCCGATGACGCCGACGGCGCCGACGATCTTGTCGTCGCTGTCGCGGTAGGGCGCGACGATGAGCGAGGAACCCGAGAGCGAGAAGAGCTTGTTCTCCGAGCCGATGAAGATGCGCACGCCCGGCCCCGTCTCGGCGAGATTGAGGAGTTCGATCAGGCTGTCCTTGCGCTCCAGGTCGTCGAAGAGCATGCGCAGGCGATCGATGTCGTCGGCGCCCGCGAGGCCCTCGAGAAGGTTCGCCCGGCCGCGCACGATGAGCCGTGTCGGCTTTGCCTCCTCGAAACCGCCGGACCAGACGGCAAGGCCGCGCTCGACGAGGTCCTGCGACAGTTTGTCGAGCTCGCTGCTGATCTCGCCGCGCAGGCGCTCGAGCTGCGAGCGCGCTTCCAGCAGCGTGTTGCCGGCAAGATGCGCGTTGAGGAAGTTGGCCGCTTCGGTAAGCTGCGAGCCGGTGACGCCGGCCGGCAATTCGATGATGCGGTTCTCCACCTGGTCGTGATCGCCGACCAGCACGACCAGCGCCTTGGTCGGCTCCAGCCGGATGAACTCGACATGCTTCAGCACGGCGTCGTTCTTGGTGGTGATGACGAGCCCCGCGCCGCGCGACATGCCTGACAGCGCCTGGCTCGCCTCGTTCATCATGGTCTCCACCGCCGTATGCTTCTGGCCATGCGGGCGCACATGACGCTCGATGGAGGCGCGGTCTTCGGCGGAGATATTGCCGACCTGCATGAAGGCATCGACGAAGAAGCGCAGGCCAAGCTGCGTCGGAAGGCGGCCGGCGCTGATATGGGGCGAATAGATGAGGCCGAGTTCTTCCAGATCGCTCATTACGTTGCGTACGGAAGCCGGCGAGAGCGACATGGGAAGGATGCGCGACAGGTTGCGCGAGCCGAGCGGCTCGCCGCTTTCCAGATAGCTTTCCACGATGCGGCGGAAGATTTCGCCCGAACGCTCGTCGAGCGCGGCCTGACTTTCAGGACCCGGAGACTTCTTGAAAACCATCTTTCCGCTGCAACCCTATTATTTCCAGGGAATATAGTGATTTCACCGCCGAGCGCAAAACGGATTTTCCCGGCCGTCCGGCCTGCGCCATTCCCTCGCCCGGCGAAGTGGTCTAAAGCAGCCACACACATATCTCAGACAGGAGTTCGCAATGCGGCCGTCCGGCAGAAAAACCGATCAGATGCGCAAGGTTTCCTTCGAGCGCAACGTTTCCAAGCATGCCGAAGGCTCCTGTCTCGTCAAGTTCGGCGACACGCATGTGCTGGTGACGGCGAGCCTCGAGGACAAGACCCCGCCGTGGCTGCGCAACAGCGGCGAGGGCTGGGTCACGGCCGAGTACGGCATGCTGCCGCGCGCCACCCACACCCGTGGCGACCGCGAGGCCGCCCGCGGCAAGCAGAGCGGCCGCACCCAGGAAATCCAGCGCCTGATCGGCCGCTCCCTGCGCTGCGTCTTCGATCTCGGCGTGCTGGGCGAGCGCACCATCGCACTGGACTGCGATGTGATCCAGGCCGATGGTGGCACCCGCACCGCCGCCATCACCGGCGCGTGGATCGCCCTCCATGACTGCCTGAAGTGGATGGAAGCGCGCAACATGATCAAGGTCGAGAAGGTCTTGAAGGACCATGTCGCCGCCATTTCCTGCGGCATCTTCGCCGCCCAGTCGATGATCGACCTCGACTATCTCGAAGACTCCGCCGCCGAGACCGATGCCAACTTCGTCATGACCGGTTCGGGCGGCATCGTCGAAATCCAGGGCACTGCGGAAGGCAAGCCGTTCACGGAGGAGGAGTTCTCCAGCCTGATGGCGCTGGCCCGCGCCGGCATCGCCGACCTCGTCGCCCTGCAGAAGCAGGCGATCGCCTGAGAAGGGCAGAACCATGACCGCCGCGATCGAAGGCATTCTCGAAACCGCGCTCTATGCGGACGACCTCGACGCGGCGGACGCCTTCTATGGCGGCATCCTCGGCCTTGAGAGGATCACGCGGCAGGGCAACCGCCACGTCTTCTTTCGCTGCGGCCCCGGCGTTCTCCTGATCTTCAATGCGGCGGAGACCGCCGTTCCGCCACCGCCGCAGGCCTTTCCCGTACCGGCGCACGGCGCCAACGGCCCCGGCCATGCCTGTTTCCGCGTTCCCGGCCCTGCGCTTGATTTCTGGGTAAAAAAGCTGGAAGAAGCCGGCATCGCCATCGAAGCGGATTTTCGCTGGCCGAACGGCGCCCGCTCCATCTATTTCCGCGACCCCGCCGGCAACAGTCTCGAATGTGCCGAGCCCGGCCTCTGGAACATCGCTTAGGACCCTTATGCGCAAGCTCGATACCAAGACGATCGTCGTCGCCAGCCACAATGCCGGAAAGATCCGCGAGATCGAGGACCTGATCGGCCCCTTCGGCTTTTCCGCCAGGTCCGCCGCCGAACTGAAATTCGAGGAACCGGACGAGACGGGCACGACCTTCGAGGAAAACGCCGCGATCAAGGCGCTCGCCTCGGCGAAGGCCTCGGGCCTGCCGGCCCTCTCGGACGATTCCGGCCTCGTGATCGACGCGCTCGACGGCGCGCCGGGCGTCTACACCGCCAACTGGGCGGAAAAGGAAGACGGCACGCGCGACTTCGCGATGGCCATGGAGAAGGTCGAGACGGCGCTGGCCGACAAGGGCGCGACGGCCGCGAAGGACCGGACCGCGCGCTTCGTCTCCGTGCTCTGCCTTGCCTGGCCGGACGGCCATACGGAACTCTTCCGCGGCGAGGTGGAAGGCCACGTCGTCTGGCCGCCGCGCGGCGACAAGGGGTTCGGCTACGATCCCGTCTTCCAGCCGGAGGGCTACGAGACGACCTTCGGCGAGATGAGCGCGGAAGAAAAGCATGGCTGGAAGCCGGGCGACGCGACGGCGTTGTCGCACCGCGCCCGCGCCTTCAAGATCTTCGTCGAAACCTGCCTGAAGGCCTGAGGCGCGATGACGGCGGTGCCCTTCGATATCCGGCCGAGCATGGGTTCGGACCTTTCCGATCCCGGCTTCGGCATCTATGTGCACTGGCCGTTCTGTGCCGCCAAATGCCCCTATTGCGACTTCAACAGCCATGTGCGCCACCAGCCGGTCGACCAGCCGCGCTTCGTGCAGGCCTTCCTGAAGGAAATGGCGACGATGCGCCGGCTGACCGGCTCGCGCAGCGTCACCAGCATCTTCATGGGCGGCGGCACGCCCTCGCTGATGGCACCGGAGACGGTGGACGCCATTCTCAACGGCATTGCCCGTCACTGGCATGTGCCCGACGGCATCGAGATCACCATGGAGGCGAACCCCTCCAGCGTGGAGGCGGAGCGCTTCCGCGGCTACCGCGCCGCCGGCGTCAACCGCGTCTCGCTCGGCGTGCAGGCGCTGAACGACCGCGACCTCAAATTCCTCGGCCGATTGCATGACGTCGCCGATGCGCTGAAGGCGATCCGCCTGGCGCGCGACATCTTCCCGCGCATGTCCTTCGACCTCATCTATGCCCGTCCGAACCAGACGGTGGCAGACTGGGACCGCGAACTGAAGGAGGCCGTGTCCTACGCGGTCGACCATCTATCGCTCTACCAGCTCACCATCGAGGAGGGCACGCCCTTCTATGGCCTGCACAAGGCCGGCAAGCTGATCGTGCCCGACGGCGAGCAATCCGCCGTGCTCTATGAGGCGACGCAGGAGATCACCGAGCGGGAAGGCATGCCGGCCTACGAGGTCTCCAACCATGCCCGTCCCGGTTCGGAAAGCCGCCACAACCTCACCTATTGGCGCTATGGCGACTATGTCGGCATCGGCCCGGGTGCCCATGGCCGCCTGACGACGGGCGGCGTGAAGCTCGCGACTGCCACGGAGCGCAAGCCGGAAGGTTGGCTGGAGCTCGTCGAGGCCGAGGGCCACGGCATGATCGACCAGGAAATCCTGGAGCGCGAGGCGCAGGCGGACGAGCTGCTGCTGATGGGGCTTCGCCTCAAGGAGGGCGTGGACCTTGCCCGCTGGCAGATGCTTTCCGGCCGCGACCCGGACCCGGATCGCGAACGTTTCCTCATCGAACACGGCTTCATCGAACGGCTCGGCAATTCGCGCCTGCGCTGCACGCCGGCCGGCATGCTGATCCTCGACGCCGTCGTCGCGGACCTTGCCTGCTAGGACATTGCCGCCTTCAATCGCGAGAACGCCCCGGCTTCCCGGGCTCCGCCTGTCCGGACGCGGGAGCGCCCGGCATTTCTACGGCGGATCCGGCTAGAGCATTTGCGGTGAAATCCGGTTCGCCGGAAATGCTCTAGCTTTTTGTTTTACCGCATTCTCCGACGCCGAAGCGATCCCGCTTCGGCTGGAAATGCTCTAAATCCTTTTGTTTTCGTTTGTCTTTTCGGGAAAATCGGTTCCCACTTTTCCCTGACAAACTCTAGGCATCCACGGCCCGGCGCTTGTCCGAAAACATCTTCAGCACACGCCCGTCAATGGCCGCCAGCCCGAGGGCGATCAGGGCCATGCCGGCAAAATGCTTGGGCGCTAGCACCTCGCCCAGAACCAGCGCGCCGAGCAGGATGGCGCTGACGGGGATGAGGAAAGTCACGAGCATCAGGTTCGTCGCACCCGCCGTCGCCAGAATGCGGAAGAAGATGACATAGGCGAGCGCCGTCGCGAGAAGGGCAAGGCCGAGGAGCGCGGCCCAGGCCTCGGCCGAGGGCATGGCCAGCGTCCAGGGACGGTCGACGACAAGCGCCACCGGCAGCATCAGCAGCGCGGAGGCCGTCACCTGCCCCGCGGCCGGCAGCAGCGGCGGCAGGCCCATCCTGCGGAAGCGACGGCCGAAAATGCCGGCGAGCGAATAGGAGAAGGCAGCGCCCAGCACGGCGAGCTGCGCCAGCACATTGGTGCCGAGATCCGAAAGGACCGACGGGCCGATCATCAGGGCGACGCCGAGAAAGCCGACCAGCACGCCGGCAAGCCGGCTGCCGGTCATCTTTTCGTCCTGCGTCAGCACATGGGCGACGATGACCGCGAAGAGCGGCGTGGTGGCATTGAGGATGGAGGCGAGGCCGCTCGCAATATGCGTCTGGCCCCAGACGATCAGCGAGAAGGGGATGATGTTGTTCATGACGCCCATGCCGAAGAAGGCGAGCCAGGCGTCGCGGCTGCGCGGAACGGCATGGCCCGACAGGCGCACGATCACCCAGAGCGCGATGGCGGCCAGCCCCACCCGGGCGGTGACGATGGTGAAGGGCGGCAACTCGCGCACCAGGATGCCGTTGAACAGGAATGAACCGCCCCACAGGAGCGAAAGCACGAGGAGGAGACCCCATTCGACGGAGGTCATGGGACGGGTGGACATGATGCGTTCCTTCCGGAAATTTTCTAAACCGAATGATGATGCCACGTGCCATTCCGTAGCGTTCATGCCATAATTCCGGTAATTTCCGACGGTTACAAACGATCATATTTCGCCCAACAAGCGAGGAAAACTAAATCATGAACGGGCGCCTTCCTTCCCTGTCCGGCCTGCGCGCCTTCGAGGCGGCGGCACGGCATCTGAGCGTCACCCTCGCCGCCGGCGAACTCAGCGTGACGCCCGGCGCGGTCAGCCTGCAGATCCGCGAACTGGAGCAGTCGCTGGGGGTGCAGCTCTTCCTGCGCCGGCCACGGCAGCTTTCGCTGACGGAGGAGGGTGAAGGCTATTTCAAGGCGATGCGCTCCGCCTTCCGGATGATGCGCGAGGCGACGGACGAGCTTCTGCTGCGCGCCCGGTCGCCGGCGACGCTCTCGATCAGTTGCACGCCGACCTTCGCCGCGCAGTGGCTCGTGCCGCGGCTGCCGAATTTCGAGGAGCGCGTGCCGGGCGCCGACATCCGCATCGGCGCGTCGAACCGTCTGGTGGATTTTGCCCGCGATGGCGTCGACATCGCCATCCGCCACGGTTTCGGCCGCTATGAGGGACTGGTCAGCGAACGGCTGCTCGACGACGATCTCGTGCCCGTCATCGCCCCCGCATTGCGCGAGAGGACACCGCTCGACACGCCCGGCGATCTCGCCCGCCATGTGCTGATCCACGACGTGCACCGGCAGGACTGGCGGCTGTGGCTGGAGGCGATGGGCGCGACCGGCATCGATGCCCTGCGCGGCCCTGTCTTCACCGACAGCAACGGCGCCATCGAGGCGGCCAAGGCCGGCGACGGCGTGGCGCTGGTGCGGCTGTCGATGGTGGCGCGGGAAATCCGGGAGCGGCGGCTCGTTGCCCCCTTCCCGCGCGGCGTCTCGACGGGGCTTGCCTATTACATCGTCTATCCGCCCGGCGCGCTCGATCGGCCCGCCGTCGCGGCACTGCGGGCATGGTTGACGGAGGAAGCCCGCGCGGTGCACGGCAGTTGAGTGGCCGGGTCAGTCCGGAAACTCTTCCATCCTCTGCATATAGGGCTTGAAGCCGGCGCGCCCGTAGGTCGCCATGGCCTTGGGATGATCGTTCGTATCCGTGTGGAGCCACATGCGGCGCGTTGCAGGCCCCCAGGCGGCGCGCAGCGCCGCATCCAGCAGGAAGGGGCCGAGCCGCCGGCCATAGACCGCCGGGACCAGACCGAAATGCGTGAGTTCGACATCCTCGCCCCGGAAGCCGTCGAATTCGCAAAGGCCGACCGGCCTTCCCTCCTCCCGCAGCACGAAGGTGCGCGTCGTCCCAGCGGCGAGAAACGCCGCCAGTGTCTCGGGCGGCAAGCGCAGGCGCTGGTCCCAGCTGTATGGCCCGCCGATCTCCCGGTAGAGCGTCAGATAGGCTTCGACGGTGAGACGTTCGGCCTCGAGCGCGAGAGCGCCGGGCGGCATTGCCAGCGCGGCGTGCTCCGCCGGAGGCTCGAACCGTTCCAGATAGGTGACGAGAAGTCGCATGCCGGCCCTGCGGAAAGCGGAACGCCGTGCAGCCCCTGGCACGCACGGCGTTCGGTACGATGAAAGGCGTGAGAGCCTATTCGTTGATCAGGCGCTTCAAAAGCTCGATCTCGTGGCTGAGCTTGGTGTCGCCGGAGATCAGTTCCTCGATCTTGCGCACGGCATGCAGCACGGTCGTGTGGTCGCGTCCGCCGAAGCGGCGGCCGATCTCCGGGAAGGAGCGCGGCGTCAGCGTCTTCGACAGATACATGGCGATCTGGCGCGGCTTGACGATGACGCGCGTGCGGCGGTTCGAGACCAGTTCCTGGCGCGAGACGTTGTAATGCTTGGCAACGACGCGCTGGATGTCCTCGATGCGGACACGGCGCGGTTCACCGGCGGCGACGAGATGACCGAGCAGTTCATCGACACGCTCGATCGTCAGGTTCGGCTCGAAGGAGCGACGGAAGAGCAACTGGTTGAAGGCGCCTTCCAGCTCGCGGCCGCTGGCCGTGATGTTGCGGGCGACGTGGCTGAGAATGTCGACCGGGATATCGAGCGACTGGTCTTCCTGCTGCGCGGCGGCGAGGCGGCGCTTGAGGATTTCGAGGCGCATTTCATAGTCCGGCGCTTCCATCTCGATGGCGACGCCGCCCTGAAGGCGCGAGCGCACGCGCGGATCGAGCGATTCCAGTTCCCACGGCGCGCGGTCGGCGGCGACGACGACCTGCTTGGCGGAATCGAGCAGCATGTTCAGCAGGTGGCAGAACTCGTTCTGGATCGAGTTGCCCTGCAGGAACTGCATGTCGTCGATGATCAGCAGGTCGATGTTGCGCAGCGTCTCCTTGAGGGAGAGCGCGTCGTTGTCGCGGATCGCGGTCGCGAAACGCCACATGAAGTATTCGGCCGTCAGGTAGACGACGCGCGGATTGCGGGCGCTGGAGAGGGCCCCAAGCGCGATCGCCTGGAGAAGATGCGTCTTGCCGAGGCCGACGCTGGAATGAATGAACAGCGGGTTGAAGCGCACGGCGCCGGCACCGGCTTCCGCAATCGTGCGGGCGGCGGCAAGGGCGACACGGTTCGAGGTGCCTTCGACGAAGGCGTCGAACGTGTAGCGCTGGTCGAGCGGCGAGCCGAAGAGCGGGCTGGACGGCTGGACGCGCGGCTGAGCAGCGGCTGCGACCGAAGCCACGGCGCTGGCCACCGGCTGCGGGCCGCCGGCCGTACGGCGCGGCTGGGCCTGAGGAGCAGGTTCGACGGCCGCGGTTTCCTCGGCGACACCGATGCGGGCGCCGCGGGTTGCGGTGCGCACCAGGATTTCTACCTTGAGGATTTCCGAGTCTTCCTGCTGGAAGAGATTGGTGATGAGGTCGAGGTAGCGATTGTTGATCCACGACTTCAGGAAGGTCGTGGGCACCGAAAGGCGCACGACGCTCTTGGAGACCGAATGGATCTTCAGGCGTCCAAACCAGCTTGCGAAGACGTCCGGACCGACCTGCGCTTTCAGTCGCGCACTGACACGGTCGAAAAGCGCGTCCTGCTTCATATCGGTTGGAACTCCCGCCGCTGCCTGCACCCCTTCTTGCGGGAGCGCCTGTCGTGCATTTTCCCCGTTTGCGAATGCACCAGCCGTTCTGGCCGTATTCATCTGCATCTTGCCGCCTTTCATGCTTCTTCGCCGCGTCGGCATTCCTGCCGGCGCCTTTCATGTTTGCCGTCACCCAGCGGAGCCGAGCCATAGCCCGTCCGGGATCCGGTGCCCCGATTGCTCCGGCCCCCTACCTCCGGCGCAATCCCTGTTCCCAAACACAATGGGAGCCATTGCGATCCGGCATCATGCCCGATCTCCTGGTTCCCTTTGTGGCCGCGCCGTTCGCTCCCTCGTCGAACGTCCGGCGGGCATGCCCCTCATCATCCGGCCGTCCTCGCGGCCTGGAACCGGCGCAACCGAAGGTCGCAAAAAGCCTTTGCCAGAGTGCCAGGGGCACCTGGGGCAAGCTTTGCCTGTTTGATGATTTTACGAAGCGGAGCCGCTCCGTTACAGGGGACAAACAATCTCCGCTGCCTTGTGAGACAGTCTTGTCGGCGATCATTTTTAAGGCTGTGTCCGCGCCCCCTGTGGAAAGCATTTAGGCAGGATCAGGTACCAAGATCAATCACGAATTTTACGCAAAATTAAGGGGCGGGCGTTGACTCGGAAGGCCGTTTTTGACTCGGACTCAGGCCCTCCAACGAGAATCCGTTAGGAATCAATGGCTTTGTTTTCGGGTGGGTTTCGGACGGCCCGGAAAACGAAAAAAATAAAAATTCGCTTGACTCAAATTGCTGTCAAACTCCCGCAACGAAAGGGGCAAGCACGGGGGACAACCTCCCGCAAATAACTGAATTTAAAGGATTTTCCCCGTCACGCTTTTGACACGATCGAGCCTTGCGCGTTAACCATAGCGGGGCCGAAAAAGCAAAGAAAAAGCCCGGCGCAAGCGCCGGGCTTTTTCTAATATTGCATAGCTCGATGGGCTATCAGGCCGACATCGTCTTCACGCGGTTCGCCAGACGCGAGACCTTGCGGGATGCCGTGTTGGCATGAAGGACGCCCTTGGTGGCGGCGCGCATCAGTTCCGGCTGGGCAGCCTTCAGAGCGGCTGCGGCGACAGCCTGGTCGCCGGAGGCGATGGCTTCTTCGACCTTGCGGATGAAGTTGCGGACGCGCGAGCGGCGCGACTTGTTGACTGCGGTGCGCGCGGCGATCTTGCGGGTCGCCTTCTTTGCCGAGGTTGTATTTGCCATCTATGTCTCTCTTCAGAAATCTGACACAAACTCCACCCTCGCCGTGCCGGGTCACTGCGACCTGTCATCAAAGCAATTCGGGAGCAATATCGGAAAACCCTGGAGTTCGGCTTTCCAAACTGTGGGCGGCGTATAGCTGGAAACCACGGTGGCGTCAACGCGGATTCTGCAAGAAACGCCGCCCGACGGAATCAACGGTTGCGAAAAGCCGGCTTGCGCTTCTCGATGAAGGCCGCCATGCCCTCCTTCTGGTCTTCCGTGGCGAAGAGCGCATGGAACAGCCGGCGCTCGGCGCGCATGCCTTCCGACAGCACGGTCTCATGGGCGCGGCTGACCGCCTCCTTCGCCATCATGGTGGAGGGCAGGGAGAAGCCGGCGATCTTTTCCGCCGCCGCCAGCGCCTCGTCCAGGAGCTTTTCCGGGGCGACGATGCGGGCGACGAGGCCGGAGCGCTCCGCCTCGGCGGCGTCCATCATGCGGCCGGTAAGAATGAGGTCCATGGCCTTGGCCTTGCCGAGCGCGCGCGTCAGGCGCTGCGTGCCGCCCATGCCGGGAATGATGCCGAGGGTGATCTCCGGCTGGCCGAACCTGGCGGTCTCCGAGGCGATGATGAAATCGCACATCATGGCCAGTTCGCAGCCGCCGCCGAGCGCGAAGCCGCTGACGGCGGCGATCATCGGCTTGCGGCAGGCCGCAACGTCGTCCCAGCCGGCGGCAAGGTCCTCGACCATGGCGTCTGCGAAGCCGTAGGGCTGCATCTCCTTGATGTCGGCGCCGGCGGCGAAGGCCTTCTCCGAACCGGTGATGACGATGGCGCCGATGCCGGCATCGGCCTCGAACCCGGCGAGCACGCCCTTCAACTCGTCGAGCAGCTGGCGGTTCAGCGCATTCAGCGCCTGCGGCCGGTTGAGCGTGATGAGGCCGACGCGCCCGCGCGTCTCCACCAGCAGGGTTTCATAGGCCATGTCTTTCTCCTCTTGGTTTCGGCAATTCTATTTCTGGCAGACGGCGCAATGGAAGGTCGACCGGCCGCTCTGCACGATGCGGCCGATCGTGCCCGTGCAGCCGGGCGTGCGGCAAGGTTCCCCCTCGCGGTCGTAGACCGAGAAGGAATGCTGGAAATAGCCGAGCGAGCCATCGGCGCGGATATGGTCGCGCAGCGTCGAGCCGCCCGCCTCGATGGCATCGGCGATCACCTGCCGGATCGCTTCGGTCAGGACGGCCAGTTCCTTCTTCGGCTTGCCGGCCGCCGTCACCAGCGTGCCGGCGAGCCGCTCCGGCGACAGATGCGCGCGCCACAGGGCCTCGCAGACATAGATGTTGCCGAGGCCCGCGATGTTCTTCTGGTCGAGCAGCGCGGCCTTCAGCGGCGTGCGCCGGCCGCGGAACTTTTCGGCGATATAGTCGGCATCGAGCGCATTGCCGGTCGGCTCCGTGCCGAGATCGCGGAAGAAGGCGTGGCCGGCGAGATCTTCGCGGCGTGCAATGTCCATGAAACCGAAACGGCGCGGATCATTGTAGACGACGCGGCGCTCGCCCTCGGCCGTTTCCAGATGGAAGACCACGTGGTCGTGCCTTGCGTCCTTGCTGCGCGGGATGTGGAAGTCGCCGGGCGTTTCCGTCTCCACCCCTTCCACCCGGAAGGAGCCGGACATGCCGAGATGGGCGATGACCACGTCGCCGCCCTCGAGGTCGATCAGCAGATACTTGGCGCGCCGGCCGAGCGAGACGACGCGGCGGCCTTCCAGCATCTGCGAAAAGGCCGGCGGGAAGGGAAAGCGCAGATCCGGGCGCCGCAACTCCGCCCGGCGGATGCGCGATCCCTCCATGACGGGCGCAAGGCCGCGCCTGACCGTTTCCACTTCCGGCAATTCCGGCATTGTCCGCTCCTCGTCTTAACCTTGGGCGCATTTGCCGCGGCGCGGCATTTCCCTCTCGGCAATCTATGTCCTATATACCCGGCGAAGCGGCGGGCGTGGTGTTCAGATAGCGTGGCCTGCGGCAATTCGCTATGGTCTTTGCGGTAACGTGCCTGCGACAGACCGCCATGGAGACGACGATGACCGAACAGCGCACATCCGCAGACGGCGGCATGGAAACGTCCTACGGCTTCCGCGAGGTGCGCGAAGGCGAGAAGCAGGCGCTCGTCAACGACGTGTTCCACAAGGTCGCCAAGCGCTACGACATCATGAACGACATGATGTCCATGGGCCTGCACCGGGCCTGGAAGGACGCGATGATCGCAAGCCTCAACCCGCGCAAGGACGCGGCCTACAGGGTGCTGGACGTCGCCGGCGGCACGGGCGACATCGCCTTCCGCATCGTGGAGGCCTCCGGCCGCCTGGCGCACGCCACCGTGCTCGACATCAACGGCTCGATGCTCGGCGTCGGCGCGGACCGCGCGGCGAAGAAGGGGCTTGCGGCCAATCTCGACTTCGTCGAGGCCAATGCCGAGGACCTGCCCTTCGAGTCCGCCAGCTTCGATGCCTATACGATCGCCTTCGGCATCCGCAACGTGCCGCGCATCGACGTGGCGCTGTCGGAAGCCTATCGCGTGCTGAAGCGCGGCGGACGGCTGCTCGTACTGGAATTCTCCGAGGTGGAGATGCCGCTGCTCGACAAGGTCTATGACACCTGGTCGTTCAAGGCGATCCCGCAATTCGGCAAGATGATCACCGGCGATGCCGAGCCCTACCAGTATCTCGTGGAGTCCATCCGCAAGTTCCCCAACCAGGAGGATTTTGCCGCGATGATCCGCACGGCCGGTTTTTCGCGCGTGAGCTATACCAACTATACCGGCGGCATCGCGGCGCTGCACTCCGGCTGGAAGCTCTGAGCATGACCCTTTTCTCCGTCCTGCGCAGCCTTTCCGTATGAGCGTTGTCGGCGCCTATTTCCGCCTTGCCCGCGTGGGCTGGGTTCTCGTGCGCGAGGGTGTCGTCTCGGCCCTTCCGGCCGAAGGCATGCCGCCGCTCGCCCGCACGGCGCAGGCTTTCGCCGGCCTCTTCGCGCGTCGCCGGTCCACCCATAAGGGGCGCGGCGACAATCTCGCCCGCGCCATCGAGCGCCTCGGCCCTTCCTATGTGAAGATGGGTCAGTTCCTGGCGACCCGCCCCGACGTGGTGGGCGCGGAGATCGCCGTCGAGCTTTCGGCGCTGCAGGACCGCATGGCGACCTTCCCGCGCGAGGCGGCCGTCGCCACGGTCGAAGGCTCGCTCGGCCGGCCGCTCGCCGATCTCTATACCAGCTTCGGCGACCCTATCGCCGCCGCCTCCATCGCCCAGGTCCATCCCGCCACGGTGCGCGACGCCAATGGCGAGCGACAGGTTGCCGTGAAGGTCATTCGCCCCGGCGTGCGCCAGCGTTTCGCGCACGATCTCGAAGCCATGTACGCCGCCTCGCGGCTGCAGGAGAAGATCCTGCCCAACACCCGCCGGCTGAAGCCGGTGGAGGTGACGCGCACGTTGGAGCAGACGACGAAGGTCGAGATGGATCTCCGGCTGGAAGCGGCCGCGCTGTCCGAACTCGGCGAGAACACCGGGGACGATCCCGGCTTCCGCGTGCCTACGGTCGACTGGGAACGCACGGGGCGTGACGTCGTCACCATGGAATGGATCGACGGCATCAAGATGTCCGACGTCGAGGGCCTTCGCGCCGCCGGCCACGATCTCGACCGGCTCGCCGACACGCTGATCCAGTCCTTCCTGCGCCACACGCTGCGTGACGGCTTCTTCCATGCCGACATGCACCCGGGCAATCTCTTCGTCGATCCGCAGGGCGTGATCGTCGCGGTCGACATGGGCATCGTCGGGCGGCTCGGCAAGAAGGAGCGCCGCTTCCTCGCCGAAATCCTCTACGGCTTCATCACGCGCGACTACCAGCGCGTCGCCGATGTGCATTTCGAGGCGGGCTACGTGCCCTCGCATCACGACACGGCAAGCTTCGCCCAGGCGATCCGGGCCATCGGCGAGCCGATCCACGGCCAGCCGGCCGAGACGATCTCCATGGCCAAGCTGCTGACCCTGCTTTTCGAGGTGACGGAACTCTTCGACATGGAGACCCGCACCGAACTCGTCATGCTGCAGAAGACCATGGTGGTGGTGGAGGGCGTGTCGCGCACGCTGAACCCGCGCTTCAACATGTGGAAGGCCTCCGAGGGGGTCGTCGGCGACTGGATCCGCGACAATCTCGGCCCCAAGCGGCTGCTGACGGACCTGCGCGACGGCGCGCATGCCGCCCTCCGGCTGGCGGAAGCGGCGCCGGAAATCGCAGCCAAGGCCGAAAAATTCTCGCAGGACCTGACCGCCATGGCGGAACGCGGCCTGCGCTTCGACGCGGAAACCGCCGAGGCGATCGGCCGGTCCGAGGCGCGCCACAGCCGGTCCGGCCGCCTCGCCCTCTGGGTCATCGCGGCGACGCTGGTCTATATCGCCTGGAAGCTCCACTGATCCCGCGCCGCTTGACCGGCGCCGGCCCGGCGCTAGTCTCCCCGTCATGAGCGAAGAACCGATCAGCATCGCCGAACCGCAACCCTTTCTCGAACGGGCGCGCCGGCAGCTGCGCGGGCTCTATTTCGGGCGCGACCGGGAGGCGATCCGCTTCCAGGTCGGCATGCTGCTGGTCGATGTCGCGGTGCTCGCCTTCTTCGTCGCCGGGCCTTACCTGCGCACCGGCTCGGCCTATGTCGTCGTCGACTATCTCATCGCCGCCATCATCGCCTTCGAGCTCGGCGCGCGGGCGCTGATCGCGCCGAACCTGCGCTACTGGGCGATGCGGCCGATGACCTGGGTGGACGTCGTCATCCTCGGCACGCTGCTCTTTCCCAACCAGTTGCACAACTTCGCCTTCCTGCGCGTCCTGCGCATCTGGGCGATCAGCCAGAGCAAGCTGGTGACGCTGATGCTGCGGCGGACGGGCCATGGCGACAAGGAAGACATCATCCAGGCCTGCGTGAACTTCCTCGTCTTCCTCTTCCTCGTCACCGGCTTCGTCTACAGCAATTTCTTCTACGGCGCGGAGGGCTTTGCCGGCTTCGTCGACGCGCTTTATTTCTCCGTCGCGACCGTCACCACGACGGGCTTCGGCGATATCGTCCTGCCCGGCACGCTCGGCAAGCTCACCGCCATCGTCACCATGATCATCGGCATCTCGCTTTTCGTGCGGCTCGCGCAGGCGATCATCCGGCCCTACAAGGTGACGTTCCCCTGCCCGCAATGCGGCCTGTCCCGCCACGAGGCCGACGCCGTGCACTGCAAGGCCTGCGGCCATGTCCTGAACATTCCCGACGAGGGCGCCTGAGCGCAAATCCGCCCCATCTTGCCCCGTCCCGCCCGTTCCCGCCCGGACGGGACCGTGCTACTTTAGCGACGCCGGATCGACCGAGGGATCGCCGGGCAGACCGCACATCCAAGGGCCAGAGGGGACCGTCCATGCGCACGATCATGCTTGTTTCCGCCATCGCAGCCTTGTCCTTCGCCGCACCGTCTTTTGCCGGCGTCATGCCGGACGCCACATCGCTGCGGCAGACGAGTCTTGTCGAACTCGCCACCCACTACTACGGCCACAAGCCGAAGTGTTTCTTCAAGAAAATCAAGAAGCACGACTACTATGGCAACGTCATCATCAAGAAGGTGAAGGTCTGCCGCTAGGCAGCCCAGCGTCCGGCAAGGCTTGGAAATGCCGCAGCAACGGGGTAGGACGGGATGACCGCCCTTCCTTGGGCCGGTCGTGCGCCTCATGAGCCCGGGACCCGCCATGCCGCTTGCAGGAAAACGCATCCTCCTCGTCATCTCCGGCGGCATCGCCGCCTACAAGAGCCTCGACCTCATTCGCCGCCTGCGCGAGCGCGGCGCGGAGGTGCGGCCCGTCATGACGGCGGGCGCGCGGGAATTCGTGACGCCGCTTGCCGTGGGCGCACTTTCGGCGGGGCATGTCTATACGGACCTCTTTTCCCGCGAGGACGAGCAGGATGTCGGCCATATCCGGCTGGCGCGCGACTGCGACCTCATCGTCGTCGCCCCCGCCACGGCCGACCTGATGGCCAAGATGGCGAACGGCCATGCCGACGACCTTGCCTCCACCGTGCTGCTCGCCACTGACCGGCCGGTGCTGGTCGCCCCCGCCATGAACCCGAAGATGTGGGCGCATCCGGCGACGCGCCGCAATGTCGAGACGCTGCGCAAGGACGGGCTTTCCTTCGTCGGCCCCAATGCCGGCGAGATGGCGGAAGGCGGCGAGGCCGGCCTCGGGCGCATGGCCGAGCCGCTGGAGATCGTCGCCGCCGTGGAAGGCCTTCTGGACGGCGGGGCGAAGCCGCTTGCCGGCCGCACCGCCATCGTCACCTCGGGTCCGACGCATGAGCCGATCGACCCGGTGCGCTACATCGCCAACCGTTCCTCCGGCCGGCAGGGCCACGCCATTGCGGCCGCCCTCGCCCGGCTCGGCGCCGACGTGACACTCGTCTCCGGCCCCGTCACGCTGCCCGCCCCCAAGGGTGTTGATGTCATCAGGGTCGAGCGGGCGGAAGAGATGCTGCAGGCCGTGCTCGGCGCGCTGCCGGCGGATATCGCCGTCATGGTCGCGGCCGTCGCCGACTGGCGCGTGGCGACGGCGAACACGGAGAAGATCAAGAAGAAGCCCGGCGAAGGCCCGCCGCCGCTGCTGCTCGCGGAAAACCCCGATATCCTGAAGACCATCGGCCATCACGCGCAGCGTCCGAAGGTCGTCGTCGGCTTTGCCGCCGAGACGCAGGACGTCGAGGCCAACGGCCGGGTGAAGCTTCAGAAGAAGGGCGCCGACGTCATCGTCGCCAACGACGTTTCCCCCGAGACCGGCATCATGGGCGGTACCCATAACAGCGTGAAGCTGATCACCGCCGCCGGCATCGAGCAATGGCCCGATCTGTCGAAGGATGCGGTTGCGGACCGTCTTGCGGCGTGGATCGCGGCGCGGCTTACTTGACGAGGGCGAGCTTGGCTTCCATCGCGCCGGCCGGGCGGCCGGCGGGTGAGAAGATGCGCATGTCGACGCCGTTTTCCCCCAGCACGACGGCGCTGCCGTCGGGGATTTCCACCCAGGCTTCCGTATCGTCGTTCAGCGGTTCGGACACGAGGCAGTAGCCGCCGGTTTCCCCCATCGGCGCGGCATACAGCGTCGGCGCCTTGAAATCGGTGGCGTAGCGCACCGCATAAAGCTGATCGCCATCGGAGAAGGCCGCCGTGAAGCGCACCAGCACGCGACGCTCCAGATGCGCGGCGAGACGCTCGACGAAGGCGATCGTCTCGGCCATCGCGCCGAGCGGATCGCGGGCGAGACCGAACTGCAGGGCAAGCAGGAAGAGCAGCTCCGAATCCGTCGAGCCGGTCCGGGCGTGATAGAGATCGTTGTCGAGCATGGTTTCGAGCGGCCGGCAGAGATGCTCGAAATCGGCGATCTGGCCGTTATGCATGAAGGACCAGACGCCGTGCACGAAGGGATGGCAATTGTCGCGCCGCGTGCCGCCGCCGGTCGCGGCGCGCACATGGGCAAGGAAGAGCGGCGAGCGGACCTGCCGGGCGATGCTCCGGAGATTGCAGTCCGACCAGGCGGGCAGGATGTCACGATAGCGGCCGGGCTCCGGCCGCTCGCCGTACCAGGCGATGCCGAAGCCGTCGCCATTGGTGGCCGTCTTGGCGCGGGTGGCGCAGTGGGATTGTTCGATCAGCGAGTGGGCGGGCGAGGAGACGAGTTCCTCGAGATAAAGCGGCTCTCCGCGATAGGCTGCCCAACGGCACATGACACTTCCCGCTTGAAAGGACCGGTGGAAACCGGTGTTTGATCCGACGCATTAACCATGGCACTGCCCGGATTTTCAACGCAAATGGGTAAAAATGCGTTAACGAATGTAAACGGGCCGAAACCATGCGTGTCATTATGATGAAGGGGAGAAAACCGGGCAGTTTCCGGCGGAACAGCGTTTTGTGAACACTGCGTTTCAAACCGGCCCGATTTCGTGAACAATAGCCGGGGCGTATAAGGGCTGCAAGCAACCCAGTCGAAAGGACCCAGCCATGTCCATACGCCCCGTAAAACACGAAAGCATCGCCCGCCCCGCCATGGAAGGCGCCGGCGTCAAGCTGCACCGCGTCTTCGGTTTCGGCGATCCGTCGATGACCGACCCCTTCCTGATGATGGACGATTTCCGCAACGACGATCCGCGGGACTATATCCGCGGCTTCCCCTGGCACCCGCATCGCGGCATCGAGACCATCACCTATGTGCTGGCCGGCACCGTCGAACACGGCGACAGCCTTGGCAATCACGGCGTGATGGGCGCCGGCGACGTGCAGTGGATGACCGCCGGCAGCGGCATCCTGCACCAGGAGATGCCGCGCGGCGACTTTGCCGGCAAGATGCACGGCTTCCAGCTCTGGGCCAACCTGCCCTCGTCGCTGAAGATGACCGCGCCGCGCTACCAGGACATCAAGTCCGCCGACATCCCGGTCGTCGTCGATGACGACGGCACGGCAGCGCGCATCATCGCCGGCAGCTTCTGGGGCAAGACCGGTCCGGTCGACGGCATCGCCGCCGAGCCCGTCTATCTCGACATCTCCGTGCCGCCGGGCAAGACGAAGCGCCTGCCGGTCGACACCTACCGGTCGGCCTTCGCCTATATCTTCGCCGGATCCGGCACGTTCCGCGACGCCTCAAAACCCTTCGGCGTGAAGGTGGAGAAGGAATATCAGGGCGAGGAGCTGAACATCCGCGACCTCTCCGGCAACCGCACGCTCGTCGTCTTCGACACCGGCGACGAAGTGACGGTGCAGGCGGGCGAGAAGGGTATCCGGTTCCTGCTCGTCTCCGGCAAGCCGATCGAGGAGCCCGTCGCCTGGCATGGCCCGATCGTGATGAACACGCAGGCCGAATTGCAGCAGGCGATGCGCGAGCTGCGCAACGGCACCTTCATCAAGCCGGCGCATTGACGCTGGCCCATGAAACCCTATCCTTCCGCCGTACCCTGCGGCGGAAGGATTGCATATGCGCATCGACGGGCAATGCCATTGCGGCTTCGTGACCTACGAGGCAGAAATCGACCCCGGGGGCGTCTCCATCTGCCACTGCACGGATTGCCAGCGGCTGACCGGCTCGCCCTACCGGGTGACCGCCACCGTGCCGCGCGCGGCCGTGCACCTTACCGGCAACCCGCCGAAACTCTACACCAAGACCGCCGAGAACGGCCGCCAGCGGCTGCAGTATTTCTGTCCCGAATGCGGATCGCCGCTCTTCGCCACCGGCACGGGAGACGATGCCGAGACCTGGGGCATCCGCTGGGGCAGCATCAATCAGCGCGCCCACCTGAGGCCCGTGCGCCAGATCTGGTGCGCATCCGCCACGGACTGGTTCGGCGAGACGGCCGCGCTGCCCGGCAAGCCCAGGGACTGAGCCATGACGTCAGGCCGTTTCCGCATCTGCAGAACGGGCATCGACGGCATCGAAGCCGTCTTCGCCGACAGCCGCCATGCCTTCGCGCGCCACACGCACGACGCCTATGGCATCGGCGTGGTCGAGCGCGGCGCGCAGAGATCGGCGAGCGGGCGCGGTCAGGTCGAAGCCGCGGCTGGCGACACCATCACCGTCAATCCTGGCGAGGTGCATGACGGGGCGCCCATCGGCGATGCGCCGCGCGCCTGGCGCATGCTCTACTTGCAGCCCACCGTCGTCGCGGCGGCCGCCGAGGATATCTTTGAGGGCCGGCCGCGCGAGGAATTTCATGCGCCGGTTCTGGCGGACGGGCGCATCGCCGGGCTCGTTGCAGCAACGCTCGACGCCCTGACGGACGATCGCACCGGGCCGCTCGGACGCGATGAGCGCCTTTTCCTGCTGCTCGCCGCCGTGCTGCGCGAGCAGAAGCCGCGACGGGAGGGCGTCGCCGCGTCCGCCGTCACGCGGGCCCGGGAACGGCTCGACAGCAGTCCGGCTTCGGCCGTCACGCTGGAGAGCCTTGCCGCCGATTGCGGTCTCGGGCGTTTCCGGCTGCTGCGCGATTTCGCCCGTGCGACGGGTCTCACGCCGCATGCCTACCTGCTGCAACGCCGCACGGAACTTGCCCGCCGGCTGATTGCCGACGGCGCGCCGCTTGCCGACGCCGCCATCGCGGCGGGCTTTGCCGACCAGAGCCACATGACGCGCAACTTCACGCGCCGCTACGGCTATACGCCCGGCGCCTATCTCGCCGCCCTCGTCTGACAGCGCAATTTCGTTCAAGACCCGAGCCCAGCGCGCGGTGTTTCCTGCCGTTCTTTCGGCATCTGGAAACCCGCCATGACACTTGAATTCCTCATCACCTCGCTCGTCGTCATCCTGCTGCCGGGCACTGGCGTCATCTATACGCTGGCGCTCGGCATCAGCGGCGGCTTTCGCGCCGGGCTGCTTGCCGCCTTCGGCTGCACGCTCGGCATCATCCCGCATATCCTCGCCAGCGTCGTCGGCCTTGCCGCCCTGCTGCATGCCAGCGCGCTCGCCTTCGAGGTGCTGCGTTGTGTCGGCGTCGCCTATCTGCTCTTCATCGCCTGGAGCCTGCTGCGCGAGAGCAATGCGCTGGACCTCGGCCCGCAGGAGGCGCCGGCGGAAAAGGCGCTGCGCATCGTGCGCAAGGGCATCCTCACCAATATCTTCAATCCGAAGCTCTCGCTGTTCTTCCTGGCTTTCCTGCCGCAATTCGTACCGGCAAGCGCCACCGGCGCGACGGGGCAGATGCTCCTGCTCGGCGGCGTCTTCATGCTGCTGACCTTCCTCGTCTTCGCGCTCTATGCCGGGCTCGCGGCGGGCCTGCGCCAGCAGGTGCTGAGCCGGCCGAAGATCATGGTCTGGACGCAGCGCAGCTTCGCCGCCGCACTCGGCCTGATGGGCCTGCGGCTGGCGCTTGCCGATCGCTGACGGTCACGTCCACAGCGCGTGGAAATGGTGGAGCGGCCCGTGGCCGCTGCCGACGGACAGCGCATCGGAGGCCCGCACCGCGCCGGCGACGAAGCGCTTCGCCGCCGCCGCCGCGTCGGCAAGCGGCCGCCCCTTGCCGAGCTCCGCGGCAAGGGCGCTCGACAGCGAGCAGCCGGTGCCATGGGTGTTGCGCGTCAGGACACGCACGCCCTCGAACCACGAAAGTCCCTCGGGCGTCGCCAGCACGTCCGGGCTTTCGGCGCCCGGCAGATGCCCACCCTTCAGCAGCACCGCCCTCGGGCCGAGCGCGAGAAGGCGCCGCGCCTGATCCGCCATGGCCGCGCGGTCGCCCGCCTCCGCCTCGCCCAGCAGCACTGCGGCTTCCGGCAGGTTCGGCGTCAGCACCGTCGCAAGCGGCAGCAACCGGCCGACAAGCGCGGCGACCGCCTCCCGCGCCAGAAGCGAGGCGCCGCCCTTGGCCACCATGACGGGATCCAGCACGACGGGCACGCCGCGATGGGGCGACAGGGCATCCGCCACGGCGACGGCGATCTCCGCCGAGGCGATCATGCCGATCTTCACCGCATCGACACGCACGTCGCGAAAGACATCGGCGATCTGCGCGGCAACGAAGGCAGGCGGCACGAGGTGAACACCGGAAACGCCCCGCGTGTTCTGCGCCGTCAGCGCCGTCAGCACGGCCATGCCATAGGTGCCGCAGGCGGCGAAGGTCTTGAGATCGGCCTGGATGCCCGCGCCGCCGGACGGGTCCGAGCCCGCGATCGAAAGACTGTTTGCAATGGCCATCGCGCCTCCTTCGGGCGGAGGCAGCCTTCGGGCAGCGGCGATGCGGCACCCGTGGACTCCCTCCGCCGGCATGATCCGGTTCAGGTTCAAAGGGTGCTTCTCAGCCCGCCTTTCGGCGGACGCCCCTGTCTCGGGATGGTTTTGGCAGATGCGGGGCAGGCTGTCACGTCGAAAGTGGCGGGGGTCAATTCCCGCAGCGCCCCGGCTCATTCTGCCCGTCGATGCCGGCAAACTGCCGACGCGGCTGCGAGAGAATGGCAGCGCGCGCCACGCCGAAGGGCAGACGGGGGCAAATGCCCCCGCCGTCACGCCTTGGTGACGTGATATTCCTTGATGGCGACCATCTTGATCGCCGGATAGCGTTCCGCCTCGTAGCGCAGCGAGAAGGCGTCCTGCGCGAGGAAGACCGGGTCGCCGTCGAGGTCGCGGGCGATATCGCCGCGGCGCTGGGTGACGAACTTGTCGAGTTCGCCCGCATTGTCGGAGGAAATCCAGCGGCAGACGGAGAAGCGTGACATTTCGAAGGACACGGGCAGGCCGTATTCCGCCGAAAGCCGTTCCTTCAGAACGTCGAGCTGCAGCGCGCCGACGACGCCGACGATGGCGGGCGAACCGTCTTCCGGCGAGAAGAGCTGCACGACGCCCTCTTCCGCCATCTGCTGCAGAGCTTCCTTCAGCTTCTTGGCCTTCATGGCGTCTTCGAGCCGCACGCGGCGCAGGATTTCCGGCGCGAAGTTCGGCACGCCTTCGAAGACCAGCGCCTCGCCTTCCGTCAGCGTATCGCCGATGCGCAGCGTGCCATGGTTGGGAATGCCCACCACGTCGCCGGCATAGGCCGTATCGGCGAGCTGGCGCTGCGAGGCGAAGAAGAACTGCGGCGCCGAAAGGCCGATTGTCTTGCCGGTGCGGGCAAGGCGCACCTTCATGCCGCGCTCCAGCATGCCGGAGCAGACACGGGCGAAGGCGATGCGGTCGCGGTGGGCCGGGTCCATATTGGCCTGGATCTTGAAGACGAAGGCCGTCATCCTGTCTTCCGCCGCATGAACCTTGCGGATATCCGCCACCTGGTCGCGCGGCGGCGGCGCGAAGGCGCCGAGCGCGTTGATGAGATCGCGCACGCCGAAATTCCTGAGGGCCGAGCCAAAGAAGACCGGCGTCATGTGCCCCTCGAGGAAGGCCTCGCGGTCGAATGGCCGGCAGGCCTCGCGCGCCAGCTCCATCTCCTCGATGAAGGCCGCGCGCTCGTTTTCCGGCAGGTGCTTCGCCACTTCCGCGGCGTCGTCGATCTTTGTCGGCTGGACCTGCGTGTCCGAGCCGCGGAAGGTGCGGTCGGAAAGGTGGTAGGAGCCGCAGAAGGTCTTGGAGCGGCCGACCGGCCAGGTGACCGGCGCCGTGTCGAGCGCGAGCTTTTCCTCCACTTCGTCGAGGATCTCGAAGGGATCGCGGCTTTCGCGGTCCATCTTGTTGACGAAGGTGAGGATGGGCGTGTTGCGCGCGCGGCAGACCTGCAGCAGGCGGCGGGTCTGCGGCTCCACGCCATTGGCCGCGTCGATCACCATCAGGGCCGCGTCCACCGCGGTCAGCACGCGGTAGGTGTCTTCCGAGAAGTCCTGGTGGCCCGGGGTGTCCAGCAGATTGATCACGCAGTCGCGGTACTCCATCTGCATCACCGAGCTGGCCACCGAGATGCCGCGTTGCTTTTCGATCTCCATCCAGTCCGAGGTCGCATGGCGCGAGGCCTTGCGCGCCTTCACCGAGCCGGCGATCTGGATCGCGCCGGAGAACAGCAGCAGCTTCTCGGTCAGCGTGGTCTTGCCCGCGTCAGGGTGGGAAATGATGGCGAAGGTGCGGCGGCGGGAGACCGCCTCGGCAAGGGTTTCGGCCATGTTCAAGCAATATCCTGTGAGTTGCCGCGGTCTTTACAGGCTCCGCCCCGAAGATGCAATTGACGGGCGGACAGGCGGTTCGGCTTATGGGTCCATGATCTCCCAGCCAACACTCGCCCTCATCCGCCTCGCCCATGGCGAAGCCATCGCCCTTCCCGCCTACGAGACCGCCGGCGCGGCCGGCATGGACCTTCGCGCCGCCGTTTCCACCGACGCCCCACTGACGCTGGCGCCCGGTGTGCGCGCGCTGGTGCCGACCGGCTTCATCTTCGAAATCCCCCACGGCTACGAGGGCCAGATACGGCCCCGCTCCGGCCTTGCCTTCAAGCACGGCATCACCTGCCTCAACACGCCCGGCACCGTCGACAGCGACTATCGCGGCGAGGTGAAGGTGCTGCTGGTCAATCTCGGCGAGGAGCCCTTCGTCATCGAACGCGGCATGCGCATCGCCCAGATGGTCATCGCGCCGGTGACGCAGGTCGCCGTGCAGGAGACGGCAGAGGCCGGCGAGACCACCCGCGGGGCCGGCGGCTTCGGCTCCACCGGCGTGCGCTGAGGCATGCCCGAGCGCAGAGGCCTCACCTTCCGTTCCCGCTATTTCGACGACCCCGCCGCCTGGCGCGCGCTCGCCGGCCTGCTGGAGGCGGTCTTCGACATCGATGTGACGGTGATGGATCGGCTGGGCGGACCGGATCCGTCGAGCGTGCCCTTCGCATGGTTCGATGCGGCCGGCGCCTGCATCGCCAACATTACCGCCTTTTCCCTGCCCCTCGTCGTGGATGGCGCGGTCGTTCGGGCCGCCGGCCTGCAATCGGGCGCGGTACGGCCGGACTATCGCGGGCAGGGTCTCTACCGCGACGTGATGGAAGCGGCGCTTCGCCATTGCGACGACGAGGGCTTTGAAGCCGTCGCACTGCTCACCGATACGCCCGATCTCTATACCCGCCATGGCTTTCGCCCCGTGGCGCAGCATCGTTTTGCGGGTCCTGCGCCGATGGGCGGTGAGGCGGCACCGACGCGGCGGCTCGACATAGGCAAGGCGGACGACATCGCGGCGATCATCCGGCTGCTGGACGAACGGCAGCCGGTCTCCGCGCGCTTCGCGCCGCTCCGCCAGCGGGCGATGTTCCTCTTCAACGCGTCCCTGATGCCGGACCTGCGACTGGACCTCTTAGGCGAGGCTGCCGTCGCCTGGAGAATGGCGGAGGACGGGCTTTTCGAGCTGCTCGATATTGCCGGCCCCGCCCTTCCCGGCCTTGCGGATATCCTCGCGAGCCTGCGGATCGCGCCATCGCGCGTCGTCGTGCACTTTGCCCCGGACAGGCTCGGCTGGACGGGCGAGGCCGTTGCCGATGCGGGCGAGATGGTTCTGATGCTGCGGGCGCCGGACGGCCTCTTGCCACAGCATCCCTTCGCCCTGCCGCCGATGGCGGAATTCTGAACCACTGGAGCACCGGGCCTCCGCCGCCATGCGCCGCTGAGCCCCGGGCATTGCCGCCGAGGGCGGACGGGCGTAGAACGAGGCCTTCGAGGAGCCGATCCATGACCCTTGCCGTCCTTCTTGCCTATAGCGGCGCGCTGTTCATTGCCGCCATCATCCCCGGCCCCGGGGTCACGGCCATCGTCGCCCGCGCGCTCGGCTCCGGCTTCCGGCCCACCTTCTTCATGGGACTGGGTCTCATCCTCGGCGACATGGTGTACCTCACCGCCGTCACCCTCGGCCTTGCCTTCATCGCCCAGACCTTCACCACGGCCTTCGCGCTGATCAAGATCGCCGGGGCGCTCTACCTCGTCTACATCGCCTGGAAGCTCTGGACGACGGGCCTGATACCGCAGACCATCGAGGCGCAGCGCTCGACCAGCATGACCATGTCCTTCTTCTCCGGCCTGTTCGTGACGCTCGGCAACCCGAAGACCATGCTCTTCTACGTCGCCCTCGTGCCGACGTTGGTCGACCTCGACACGATCGGCCTTCGGGACTACGGCCTGCTGCTTGCCGCCACCTTCGTGGTGCTGCTGGCGGTGCTCGTTCCCTATATGGCGCTCGCCGCCCGCGCCCGGCATTTGCTCAAGCAGCCGAAGGCGCTGCAGCGGATGAACCGCGTCGCCGCCGGCATTCTCGCCGGTACGGCCGCCTATATCGCCACGCGCGCGGCGTGAATTGCACCGTCGCGGTGAAGCGGCGGCCAAATTCTTCCACCCGCGGCGCTTTTGCCGCAAAATCCGGACTCGTCTAAGCGTGCATTCCTTCCTATGTTCTCAGCAACGAGAACCGAGGGAGCCCCTGATGACCGACACCCGCAAACCCGGCCGCGGCCGTATCTACGCCTCCATTACCGAAACCATCGGCGATACGCCCATCGTGCGGCTCGACAAGTTCGCGAAGGAAAAGGGCGTTCAGGCCAACCTCCTCGCCAAGCTCGAATTCTTCAATCCGATCGCCTCGGTGAAGGACCGCATCGGCGTCGCCATGATCGAAGCGCTGGAAGCGGCGGGCAAGATCACGCCCGGCCAGTCCACGCTGGTTGAGCCGACCTCGGGCAATACGGGCATCGCGCTCGCTTTCGCCGCCGCCGCGAAGGGCTACCGCCTTATCCTCACCATGCCGGAGACCATGTCAGCGGAACGACGCAAGATGCTGGTTCTGCTGGGCGCCGAACTGGTGCTGACCGAGGGCCCGAAAGGCATGAAGGGCGCCATCGCCAAGGCGGAGGAACTGGCCGCCGACATCCCGGGCGCCGTCATTCCCCAGCAATTCGAGAACCCGGCCAATCCGGACATCCACCGCCGCACGACGGCGGAAGAAATCTGGAACGACACTGACGGCGCGGTCGATATCTTCGTCTCTGGCATCGGCACCGGTGGCACGATCACCGGCGCGGGCCAGGTGCTGAAGGCGCGCAAGCCCGGCCTCAAGGTCATCGCCGTCGAACCCGCCGACAGCCCGGTGCTCTCGGGCGGCAATCCCGGCCCGCACAAGATCCAGGGCATCGGCGCGGGCTTCGCGCCCGCCGTGCTCGACACGGCCGTCTATGACGAGATCGTCACGGTCACCAATGACGAAGCCTTCGAGAATGCCCGCCTCGTCGCCCGCCTCGAGGGTGTGCCGGTCGGCATTTCTTCCGGCGCCGCGCTGACCGCCGCCGCCAGGGTGGGCAGCCGCCCGGAAAATGCCGGCAAGACCATCGTCGTCATCATCCCCTCCTTCGCCGAACGTTACCTTTCCACCGCCCTATTCGACGGCCTCGGCGGCTGAGTTCGCGGTCCGTGGCGCAGCCCACCGCGCCACGGATCGTTCCGGCGGGAGCGCAGTATATCCGCCGTTCACCGGCCAAACGCGGGCGTGCGAAATTGAGCGAGGAGGCAAGCGGATATCCCGCCCCTCCCCTTCGTCGCAGCCGTACCGTCTCCCAACGACGGAGGGGAGCGAACACCGCTCGCCGTGCCCCTGATTTCCTCCGGCGGTTAAGCTGCCTCTTCCCGGATCACGCCATGCTGCACCACATCTCCTTCGGCGTCCGCGATATCGAACACGCAACACGGTTCTACGATGCGACCCTTGCGCCGCTCGGCTTTGTCCGCGTCTGGTCCGATCTTCGGCCCGGCGAACCGGACCAGGCCGTCGGCTACGGATTGCCCGGCGGCGGCGACAAGCTGGCTCTCAAGCACTGCGGCGACGCCGCCCGCGCGCCCGGCCCCGGCTTCCACATCGCCCTCGCCGCGCCGAGCCGAAAGGCCGTCGATGCCTTCCACCAGGCGGCCCTCACCGCCGGCGGCACAGACAACGGCGCGCCGGGGCTGCGCCTCGCCTATGGCCCGACCTACTACGCCGCCTTCGTTATCGACCCCGATGGACACCGAATCGAAGCCGTCTGCAAGGAGCCCGCCTGACCGTCCGCCCCTCCATTGCGGAGCCGGGGACTGTGCGGCGTCGAACCAGCTTCAGCCCCACAAGGACTGAAACGATCCGTAAGATACCCCGTCAATCCTAAGGTGCGGGGCATGCCGTCTTGTCTATGGAAACCTCCCCAACCGGAGCGCCATTTTCCAAAGTATAGACCCCACGGACAGTCAAACCGAGCTCCGTCAATTGCTTCATTTCGGAAGACTTGCAAAAATTTGTTTTCACGACGTCCTTCCATAGATCATGCAGAATTACGGATACAGTATAGTGGTAACTGTAGGTTTTTGACGCGTAGGAGGCCCCCGTAAGGGTCGTTACCGCATCTACTTTCACCGGCCCCTTTATCGATTGAGCCGCCACACGTCGCAGAGCGAGGGGCTCACGGAGATTTCGGCTAGAGTATTGCCTTTCGTATCGACGTAGTGCCCTGTCACCAACGCACCAATATCAAACATCGGCTTGAACACTTCTGGTGCGCACCACCGACTCATCATCAGATCCTTCCAGGCCTTATCGAACTTAAAATCTGCCCCCGAAATTTCATAGGTATATTTCAACGCATTACCCTCTGCCTTCAAGGCAGTAAGCGTCGTGATACTATCGATTTTCTCCGGAACAGGAACTGCATTTGCTATTTCTTTTAAGTATTTTTCCAGACCTTTATTTTTAGCCTCGTATGCCATCTTCTTCGCCACAAGCGCTACATCGTCCTGAGTACTCACGTCGACACGCTGAATATTTTGCTTCGCTATGCTCTCAAGACTCTTTCCAGCAAACATCAGCGCGAATCCAAGGATCACCGTAGCGACCGCCCCAAGTAATTTAACAAAACCTTTTTTTGAAGAAGCCATCGGCTGAGCGAAGAGCAGAAATAGATTCACAATGGGAATGAAACCCAAGACCCATTTTTCTCTCGTACCATGCGCGTCCATCGATCGCGCCGCTGCAAAAATACCAGCGAGGCCGCCAACCGGAACCAAGGCGCCATAGATCGCACCAACGAGTAAAGCGAGATGTTCATTCTTTATTGCTTCCGCTGTATAAAGCAGCAGAAAGTTAGGTATTACTGTCAATAGAACAATGAACCCCATCGACAAAAAATAACCTGCCCGACCCAGCTTCCACTGCGATTTTGTTAGCGCGACAGCAGCCGCAGCGGACACCGTCATGATCACCCACGACAATGCAAGCGAAGCAAATTGTCCAATTGTCAGCAGTTGATAAGCGTATGCTTCCATGCCCAGCCCCCTCTACGTAGGATTGTAGTAAAACTCACATATAAAAAGTGCAAGGCATGGGAATCCCTCGCAAAATGGAGAGCAGCATCCAGCCCGGTCACTTCCGCAACAGGGCCAAGCCATTTCCAAAGCAGAGTTACGCCACGGCAACCAGCCGCTCGCCGGCGATGCGGTAGGAGATCGCCTCGGCGAGATGGATGCGGCCGACGACAGCTGCCTCGTCGAGATCGGCAAGGGTGCGGGCGACCTTGAGGACGCGGTGATAACCGCGGGCGGAAAAGCGCATCTTCTCCGCCGCATCGCGCAGAAGCTGGAGCCCGTCGGGATCGGGCTCGGCCACCTTTTCGACGAGCGCGGTCGAGGCGCGGGCATTGCTGGTGACCGACGCCATGCCGAGGCGTGCGTAGCGATCGACCTGCAGGGCGCGCGCCCTTGCGACGCGGCGGGCAACGGTCTCGCTCGTCTCGGCGGCCACGGGACGGATAAGGTCCGCCGCCGAAACGGCCGGCACGTCGATGCGAATATCGATGCGGTCCATCAGCGGGCCGGAGACGCGGGCCTGATAATCGCTCATGCAGCGCGGGCCACGGGCGCAGGAGCGGCCCGGCTCCCCCGCCATGCCGCAGCGGCAGGGATTCATCGCCGCGACGAGCTGGACGGCGGCGGGATAGCTGACGCGGTGATTGGCGCGCGCGATGATGCATTCGCCGGTCTCGAGCGGCTGGCGCAAGGCATCGAGCGCCTGCGGCGTGAACTCCGGCAGTTCGTCGAGAAAGAGCACGCCGTTATGGGCGAGCGAGACCTCGCCGGGCCTTGCGCGCGGCCCGCCGCCGATAAGCGCCGCCATGGTCGCCGAATGGTGCGGCGTGCGAAAGGGCCGGCGATCCGACAGGCGGCCGCCCGAAAGCTGGCCGGCGATGGAATGGATCATCGAGACTTCGAGCAGTTCCATCGGCGAGAGCGGCGGCAGGATGGCGGCAAGACGCGCCGCGAGCATGGATTTGCCCGAGCCCGGAGGGCCGACCATCAGCAAATTATGGTTTCCGGCGGCGGCAACCTCCAGCGCGCGCTTGGCGCTCTCCTGGCCGCGGATATCGGCGAGGTCCGGCAGGTCTCCGGCCGGTGCACGGATCGCCGGCGTCGGGCGCGAAAGAACCTGCGTGCCCTTGAAATGGTTGGCAAGGGCAATGAGGCTGCGCGGGGCGAGGATATCGATCTCGCCGCCCGCCCAGGCGGCCTCCGCGCCGTTCTCCGCCGGGCAGATCAGGCCCTTTTCGAGCGCGTTGGCGCCCATGGCGGCGGGCAGTGCGCCGGCGACCGGCGCGATCGTGGCGTCGAGATTGAGTTCGCCGATGACAAGGTAGTCCTCCAGCGCATCGCCCGGCACCGCGCCGAGCGCCACCATGAGACCGAGGGCGATGGCAAGATCGTAGTGGCTGCCTTCCTTGGGAAGGTCGGCGGGCGCGAGATTGATCGTCACACGCTTGGGCGGCAGCGAGAGACCGGAGGCATGCAGCGCGGCCTGGACCCGCTCCCGGCTTTCGGCGACCGCCTTGTCGGGAAGGCCGACGACCTGCATGCCGACCTTGCCGGGCGCCACCATGACCTGAACGTCGACGGGTACGCCCTCGATGCCCTGAAACGCAATTGTACCGACCCGTGCCACCATGACCGTCCCCGCCCGCCCTGACTGAGGGCGGCCACAGACGCCGCCCTTGGGTTGCAAGTCAAATCTGGCACGAATTCCGGAATGAAACAAGAACAATCATAGAACCTGCGCGGAAGACCTCCCGCGCAGCGATGGCATCGATTGTGTCCGGGGAACGAAGGGCGAGACGTCCGCGACGGACGTCCCGCACGCTTAAAGATGGGCGCTCAGCGCTTCTTTTCGATGGCGTCCCACAAAAGGGCCGCGATATCGGCGCCGCCGAATTTCTTGACCTCGCGGATGCCGGTGGGCGACGTCACGTTGATCTCGGTCATGTAGTCGCCGATGACGTCGATGCCGACGAAGATGAAGCCGCGCTCGCGCAGCGCCGGACCGATGCGGGCGCAGATTTCCTTCTCGCGCGCGGTGAGTTCGGTCGCCTCCGCCCGGCCGCCGACATGCATGTTGGAGCGGGCATCATGCTCGGCAGGCACGCGGTTGATCGCGCCGACCGGCTCGCCGTCGATGAGGATGATGCGCTTGTCGCCCTTGCGCACGTCCGGCAGGTACTGCTGGGCGATGAAGGGCTCACGGAACATCTGGCCGAACATTTCGAGCAGCGAGGAGAGGTTGCGGTCATCCTTGGTGGAATGGAAGACGCCGGCGCCGCCATTGCCGTAGAGCGGCTTCAGGATCATGTCGCCCATCTCGTCGCGGAAGCGGCGGATTTCGGCCGGGTCGCGGGTGATGAGGGTCGCCGGCATCAGGTCGGCGAATTCGGTGACGAAGATCTTTTCCGGCGAGTTGCGCACCCAGGCCGGGTCGTTGACGACGAGGGTCCTGGGATGGATGCGCTCCAGCAGATGCGTGGAGGTGATGTAGGACATGTCGAAAGGCGGGTCCTGGCGCAGCAGCACCACGTCCATCGTCGAAAGATCGATGCGCTCGGCCGCGCCCAGCGTGTAGTGGTCGCCCTTGACGTCGCGCAGTTCCATCGGCTCGACGGTGGCATAGACCGTGCCGTCGCGCAGGCTCAGGCGGTCGGGCGTATAGTGGAAGAGCTTGTAGCCGCGGCTCTGCGCCTCGATGCTCATGGCGAAGGTGGAATCGCCCGCGATGTTGATGGTCGACACATGGTCCATCTGGACCGCGACGTTCTTGATCTTTGCCATGAAAAGTCCCCTAGGAATGCCCGACACATTTAGGATGCGTCAGGCGCTATGGCAACGGTCTCAGGCAAAGCCGTCGATGCGGCAGGTGATCATATCGTGGTCGGAGAGCGGCTTGCCGGTCGGCGAGAGCGAGGAGACGATCTCCGCTCCCGAGACGGCAAGGCCGCGCGACAAAAACCAGTCGAGCTTCATCGCCCGGTCGGGCCAGCGCGTGATGAGGCTCGGGCGCGTGGTCATGACGTCGAGCGGGCCGCCGTGGCGGGTGAAGCCGCGTTCGTTGGCGCGGGCGAAGAGGCCCTCCGCCTCGAAATCGCCGTCCGCGTGGTTGCCGGTGTTGAGATCGCCGCCGATAAGAATCGGCCGGCCGGGGAAGGCCGCATCGAGGGCATCGATGAGGCCGACCACCTGACGCTCGCGATAGGCGGCGGTGGTGGCGCTTTCGAGATGCGTGGAGACGAGGACCAGCGGGCCGGATGCCGTGTTGATCGTGCCGCCGATCGCCATGCGTTCGCCAAGGCGCGGCTGGTCAACCTCGCCCGTGAACCACAGGCGTTCGCCGTGAAGCCGCAGGAGAAAGGGCTGATGCAGCGGCACGGTGGAGAGCAGGCCGTTGCCGTGCAGGCCGCGTCGGTTGAAATCGTCCTTGCAGAATTCCCGCTCGGTCTGCGAGCCGAGGCCGAGCTCGATGAATTCGACGCCGTAGAGATAGGCCATGCCCAGTTCGTCCGCGAGATCGGCCGTGGTGTGGGCCTGGCGCGTGCGGGCCATGCCATCGTCCATCTCGGAGAGCAGCACGATTTCCGCACCCGTCGCACCGAGATGCTCGGCGCTCTGCAGCGGGAAGAGGCAGCGTTCCAGGTTCCAGGCGGCCACCGTGAAGGGGAATGGCAGCGGTTCGGCGCGTTCGGCGCGGCCGCCGGTTTCCACCGCATTCATGCAGGGCAGGTCCGCCATGCGCGCATCGTGCGCGTCGATGGACCTTTCCAGCGTGGCGATGGCGGCGCGGTCTTCCGGGCTCGGGGCGGCGAGGCGTTCGACGGTGGTGCGGATCATGATGCGGCGACCTCCAGATGGGGAACGGCCGTGACCGCACCCTGTTCCGCGCCCCGGTCCGCGCTCATGTCCTCGCCGGCCCAATCGATGCGGCGGCCGCTGGCGGTGTCGAAGAAATGCAGCCGGGAGGGTGCGATGGAGAGCGAGGTGGTTTCCGGCAGCGGGATTTCCGAGGAGACGGCCACGGTGAGCGGCTGGTCGCCGACGAGGCCGTGCACGAGGCGCTGCGCGCCCAGTTCCTCGACATAGTCGATGCGGAACGGCATGGCGCCGTCCGAGCCCGCGTGAAGACGCAGGTCCTCGGCGCGCAGGCCGACCGTCAGGGCGCCCTGCGTCGGCACGGCCGGTCCGAGGTCGATGATCGCCGGGCCGAGCGCGAGCCTGTTGCCGTGCAGTTCGCCGGCGACGAGATTCATGGCCGGCGAGCCGATGAAGCTGGCGACGAAGGTCGTCGCCGGGCGGTGGTAGACATCGAGCGGGCGGCCGATCTGCTCGATCCTGCCGCCCGAGAGCACGACGAGACGGTCGGCGAGCGTCATGGCTTCGAGCTGGTCGTGGGTCACATAGAGCGAGGTCGTGCCGACGCGGCGCTGCAGGCGCTTGATTTCGCCGCGCATGGAGACGCGCAGCTTGGCGTCGAGGTTGGACAGGGGCTCGTCGAACAGGAAGACCTGGGGGTTGCGCACGATGGCGCGGCCCATGGCCACGCGCTGGCGCTGGCCGCCCGAGAGCTGGCGCGGCGTGCGGTCCAGCAGATGGCCCAGCTCCAGGATCTTGGCGGCCTTGTCCACGCGGGCCTTGATCTCGTCCAGCGGCACCTTCTTGATCTTCAGGCCGTAGGCCATGTTCTCGAACACGCTCATGTGCGGATACAGGGCGTAGTTCTGGAACACCATGGCGATGTCGCGGTCGGCGGGTTCCACGTTGTTGACCACGCGGGTGCCGATGGCAATCTCGCCGTCGGACACCTCTTCCAGGCCGGCCACCATGCGCAGCAGGGTGCTCTTGCCGCAGCCCGAGGGGCCGACGATGACGATGAACTCGCCGTCCTTGATCTCGATATCGACGGCGCTGACCGCGGTGACGCCGCCATTGTAGATCTTGGATACGCCCTTGATGCCGATGGATGCCATGGGACGAAACTCCTATTTGTCGCTTTCGGTGAGGCCCTTGATGAACCACCGCTGGAAGATCAGCACGATCATGACCGGCGGCAGCATGGCGAGGATCGCCAGCGCAAAGGCCTCGTTGTAATCGGGAATGTTGGAGCCGACCCAGACGAGCAGGATCTGCTTGATGCCGCGCACCAGCGTGAAGAAACGCTCGTCGGTGGTCATCAGCGTCGGCCAGAGATACTGGTTCCAGCCATAGACGAACATGATGATGAAGATGGCGGCGATCATGGTGCGCGAGAGCGGCACCAGCACGTCGATGAAGAACTTGAACGGCCCCGCCCCGTCGATGCGCGCGGCCTCCAGCAGTTCCTCCGGCACGGACTTGAAGAACTGACGGAAGAAGAAGGTGCCGGTGGCCGATGCCAGGAGCGGCACGATGAGGCCGGTATAGGTGTTGGTCAGCGAAAGCTTGTTCATCACCTCGTAGGAGGGAACGATGCGCACCTCGAGCGGCAAAAGCAGCGTGGTGAAGATCATCCAGAAGAACAGCGTGCCGAGCCGGAAGCGGAAATAGACGATGGCATAGGCGGCAAGCATCGACAGGACGATCTTGCCGGCGGCAAAGCCGATGCCGAGGATCAGCGAATTCCAGATCATGCGTGCGCCGGTAATCTCGCCGGTAAAGCCGCCCTTGCGCGTCAGCACGGTGGTGTAGGTCTCGGTGAAATGGCCGCCCCAGGTCAGCGACAGGCCGTTGCGGTGGATGTCGGCGGCCTCGTGGGTCGAGGTCATGAAGGCGACGACCACAGGCGCCACCATCACGAAGACGCCGAGCATGAGGACGAGATGATCGAAAAGACGGATGCGGTTCATGGCGGGCGCCCTCTCAATTGTAGTGCACGCGCCGCTCGATGAAGCGGAACTGGAAGATGGTGAGCACGAAGACGACGATCATCAGGATGACGGACTGGGCCGAGGAGCCGCCGAGATCGTTGCCGCGGAAGCCGTCCATGTAGACCTTGTAGACCAGCGTGATCGGGTTGTTGGCGGCCTTGTCCTTCACCATCACGTCGATGACGCCGAAGGTGTCGAAGAGCGCATAGGTCATGTTGATGATGAGCAGGAAGAAGGCGGTGGGCGCGAGCAGCGGCAGCGTCATCGTCCAGAAGCGGCGGACGCCGGAGCGGCAGTCGATGGCGGCGGCCTCGCGCACGGCGGCCGGAATGCTCTGCAGGCCCGACAGGATGAAGATGAAGTTGTAGGGGATCTGCTTCCAGACCGAGACGGCGATCATGGCGAAGGCGGTGTCGGTGTAGTTGAGGCCGACCTTCATGTCCCAGCCGAAGAGCGCGGCGAACTTCACCAGTGGACCGATATGCTGGTCGAAGAACATCATGCCCATGAGGCCGGCGACCGGCGGGGCGATGGCATAGACCCAGATGAGCAGCGTCTTGTAGGTGGCGCTCCCATTCAGCACCGCATCGGCCTTCACGGCGAGCAGCATGCCGATGCCGAGCGACAGGAACGTCACGAGCGCGGTGAAGACGACGGTGAAGCGGGCGATGGCCTGATACTGCGCCGAGCCGAGCGCGTCGGTGTAGTTGGAAAGGCCGACGAAGGTCGCGCCGAAGCCGAACGGGTCTTCAAGATAGAAGGACGACTGGATCGCCTGGACCGACGGCCAGTAGAAGAAGACGAAGATGATCGCCATCTGCGGTGCGAGGAAGAGATAGGGCAGAAAGGGCGAGGAAAATTGCACGCGCTTCATGGGCCACCTTCATAGCGGCGTGCCGGGAGCGCTGCCCCCGGCACGGATGGTCAGGAAGCGGCGGATCAGCCGGCGGTCTTGGCGAAGCGGGCGAGCAGGTCGTTCGCTTCGGTCTCGATCGTCTTCAGGGCGTCCTCGACCGAGGTTTCCCCGGCGAAGATGCGGCCGTATTCACGCTCCATGATTTCGCGGATCTGCGGGTAGAAGCCGAGGCGGTAGCCCTTCGACCATTCACCGCCCGGCAGCATGAGCTGCTGGATGCCGACTTCGGCGGCCGGCTTTTCCGTGTAGTAGCCTTCGGACTTCGCCAGCTCATAGGCCGCCTTGGTGATGGCGACGTAGCCGGTGGCCTGGTGGTAGAACTTCTGGATTTCCGGCGAGGTCAGGAACTGGAAGAAGTCGGCCGTGCACTTGTTTTCCGCTTCCGGCTTGCCGGACATGGCGAAGAGGGCCGCGCCGCCGATGAAGGTGTTGGTGCCGGCGCCCTTCACGCTCTGCCAGTAGGGCAGGAAGGTTGCCGAGAAGGGCTTCTGCGCGGTCTTCTGGAGGCCGCCGAACGAACCCGACGAGCCGATCCAGAAGGCGGCCTTGCCGTCCTCGAAGAGCTTCTGGTTGTCGTTCCAGCCGGCGCCGTAATAGCCGAAATAACCTTCGTCAGCCCAGGCCTTGAGCTTGGTGAACATCATGACGAGGTTCGGGTCCGTCATGTTGATCCTGGTGTCGACGACCGAGTCGTAGCCGTTGTTGTTCGTCGCGAACTGGATGTTGTGGCGCGAGAAAAAGTTTTCCGTAAACTGCCAGGTCAGCTGCGACTGGACGAGCGGCAGGTAGCCGGCTTCCTTCAGCTTCGGGGCGATCGCCTCGAACTCTTCCCAGGTCTTCGGCGCTTCGACGCCGGCCTTTTCGAGGGCTTCCGTGTTGACATACATGATCGGCGCCGAGGAGTTGAACGGCATGCCGACGAACTTGCCGTCCGGGGCGGCGTAGAAGTAGCGCACGCCTTCGATGAAGGCTTCGCGGTCGAACGTGTAGCCGGCCTGCGTGATCAGGTCTTCCGCCGGGATGACGGCGTTCGGCGCATTGATGATCGTCGCGGCGCCGGCGTCGAAGACCTGCAGGATGTTCGGCTGCTCGCCCGAGCGGAAGGCGGCGATGCCGGAGGCCAGCGCTTCCTCGTAAGTGCCCTTGGAAACCGGCGTGATGGCGCAGGCCGACTGAGCGGCGTTGAACTTCTGGGCGACCTCGTTGATGACTTCGCCATTGCGGCCGGCCATGCCGTGCCACCAGGTGATGTTGGTGGCGGCCATCGACGTCGTGGCGGAAACGGCGAGTGCGAAACCTGCGAGGGAAAGCGGCTTGAACATGGGAGCTCCTCTGCACCGGACTTGGTGTGAGGGGTGCACTAAGGGCGCTGCGTGACAGGCGCGTTACGCTTTCGTGTCAGTTTCGTTACATTTTCCTTTTGTTCAAAACGCATCCACGAAGTGCCGGGGAAGCCGCCAGGGCAAGACTGCGACGATATCGTAGCGCAGGGACAGGCGATGGGCGTCCGGCTGGCGGGAGAGCCAGACGGCACTGGCCGCATGGATGCGCTGCTGGGCGGCGCCCGTAACGGCGAAGACGGCGCTGTCGACATCGCGGCGCGCCTTCACCTCGACGCAGACGACGAGATCACCGCGCCGGGCGATGATGTCGATCTCGCCCAGTTTCGTCCGATACCGGATGGCGCGGATGCGATAGCCCTTGGCAAGCAGGTAGAGCGCGGCGAGATATTCGGAGACATGCCCCCGGCGAAAGGCCTTGAGCCTATGCGGATCCGCCGGCCTATCCCGCATCGGCATCCTTCAGGTCGAGCAGGCGCTGGTAGAGGTCCTTGCGCGGCAGGCCGGTCTGGCGTGCCGCCTCGGTCGCCGCCTTGCCGGTGGACATGTCCCTTGCGAGCGCCGTCAGCAGCCGGTCGACATCCTCCGCCTCGGGGGCGGCCGCCTCGCCCGGCGGGCCGACGACGAAGACGATCTCGCCCTTGACGGCAGCGCCGTCGCCATAATGCGCGGCAAGCTCGCCGAGCGTGCCGCGGCGGAATTCCTCGAAGGTCTTCGTCAGTTCGCGGCAGACACAGGCCGCCCGCGCCTCGCCGAGAACATCGGCGGCGGCCTCGACCGTCGCGGCGATGCGATGCGGCGATTCGAAGAAGAGGAGCGTTGCCGGAACGCTGGCGAGTTCCGCAAGGCGGTCGCGGCGGGCCTTGTCCTTGGACGGCAGGAAGCCAGCGAAGAAGAAGGCATCGTTCGGCAGGCCCGAGCCGACAAGGGCGGCAAGCGGCGCGGAGGCGCCGGGGATCGGCACGACCCGGTGGCCGGCGGCGATGGCAAGCAGCGCAAGGCGATAACCGGGATCGGAGACGAGCGGCGTGCCGGCGTCCGAGACGAGCGCGACGGACTTTCCGGCCTCCAGCGCCGCGATGAGGCGCGGGCCGGCTTCGTCCGCATTGTGCTCGTGATAGGCGTAGGGCCGGTTCACGATGCCGTAGCGGTCGAGCAGAACGCGGGTGACGCGCGTGTCCTCGCAGGCGAGCACATCCGCACCGGCCAGGGTTTCGAGCGCGCGCAGCGTGATGTCGGAGAGATTGCCGATGGGCGTTGCGACGAGATAGAGCGCCGGCGCCAGCGGCCGGGCGGGGATGACGGCATTGTGCAGGCGGAAGCTTTTCGCGCTTTCCCCTGCTCCGCCCGCTGCACCCTCGTCCCGCATCGCCTGTCCTTTCCAGCCGTGAATGGCTGCACTTTTCACCCCTTATGGGCGAGCCTTTATGCCCCCGCAAGGTCCGGCGGTTGACTATCGTGCATGCCGCGCCGTTAGCACTTGCAATCCTGCTTGAACTTCTGCCATTTTGCCCGTCCACATCTTCCGGCGCCTGCCGGACCTTCAAGGCAATGCCGCGCCGGCTTCCGGCGTGCTAGCGGTCGAAAGCGGTACAGTTCCATGCGCATTACTCTCGAGCGGTCCAATCTTCTGAAGTCGCTGAACCACGTTCACCGCGTGGTCGAACGGCGCAACACGATTCCGATCCTCTCGAACGTGCTGCTGCGTTCGGACGGCGCGAGCCTCGACATGAAGGCGACCGACCTCGACCTCGAGATCACCGAGGCGACGCCGGCGCAGGTCGAGCAGGCCGGCGCGACCACCGTTCCGGCCCACCTTCTCTATGACATCGTGCGCAAGCTTTCCGACGGTTCGGAAGTGCTGCTGGCAACGAGCGCCGATGGCGCATCGATGACGGTCGCCTCGGGCCGCTCGAAATTCTCGCTGCAATGCCTGCCGCAGTCCGACTTCCCGGATCTGACCGCCGGCAGCTTCTCGCACACGTTCCGCCTCAAGGCGACGGATCTCAAGATGCTGATCGATCGCACCCAGTTCGCGATCTCGACGGAAGAGACCCGCTACTATCTCAACGGCATCTTCATCCACACGATCGAGAGCAAGGGCGAATTGAAGCTGCGCGCCGTCGCGACCGACGGCCACCGCCTCGCCCGTGCCGACGTGGAGGCCCCCTCGGGCTCCGAGGGCATGCCGGGCATCATCATCCCGCGCAAGACGGTCGGCGAGTTGCAGAAGCTGGTCGACAATCCCGACCTCACCGTCACCGTGGAAGTGTCGGACGCCAAGATCCGCTTCACCATCGGCTCCATCGTTTTGACCTCCAAGTTGATCGACGGCACCTTCCCGGACTACCAGCGCGTGATCCCGACCAACAACGACAAGGAACTGAAGATCGATTGCCAGTCCTTCGCGCAGGCCGTCGACCGCGTTTCCACCATTTCCTCCGAACGCGGCCGCGCCGTGAAGCTGGCGCTGACCGACGGCCAGCTGACGCTGACCGTCAACAACCCGGATTCGGGCAGCGCGACGGAAGAGCTGGCGGTCGGCTACGACAACGACCCGCTCGAGATCGGCTTCAACGCGAAGTACCTGCTCGACATCACCGCGCAGCTTTCCGGTTCGGAAGCCGTCTTCATGCTGGCCGATCCGGGCTCGCCGACGCTGGTGCGCGATCTTGCCGGCGACGACGCGCTCTACGTTCTGATGCCGATGCGCGTCTAGGCGGGTCTGCGCGTCCCGCAAAACGTTCTGGAACCCGCCGGTCACCGGCGGGTTCTTTTGTAAGCAGCGGAGCCGCTCCGGGGAAAACCTGCGGGCGACGGCGCAATCAGACTTGTTTTTGACGCAAACCGCGTCACATATTCGCAAGGGCCGAAGGACGCGTCGGGCATGAGACCCGCCGCCGGCCGGAAATGCGACCATGAAGGGGGATGGCATGACGCTGCGTGTGAAGGTGAAGGAACGGCTGGGCAAGAAGTTCGACGACGAAATCCGCTTCTTCAAGGGCTGGATGAGCAACACGCGGGCCGTCGGCTCGATCATCCCCACCTCCTCGATCACCGCGCGCCGCATGGCGAGCGTCGTCAATCCCGCCTCGGGCCTGCCGGTCCTCGAACTCGGCCCGGGAACCGGGGTCATCACCAAGGCGATCCTGGAAACCGGCCTTGCCCCGGAAAAGCTGACCTCGGTGGAATTCTCGACGGATTTCTACAATCATCTCGTCGCCCGCTTCGACGGCGTCAACTTCATCAATGGCGATGCCTTCAATCTCGACAAGACGCTCGGGGAGCTTCGCGATGCGACCTTCGACAGCGTCGTCTCCGCGGTGCCGCTGCTGAACTTCCCCATGCACCAGCGCGTCTCGCTGATCGAGGACCTGCTTTCCCGCATCCCCGTCGGCCGGCCCATCGTGCAGATTTCCTACGGCCCGCTGTCGCCGGTCGTCGCCATGCCCGACCGCTATCAGATCACCCATCTCGACTTCGTCGTGCGCAACATTCCGCCGGCGCAGCTGTGGACCTATCGCCGCACGCACTGAGCGGCGACGATGTTCGCGCTCTACATCACCCATCCTGAAGTGCTGATCGACCCGGCGGTGCCGGTGCCGGACTGGGGCCTTTCCGGTCGGGGACGCGACCGCGCGACCCTGGCCGCATCCTCCGGCTGGGCACGGCAGATCGGCCGGTTCGTCGCCAGCACGGAGCGCAAGGCCATCGAGACGGCGGAGATCCTTTCCACCGGGCGCTTTCCCGTCGAGACCGATCACGCCATGGGCGAGAACGACCGATCCGCCACCGGCTTTCTGCCGCCGGACGCCTTCGAGGCGGCCGCGGACCAATTCTTCGCCCATCCGCACGACAGTTTCCAGGGCTGGGAGCGGGCGGTGGACGCGCAGGCCCGCATCGTGGCCGCCGTGGAACGGGTGCTGGCGACGCACGATCCGGCGACACCCATCGCCTTTGTCGGCCATGGCGGCGTCGGAACGCTGCTGAAATGCCACCTCAAGCGCACGCCCATCCGCCGCGACGGCGACCAGCCGCCGGGCGGCGGCAATCTTTTCGCTTTCCGTCTTGCGGACAACAGCGTGTCATGCGACTGGACGGCAATGGAATCTTGGAAAGGGTTTTGACCATGTCCGCGCGCGACCACCTGATCGTTGGCCTCGATGTTCCAACCATCGCGGAGGCGGAAAAGGTGGTCCGGACGCTGGGCAGCACCGCCCTTTTCTACAAGATCGGCTACCAGCTGGTCTTTGCCGGCGGCCTGGAATTTGCCCGCGACCTTGCCAAGGACGGCAAGAAGGTCTTCCTCGACATGAAGCTGCTCGACATCGACAACACGGTGGCCAAGGGCGTCGAGAACATCGTCAAGATGGGCATGTCCATGCTGACCCTGCACGCCTATCCGAAGGCGATGGCCGCCGCCGTCTCTGCCGCCAGAGGCTCGGATCTCTGCCTCCTCGGCGTCACGGTGCTGACGTCCATGGATGCCAAGGACGTCATCGACGCCGGCTATGAATACGATCCGCATACGCTCGTGCTGCGCCGCGCCGAGCAGGCGCGCATCGCCGGCATGGGCGGCGTCGTCTGTTCCGCCGAAGAGGCCAGCGCCGTGCGCAAGATCCTCGGCCCCGACATGGCCATCGTCACGCCGGGCATTCGCCCGGCCGGCGCTGAACTCGGAGACCAGAAGCGCGTGATGACGCCCGCCGACGCGCTGAAGGCCGGCTCCAGCCATCTCGTCGTCGCCCGCCCCATCGTCAAGGCCGCCGATCCGCTCGCCGCCACGAAGGCGATCCTCGCCGAGATGGACGGCGCGCTCGCAGCATAACAAGAGGGAGACAGACATGCCCAAGGGCTACTGGATTGCACAGGTCGACGTGCGCGACCCCGAACGCTACAAGGACTATGTCGCCGCCGCCAAGCCGGCCTTCGAGAAATACGGCGCGAACTTCGTCGCCCGCGGCGGCGCCTATGCGCAGCTTGAAGGCCGCGTGCGCGCCCGCAACGTCATCATCGAATTCCCCTCGCTGCAGGCCGCCGTCGACTGTTACAATTCGCCGGAATACCAGATCGCCGCCGCCATCCGCCAGGAAGTGGCGGATGCGGAAATGGTGGTCGTCGAAGGCCTCTGAGGCGACACGACCGGACGCCCGCAGAACCGGACGAAGAGACGCTTCGCCGCGCTTCACCTTGCCGGTTCTTTGGGCTATGTAGGCCTCACCTACCTATCCTATTCTTCAGGAGCAGCCTCATGACCTTGTCCAACCTTCCGCCGCTCGTCACCGTCTTCGGCGGCTCGGGCTTCGTCGGACGTCATGTGGTGCGCGCGCTGGCGCGCCGCGGCTACCGCATCCGCGTCGCCGTCCGCCGCCCCGACCTTGCCGGCTTCCTGCAGCCGATCGGCGGCGTCGGCCAGATCTCCTTCGTCCAGGCGAACCTGCGCTACCGCCAGTCGGTCGACCGCGCCGTCGAGGGCTCCGACCACGTGATCAACTGCGTCGGCGTGCTCTTCGAGACCGGCCGCAACACCTTCGACGCCGTGCAGGATTTCGGCGCCCGCGCCGTTGCCGAAGCGGCCCGTGCCGCCGGCGCCAGGCTCACCCACATCTCCGCCATCGGCGCGGATGAGAATTCCGCCTCGGCCTATGCCCGCACCAAGGGGCGCGGCGAGGCCGCCGTGCTGCGCACGATCCCGGATGCCGTGATCCTGCGCCCCTCCATCGTCTTCGGTCCGGAGGACGGCTTCTTCAACAAGTTCGCCACCATGGCCCGCTATGCGCCGGTCCTGCCGCTGATCGGCGGCGGTAATACGAAGTTCCAGCCGGTCTATGTCAACGATGTCGCCGAAGCCGTCGCCCGTTCGGTGGACGGCACGCTCGAGCGCGGCCGCGTCTATGAACTCGGCGGTCCGGAAGTGCTGAGCTTCCGCCAGTGTCTGGAACTGATGCTGCGCGTGGTCGACCGCAAGAACCCGCTGGTCTCGCTGCCCTTCGGCATCGCCTCGCTGATCGGCTCCATCGCCTCGCTCATCCCCTTCGTCAAGCCGCCGCTGACGGCCGACCAGGTCACGCTGCTGCGCGTCGACAACGTGGTTTCCGAGGCCGCGCGCGCGGAAGGCCGCACGCTGGAGGGCCTCGGCATCGCGCCGGTTCTCGCCGAAGCCATCCTGCCGAGCTACCTCGTGCGCTACCGCTCGCAGGGCCAGTTCACGAAGATCGACCGTACGGCCTGATCCTTTTCGCGCATGCAGACCGGCCGCCGCGGGATCGTGCCCGCGGCGGCCGGTTCGTTTTTTTCGAAAGCGCTTTGGGCCTGCTGTTGCACTTATGCAGCGGTTAAAAAAAGCGTTGCGGCATTTACGCGCGATTCAGCATGTCGCGATATTGATTGTCCTCGGGCCAGCGAATAAACACCGCCCGCGCCGCGTGATGCATGAGGATCATGCAGCGGCGCATTTCAGCACTTTGAGAGGCTTTCGGCGCAAATGGGCAAGGCAATTGCAATCTTCTTCGGATTTTCGGCTCTGATCATCGTGGCCGGATCCTTTGCCGCGCCGTCAACGGTTTCCGCCAGCAAGCATGGCTGCTCGCCGGCTTATGGCGTCGATCCCTGCACGACCGCCTCGGTCAAGTAAGCTCCGGCCAGTCGAAGGGACCGGCCGAAGCCGGTCTTTCAACCCCAGATCAAAAGGGCGATCAGGCCCAGCGTGCCCACGACGATGCGCCAGATGGCGAAGAGCGTGAAGCCCCGGCGCGACACGAAGTCGAGCAGCGAGCGCACGACGAAGAGACCGGCGATGAAGGCGGCGATGAAGCCGACGCCGATGACCAGAAGATCGTCCGACGACAGTGCGTCGCGGTTCTTGTAAAGATCGAGCGCGAAGGCCCCCACCATGGTGGGCATCGCCAGGAAGAACGAGAACTCCGCCGCAGAGCGCTTGTCCGTGCCCATCAGCAGCGCGCCGGCGATTGTCGCGCCCGAGCGCGAGGTGCCGGGGATCATGGCGAGGCACTGGCAAAGACCGATCTTGAAAGCGAGCGACGGCGGGTATTTCATCGCATCCGTATAGCGCGGCTTCAGCGGCAGGCGGTCGATGACATAGAGAATGACGCCGCCGACGATGAGCACGATGCAGATCAGCATCGGCGTCTCGAAGAGCACGGTCTTGATGAAATCATGCGCCAGGGCGCCGATGACGGCGGCCGGCAGGAAGGCGATGAGAACGCTGGCGACGAAGCGCCGCGCCTCGGGGCTCGACGGCAGCGCGAAGGCGATGCGCAGCAGCTTTGCCGTGTAGACCGAGAGGATTGCCAGGATCGCGCCGAGCTGGATGAGAACGGCGAAGGTGTTGCCCGGCGACTTGAAGCCGAGGAAGTGGCCGGCAAGCAGGATATGGCCGGTGGACGATACCGGGATGAATTCTGTCAGGCCCTCGATGAGGCCGAGGATCAGGGCGCTGACGATGGACTGGTCTGCCATGAAAGTTCCTTGGGATAGGGGGAGGAAAGGCACATTGCGAATGCAGGCGTACGGCAAAAAGCCCGATTCGCTTGTGTTTGTACCACCAAATTTCTATAGGTTCGTCAAATCAGCCTTGGCCAAATCAGTTCCGCATGATGCGGCCGGCCCGGCAATTCCCTTCCGCACGTGAGTCCAGAAGCAGCGTTCATGCCCACACTCTATCATCATCCGATGTCCTCGGCCTCCCGCTTCGTCCGCCTTATCCTGGCGGAATACGGCTTCCAGACGGAACTCGCCGAGGAGCAGCCGTGGGAAAACCGCCGCGATTTCCTCGCGCTGAACCCGGCCGGCACGCTGCCGGTCTATGTCGATGACAGCATGCGGGCGCTGTGCGGGGCGAGCATCATCTCCGAATATCTCGACGAGACGCACGGCGTGCTCAAGCGCGACCGGCGGCTTCTGGCGGAAGACCCGTTCCAGCGCGCGGAAATCCGCCGCCTGACGGAATGGTTCCTGCAGAAGATGGAGCAGGACGTGACGCGCCCGCTGGTGCGCGAGCGTATCTTCAAGCTGCAGATGACGTCGGATCAGGGCGGCGGCCCGCCGGACAGCAAGATCCTGCGCAATTCGCGCGCCAATATCCGCCAGCACATGAAATATCTTTCCTGGCTTGCCGGCTCGCGTACCTATCTTGCCGGCGACCGGCTGAGCTATGCCGATCTTGCCGCCGCGGCCTGTCTTTCGGTGCTCGACTATATGGGCGAGATCAACTGGACCGAGGCGCCGCAGGCCAAGGAATGGTACCAGCGGCTGAAATCCCGCCCCTCCTTCCGCCCGCTGCTCGCCGAGCGCGTGCGCGGCGTCACGCCGGTCTCGCACTACGCGGACCTCGACTTCTGAGGATAAGACGATGTCGGGCGACGACAGGCAACGCCGCCGCCTGACGGATTTCGTGAAGGCCGAAGCCGCCGACAAGGGGTTCGATCTCTGTCGCATCACGGGGCCCGATGCCATTCCCGAGGCCCCGGCACGGCTCGCCGACTTTCTTGACGCCGGCTATCACGGCACCATGGAGTGGATGGCGGAGACGCAGGCGCGCCGCGCCGATCCGCGCGTCCTGTGGAGCGAGGTTCGCTCCGTCGTGCTCTTCGCCATGAACTACGGCCCGGAACACGATCCGCGTGCCGTGCTTGCCATGCCGGACCGCGCAGCGATCTCCGTCTACGCGCAGAACCGCGACTATCACGACATCATCAAGGGCCGGCTGAAGGAAGTGGCGACACGGTTCGCCGCGCGCGGCGGGGCGGACGTGAAAGTCTTCGTCGATACGGCACCCGTGATGGAAAAGCCGCTCGCCGCCGCCGCCGGTCTCGGCTGGCAGGGCAAGCATACCAACCTCCTCAGCCGCACGCATGGCTCCTGGCTGTTCCTCGGCAGCCTTTTCACCACCGCCGACCTTGTCCGCGACGAGCCGGAGCGGGATCATTGCGGCTCCTGCCGCGCCTGCCTCGACGCCTGCCCGACCGATGCCTTTCCCGCGCCCTACCGGATCGACGCCCGGCGCTGCATTTCCTATCTCACCATCGAGCACAAGGGACCGATTGCGCCGGACATCCGTGAGAGGATCGGCAATCGCATCTATGGCTGCGACGATTGCCTTGCCGCCTGTCCCTGGAACAAGTTCGCCGCCGCGGCCTCCGAAATGAAGCTCGTCGCGCGCGAGGAATTGAAGGCGCCCGCTGTCGCCGACCTGCTCGCCTTCGACGATGCCGGCTTCCGTGCGCATTTTTCCGGATCGCCCGTCAAACGCATCGGCCGCGACCGTTTCGTGCGCAATGTGCTGATCGCCGCCGGCAATTCCGGCGAACGCGACCTGATCGCCCCTTGTCTCCGCCTTGCGGACGATGCCGCGCCGGTGGTGCGTGGCATGGCCGCATGGGCGCTCTCCCGCCTGATGACGGCTTCCGAATTCCGGCAATTTGCGGCAGGAAGAGCTGACGACGCGGACGAGGACGTGCGCGCGGAATATGAAAGAGCGAAGGCAGAGCGATGACGAAGCACCTCCTGATCCTCGGCGCCGGTTTTTCCGGCAAGGCCATCGGCGACGTTTTCAGGGGGGCCGGCTTTACGATCTCGGGCACGACACGCTCGGCCGAGAAGGCGGGGGCGCTGCGCGCACTCGGCATCGAGCCCATCGTCTATGATGGCGGCGCGATTTCCGACACCCTCGCCGCCGACATGGCGCGCGCCACCCATGTCGTGCAGTCCATCGCGCCCGGCAAGGATGGCGATCCCCTGTTCCGCGCCGACATGCCCGCCCTCTCAGGCCTGATGCCGAGGCTCGAATGGGCCGGCTATCTCTCCACCGTCGGGGTCTACGGCGACCACAAAGGCAGCTGGGTGGACGAGGACACGGTATTGAACCCGGTCTCCGCCCGCTCCGTCGAACGGGTCGAGGCCGAAAACCACTGGCTTAACTACGGCAAGGCCTCAGGCCTTCCCGTCGCCGTGCTGCGCCTTGCCGGCATTTACGGGCCGGGACGCAATGCGCTGCGCAACATGGAAGAGGGCAGCGCCCGCCGGCTCATCAAGAAGGATCAGGTGTTCAACCGCATCCGTGTCGAGGATATCGGCCGCTCGGCGCTTTTCCTTGCCGAGAACCGCCTTGGCGGCGTGTGGAACATCACCGACGACGAACCCGGCCCGCCGCAGGACGTGGTTGCGGAGGCCGCCCGGCTGATGGATCTGCCGACCCCGCCCGATATTCCTTTCGAGACGGCGGAACTTTCCCCCATGGCCCGGTCTTTCTACGGGGAGAACAAGCGCGTCTCGAACGCGAAACTGAAGGCTGCGGGCTTTGAATTCCGCTTCCCGAACTATCGTCAATCGCTCGCCGAGCTGAAGGCTTCCGGGCGGTGGCGAGGCTGACGGGAGGAGTCCGGCAGGCTTGGCTTTTGCGATTTTGCACAACCTTTGATTTATCCGCCTCATTTTTGCCGCCGAATTCCTGCGCAGTAATTGCTAATATTGAAAGTTTTTTCCGAAAATTTGCGCGATCGTCGCACGACTATTCCAAGTCTGAAGTCGATCCAGTTTAGTCACTGATTCGGAAGATTCTTTTTCCCTCATTAACGAAGGTTAAAAATCCATCGTTGGCGATGGACTGTATATCCAGCGGGGCTCCGACAGCAATTGTGGTCGGTTGAGGCACGTTTTTGCCACTTTTGCTTCCTCATAGGGCGACCAACACAGCGGAAATTCGCAACTTTCCCGGAAGGTCATCCGATACATGATGCTCAAGCTCTCCAGCCTCGCTCTCGCCTCGCTCGTCACCGTTTCCTCCACCGTCGTTTCCTTTTCCGAGGCTGAGGCCGCCGGCTGCGGTCGCGCCTCGTGGTATGCGCTGCATTCGCGCACCGCATCGGGTGAGCGGATGAACCCGAACATGCTGACGGCCGCCCACCGGACCCTGCGCTTCGGCACCAAGGTGAAGGTCACCAATGCGAAGAACGGCAAGAGCGTCGTGGTGCGCATCAACGATCGCGGCCCGTTCATCCGCGGCCGCGTGCTCGATCTTTCCAAGGCTGCCGCCTCCAACATCGGCATGATCCGCTCGGGCCACGCCAAGATCTGCTACGAAGTCCTCGGCTAAGCGCTCGGCAAATCTGCCCGCGCCGGCTTGCTCTTAGCGCATTCCGCCGCTACCACGACGCAAAACGGAGAAAACGGATGCGATTGGGTGGGCGGCTCTCGGGAGCCATCGAGGTTCTGACGGATATCGAGACGCGGCGGCGCCCCGTCGCCGATGCGCTCAAGGACTGGGGCCTCTCCCATCGGTTCGCCGGTTCCGGCGACCGCGCCGCCATCGGCAACATCGTCTATGACGCGCTGCGCATGAAGCTGTCGCACGCCTTCCTGATGGACGACGACAGTCCCACCGCCCTCGGCTATGCCGTGCTCCTGCGCCAGTGGGGTCTTGCCCCGGAGGCCCTCGCCGCCGAATTCGACGGCGACCGCTTCGCCCCGGAGGCGCTCACCGACGAAAAGCTGGCCGCCTTCCATGCGCGCGACCTCGATGCGGCCGCCCCGCATGTGCAGGGCGACATTCCCGAATGGATCCAGTCCGCCTTCGAGACGAACTTTGCCGAAAGCTGGCTCGCCGAAGCCAAGGCGCTCGCCGGACGGCCGACGCTGGACCTGCGCGCCAACACCCTCAAGGCAGGCCGTGACAAGGTGCTGAAGGCGCTGGAGCGCAACGCTGCCGTCGCCTCCGCCATCGCCCGCCAGGGCATCCGCATTCCCGCCGGGGAAGGTCCCTCGCGCCTGCCGAACGTCACCGCCGACCTCGCCTTCCAGAAGGGCTGGTTCGAGGTGCAGGACGAAGGTTCGCAGATCGTCGCCGACCTCGTCGTGCCGCAGGAGGGCGAGCAGGTGCTGGACTTCTGCGCCGGCGGCGGCGGCAAGACCCTCGCCATGGCGGCGGCGATGAACAACAAGGGCCAGGTCCACGCCTACGACACCGACCGCAAGCGCCTTGCCCCGATCATCGAACGGCTGAAGCGCGCGGGTACCCGCAACGTGCAGGTCCATGAGAACCTGTCCAGCCTTTCCCCGCTCGCCGGCCGGTTCGACCGCGTTCTGGTCGATGCGCCCTGCACCGGCACCGGCACCTGGCGGCGCCGGCCCGACACCAAGTGGCGCCTTACCGAGAAGAACCTCGAGGAGCGGCTGACCCAGCAGCAGGAAGCGCTCGCCAATGCCAGCGGCTTCGTGCGGCCCGGCGGTTTCCTGCTCTATGTCACCTGCTCCATCCTGCCCCAGGAGAACGAGGCGCAGGTGCACGGCTTCTGCGAGGCCAACCCCGACTTCGAGATCCGGCCGGCCGCCGAGACCTGGCGCAAGCTCTTCGGCGGCGACAAGCCGCAGCCCTGGTCCCGCGACGGCAAGTCCGTCACGCTGACGCCGGCCTCGACGGATACGGACGGCTTCTTCTTCTGCGCCATGGAGCGCAAGGCCTGAGCCGATTGCGCTTCGTCAAAACGGGCGCAACAGCTTGAAACCGTTCTAAACTATACACTTTGACACCAGTTTTTATTTGGTCCATGACAGCGAGGCCTGAATAATCCCGGGTCCGGCCTCCTGCCGGGCCATCCGGTCGGCCGTCGGCTGCTCCGGTGTCGGGGGGACACGTCAAACAGGACACCAGGAGACGTCATGACCACTTCCTTCCTTCGCGCGGCCGCCTTTGCGCTTGCTGCCGCGGCGTCCAGCCTTGCCATCGGCTCCGCCCATGCGGCGGCCGATCCGGCGGCCATCGTCAAGCACTATGCCGAGATTGCGCATGCCAAGTATTCCGACGCGCTCGACGCCGCCAAGGCGCTCGATGCTGCCGTCGATGCCCTCATCGCCAAGCCGAGCGACGAAACGCTGAAGGCGGCGCGCGAGGCCTGGCTGAAGTCCCGCATCCCCTACCAGCAGACCGAAGCCTACCGCTTCGGCAACCCGATCGTCGACGATTGGGAAGGCAAGGTGAACGCCTGGCCGCTCGACGAAGGCCTGATCGACTATGTCGATCCGAGCTACGGCACGGAAAGCGATGAAAACGCCCTCTTCGTCGGCAATGTCATCGCCAATCCGAAGCTGGAGATCGGCGGCAAGACCATCGACGCCACGAAGATCACCCCTGAGGTCCTGCAGGAACTGCATGAGGCCGGCGAGGTCGAGGCGAATGTCGCGACCGGCTACCACGCCATCGAATTCCTGCTCTGGGGCCAGGATCTGAACGGCACCGGCAAGGGCGCCGGCAATCGCCAGGCGAGCGACTATGACACGGCCGCGTGCACCAATGGCAATTGCGACCGCCGCGCCGCTTACCTGAAGTCCGCCTCGTCGCTGCTCGTCACCGATCTCGAAGAGATGGTGAAGGCCTGGGCGGCCGATGGCGACGCCACCAAGAACGTCACCGCCGATCCGAAGGCCGGCATCACCGCCATGCTGACGGGCATGGGCTCGCTCTCCTACGGCGAGCTGGCCGGCGAGCGCATGAAGCTCGGCCTGCTGCTGCACGATCCGGAAGAGGAGCACGATTGCTTCTCCGACAACACGCACAACTCGCACTACTACGATGTCGTCGGCATCCAGACCGTCTATACCGGGGAATATACCCGCCCGGACGGCTCGAAGATGACCGGCCCGTCGCTCTCCGAACTGGTCGCGGAAAAGGACGCCGCGCTCGACACGGAGCTGAAGGGCAAGCTCGACGCCAGCCATGTCGCCTTCAAGGCGCTGGTGGACCGCGCGGACGGCGGCGAAGCCTATGACCAGATGATCGGCGAAGGCAACGAAGAGGGCAACAAGGTCGTCCAGACCGCCATCGACAGCCTGATCGACCAGACCAAGACCATCGAGCGCGTCATCGGGTCGCTGGACCTCGGCAAAATCGAGCTTGAAGGCTCCGACAGCCTGGATAATCCTAGCGCCGTCTTCAAATAAGCAGGAAGGCGGGCCGCCGTCCCGCACGGCGGCCCGATCCCATACATGACAGAACGCCCCGCCCGTCGCCTGCTCGCGGTTTCCGCCGCGTTCACCGTCGCGGCGGGCGTTTTCGTTCTGGGACACGCGCATTCGTCCGACAGGGAGCGGGACGATCTCTCGGCGAAGGACCGCAAGCGCGTTGCCGCCGTGACGGCGCTGGCGATGGATTTTTCCAAGGCGGAGCAATACGAGGCGATGTCCGGCGGCGCGGCGACCTCGCTTGCCAAAATCGACGTCAACAGCTTCTCCCACTTCTCCGAAAACATCACCTTCGAGGAGCGGGAAACCTTCAAGCTCGGCAACGCGCTGTTCCAGAAGCTCTGGGTTTCTTCGCCCTCCTCCACACAGGCCTCCGACGGTCTCGGACCGCTCTACAACGCGCGCTCCTGCCAGACCTGCCACATCAAGGACGGCCGCGGCCACCCGCCGGAGGGCGCGGACGACGCGACCTCGATGTTCCTGCGCCTCGCCCGGCCTGCGAAGACGCCGGACGAAACGGCGACGCTGAAAAGCCTGCGCGAGATGAGCCTGCCCGACCCGATCTATGGCCGCCAGCTTCAGGACCTTGCCATTCCCGGCCTCAAGGCCGAGGGCCGCATGGCGATTGACTATAGCGAGGCGGCGGTGACGCTTGCCGGCGGCGAGGTTGTCGCCCTGCGCCGCCCGACCTATTCCGTCGTGAACCTCGCCTATGGCGACCTCGACCCGACGACGACGCTCTCGCCGCGCGTCACCCAGCCGATGCTCGGCCTCGGCCTCATCCAGGCGATCCACGAAGCGGACATTCTGGCGCTCGCCGACCCCGACGACGCGAACGGCGACGGCATCAGCGGCAAGGCGGCCATCGCCATCGACCCGGCGACCGGGAAAGAGGCGCTCGGCCGGTTCGGCTGGAAGGCGCAATCGGCGACGGTGCGCCAGCAGAGCGCCGATGCCTTCGCCTTCGACATCGGCATTTCCACACCCGAGGTGCCGCTGCACCAGGGCGATTGCACGCCGGCGCAGACCGCCTGCCTCGAACGCCCCGACGGCGTGCAGGCGCGGCTCGGCGACGTCGAAGCGCCGCCGCCGATCATGGATCTCGTGACCTTCTATGCGGAAAACCTCGCCGTGCCGGCACGGCGCAAGGCGAGCTTCGCCGAAACGCTCGGCGGAAAACGCGTGTTCTACGAGACCGGCTGCACCGCCTGCCACCAGCCGAAATTCGTGACCCGGCGCGATGCCGGCAACAAGGCCCATGCCTTCCAGCTCATCTGGCCCTATTCCGATTTCCTGCTGCACGACATGGGCGACGGCCTTGCCGACGGGCAGGCGGTCGGCGTGGCGAACGGCCGGGAGTGGCGCACACCGCCGCTCTGGGGTATCGGCCTTACAAAAACCGTCAACGGCCATACGTTCTTCCTGCATGACGGACGCGCCCGCTCCCTCACCGAGGCCATTCTGTGGCACGGCGGCGAAGCCAGGGCGGCGCGCGACCGCTTCGCCGCACTGGAAAAACAGGACCGCGACGCCCTTCTGACCTTCCTGGAGAGCCTCTGATGACGACCCGGCGCCTTTTCTTCCCGCGGCTCGCCGCGCTTGCCGCGGCAAGCTTCCTCCTCACCGCCACCCTGCCGGCGCTGGCGCAGGAGGGCGCGGCTCCCGTGCTGCCCGATCTCACCGACGACAACGTCGTCGACGTCATGACGCGTGCCGTCGACGACGTCATCCGCCCCGGCTACCACGCCTTCGAGGCCTCTGCCGGCACGCTCGCGCAGGCGACGGAGGCCTTCTGCAAGGCGCCGTCGCAGGCAAGCCGCACGAGCGTGGACGACGCCTTCCGCCAGGCCGTCGCCGACTGGGGCCGTATCGAGATCGTGCGGATCGGCCCGGTCCTCGACGACAACCGCTTCGAGCGCATCCTGTTCTACCCCGACCGCAAGAGCACCGGCCTGAAGCAGGTGCAGGCGCTGTTGCAGAAGCAGGACGAGGCCGATGCGGACGCTGCCGCCATGGCGGGCAAGAGCGTCGCCATCCAGGGCTTCGGCGCGCTCGAATTCGCGCTCTACGGCACCGGCTCCCAAACGCTGATGGAAACGCCGGAGAGCTTCCGCTGCCGCTATGCCGCCGCCGTCGCAACCCATATCCGGACGACGGCCGGCCAGCTTGCGGCGGCCTGGGACGCGCCGGACGGCGTGCAGCGCGACTGGAAACATCCCGGCCCGCAAAACCCGGTCTTCCGCACCGGCAAGGAAGCCGTCACCGCGCTTCTCGGCATTCTCGTGCACGGCGCGGAGGCGGTGCGCGACCAGCGCATCGAAACCTTCTACCGCCACGGCGGCACGGCACGGCCGAAATCGGCGGTCTTCTGGCGCTCGGGCAACACCTGGACCTCGATCGACGCCAATATCGAGGGACTGCACATGCTCTTCGACAAGTCCGGCATGGTCGGCCTCATCGACCCGAACTTCGTCTCCATCGGCGGCAACATCGATTTCGTGCTGAAATCGCTGCATCGGGTGGCGCCGACCATCGACACCGACATCGAAAAGGCCGTTTCGACGCCCGAGGAGCAGCAGAAGATCGCCTTCCTGCTCGTCAACACGCGGGACCTGATCCTGCGTCTCAACGGCGAATATGGCGGCGCGATGGGCCTCGGCGCCGGCTTCTCCTTCGCGGACGGCGACTGATGCCGGCCCGCCCCAGCGCGCGGCTCGACCGCCGCGCCTTCCTGCGCATGGCGGGCGCGGCCTGGGCGGCATCGCTCGCCGCCCGCCCGGCCTTCGCGCTTGCCCGCACCGACGCGGTCTTCGCCTCCGGCTACAGGGAGCCCGACGGCAGCTTCGGCATCGCGGTCCTGACGGAAGACGGCACGATCATCGAACGAACGCCGCTGCCCGCCCGCAGCCACGGCATGGCCTTTTCTCCCGTCACCAGTCATCTCGTCGCCTTCGCGCGGCGCCCCGGCACCTTCGCGCTGGTGATCGACCGCACGGGCGCGACGGCCCCCGTCACCATCGCCGCGGCCGAGGACCGACATTTCTTCGGCCATGGCTGCTTTTCGCCGGACGGACGGATCCTCTATGCCAGCGAGAACGATTTCGACGCCAACCGGGGCGTCATCGGCCTCTACGACGCCCGCGACGGCTATCGCCGCATCGGCGAATATTCGACCTTCGGCATCGGCACGCACGACCTTTCCGTCAGCGACGACGGCAGCCTGCTGATCGCCGCGAACGGCGGTATCGAGACCCATCCGGATTTCGGCCGCACCAAGCTGAACCTCGACCATATGGAGCCCTCGCTTGCCCTTGTCGACGCGGCGACGGGCGCGCTCGTCGAGCGGCACGCGCTGCCGGACACGCTGCGCCAGCTTTCCACCCGCCACATCGACCTCGACGCCAAGGGCCGCATCTGGTTCGCCTGTCAGTATGAGGGCCCGCGCAACGACCTGCCGCCGCTCGTCGGCCATTTCGGCAAGGGCGAGGACCTCACCTTCCTCTCCCTGCCGGAAGAGACCACCATCGGGCTTGCCAATTATGTGGGCGCCATCGCCGTCAACCGGCGCGAGAACCATGTCGGCCTGACCTCGCCCAATGGCGGCCGCTTCGTTTTGCTCGATGCCGGGACCGGCCGCGTGCTCAGGGAGGAGGCCGTCGCGGATGCCGCCGGCATCGCCGCCGCGCCGCACGGCTTTGCCGTCTCCTCCTATGACGGGCGCTTCGCCGGCCGCCGCGAAGGCGTCGCCTGGGACCAGCACATTGCCAGCCTGACGCCCCGCTGATTTTCACCCCTGGACGACGGGCCCGGGCGCTCTACCTCCCCGGCATGAACAACAAGCCTCTCGTCTATCTCGCCTTCATCATCCTCGTTCTCGGCATAGGCCTGCTGATCGGCGCCAGCAATGTGCCCGACGACTGGTATCAGTCGCTGGCCAAACCATCCTTCAACCCGCCGAACTGGGTCTTCGCGCCGGTCTGGAGCCTGCTCTACATCGTCATCGGCGTGGTCGGCGCCCGCACCTGGCTTTCTCTTCGCCGCTCCATGGCGATGCGGCTATGGTTCGCCCAGATGCTCCTAAACTTCGCCTGGTCGCCGGTCTTCTTCGGCCTCCGGGATCCGACATCCGCGATGGTCATCATCCTCGGCCTTCTCGTTTCCGTCGCCGGTTTCATCGCCGTCTCCTGGCGGCAGGACCGCACCGCCGCCCTGCTCTTTCTGCCCTATCTTGCCTGGGTCGCCTTCGCGAGCGCGCTCAACGGCGCGATTCTCGCACTGAACTGACGGGAGCGCTTGCAGCGCAGCATGCGCCGTGCAACCTTCGGCCGATCCAGGGGCTGGCAGCACGGGCGCATCATGACAGGCTTTCCATCGGCGACCTTCGCCGACCGCATCGCAAAGAGCTTCGACCGGCAGGCTGCGATGCGGCTGATCGGCGCCGAACTCACCCGTGTCGAGCACGGCACGGTGGAGATCGAACTGCCCTTCGACGACAAGCTGACCCAGCAGCACGGCTTCCTCCATGCCGGCGTCATCTCCGCCGCCCTCGACACCGCCTGCGGCTATGCCGCCTATTCCGTCATCGATGCGGATGCCTCCATCCTCACCATCGAGTTCAAGGTGAACCTCATGTCGCCGGGGCGCGGCGAGCGCTTCCTGTTCCGCGGCGAGGTCACCAAGCCCGGCAGCAATATCATCGTCGCCGACGGGCGCGGCTATGCCGTCTCCGACGGTCCCGCCAAGCTGATCGCTTCCATGACCGGCACGATGATGGTCGTGCGCGGCCGCGAGGACATCGCCGAATGAGCTTTACCCTCAAGACCGTCGGCAGCAAGCGCATCCTCTATGTCATGGCCGCCGATGCCGAATACGGCCCGCACCTGAAGGCCCGCATCGCGCCCTTCATGACCGGCGTCGGCCCGGTCGAGGCGGCCGTGCAGCTGACGCTCGCCCTTTGCCATCTGGAAGCGGAGGGAAATCTTCCCGACTACGTCGTCTCGCTCGGCTCGGCGGGCTCGGCGACGCTCGAACAGACCGGCGTCTACCAGGCGACCTCCGTCTCCTACCGCGACATGGACGCTTCCCCGCTCGGCTTTACCAAAGGCGCGACGCCCTTCCTCGACCAGCCGGCCGAAATCGCCCTGCCCTGCTCCATTCCCGGCATCGCCAAGGCCCGGCTTTCGACCGGCGCCAACATCGTCTCGGGCGCCGCCTATGCCACCATCGACGCCGACATGGTGGAGATGGAAACCTATGCCGAATTGCGCGCCTGCCAGGCCTTCAACGTGCCGCTCATCGGCCTTCGCGGCATTTCCGATGGCAAGGCCGAACTCACCCATATCGGCGACTGGACGGAATACCTGCATGTGATCGACGAGAAACTGGCCGACGCCGTCGATGCGCTGGAAAGCGCCATCGCCTCGTCCACCATCGCGCGCAACGGCTGAAAATCCGGCTCTGCCCCGTTGCGCGCCGCGCGGATATTCTTTAAAGGCTCGCCATGACCCAGACAGCTCATCCCGACAGCGTTCTCATCATCGATTTCGGCAGCCAGGTGACCCAGCTCATCGGGCGGCGCGTGCGCGAAGCAGGCGTCTATTGCGAGATCGTTCCCTTCCAGTCGGCGGAAGACGCCTTCCACCGCATGCAGCCGAAGGCGATCATCTTCTCCGGCGGCCCGGCCTCGGTGCTCGACCAGGGCAGCCCCCGCGCACCGCAGATCGCCTTCGATTCCGGCCTGCCGATCCTCGGCATCTGCTACGGCCAGCAGACGCTCGCCACCCAGCTCGGCGGCACCGTCGAAGGCGGCCATGCCCGTGAATTCGGTCGCGCCGACGTGGAGATCCTGAAGAACAGCCCGCTCTTCGAGGGCTTCTGGGAGGTCGGCAAGAAATATCCGGTCTGGATGAGCCACGGCGACCGCGTCACCGTCGCGCCCGAAGGCTTCGAGATCATCGGCGTTTCGGAAAACGCCCCCTTCGCCATCTGCGTCAACGAGGCGAAGCGCTACTACACGACCATGTTCCATCCGGAAGTGGTGCACACGCCCGACGGCGCCAAGCTGCTGTCGAACTTCGTGCACAAGATCGCCGGCATCAAGGGCGACTGGTCGATGTCCGCCTACCGCGCCCGCGCCGTCGAGGCGATCCGCGAACAGGTCGGCGACAAGCGCGTCATCTGCGCCCTTTCGGGCGGCGTCGACAGTTCCGTCGCGGCGCTCCTCATCCATGAGGCCGTCGGCGCGCAGCTTACCTGCATCCTCGTCGACCACGGCCTGATGCGCAAGAACGAGGCGGCCGACGTCGTCGCCATGTTCCGCGAGCATTACAACCTGCACCTCATCCATGTCGACGCCGTCGACCGCTTCGTCGGCGAACTGGAAGGCGTTTCCGATCCCGAGACCAAGCGCAAGATCATCGGCCGCCTGTTCATCGAGGTGTTCGAGGAAGAGGCCGGCAAGCTCGGCGGCGCGGAATTCCTCGCCCAGGGCACGCTCTATCCCGACGTCATCGAAAGCGTCTCCTTCACCGGCGGCCCCTCGGTGACGATCAAGTCGCACCACAATGTCGGCGGTCTGCCCGAGCGCATGAACATGAAGCTCGTCGAGCCGCTGCGCGAACTCTTCAAGGACGAGGTACGCGTGCTCGGCCGCGAACTCGGCCTGCCGGACAGCTTCATCGGCCGCCACCCCTTCCCGGGTCCGGGCCTTGCCATCCGCTGCCCGGGCGGCATCACCCGCGACAAGCTGGAGATCCTGCGCGAAGCCGACGCCATCTATCTCGACGAAATCCGCAAGGCCGGTCTCTACGACAAGATCTGGCAGGCCTTCGCCGTGCTGCTGCCGGTCCAGACCGTCGGCGTCATGGGTGACGGACGCACCTACGAATTCGTCTGCGCGCTGCGCGCCGTCACCTCGGTCGACGGCATGACCGCCGACTTCTACCACTACGACATGAACTTCCTCGGCCGCGCCGCCACCCGCATCATCAACGAAGTCCGCGGCATCAACCGCGTCGTTTATGACGTGACGAGCAAGCCGCCGGGCACGATCGAGTGGGAATGAGAGCACGGCTCTCGACATGACGGAAATCCTGAAAGCCCCGGTGTTCGCGCCGGGGCTTTTGCTTGTCGGAAAAAAATCGCGCGGACCATGTCACATCCGGCATGCCTGCCTCGTCATGGCGGTGTAGGATTGAAAAGGAGACTGGAATGTCCGCCCGCATGACCGATTATTTCAAACGCGCCGAACCCGCCTTCAAGGCGATGTTCGCCCTGGAAGCCGCCCTGAAAGCCAGCCCGCTGGAGGCGAGCCTGCTGCATCTCATCAAGTTGCGCGCCTCGCAGATCAACGGCTGCGCCTATTGCATCCATATGCATGTCGGCGAGGCGCTGAAGGACGGCGAAGATCCGATGCGGCTGCACCTCCTCGCCGGCTGGCGCGATTCCTCGCTCTACACCGAACGGGAACGGGCGGCTCTTGCCTGGACGGAAGCCCTGACTCTGGTGGCCGAAACGGGTGCGCCCGACGCGGACTGGCACGCCGTTCAGGCCGCCTTCACGCCCGATGAACAGGCCTGGCTGCCGCTCGCCATCGGCGCGATCAATGTCTGGAACCGGGTGCAGGTCGGCTTCCGCGCGGAGCATCCGGTCGACAAGCGCCATGCGGCCTGATCCGGCCACCGAGATTTTCGAGACGCAGCGGCCCCGGCTGTTGCGTCTTGCCTACCGCATGCTGGGCTCGCGCGCCGAGGCCGAGGACATGGTGCAGGAGGCCTGGCTGCGCTGGCACCGCAGCGACCGCGAAGCGGTGGCCGAACCCGCGGCATGGCTCACCCGCATCGTCTCGCGCCTCTGCCTCGATGCGATGAAATCCGCCCGCGCGCGGCGCGAGACCTATCCCGGCACGTGGCTGCCCGAACCGCTGATCGAGCCGGCGGATGAGGACACACGCGCCGACAACATCACGCTCACGCTCATGGTGGCGCTGGAGCGGCTGTCGCCGCTGGAACGCGCGGCGTTCCTGCTGCACGACGTCTTCGACCAGCCGCTCGACACCGTGGCGGCGACGCTGCAACGCAGTCCCGCGGCGACCCGGCAGCTTGCGGCGCGGGCGCGCGCGCATGTGCGGATCGACCAGCCGCGGTATGAAATTCCGCGCAAGGAGGGCGAAGCGCTGGCACGGGCCTTCTTCCAAGCCTGCCGTGCGGGTGACGCGGCGGCGCTCGGTGCGATGCTGGCGGCGGACGTGACGCTGCGCTCGGACGGCGGCGGCAAAGTTCTCACCTTCCCGAACGCCATCCACGGCGTCGACCGCCTCATCCGCCTTTATCTCGGGCTGGCGCGCAAGCCGGGTCCGCAGATGGAATTCCTGGGTCATGCCGTCATAGACGGCCTGCCCGGTTTCGTGAGCCGCGTCGGCGGCCACGTGCAGACGACCGCCGTGGAGATCGCCGATGGCCGCATCGCCGCCATCTACATCACGCGCAATCCGGACAAGCTGACCAGCTTGACCGGCTAGAGCATTTCCAGCCGAGCGGCATCGCCTTTACCCTAGAAACCGAACGACTGTTGCGCCGGCTCCGGCGGGGCGAAGGAGATGCCTTCGAGCGCCAGCATCTTCACCTTGGACGTCGAGCCGCCCGGGGCGGAGAAGCCGCCGATCCTGTTGCCGGCGGCGAGCACACGGTGGCAGGGAATGATGAGGGCGACGGGGTTCTTCGCCATGGCCTGGCCGACGTCGCGGGCCATTTCCGGGCCTGCGCCGAGATCGCGGGCGAGTGTGCCATAGGTCGTCGTCTCGCCCCAGTGCACGCGCCGCGCGGCGTCGTAGACCGAGCGGAAGAAATCGCTCTGGCCGGCGAGATCGAGCGGAACATCGGTGAAATCGGCTTCCTCACCGGCGAAGTAACGCTGCGCGGCCGCGACGGCGCGGGTAACGGCCGGCGGCGGCTCGGCGGCTTCCGCCTCGGGCAGATGGCGCAGCAGCAGACGGCGCGTGGTGGCGGCGTCCTCGCCCGGCAACTGGAAGCGCACGACGCCCGCCACCGTCCAGGCGATGCCACAGGGGCCGCCCGCGGTGTCGAAGATCAGGTAGTGGGTCTTGCCGGTCATTTTCGGCTCCTGTTCCCGTTTTGTCACAAGATCGGGCTTTGCCCGGCTGCTTTCAACCCGTTTCTTGCCGGGACTTGCGCCTTTCGCCGCCAATTCGCATAAACCGTCGCGAAAACGATTCAGCGAGGGGACGACATGGAGCGCTCGGAGATCATCATCGGCGGCGATACGGCGGGCATCGAATGGCGCGTGCCGGTCTTCCGCTTCAAGGGCAGCGATGCGACGGCACCGTCGGTCTATATCCAGGCGGCGCTGCACGCCAACGAACTGCCCGGCACCGCGCTCTGCCATTTCCTGCTGGAACGGCTGCGCAAGGCGGAGGCGGAAGGCGCGATCTTCGGCGACATCACCGTCGTGCCGCAGGCCAATTCCATCGGCCTTGCCCAGTATCATTTCGGCGAGATGGAAGGCCGGTTCGACCTCGGCTCGCGCACCAACTTCAACCGCGACTTTCCGCTGGTGGCGCTTGCCGAACGCGAAACACTGCTCGAAGGCCTTGAGCGCCGCAGCGCCGCCGACCGGCTGAAACGCACGCTGCTGCACAGGGCGCTCGGCGCGGACCTCGTCCTGGACCTGCACTGCGACGACGAATCCCTGCAATATGCCTATATCGACGAGGCCTTCTGGCCGGAGGCGGCGGACCTTGCGAGCGCGCTCGACATGGAAGCCGTCTTCCTCTCGGACGGCGAAAGCAGCGCCTTCGAGGAGGCTGTCGGCCATGCCTTCAAGCATCAGGGTGGCGACAGGCTGAAGCGCGTGCCGGGCCGTCTTTCCGTCACCGTCGAACTGCGCGGCCGGCGCGACGTCTATCCCGACATGGCGAAGCGCGATGCGGAGGGTCTCTGGGCCTTCCTCACCGGGCGCGGCGTCGTTACTGACGCGGCCCATGAGGCAAGGCCCTATGCCGGCCCGGCCGTGCCGCTCGACAATATCGAGATGGTGCGCGCCCCCGAACCCGGCACCGTGCTCTTCCACCGCACCATCGGCGAACAGGTGAAGGCCGGCGACCTGCTGGCGACGCTGATCGTCCGTCCGGGCGAGCCCGACGGCACGATCGCCGTCAAGGCTGGCCATGACGGGCTGATCGCCACCCGCAGCTCCGCCCGCTATGCCCGGCGCGGCGATGACCTGATGAAGCTCGCCTGCCACGAGGCGACGCGCAAGGACCGCAAGCCGGGCACGCTGGAAGACTGACGGGCGGCGGAAAATCTTTCGCGCGGGGGACTATCCACCCCCTCGCATTCGTATCATCCAGAACAATATAGTAAGGCGGCAAAAGCGCTTGCCGCCTTTAAGGATATTGCTCCGGATGATCAGCCCGCATCATGTTTGAGACGCTTTCGACCTACTGGCCGCATATTCTCGTCGCGCTGTCGATCATCCTCGGCGTGCCGGCCGCCATCCATGCGACCATGACGAAGGAAGAGGTGCGCGCGGCCATCGGCTGGGTCGGCGTCATCGTGCTGTCGCCGGTCGTCGGCGCGCTGATCTATGCCGTCGGCGGCATCAACCGCATCCGCCGCAAGACGCTGAACCTCAGCCGCGAAGGCCTGCTGGCCGCCGGCTGGCACCACATGGCGGAATACGACGTCACCAACGAGCATGTGCAGGTGACCTATGGCGGAGCGGTTGCCGCCATGCAGCGGCTCGGCGATGCCGTCGGACGCTGCAAGCTCACCTCCGGCAACCGCATCGCGATCCTCGAGACCGGCGACGCGGCCTATGCGGCCATGCTTGCGGCCATCGACACCGCCGAACGCTCCATCTTCATGGAAACCTATATCTTCGACCGCGACGGTGCGGGCGACCGCTTCGTCAGGGCGCTTTCGGCGGCCGTGGCACGCGGCGTCGCGGTGCGCGTGCTGATCGATGCGGTCGGCGCGCGCTATTCCATTCCCTCCATCGTCTCGGAACTGAAGCGGGCGAATGTGCCGGTCGACATCTTCAACGGCAACATCGTCATGGGCCTGCGCCTGCCCTATGCGAACCTGCGCACCCACCGCAAGATCCTGATCGTCGACGGCAGCGTGGCCTTCACCGGCGGGCTCAACATCCGCGCCGGTTTCTGCACCGAGTTCTCCGGCGATCTGGCGGCACTCGACACGCATTTCCGCGTTACCGGCCCCGTCGTCAGCGACCTCTTCCGCATCGCCTACGAGGACTGGCGCTTTTCCGGCGGCGACGACCTTTCCAGCGAGGCCTGGCAGATCGCGGCGCCGCCGGACGCGCCGGAAAGCGGCATGCTCGCCCGCGTCGTACCCTCGGGGCCTGACAAGAGTCTCGAGACGAACCACCGCATGCTGATGGGCGCCGTTTCCGTCGCCAAGAAGCACATCCGCATCATGTCACCCTATTTCCTGCCCGACCGCGAATTGATCAGCGCCATCGTGACGGCGGCCCGGCGCGGGGTGGAGATCGACATCGTCGTGCCCTCCTCCAACAATCTCAAGCTGGTCGATCTCGCCATGACCGCGCAGTTCGACCAACTCCTGAAATACGGTTGCCACATCTGGCGCGCCTCGGGCGCTTTCAACCATTCCAAGCTGACGGTCATCGACGGCGTCTGGTCCTATGTCGGCTCCTCCAACATCGACCCGCGCTCGCTGCGGCTGAACTTCGAGGTGGATATCGAGGTGGTGGACTGCGACTTCGCAGACCGCATCGAAAGACGCATCGCGACGGCGCTCTCGCAAGCCGAGGAGGTGAAGCTGGAGGACCTGAAAGCCCGCCCCTTCGCCCAGCGCCTCGTCGAGCGCGTCACATGGCTTGGCTCACCCTATCTGTAACCGCAAGCGCGCGTTCCCACACCACCTGCAGATCGATATGCGCCTTGATCGGCAGGTGATCGGATGCGACGCGAGCAAGCGGCGTGTCGTGCACCTCGACGGATGTGACGAGATCGTGCGGATGGCCCAGCGCCCGGTCGAGCGCCAGAACGGGAAAGCGCGAGGGAAAGCTCGGTACCGCACCGGAGGCGGGATCGAAGGTCGGCTGGAGGCGCGAGAGCGAGGACCGGCGACCGACGCGCCATTCGTTGAGATCGCCGACGAGAAGGGTGGGCATCTGTTCCTCCTCGGCGACGGACGCGAGGATCGCCATGGCCTGCTGCTCGCGCGAGCGCTTGAGCAGGCCGAAATGGGCGGCGACGAGCCGGAGCTTGCCGGCCGGCAGGTCGAGCGTCACGACCAGGGCGCCGCGCGGCTCGACGCCGGGCAGCTTCAACTGCCGCACGCCGCCGACCGCCCCCTTGCGGATCATGATCATGTTGCCGTGCCAGCCATGACCGGTGGAGGACAGCGCTGTGATCGGCACCGGCACGAAGCCGCATTCGCGCTCCAGTGCTTCGAGGTTCAAGAGGCCCGTGCGTTCGCCGAAGCGCTTGTCGGCTTCCTGGATGGCGATGATGTCGGCATCGATCTCGGCGATCACGCTCGCCGTGCGCTCGGGATCGAAGCGCCGATCGACGCCGACGCATTTATGCACGTTGTAGGAGGCGATCACGGTATCGCCCGGGCGATTGCTTTCCGGCGGACGGTGGCCGCGGCGGTTGCGAATGGCCGAAAGCAGCGCGGCCGACGCGATCTTTTCATTCCTGTCCAATGGACCTTCCTCGTGGCACGAGCCCATCATATGGGTCGGGGCTTCCTTTCGGCAACCTTTTCCGCCGCAAGAAGGTTCCTGAAAACGTCAGGGAAGCGCGCTCACCTGCATCTTGGGACTGTCGAGCAGGATGGTCGAGCGCAGCGTCTTGATCTCGCCGATCCGCTCGAATTCACTCCACAGCAGCCGCCGGTAATCGGCGACGTCCTTGACCGCGATCTTCAGGAGAAAATCGAAGTCTCCGGCGACGGTATGGCACTCCACCACCTCGGGCATGCGCCGCACGAGATCGATGAAACGCTCGCCGACGCGCGGGGCCGTGCGCTCCAGCGTCACCTCCAGGAAGGCCTGGAAACCGATGCCGGCGGCGCGCGGATCGACGATGACGGTGTGGCGGATCACGCCGCTGGCTTCGAGCCGCGCCAGCCGGCGCGAGAGGGGAGCGGGCGACAGGCCGACCTTCTCCGCAAGCTGGTTGTTGGAGAGCCCGGCATCCTCCACGAGCAGGCGGATGATGCGCCGGTCCGTCTGGTCCAGGGCCAGTTCGTCGCCCGTCCGCTTGTCCATATTCGCCCCCGCGCAAAAATCTGCATTAATCTAGCGACATGCAGCAAGAAGACAAAAGCTTCTTGCGCTTTCTCCGCAATATCATGGTCGATTTTGCTGATAATTTGGCCTAAACCGCTTGCACATCCCACCCACACAGGAACCCGGCCATGTTCGACGCCCTTACCCGCCAGCCCGACGATCCGTTGCTTGCCCTCATCGGCCTTTTCCGGGCGGACGAGCGCGCCGGCAAGGTCGACCTCGGCGTCGGCGTCTATCGCGATGAAACGGGCGCGACGCCGATCTTCCGTGCGGTGAAGGAAGCCGAACGCCGCCTCGTCGAGACGCAGCCGACCAAGGCCTATGTCGGCCCGGAAGGCGACCCGGTGTTCCTCGATCGCCTCTGGGCGCTGACGACGGGTGAAGCCGGCAAGGGCCGCGCCACCGCCGCCCTCCAGACGCCGGGCGGCTCGGGCGCCTTGCGCCTTGCCGCCGACCTGATGGCGCGCATGGGCACGAAGGGTATCTGGCTCGGCCTGCCGAGCTGGCCGAACCATGCCAGCATCTTCAAGGCCGCGGGCCTCGAGGTGGTCACCTATCCCTTCTTCGACATCCCCGCGCAGACCGTTCTCTTCGACCGCATGATGGAAGCGCTGTCGGGCGCGGCCACCGGCGATGCCGTGCTGCTGCATGCAAGCTGCCACAATCCGACCGGCGCGAACCTTTCCGCCGACCAGTGGCGTGCAGTGTCCGCCCTCATTGCGGAAAAGGGCCTGCTGCCCCTCGTCGACATCGCCTACCAGGGTTATGGCCGTGGCCTGGAGGAAGACGCCGAAGGCCTGCGCACGCTGCTTGCCGCCGTGCCGGAAGCGCTCGTCGCCGTCTCCTGCTCGAAGTCCTTCGGTCTCTACCGCGAGCGCACCGGCGCGATCTACGCCGCCTGCAGCAACCCCGAGACCGCGCTCTCCGTGCGCACCAATCTCGCCGCGCTTGCCCGCACCAGCTATTCCATGCCGCCGGATCATGGCGCGGCCATCGTCAGCACGATCCTCGGTGACGAGGCGCTGACGGCCGACTGGAAAGCGGAGATCGAGAGCATGCGCCTGCGCATCACCTCGATCCGCGAGCGCCTTGCCGCCGGCCTTTCCAAGCGCTGGCAGGTTCTGACGGCCGTGCGCGAGCAGGAGGGCATGTTCTCGCTGCTGCCGCTCGAAGAGGCGGACGTGCTGAAGCTGCGTGCCGAGCACGCCATCTACATGCCGACCTCCGGCCGCATCAACATCGCCGGCCTGAAGTCGGCCGAGGTCGATGCCGTCATCGAAAAGTTCCTGAGCCTCTGAGGGAACGATGTCGGCCGATACAGCAGCGCAGCCCGAGCGCCATTCCGCCTATGAGGACGTGATCGCCATCCTCGTCGGCACCCTGTTCATGGCGCTCGGCGTGGTGATCTACACCAAGGCGGTGCTGCTTGCCGGCAGCACCGCGGGCCTCGCGCTGCTCCTGCAATATGCGACGGGCATCGGTTTCTGGTGGCTGTTCTTCGCCATCAACCTGCCCTTCTACATCCTTGCCGTGCGGAAGCTCGGCTGGGCCTTCACGTTGCGCACCTTCGCCGCCGTGACGCTCGTCTCGATCTTCACGCGCTTCACGTCGGACCTCATCGCCTTCTCCCATCTCAATCCGCTCTACGCGGCCGTGATCGGCGGGGCGCTGTCCGGCACGGGCCTGCTCATCCTCTTTCGCCACCGCACGGGCCTTGGCGGCATCAACGTTCTGGCGATCTACCTGCAGGACCGTTTCGGCCTGCGCGCCGGCTATTTCCAGCTCGCGGTCGATCTTGCCATCCTTTCGGCTGCCTTCTTCGTGATCCCGCTCGACCGCCTCGCCCTGTCCGTGCTCGGCGCCGTCGTCGTCAACATGACGCTCGCCATCAACCATCGCCCCGGCCGTTATCTCGGGGTGACGTGAGGGCTGCGCCGCCCTATGAAGGCGGCTGAAGAGCATGAGGAGAGACGCGTGACCGTCACGATCTACGGTATCAAGAACTGCGACACGATGAAGAAGGCCCGCACCTGGCTCGACGCCAGGGGCGTCGCCTACACATTCCACGACTACAAGGCGGAAGGCGTCGACGAAGCGAGCCTCGTGCGCTGGGTCGATGCGCTCGGCTGGGAAACCGTGCTGAACCGCGCCGGCACCACCTTCCGCGCCCTCCCCGAGGCCGACAGGCAGGGCCTCGACGGGAAGAAGGCGATCGCACTGATGCTCGCCCAGCCCTCGATGATCAAACGCCCGATCCTCGACCGGAACGGCGCGCTGACGGCCGGCTTCAAGCCCGATATCTACGAAACGCTGTTCTAGAGTTTGTCAGGGAAAAGTGGGAACCGGTTTTCCCGAAAAGACAAACGAAAACAAAAGAATCTAGAACATTCCAGCCGAAGTGCTGCCGCTTCGGCGTCGGATGTTGCGATAAAACTAAGCCTAGATGGGGCGACGGTAGCCCGTCGGCTGCTGGTAGAGGTAGCCGGTGCGCTCGATGGCGGCGGCCAGCGGCTCGCGGGCGACGCTCATCGTGTGGCCATTGGCGTGGATGATGGTCACCTCGTCTTCCATGATCGCCACATGGCCCTTCCAGAAGACGAGGTCGCCGCGGCGCAGCTCCTCGCGTTCGATGGGCGTGCCGAGGCCGGCGGCCTGCATGTCGGAATCGCGCGGCGCGCGCCGTCCGGTCATCATCATGGAAAGCTGCACCAGCGCCGAGCAATCGAGCCCGAAGCCGGAACGGCCGCCCCAGAGATAGGGCGTTTCGAGAAAACGGCCGGCAAGCGCCACATAGTCGTCGCCCACCGCTCCGCCGACAGGCAGGCAGTGGCCGGCGATGACGGACTGACCGCCTTCCAGCGTGACGTAGCGCGTGCCCCGCGTCTCGCTCTCGCCGACGACGATCAGGCGGCTGCCGATGGAAAGGGCGAAGGCCGTTGGTGCGCGCAGGTCCGCACCGGTATAGGCGAAGGTGCGCGGCACGGCGACGACATGGGTCGCGGGCGCGCCGGGGGCAGCCAGCGCCGTTTCCTGGAGATAGCCGACATAGCCGTCGAAATCGGATTTCACCCAGGCCCAGCCGTCTGCCCGGTCGAGCACATGCACGCCCTCGCCGAACAGCAGTTGCGTGTCGATGCCGGCGCCCGCATCCGGCCGGGGCCGCAGATCGGCGACGGGCACCGCGAGGCGGGCGGGCGTGCCCGTTACATAGCGCTCCGCCGGAACGGTGCCCTCCAGGGCCCTCTCCGCAAGGTCGGGGCGAAAGGCATTGAGGCGACGGTCTGGCAGGGCGTTCATGGTGTTTTCCGGGATGTCACGGCTTCTGGGCGCGGGCCTTGGCAATGATAACATCGCCAAGGCGTTCGAGATAGAGCGCGCCCTCCACGGTGCGCTTGATGATGACGTTGCGGCGGTCCCGCTCGTCGCGCAGGCGGGTGACGAGACCCTGCTCGCCCATCGTGTCCAGCGCCCGAGTGATGACGGGTTTGGTGACGCCGAGCTTGGCGGCCAGCCCGCGCACCGTATGGGGCGGCGGCACGAGGTAGATCTCGAGCAGGATGGCGAGCTGGCGGAGCGTCAGGTCGCGTCCGTCCTCGCGCACCTGGTCCAGCGTGACCTCATGCCAGAGGCCGAGGGCCTGCGATGGGCTCAAATCTACCGGCACGGCGCCTCCGGGCTTTGCGTGATAATCGTTACGCTACCGTATCAAACGCCCGAAGGAAAGCTTACGCCGTCGCATGGCGCAGATGATGGTAAAGCGCGCGGATCGCCTGGGCCTCGCCGCCAACCGGCGAATGCGGCCGCTCGGCCTGCGCCCAGGCATAGATGTCGAAATGTGCCCAGCGCCTGTTGCGCGTCACGAAGCGCTTGAGGAACAAAGCTGCGGTGATCGAACCCGCCATGCCGCCCGCGGGCGCATTGGTAAGGTCGGCGATGCGGGCGGACACATCCTTGTCGTAGCCCATATAGAGCGGCATGCGCCACATGGGGTCATCGACCGCAAGGCTCGCCTCGGTAAGATCGTGCGCGAGATCGTCGTCATCGGTGAAGAAGGGCGGCAGGTCCGGACCGAGCGCGACGCGGGCAGCGCCCGTCAGCGTCGCCATGTCGACGATGAGGTCGGCATCCTCCTCGTCCGCATAGGCGAGCGCGTCGGCGAGGATCAGGCGTCCTTCGGCATCCGTATTGTCGATCTGCACCGTCAGGCCCTTGCGGCTCCTGTAGATGTCGCCGGGACGGAAGGCATTGGCCGAGATGGAATTCTCGACGACCGGCAGCAGCACGCGCAGGTCCACCTTCAGCTTGGCATCCATGATCATCAGGGCAAGACCCATGACATTCGCCGCCCCGCCCATGTCCTTCTTCATGAGAAGCATCGAGGCGGAAGGCTTGATGTCGAGGCCGCCCGTATCGAAGCAGACACCCTTGCCGACAAGCGTCACGCGCTTGTGGCCCTTCTTGCCCCAGGTGAGCTCCAGGAGGCGCGGCGCCTGCGCGGAGGCGCGGCCGACCGTGTGGATGAGCGGGAAGTTCTCCTTCAGGAGATCGTCGCCGGTGATGACAGAGACCTTGGCCTTGTAGTGCTCGCCAAGCGCACGGAATACGTCTTCCAGCGCTTCCGGTCCCATGTCGTTGGTGGGCGTGTTGACGAGGTCGCGGGCCAGGAAGACGCCGGCGAGCTGGCGCTTGATGTCGGTGGCGTCGGCATCGCCCGGGATGAGGAGCGTCGGCGCCTCGGAGGCCGAGGCCTTGTAGCGTTCGAAGCGGTAGCTGCCGAGACCGTAGCCGAGCGCCAGCCGGTTCGCCGTCAGCGGCGCCGTCTCGATGTGCCAGTCGCCCGCCGGCAGCGTGCGCGCGAGCTTGCCGGTCAGGAAGGGCGCGTCGGACGGGTTCTTGCCGAGGCCGAACAGCGCGCCGCCGAGATGGCCGTCCGCCGTCGGCACCATCAGCAGCCCGCCCGCCTCTGCCTTGAAGCCGGCCTTTCGCGCCCAGTCGAGCGCGATCGGATCGATGGTTCCCGTCTCGATATGCGCCGGCGTGATCGCGAAGATCGGCAGGGTCTTGCCGTTCTTCGTGTTGAAGGGAGAGGGCCGGTCGATGAACTGGAAGGGGGCCATGGCGGAACCTTTGGGAGAGAGCCTCGGAATCAGGCAATTAACACTCTGTTAGGGTTAACAGATTATTGCTGGAGCGGAGATTGCGGCGTGATTCTTGACCGCCGCGGATGCGAAAACGCTTCGGGGATCGATCATGGCCGCCAGCCCTTTGTCACTTCGCTCGACGCTCCTGAGGGGTGCGGCACTCCTCGCCATCGCGGTTGCGGTGGCGGGCTGCGCCGGCAAGAGCAACATGACCACGGGCTCCATTGCCAAATCTTCCAAGCCGGTCGGCGAAATGAACGCCAACGAGCTGCGCGGCGCGGCCAACAGCATCGGCCAGGCCTATGAGAAGAATCCACGGGATCCGCAGGTCGGCATGAACTATGCCACGGTTCTGCGCATGAACGGGCGCAACGACCAGGCGCTCGCCGTGATGCAGCAGGTCGCCATCAGCAATCCCAACAACCGCGACGTGCTCGCCGCCTACGGCAAGGCGCAGGCCGCCGCCGGCCAGCTCGAGCAGGCGCTGAACACGATCCTGCGCGCCCAGACACCGGACAGGCCGGACTGGAGGCTGAAATCCGCCGAGGGCGCGATCCTCGATCAGCTCGGCCGCTCCAGCGACGCGCGCCAGCGCTATCGGCAAGCACTCGACCTCCAGCCGAACGAGCCTTCGATCCTCTCCAATCTCGGCATGTCCTATGTGCTCGCCCGCGACCTGAAGACGGCGGAAACCTACCTGCGCTCGGCCGCCAGCCAGCCCGGCGCCGACAGCAGCGTGCGCCAGAACCTCGCACTCGCCGTCGGCCTGCAGGGCCGCTTCCAGGAGGCCGAGACCATCGCCCGCCAGGAACTGACCGCCGAGCAGGCCGAAGCCAACGTCGCCTATCTGCGTTCCATGCTCGCCCAGCAGAATGCCTGGAAGAAGCTTGCGGCCGACGATAGCGGCAACACCAACTGACCCCCGGCATCCCTTCCCCAAGCGTCCCTCCCAAGACGCCAACGCCCCGGCCGACAGGATCGACCGGGGCGTTTTCTTTTGGCGTTCGGCGTTCGATCAGAACGTATCGGCGACCTGGATACCGGCGGGGCCGAGGATGACGGCGATCAGCACCGGCAGGAAGAACAGGATCATCGGCACGGTCAGCTTGGGCGGCAGGGCGGCCGCCTTCTTTTCCGCCTCGTTCATGCGCTGGTCGCGGCATTCCTGCGCCAGCACGCGCAGCGCCTGGGCGAGCGGCGTGCCGTAGCGTTCGGCCTGGATGAGCGCCTGCATCACCGAGCGGACCGTATCGAGCCCGATGCGCGATCCAAGGTTTTCATAGGCCTGCCGGCGTTCCTGCAGGAAGGAGAGTTCGGCGGTGGTGAGCACCAGTTCCTCGGCAAGCTCCGAGGAGGCCATGGCGATTTCGTCCGCCACGCGCTTGAAGGCGACTTCTATGGAGATGCCCGATTCCACGCAGATCAGCATGAGGTCGAGTGCATCCGGCCATGCCCGCCGGATCGACTTCTGCCGCTTGTTCACCTGGTTGGAGATGAAGATGTTGGGCGCGTAGAAGCCGAGATAGGCGGCCGCGATGGTCGCGAGGATGCGCATCGGCAGCGGCTTGTCGCCGAGGAAACCGAGATAGAAGATGTAGAAGGCGGCAAGCGCCATGAACACGAAGGGCAGGACGAAGCGGGCGAACAGGAAGATGTTCAACGCGTTCTGCGAACGGTGGCCGGCCTGCCGCAGGCGGTTCATCGTGTTGGCGTCGACCAGCGCCTCGCGCAGGTTCAGCCGTTCGACCACCTGGCGGACGGAGGTGTTGTGCTGGGCGCGCAACGAGGCCTTGCTCTGCACGGCTTCGGCATTGAGACGGGCGCGTTCGCGCGCACGCATCTGCTCGCGTTCCAGCGCCACGGCCTTCATGCGCTTGTCCAGGTCGCCGCGGTCGAAATAGGGCGCCGCCAGCGTATAGAAGGTCGCCAGCACCGCGATCATGACGAAAGCCGGAAGCAGGATGGCGGGATCGGTAAGCATGGCGACCATGTTGCGCTCCCTAGATGTCGAAGTTGATCATGTTGCGCATTACGAAGATGCCGATGGACATCCATATCGCGGAAGCGCCGAGGATGAGGTGGCCGCGCGAATCCTGGAACAGGACGCTGATATATTCCGGCGACGTCAGGTAGACGAGCAGCGCCACGATGAACGGCAGGGCGCCGATGATGCAGGCGGAGGCCTTGGCCTCCATCGACAGCGCGCTGACCTTGGCGCGCATCTTGCGGCGCTCGCGCAGCACGCGCGAAAGATTGCCGAGCGCTTCCGACAGGTTACCGCCCGCCTGACTCTGGATGGCGATGACGATGGAGAAGAAGTTGACCTCCTGCAGCGGAATGTTGGTGAACATGCGCGCGCAGGCCTCGGGAACGCTGAGACCGACCTGCTGGGATTCCACCACCTTGCGGAATTCCGTCTTCACCGGCTCCTGCCCTTCGGCCGCGATCAGCCGAAGCGCGTCCGTCAGCGGCAGGCCGGACTTGATGGAGCGCACCATGACGTCGAGCGAATTCGGGAACTCCTCGAGAAACTTGTTCAGGCGGCGCTTGATGAGGAAGCCGATGAACCAGCGCGGCAGGCCGGCGCCGGTGATGAAGGCAACACCCAGCGCGACCAGCAATCCGCCGCCGCCGATGAGGGTCAGCATGAACGCGAAGAGACCGAAGATCGCGCTGAAGATGTAGAACTTCGCCGGGGTGATCGACAGGCCCGCCTGGATGAGCCGCGCCTTCAGGCTCGTGGCGATGCGCCGCGTCTGTTCCTGCTGCTTCTTTTCGAGGTCTTTCAGAGAATCCTGGACCGACTTGCGGCGCTTGGACAGTTCCTGCATGCGGTCGCGCGCAGCCTTGGCCTTGCCCTGGTCGGTCTCTGCGGCCTGCACCCGGCGAACGCGGCTTTCCGCCTTCTTCTGCGCCTCGATGCGTGAGAAGAGCACGCCATAGGCGAGGCCGGCGGTGGAAAGCGCCGCCAGCGCAAAGATCGCCACGAGGTTGATATCCAGTCCGAACATCCGCGCTCCGCCCGCCCTTTACGGCTTTTCCATCGCGTCGAGCGTTGCCGCCAGGCGCTTGTCCTCGTTGAAATAGCGGGCGCGATCCCAGAAATGCGGCTTGCCGATGCCGGTGCCCGAATGTTTGCCGATGAGGCGGCCGTTGGCATCTTCACCCTGGATCTCGAAGCGCATCAGGTCCTGCGTGACGATGACGTCGCCTTCCATGCCGATCACCTCGGTGATGTGGGTGATGCGGCGTGAACCGTCACGCAGGCGCGTCGCCTGGATGATGACGTCGATGGAGCCGGCGATGATCTCGCGCACGGTCTTGGCCGGCAGCGTGAAGCCGCCCATGGCGATCATCGATTCCATACGGGAAAGGCATTCGCGCGGTGTATTGGCGTGGATCGTGCCCATCGAGCCGTCGTGGCCGGTGTTCATCGCCTGAAGAAGGTCGAAGACCTCCGGTCCGCGCACTTCGCCGACGATGATGCGTTCGGGGCGCATGCGCAGGCAGTTCTTGATGAGATCGCGCATGGTGATCTCGCCTTCGCCCTCGATGTTCGGCGGGCGGGTTTCCAGGCGCACGACATGCGGCTGCTGCAACTGGAGTTCAGCCGAGTCTTCGCAGGTGATGACGCGCTCGTCGGTATCGATGTAGCGCGTCAGGCAGTTGAGCAGCGTCGTCTTGCCCGAACCGGTACCGCCCGAGATGACGAGGTTGCAGCGCACGCGACCGATGATCTGCAGCAGCGTCGCGCCTTCCGGCGTGATCGAACCGAAACGGACGAGCTGGTCGAGCGTCAGCTTGTCCTTCTTGAACTTGCGGATGGTGAGCGCGGTGCCGTCGATGGCGAGCGGCGGGGCGATGACGTTGACGCGCGAACCGTCGGGCAGGCGCGCGTCGCAGATGGGGCTCGATTCGTCGACGCGGCGGCCGACCTGGCTGACGATGCGCTGGCAGATCGAGAGAAGCTGGGCATTGTCGCGGAAGCGGATTTCCGATTCCTGCACCTTGCCGCCCACTTCGATATAGGTCTTGCCGGCGCCGTTCACCATGATGTCGGCAATGTCGTCGCGCGCGAGAAGCGGCTCAAGCGGGCCGTAGCCGAGGACGTCGTTGCAGATGTCGTCGAGCAGCTCTTCCTGCTCGGAAATCGACATCGCGAAGTTCTTGATCGTGATGATGTCGTTGACGATGTCGCGGATTTCCTCGCGCGCACTTTCGGTGTCGAGCTTGGCGAGTTGCGACAGGTCGATCGTGTCGATGAGCGCGGAGAAGACCTGGCTCTTGGTGTCGTAATAGTCCTCGGTGCGGGCCACGCGACGGCGCGCCGTGGCCGGGGCGGGGGCGGCAACCGGCGGCGGGGCGGGCTCGAAAACGGGCTGCGAGGGCGCGGCGGCCGCCGGCCGCTCCGCCGTCACGGTCGTGGTGGCCACGGGCGCGGCATGGGCCGTCTGGCCCGTCCCGCCGCTCTTGCCGAAACCTTCATTGCCACGTCTGCCGAACATGCCACATCATCCAGTCTGTTGCGCCGCCCCAAGGCGGCCTACTTGCGGCCGAGGAGGCCCAGCATCTTGCCGAGCCCGGCCTTCTTGGGTTTCTTCACCGTCGCACGACCCGTCACCAGATGGGCGATCTGCGAGAAGGTCTCGGCGGTCGGCGACTTGCGGTCCATCTCGGTGATCATGCGGCCGCTGTTGGACGCCGTGCCGAAGAGCTGCGCATCGAAGGGAATGACCGCGACCGGTTCGATGCCGAGCGGTTCGCAGAAATCGTTGGGCGCGATTTCCGGGCGCTTCGGCAGGCCGACCTGGTTGAGAATGAGGTGCGGCGGCTTGTCGTTGGGCCGCAGCTTCTTCAACGCGTCGAGCATGTTCTTCGCATTGCGCAGGTTCGCAAGGTCCGGCACCGCCGTGATGACGAGCTCATCCACCTCGGAAAGAAGCGTGCGCGTCCATTCCGACCAGGCATGCGGCACGTCGAGCACCGTCACCGGCGCGCTGCGCTGGAGCACTTCGAGGACCGGCTGGAAGGAACCGCGCTCGAGATCGTAGGCGCGGTCGAGCATCGAGGGCGCCGCAAGCAGCGACAGATGGTCGGAGCACTTCGTCAGCAGGCGGTCGAGGAAGACTTCGTCCAGCCGCTCCGGCGCATAGATCGCTTCGGAAATGCCCTGCGGCGGATCCTGGTCGAAATCGATATTGGCCGTGCCATAGGGCAGGTCGAGATCGGCGAGGATCACCTCGGTCTGGAACAGGTTGGAAATGTCGAAGGCGCAGTTATGCGCGATGGTCGAGGAGCCCGAACCACCCTTGGCGCCGATGAAGCCGACGGTACGACCGAGCGGCTCCGCCTCCGGATCGACGAAGATCGCCGCCATGGCGTTCAGCACCTCGGCCATGCCGACGGGGCCGACCATGTATTCGGAAATGCCGTTGCGGATCAGTTCGCGATAAAGCGGGATATCGTTGTAGCGTCCGACGATGATGACCTTGGTGGAGGGATCGCAAACCTCGGCGAGCGGAGCCAGCTCCTCCATGATGCCGCGCGGCTCGGTCTCCGTCTCGAGGATCAGGAGGTTCGGCGTCGGCGCGGAGGCGAACATGTTGGCGGCCGCCGTGATGCTTGCGCTGGAAATGCGAAGGCTCACCTTGGCCAGGCGCCGGTCCTGCCCGCACCGCTCCATGGTGCGCAGCATCGCCTCGCTCGCGCAGAAGGCGTGAACGGAGATGCGCGGCAGGGGGCGCACGGATTCGAGATCCGTCGGGCGGACGGTCTCGTCCGCCTGCTCCTGCATGGCCTCGTTCTTGAAGTTGTAGTCGACCGTGCTCATGGCTTTACCGCGCCCGGATGGAGGAAAGGTGGGAGATCAATCGTTCATCTCCTTCAGTTCGGTATAGGCGCCGCGGTAGCGCTTGAGCGCTTCGCCGCGTTGCGTGGCATCCGCCGGGGTCATGCGGCGGGGGCCGAGAAGGTCGTTCGGATCGGCGATCTGGGCGGCAAGGTTGTTCTGCGTCGCGCAGCCGAAATTATGATAGTTCCGATTCTCGTAGGTGTTCACCACCAGATCTTCCGGCCACTGGCCGCAGGCCGGCGTGGACGCGGTAATGGCGAAATAGGCAAGCCGGATCGGCGCGGCCTCCGCCGGATCGCCGGCGGAATAGGTCTCCATCATCACCTTGCGCGCGGGAATGCCGTACTGCGCGAGCAGCTTGCGGATCTGCCGGCCCGCCACCGTTGCCGCCGCGTCATTGCGCGAACCACGCGGCAGGATGATGCGGAACATGCCGGACGACGCCCCGGAATAGTCGCCGACAAAACCCGCGATCACTTCGCCCTGGCCGCGCGTCAACTGCGTCGCGCCCGTGGCGATCGGAATGTCGATCGTGCGCTCCTGCTCGCCGACGATGATCGGATGGCGCGTGCGGTAGTCGTCCGGCAGCGAACCCGTCGTCGTGCGGTCGGCATTGGCGCAGCCGGAGGCGACCGCGACGAGTGCCGCCATGGCCAGGAGCGCAACGCTGCGGGCGGTCTTGCGGGTGGAATGCATTTCGTTTGCCATTGGCTGGGTCCGTCCCTTCGTCACGTCGCACCCGATCACTTGTAGATGAACCCGACGCTGCCTTCGTAGCGCTGGGCGGGCAGCGCATTCTTCCGGCCATAGATCTGGTTCACCTGGCCGAGGAAGACGCTTGCGGCATCGTTGGCCGGATTGAAATTGTCGTCCGGCCGCGCCAGCGCGTTGCGGCCCACCGGTTTTACGAGATAGGGCGTCGCGATGATCACCAGCTCCGTCTCGTTGCGCTCGATGGTCTTCTGGCGGAAGAGCGCGCCGAGCACGGGAACCTTCGAGGCAACCGGCGTGCCCGACATGGTCTGCTGCACGTCATCGCGGATGAGGCCAGCCAGCGCGATGGAACCGCCGGAGGGCAGCTCGACGACGGTCTCCGCGTCGCGGCGGCGGTATTCAGCGCCGCCCGTTGCGGAATCCACCGGTTCCGACACCTTCGTCTGGATGCGCAGGCCGATGCGGCCCGAAGAAAGCACGGTCGGCGTGAAGCCGAGCGAGATGCCGTACTGGAATCGTTCGATCTGAACGTCGCCATTGCCGTTGCGCACGGAGTAGAGCCGCTCGCCACCGGAATTGAACGTCGCCGACTGGCCGGAAACCGCCGTCAGCGTCGGTTCAGCGAGCGTGCGGATGGCCTTTGCCTGCTCCAGCGCGCTCAGCACCGCTTCGATGCCGAGCTTTCCGACATTGCCCGCGATCGTCCCGGTCAGGCCGGTGGACGCGGCATTGAAGGTCAGGACGTCGAGATTGGAACCGGAGCCACCGGCGACGCGGCTGAACGTGTTGTCGAAGCCGAGCTGCTTCAGCACCTCGCGGCGGATTTCCGCCACCGTCACCTTCAGCGTAACCTGGTCCTCGCCCTCGATCTGCAGCATGTTGACGACCTGCGAGCGCTGGCGACCTTCGCCGTAAATGGCCGCGTCGCCGTTGTTGCCCTGCGAGACCACGGTGCGCGTGGTCGCTTCACCGCCCTTGAGGAAGATTTCCGCGAGGTTCACCGCCTGGGTGGCATCCTGCGGCGTGCGCACGGAACCGCTCAGCACGATGTTGTCCGAGATGATCTCGACCTGGATATCGGAATCGGGAATGAAGCGACGCAGGTTCGTTTCGAGACCGCTGACATCGCGCTCGACATTGAGGTCGATGCTGACGATCTCCTCGCCGCCCGGGCCGAAAACGAAGATGTTGGTCTGGCCGACTTCCTTGCCAAAGAGATAGATGCGGCGCGAGGTGCGCGTCACGGCATCCGCCTTCACCGGATCGGCGACGAGGATGTCATGGGCGTCGGTCGGCAGATCCACCACGATCGCCTTGTTGAGGCCGAGCCTGACGGACTTGCGGGCGCCTGGACCGCTTTCCTGAATGCGGATGACCGAGGACGACGCCTCAGCGGCGATGCCGGTGACGAAAGCCTCGGGCAGGCCGGCGACAGCCAGGCAGAAGCTGATACCGCCGGCGACAGAAGCCCGAAAAGTCTTTGCAATTCCAAACACGGGTCAGCTCCTGGTCATTGCTGTGGTACGGCAGCAGCGCTCGTGCCGTTGACGATTGTGCCGGTCTTGATCACCTGAACCTGCGGGCGGCCCTCGCCACCGGAGAGCAGATAGTCGGCTGCGCTCGTATCCGGTTCCTGGGCATCGGCGACGGACCGCAGCGCCAGCGACAGGCGCTCGGCCATCTGCTGGGCGACCGCGATCACCTTGGTCTGGTCGGGTGTCAGTTCCAGCGTGGCTGTGGTGCCGATCGTCGCTTTCGATCCGTCCGGATTTTCCTGGATCTGCTGGTCGATGGCCAGAACGCGAACATTGGAGAGTACGGTCTCGGTCAGGTAGGCACCGGCTTCGCCCTTGCGGACCATGATCACATCGACGCGGTCGTTCGGCAGGATGAAGCCGCCGGCGCCCGTCGCAACCGAGATCTCCGTCGCAACGGCCCGCTTACCGGAGGGCAGCAGCGACGACATGATGCGGTTGGACGAATCGGCGATCTTCTCTTGACGGATCGGCTCGCCGTTGAAAATCGGCATGCGGGCGATGGCGCCGTTCAGCGTTTCCATCGCGTCTGGGCGGTTCTGGTCGGTGATGAAGCCTTCGACGATGGAGCCTTCCGGCCAGGCGGCCCAGGCGATCGCTTCCGGGGTGAGCCGCGCGCCGACCGGCAGGCTTTCCTTGGCCACGAGCACGTTGATGGTGGGCTCGCGCTCGACGACGGTCTGGGTCTCAACCACCGACGTGCCACCGCCTTGGGCGATCTGCAGGGCAAGAAACCCTGCCACGCCCGCCGAGACGACGGCCACTGCCAGAATGATGATTCGCGCCGGTTTCATGTGGTTTCCCTGAGCTGCGGAGTCTCCTATCCGCCCACATTGACCGGCAATGGTGTAATTATGGTTAATTCCTGCCTTACGAACATGGTTAACCGCCGGTTGACGACGGCATGCCCGGACATGGCTTTACCGCCGGCTGTTCGACCGGCGGTTCCGATTCATTTTTTAAAGTGAGTATCAGCCGCCGAACGCGGCAAGCATCAGCGGCGAGGACGGGTAGGCCATGAAGGCGGCGATGCCGATGGCGACGCCATAAGGCACCTTCTTGGCCGTCATCAGATGAGCGGGCACGGGCAGGCCACTGGCGAGGATCGTATTGGTATGCGCGCGCAGGGCAAGGATGCCCATCGTCAGGATTCCGCCGATGAACGACACGTAGATCAGGAATTCAAAAAGGGACATCGTCATGCCGAACCAGACGGCGCTCGCGGTCAGGAGCTTGGCATCGCCGCCACCCATGACGTTCAAGGCGAAAAGCGCGAAACAGGCGGAAAAGACGGCAACGCCGGCAGCGGCATGCATGGCGATATCGGTCAGGCCAAGGCCGGCAAGCGGCGCCACGACGAAGAACGAAGCCAAAAGAATCGCCGAAACCCGGTTGGGAATGAGCATGGTCAGGAAATCGGAACAGGCTGCGACCGCAAGGCAGAGCGGAAAGACCACGAAGATGATGGCTTGGGTCACGGCAACCTTCCTTCGGCGCAGCAGCGCCTCACCTTGCCACGGAGGCGGCAGGAACAGGAAAGCCGCCTCCTCGGGCGGCTTTCTCGCTTATGCAGGCGGACTTAGTAGCCGCTGGACTGCGTCTGGGCGCTCGTCATCTTTGCGGAGATGTTGCGGAACGTGTTGTTCAGCGTACCGCCGAGCGACGTTGCGCCGGTGATGAGGGCGACGGAAATCAGGGCGGCGATCAGGCCATATTCGATGGCGGTTGCGCCAGATTCGTCCTTCATAAGGCGGGCGAAAATCTTGGTCATGGTATTCTCCTAGCTCCACGATGTTGGTTCAGCACGTCCGCCAACTGTTTCCGTTGTTCGGATGCTTGCAACCTACAGGCCCGCCATTTCCATCGGCTTAAGGAAGTCGGTTAATGAAATCCTAGCAGGACACTACCGGATCTATGGTTACCCTTTCCTTAAATACAGGGCGGATGGCCGTTTCTCCGCGTTTGCGGCAATCCCTCTCCTGGAAGCCGGTAACAGAGGTGGAAACCGAAACGAGAATGCCCGCCATCCGCTTAAAGCTTCATTCACCATTCCCGGCGATGCTATCCGTGTTTATTTGCCGGGATGATTGTTTATGGGACGCGACTGGACCATCGCCTTGAATGCGACGAAGCTTGCGACGGCCGCTTTTGCCTTGCTGTCGACGGCCACCAGCGCCGTTGCGGGGGAAGAGTTCCTGCGCGTCTATATGGACCACGCGCGCGTGCTGCGGCTCGACCGGCCCGTCAGCAAGGTGATCGTCGGCAATGCCGCCGTCGCCGACGCGACGGTCGCCGATGCCCAGACGATCGTGCTGACCGGCCGCAACTTCGGCACGACCAATCTCGTCCTGCTCGATGCGGACGGCAATGCCATTGTCGACGAGCGCATCCTCGTGTCGATCGACGAGGGTAACACGGTGCGCGTTTTCCGGCAGACGGACCGCTCGGTGCTTTCCTGCACGCCCAATTGCGAGGAGCATGCATCCAAGTCCGGCAATGGCGGCTGACGCGACGTTCTCATTCGGGCGTGCGAATTCGGGAAGCCCTTCAAATTCTTGGGGTCCCGCACACGAAATGTAAACGGTCCGCCGCCTATTCTTGCCGCCTCAAGGACTTGGGAACGGATCGCGATGTCGCTCGATCATGATGCAACCACTCGGCAGCGGCCCGCAAAGGGTCTGCTTCGTCGTCTTCTCGTGCGGCGCGACGGCGCGACGGCCATCGAATTCGCGATACTCGCCATTCCCTTCTTCATGATCACCTTCGCCTCGATCGAGACCTTCACGGCCTTCATGGGTGAACAGGTTCTGGCAAACGCCACCGAGACGATGGCCCGCAAGATCCGCACTGGCGAGGCCGCCGGTTGGACGAAAGACCAGTTCCGCACCGCCTTCTGTCAGGAAATCAAGATTCTGATGCCGTGCTCGGCAACCGAGGTCGCCACGCCAGCCAAGCTGTTCATCGACGTGCGCAGTTTCACGTCTTACGCCAGCATTCCGAGCGCCGTTCCGATCGTCGATTCGGATCTCGACACCACGAGTTTTGCGTTCAACCCAGGCAAGCAGAAGTCGATCAATATCGTGCGCGCCTATTATCGCTGGGATATCGTGACCGACCTGGTGCGTCCGATGCTGTCCAACGTCAAGACGAAGAATGGCAGCAAGCAGAACTACCTGATGGTTTCGACCGCTGTGGTCCAGAACGAGGACTATCCGTGATGGAAGCGCGCAACGTCTCCGCAGGAGCGGAAAAACCAGGACGCGGCGGTCTGCTCATGCCGTTGCGCCGTCTTCTTCGCGACAGGCGCGGCGTCGGCGCGGTCGAATTCGCGATCGTCGCGCCGCTGATGATCATGACCTATATCGGCGCCTTCGAGATTTCCGTCGCCGTGACCATGTCGCGCAAGGTCAGCCGCGCATCCAGCACCGTTTCCGACCTTCTGACGCGAAACGAAACCATCAATGCGGCAACGCTCGCCTCGATGGCCGATGTGACCAAGAACGTCGTCGCGCCCTTCTCGCAGAACGGCTACACGCTGAAGATCACCGGCATTGCGGTGGACACCACCGGCAAGGCAACCGTCGCCTGGTCCTATGGCGGGGGGAGCGACGCGGCTTACACCAAGGGCGCCACGGTCTCGAACCTGCCCAAGGAAATGGACGCCAAGAAGACCTTCGTCGTCCGCACGGAATACACCGTGCCGCACAAGATTCTCCTGATGGCTCCGGGGCTTTCCTCCAGCATCACCACGCTTCCTCTCTCGCGAACGAGTTACTTCCGCCAGCGCTCCGGCGAAGGGATCAGCTGCGGCGACTGCTGACGGCTCCTGCCCGATTTCGCTTGAACCTCTCGCCGCGCCCGTGGCATGTCACGATGATGCGGGCAGACGGCAGGTGACTCATGGCGCGAGCCTTTCTCTTCGTTCTCGATTCCTTCGGCATTGGCGGCGGGCCGGACGCGGCCGCTTTCGGCGATCTCGGCGCGGATACGCTCGGTCATATTGCCGAATTCTGTGCGGCGGGCGCCGGCGACCGGACCGGACTGCGGCAGGGACCGCTGAAGCTGCCCAACATGTCGGCCCTCGGCCTTCTGCATGCCGCGCGCGCTGCAACCGGCCGTTTTCCGCAAGGCATGGACGTGCCGCAGCGCGTCTTCGGCTATCACGGTGCGGCGAGCGAGGTGTCCAACGGCAAGGATACACCATCCGGCCATTGGGAGATCGCCGGCACGCCCGTCGCCTTCGACTGGGGCTACTTCCCTTCGGAGGGCGACGCCTTCGAACCGGAACTGGTGGAGGCTATCTGCAGCGCCGGCAACGTGCCCGGCATCCTCGGCAACTGCCATGCGTCCGGCACGGATATCATCGCCCGGCTTGGCCTGGAGCACATCCGCACCGGCAGGCCGATCTGCTATACCTCTTCCGATTCCGTCTTCCAGATCGCCGCCCATGAGGGACATTTCGGCCTTGCCCGCCTGCTCGCCTTCTGCGAGACCGTTCGGAAGATTCTCGACGAACGGCCCGGCGGACGGATCGGCCGCGTCATCGCACGCCCCTTCGTCGGCGAGACGCCCGAGACCTTCGAGCGCACCGGCAATCGTCGCGACTATTCCGTCCTGCCCCCCGAGCCGACGCTGCTCGACCGGCTGACGGAGGCGGGGCGCACGGTGCATGCCGTCGGCAAGATCGGCGACATCTTTGCCCATCAGGGCATCGGGCGGCTGAGCAAGGCGAACGGCAACATGGCGCTCTTCGACGCGACGCTGCGCGTGATGGACGAGGCCAAGGACGGCGACCTCGTCTTCACCAATTTCGTCGATTTCGACATGCTCTACGGCCACCGGCGCGACGTGCCCGGCTATGCCGCCGCGCTGGAAGCCTTCGACCGGCGGCTGCCGGAAGTGGACCGCAAGCTGAAGCCCGGCGACATCGTCATCCTCACCGCCGACCATGGCTGCGACCCCACCTGGCGCGGCACCGACCATACCCGCGAGCGCGTGCCGATCCTCAGCTTCGGCCCGGGGTTACGCTCGCGTCTCCTCGAAACCCGAAAGACCTTCGCCGATATCGGCGAAAGCATCGCCCGCCATCTCGGCATCGCGCCGGGACCGCACGGAAGGAGCTTCCTGTGACGAACACCATGCCCAAGGCGGAACTGCACTGTCATATCGAGGGGGCGACGCCCCCTGCCCTCGCGGTCGCCCAGGCGGAGCGCTACGGCATCGACACGTCCGGCTTCATCAAGAACGGCGCCTATGCCTGGCAGGACTTCACCAGCTTCGTGCAGAGCTATGACGCCACCGCCAATCTCTTCCGCACGGAAGAGGACTATGCGCTGCTCGCCGAGACCTACCTGACCGAGATTGCCGAAGCAGGCGCGATCTACAGCGAGTTGATCGCCTCGCCCGACCAGGGCGATGCCGTCGGCATCGGCGCGGACGCCTATATGCGTGGCCTTGCCGAAGGCGCCGAACGCGCGAAGGCCAGGACCGGTATCGAGACGCGCCTCATCGTCGTCGGCATCCGCCATTTCGGGCCGGAGCGCGTCGTGAAGGCGGCGGAATATGCCGCACGGCGGCCGCATCCGCTGATCACGGGCTTCAATCTTGCCGGTGAGGAGCGCATGCACCGCGTCGCCGACTTCGCCCGCGCCTTCGATATTGCGCGCGATGCCGGCCTCGGCATCACCATCCATGCCGGCGAACTCTCGGGCGCCTTCAGCGTGCGCCATGCGCTGGACCATGTCCGCCCGTCGCGCATCAGCCATGGCGTGCGCGCCATCGAGGATGCCGACCTCGTCAAGCGGCTGGCCGACGAAGGCACCGTGCTGGAGGTTTGCCCCGGCTCGAATATCGCCCTCAGCGTCTTCCCGGATTTCGAGAGCCATCCGCTGCGGGCGCTGCATAGGGCCGGCGTGCGCGTCACGCTCAATTCCGACGACCCGCCCTTCTTCCATACCTCGCTCGCCCGCGAATACGAGATCGCCTCGACGGTCATGGGCTTCAGCGACGACGAGATCCGCGGGATGACGCGCACGGCCATCGAGGCGGCCTTCGTCGACGAACCGACGCGGCAAAAGCTGCTTTCCAGGCTCTAAAGCCGAAGCCGGCTGTGGGGATGTTGCCCGCGGTCGGCTCTCTTCTCTTGCGGGCAGCCGCCGTTCCGTGGAAAAAGAGGCGTTTACTCCATTTCGGAAGGTTGGCCATGGACGGCGTCACAGTCATCGATCACCCGCTCGTGCAGCACAAGCTGACCATCATGCGCAAGAAGGAGACTTCGACGGGCAGCTTCCGCCGCCTGCTTCGCGAAATCTCGACACTGCTCTGCTACGAGGTCACGCGCGATCTCGAGCTCACCACCGCCCGCATCGAGACACCGCTGGAAGAGATCGACGCCCCGGTCCTCGAAGGCAAGAAACTGGTCTTCGCCTCCATCCTGCGCGCCGGCAACGGCCTGCTGGAGGGTATGCTGGAGCTTGTGCCGTCCGCCCGTGTCTCCCATATCGGCGTCTATCGCGACCACGAGACGCTGGAAGCCGTCGAATATTTCTTCAAGGCCCCCGAGAGCATCGACGAGCGCCTTGTCATCGTCGTCGACCCGATGCTGGCGACCGGCAATTCGGCCATCGCCGCCATCGACACGCTGAAGGCCCGCGGCGCGACGAACATCCGCTTCCTCTGCCTGCTGGCCGCGCCCGAGGGCATCAAGAGTTTCCGCGCGCATCATCCCGATGTGCCGGTCTATACGGCCTCCATCGACCGCCAGCTCAACGAAAAGGGCTATATCGTGCCCGGCCTCGGCGATGCCGGCGACCGCATGTACGGCACGAAGTGACCGGTTAACCGGTTCTTTACCAAGCCAAGCAAAGACGGTGGAGAGGGGCGCCCAGAAGCGCCCCTTTTGCCGTCCGTTAGCCGAAGGCGTGTTATTTCCGGACAGATCCTCCCGGAGACCGTCCCATGTTCGTTCGCAGCCTTGTCCTCGTCGTCGGCACCGTCGTTGCCGCCGCCACCTTCGTGCCGGACCTTGCGACCCGCTATCTCGACACCGCCAAGGCACCGGAACTCAAGATCGAGAAGGCGTCCGTCCAGACCGGCCAGGATGCGGCACGTTATACCGGCAACCGCAGCGCGGTGATCGGCAGCGACGCGAACGGCCACTTCACCGGCGTCTTCGCGATCAATGGCCGCAAGGAAGAGGGCATGGTCGATACGGGGGCCAGCATGGTGGCGCTCAACGTTTCGACGGCGCAGCGCATCGGCATCGACAAGGCCGACCTCGATTTCCGCTACGCGGTCGAAACCGCCAACGGCAAGGCCCGCGCCGCCTACATCCGCCTCGACAAGATCGAGATCGGCCCGGTGCGGATCGAAAATGTCGGCGCCATGGTGCTCGACGACAAGGCCCTGTCGGGCACGCTGATCGGCATGAGCTTCCTCAAGGGCCTCACCTCCTACAAGGTGGAAGACGGCAAGCTGCACCTTACGCGCTGATACGCGTCAGGATGTCGGGCGTCACGGCTGGCGCCTCGGAGGCAATCCGGTAGAGCGCGCCGAGCCGTTCCACGGCACGCGCCGCATCCGCCTCGCCCGCCGCATGCACGCGGCCGATTTCAGATCCCTTCTCCACCTTCGTGCCGAGCGGCAGAAGGCGGTCGAAACCGACGCGGTGATCGATCGCATCGTCAGGCCGGCTGCGACCGCCACCGAGCTCGATGACCGCAAGGCCGATGCCGCGGGTATCGCAGGCGGCAAGATATCCGCTCTGCGCCGCGAGGATCGGGCGGACGACGGGCGCAGCGGCCAGATAGGCTTCCGGCCTCTCCAGGAGATCGCCGGGCCCGCCGAGCGCATGCACCATGCGGCCGAACACATCGGCCGCCGCGCCGCTCGCCAGCATCCGCTCCGCCTTCGCCCCGGCAGCGGCAAGATCAGCCTCCAGCCCGGCCGATACCAGCATTTCCGCGGCGAAGGCGAGCACGATGCGCTCCAGCCGCGTTCCGGCCTTCCCGCCCTTCAGGAAGGCGATGCAATTGGCGATCTCGACGGCATTGCCGGCGGCATCCGCCAGCGGCTGGTTCATGTCGGTGATGAGCGCCGTCGTCCTGACCCCGGCCCCATTGGCCACCTCGACCAGCGAGCGTGCCAGGGTCTCGGCTTCGGTCGCATCGGCCATGAAGGCGCCATTGCCGACCTTGACGTCCAGCACCAACGACTGGAGGCCAGCGGCAAGCTTCTTGGAAAGAATGGAAGCGGTGATCAGCGGCACGGAATCGACCGTCGCCGTGACGTCGCGGATCGCGTAGACGCGCTTGTCGGCCGGCGCGAAGGCTGCGGTCTGGCCGATGATCGCACAACCGACGTCCTGCACCACGCGGCGGAAGAGATCGGGGGATGGCATGATCCCATAGCCAGGGATCGATTCCAGCTTGTCCAGCGTACCGCCGGTATGACCGAGGCCGCGGCCGGAAATCATCGGCACCGCGAGGCCGCAGGCCGCGGCGATCGGCGCCAGCATCAGCGAGACATTGTCGCCGACACCACCGGTGGAATGTTTGTCGGCAATCGGCCGGCCGATGCCCGACCAGTCGAGCACATCGCCGGAATCACGCATGGCAAGCGTCAGCGCGACGGTCTCGTCCCGCGCCATGCCGTTGAACCAGACCGCCATGGCGAAAGCCGCGACCTGCCCTTCGGAGACGCTACCGTCCGTGATGCCAGCGACGAAACGCGCGATCTCCTCACAGGAAAGCGCCTCGCCGTTCCGCTTGCGGCGGATCGTCTCCTGCGGCAGCACGTCAGTAGCTCGCGGGAGCAGAGGGGGCGGATTGGCCGCCAAGCACGGAAAGGATATCGCCGAGCAGGCCCGACGCGCCGAAGCGGAAGGTCTTCGGCGTTGCCCAGCCTTCCCCGAGGATCGAGGCGGCGAGCGCGAGATAGGCTTCGGCATCGCCCACGGTGCGAACGCCGCCCGCCGGCTTGAAGCCGACCGGCTTGCCGCTTTCGTTGATGGCCGTCAGCATGATCTCGGCAGCCGCAAGCGTGGCGTTGACGGCGACCTTGCCGGTGGAGGTCTTGATGAAATCGCTGCCGGCGGCAATGGCAAGGTCGGAGGCCTTGCGGATCAGCGCGGCATCCTTGATCTCGCCGGTTTCCAGGATGGTCTTGAGAATGACGGGCGACGTGCAGGCAGCCTTCACCGCCGTCACCATCTCCGTCACCGCCGCCTCATCACCGGAAAGGAAGGCGCGATAGGGAATGACGAGATCGATCTCGTCGGCGCCGTCGGCAATGGCCTGCCGCGTCTCCGCGATCACATCCGCGACGGCGAGGTCGCCGGAGGGGAAGTTGACGACCGTGGCGATCTTCACCGCATGGCCCGCGCCGAGAATGCCGCGCGCCTGCGCGACGAAGCGCGGCCAGATGCAGATGGCGGCGGTCGTGCCGAAGGGGGTCTGCGCCTGCGCGCAGAGCTTTTCGATGGCGGCCGCATCGCAATTGTCGGTCAGATCCGTCAGGTCGAGCAGCGAGAGCGCCTTCTTCGCCGTATCCTCAAGCATGGTCCTTGCCTCCGCCCGCGATCATTTCGGCGAGGATCGCGGCAAGCCGCTTTCCGCCGATCGGGGCCATGTCCTTGGTTTCGTGATGGCTGAGTTCGGCGCCCGTCATGCCGGCGCCGTAGTTGGTGATGACAGAGGCGGCCGCGACCCTGAGGCCGAGATGGCGCGCGATCAGCACTTCCGGCACCGTCGACATGCCGACGGCATCGGCACCGAAGACGCGCGCCATGCGGATTTCCGCCGGCGTCTCGAAGCTCGGGCCGGAGAACCACATGTAGACGCCGCTCGACAGCGCAATGCCGAGCTTTGCCGCCGCCGCGTCCATGCGGGCGCCGAGCTCCGCATCATAGGCATTGGTCATGCCGACGAAGCGGTCGTCGCTGTCGAGGCCGATCAGCGGATTGGTGCCGGAGAAATTGATGTGGTCGGAAATGCGCATCACCGAGCCGGGCGGCATGTCCTCGCGCAGCGATCCCGCCGAATTGGTGAGGATCAGCGACGTAACGCCGAGCCCCTTCAGCACCTCGATGGGCGTGCGCATGGCATTGGCGTCGCCCCGTTCGTAGAAATGCACGCGACCCGAAAGCATGATGACGGGCACGCCGCCGAGATGGCCGATGACGAGTTCGCCGGCATGGCCGGAGACGGCGCTGACCGGAAAGCTCGGCAGGTCCGAATAGGGAATGCGCAGCGGGTTCTGCACGGCCTCTACCAGGGAACCAAGGCCGGAGCCGAGCACGATGCCGTAGCGCGGCAGCATGCCGCCAAGGCGCGAGATCAGGAGGTCGGTGGTTTCGCCGCTCATCCGATGACGTCCGTCGCAAAGCCGTGCGGCAGCAGCTCTTCCATGGTCATGGTCTTCTTCACGCCGGTCTCGTCGCACAGATAGATCGACGTCCTTGCCGTCGCGAATTCCGCGATCTTCTGCCGGCAGCCGCCGCAGGGCGGGCAGAGCGGCAGCTTTTCCGCGATGACGGCCATTTCGACGATCTTCTTCGCTCCGCCCATGATCATCTGGCTGATCGCGGTCGGCTCGGCACACCAGCCCTGCGGGAAGGAGAGGTTCTCGATGTTGGCGCCGGCATAGATCTTGCCGTCCTCGGCGCGGATCGCCGCGCCGACGGGGAATTTGGAATAGGGGGCGTGCGCGAAGGCCATGGCCGCGCGCGCCGCCTCGAAGAGGTCGTGGGACATTCCTAACGCTCCTTCACATAGGGGCGGCCCAGGGCCTTGGGCGCCAGGGCCTGGCCGATGAAGCCGGCCAGCAGGATCACGGTGAGGATATAGGGCAAGGCCTGGATCAGCTGCACCGGCACCTCGCCGAGGCCGGGGATCACCACGCCCTGCAGGCGGATGGCCACCGCGTCCAGGAAGCCGAAGAGCAGGCAGGCGAAGAGGATATTCTTCGGCCGCCACTTGGCGAAGATGAGCGCGGCGAGCGCGATATAGCCCTTGCCGGCCGTCATGCCCTTGGTGAAGCCGGCATTGGCGGCGAGCGACAGATAGGCGCCGGCGACGCCGCAGAGGATGCCGCAGCAGATGACGGCGCGGTAGCGCAGCCAGATCACCGAAATGCCGGCGGTGTCGACCGCGCCCGGATTCTCGCCGACGGCGCGCAGGCGAAGACCGAAGCGCGTGCGGTAGAGGATCCACCAGCTTGCCGGCACCATCAGGAAGGCGAGGTAGGTCAGCGGCGAATGGCCGGAGAGCAGACCTGAATAGAGCGGACCGAGGATCGGCACCTCACGCACCGCATCGGCAAAGGGCAGCTTGATCGTGCCGAAGCGGCCGTCCGCCGATAGCGCCGGCGTGCGCCCGCCCTGACGGAACCAGGCTTCGCCGAGGATGACGGTGGAGCCAGCAACGACGAAGTTGATGGCGACGCCCGAGACGATCTGGCTGCCGCGCTGGGTGATCGAGGCATAGCCGTGCACCAGCGACAGCAGCACGGAGACGAGAATGGCAGCGAGAAGCCCCATCGTCACGGACTGGGTGATGTAGGCGACGGAGCCGGCGGCGAAGGCCGCGCCCAGCATCTTGCCTTCGAGGCCGATGTCGAAGACGCCGGCCCGTTCGGTGAAGAGGCCGGCAAGGGCGGCGAGGATCAGCGGCGTCGAGACGCGGACGGTCGACTGTGCGAGCTCGATGAAGACCTGAAAGAATTCCATGGATCAGGCTCCCTTGGTGGCGGCAACATCACGGGTCTTCGGCGAAAGGCCGAGGACGATGCGCGTGATGGCCGGGCGGAACATATGCTCGAGCGCGCCGGCAAAGAGGATGACGAGGCCCTGGATGATGACGATCATGTCGCGGGAGATCGACGGCATTTCGAAGGAGATTTCCGCCCCGCCCTGGTAGAGCATGCCGAAGAGCAGCGCGGCGGGAATGATGCCCGCCGGATGCGAGCGGCCCATCAGCGCCACGGCAATGCCGACGAAGCCGGCGCCCTGCACGAAATCGAGCTGCATGCGGAACTGCTCGCCCATGATGGGGTTCAGCGCCATCATGCCGGCGAGGCCGCCGGAGATCATCATGGCGATGACGATGATACGGGCCTCCTTGATGCCGGCATAGCGCGCGGCGGCCGGGCTGTGGCCCATGGTGCGCATCTCGTAGCCGAGCTTCGTGCGCCAGATCAGCACCCAGACGCCGAAGGCGGCGAGGAGCGCGAGCAGGAAGGAGATGTTGAACGGCGCGGTGCCGACGGAAAGGCCGAAGATCGACATCAGCCAGTCCAGCTTGGGCAACTGGCCGCCGGTATCGAAGGTACGGGTTTCCAGCGACATGGAACCGAGCGGCTTGAACACCTTGTTGAGCAGGTAGTTCATCAGGCTGCTGGCCAGGAAGTTGAACATGATGGTGGTGATGACGATATGGCTGCCGCGCCAGGCCTGCAGCCAGCCGGGGATCATCGCCCAGACCGCACCGAAGAAGGCGGCGCCGACGATGGCGATCGGGAAGACGAGATACCAGGGCAGCGTGCGGTCGAGTGCCAGGCAGGCGAGCGCGACGCCGATGCCGCCGACATAGGCCTGACCCTCGCCACCGATATTGAAAAGCCCGCCGTGGAAGGCCACGGCCACGGCCAGGCCGGTGAAGATGAAGGTGGTGGTGTAGTAGAGCGTGTAGCCGATATATTCGCCGCGGCCGAAGGCCCCGTTGATCATGTGGTAGGCGGCCTCGAACGGGCTTTCGCCGACGATGAGGACGACCAGACCGGAAATCAGGAAGGCGACGGCGAGGTTGACCAGCGGGATCAGGCCGTATTCGGCCCAGGCCGGCAGTTTCGCATAGGGAACACTCATTCCGCGGCCTCCTTCCGGCCTTCCACACCGGCCATCAACAGGCCGAGTTCTCCTTCAGAGGCATCTGGCGCGCGCTCGCCGACGACACGGCCGGCGAACATCACGAGAATGCGGTCGGACAGCGCGCGGATCTCGTCGAGTTCGACCGAGACGAGCAATACCGCCATGCCCTGGTCGCGCATCTGGATGATGCGCCGATGGATGAATTCGATGGCGCCGACGTCGACGCCGCGTGTCGGCTGGCCGATGATCAGCACGTCGGGACCGCGCTCCATCTCGCGCGCCAGCACGATCTTCTGCTGGTTGCCGCCGGAGAAATTGGCGGTCTTCAGCCGCGGATTCGGCGGACGGATGTCGTAGGCGGCGATCTTCTCCTCCGCCTCGGCGCGGATGGCGTCGATGTCGAGCAGCACGCCCTTGCGGTATTTCGGATCGTCATGATAGCCGAGGATGGCGTTCTCGCTCTCCTCGAACTTCAGCACGAGGCCGACATGGTGCCGATCCTCCGGCACATGGGCGAGGCCGCATTTGCGCAGTTCCGCCGGATCGGCATTGCCCGTCACGTCGACAGGACGGTTGTTGAGAAGCACCGTGCCAGACGTCGCGCGGCGGATGCCGGAGATCGCCTCCAGCAGTTCCGACTGGCCGTTGCCGGCAACGCCGGCAATGCCGACGATCTCGCCGGCGCGGATATCGAAGGAGACGTTGTCCACCATGGTGACGCCGCGGCTGTCGCGCACCGTGAGGTTCTTGACGGAAAGCTTGACGTCGGCGGGCTTGGCCTCACCCTTCTCGACGCGCAGGAGAACGCGGCGGCCGACCATCAGTTCGGCCAGTTCCTCGACAGAGGTTTCCTTGGTCGTGCGCGTCGCCACCATCTCGCCGCGGCGCATGACGGAGACCTCGTCGGTGATCGCCATGATCTCGCGCAGCTTGTGCGTGATGAGGATGACCGTCTTTCCCTGTTCCTTGAGCTGCTGGAGGATGCGAAAGAGGTGGTCGGCCTCGGCCGGCGTCAGCACGCCCGTCGGCTCGTCGAGAATGAGGATATCGGCCCTGCGGTAGAGCGCCTTCAGAATTTCCACGCGCTGCTGGATGCCGACCGGCAGCTCCTCGATCACCGCATCGGGATCGACTTCCAGCGCATATTCCTTCTCCAGCCGCTTCAACTCGGCCCGCGCCTTGGTGATGCCGGCATTGAGGATCTGGCTTTCCTCGGCGCCCAGCATCACATTGTCCAGGCAGCTCAGGGTGTCCACCAGCATGAAGTGCTGGTGCACCATGCCGATGCCCTGGGCGATGGCCGCATTGGGATCGCGGATATTGACCTTCTGGCCGTTGATCAGGATGTCGCCATGGTCGGCCTGGTAGAAGCCGTAGAGGATCGACATGAGGGTGGATTTGCCGGCGCCGTTTTCGCCGATGATACCGTGAATGGTGCCCTTGCGGACCTTCAGGTTGATGTTCCGGTTGGCGTGGACGAGGCCGAAGCTCTTGTCGATGCCCTTCAGTTCGATTGCCAGTTCGCTCATGACGATCCACTCTTACGGGGATTTGGGGCCAGCGGGCGCGGGGCCTGCCGGTCTTAGTCTTGTTGCTTCCGCAGCGCTTGTCCAGTCCGATTGCGGGTTCGTGCGCCCGCCGCTATAGCTCATGCCGCCGGCCCTGACCGACGAGGAAAGCACCGACGAGGAGAGCCATGACCGCATCAGACCTTCCCGACGACCGCAAGGCCGAACGCATCGCCCGCCTTGAAGAGCATATCGCCCATCAGACGAATACGATCGAGGAGCTCTCCGACCAGATCGCCGAACAATGGCGCGTGATCGAACAGCTTCAGTCGAAGCTCGACCGGCTGACGGAACGGTTTCTAACGCTGGAAGCGGGCTCTCTGGAAGCCCCGGCCATTACCCGTCCCCCGCATTATTGAGCGGCAGGAACGGAGCCGGCCCGTCTGCTTTCGCAAACGGGCCGTTCGATGCCCTTAGTAGGGGCAGGTCTCGTCCGACATGTAGTCGTGAACCTTGACCGTGCCGGCGATGATGTCGGCGCGGGCCTTGTCGATGGCGGCCTTCATCTCCGGGGTGATGAGCGGCGCGTTGTTTTCGTCCATGGCGACGTCGACGCCATTTTCCTTCAGGCCGAGCACGTTGACGCCCGGCTGGAACTTGTCGTCCTTGGCCGACATGAAGGCGTCGTAGACGGCGACGTCCACGCGCTTGACCATCGAGGTCAGCACCTTGCCCGGCTGCAGGCCGTTCTGGTTGGAATCGACGCCGATGCCGAGCTTGCCGGCATCAGCCGCAGCCTGGAGAACGCCGACGCCCGTGCCGCCAGCGGCGTGGTAGACGACATCAGAGCCCTGGTCGAACTGGGACTTGGCGATTTCGCCGCCCTTGACCGGGTCGTTCCAGGCGTCCGGCGTCGTGCCCGTATAGGCTTCGAGCACGTTGTAGTCCGAGCCGAGGGACTTGGCGCCGCCGATATAGCCGCAGGCGAACTTGTGGATCAGCGGGATGTCCATGCCGCCGACGAAGGAAACCGTCTTCGACTTGGAGGCCATGCCGGCGAGGATACCGGCGAGCCAGCCGCCTTCCTCTTCCTTGAAGACGACCGAGCGGACGTTCGGCTTGTCGAGAACCATGTCGATGATGGCGAACTTGGTGTCCGGATATTCCGCGGCGACCTTCTCAAGCGCTGCGGACCAGGAGAAGCCGGCCATCACGATCGGGTTGTTGCCGTCGCCGGCAAAGCGGCGGAGCGCCTGCTCACGCTGCGCATCGTTGGCGATTTCGAAATCGCGGTATTCGATACCGGTCTCGTTCTTGAACTTTTCGGCGCCGTTGAAGGCCGCTTCGTTGAACGACTTGTCGAACTTGCCGCCGAGGTCATAGATGATCGCCGGCTTGATATCCGCGGCGAGCGCGCTGGCCGACATGGCGGCGGTGGCAAGAAGGGTGAGAAGGGTTTTTTTCATTGTGCAGCCCTGTTCGCTATTGATCTTATAGGGACCTTCCGCGCAGCGCTTGAAAGAGCGCGCGACGGAGCCACCGACCCTTTCCCTTGGGTCAGGCTGGCGGCATCCTTGCACGGCTCCAGGAAAAATTCACCAGAAATTTTTCAGTTGGTAAAAAATAGGAGCCGCCGCGAACGGGGCTGGGAAATCCCGTTCGCGGCGGCTGCAGCCCGTTGAAAACAAAGGCCGGATCAGCCGATGGCGCAGGAAACGCCCGTGCCGCGCAGGCCGCAATAGCCGCCCGGATTCTTGGCGAGATACTGCTGATGCACGTCCTCGGCGAAGTAGAAGGGACCCGCCTTCCCGATCTCCGTGGTGATGCGGTCCGTGCGCCCGGCCGCCGTCAGCGCCGCCTGGTAGACATCGCGCGCGTGGCGGGCGACCTGAAGGTCCGCCTCGTCGTCGAGATAGACCGCAGAGCGGTAGGTGGTGCCGATATCGTTGCCCTGGCGCATGCCTTGCGTCGGATCATGCGCTTCGAAAAAGGCCTTCAGCAGGGTTTCGAGCGACACCTCGGCGGGATCGTAGACGACGAGCACGACTTCGGTATGGCCCGTCAGCCCGGTCGTCGTCTCGTGGTAGGTCGGGTTCGGCGTGAAGCCGCCGGCGTAGCCCGCCGCCGTCACCCAGACGCCGGGAATTTTCCACAGCAGCCGTTCGGCGCCCCAGAAGCAGCCCATGCCGAGCAGCACGGTCTTGAAGCCTGCGGGATAGGGCCCCTTGAGCGCCCGCCCGTTGACGAAATGCGTCGCGGAGGTCGGGATGGGCTCGGGGCGGCCGGGCAGAGCGGCCTCGGGCGCGGGCATGACGGTCTTCTTGTTGAACATGTCGATCAGGAACATCGGGGTCTCCTGCAAGGGTCTGGTTTCAGGCGGTGAAGCGGCCTGCGACGGGCGGGCGCTTGTAGGCGATCACCCAGAAGAACAGCGAAACGGCAAGCAGCACCGCAAAGGCCGGCTGGGACAGCACCCACATGGCCGCCGGGTCCCAGGCATAGGGGAACTTGCGCATGATGCCGTCGGCAACGAGCGCGATCGTATCGGGGCTTGCCGTGCTCCAGGCGACGGCGAGCGGCGTCAGAACCGGCTCGGAGGCCGAGACCGATTGGATCGCATCGATCGCGCCGGCCATGACGGCGACGACGAGGGCAACGAGACTGATCGCCTTCAGGATGAACCGTATCACCGCACCCTCCTGGTGCCACTTCCGGGGCCGAATTCGGCCCCGCTTCATTGCTGTCTATAGATAGGAAGACGGCCGGGCTTGCGCAATCCTTCGCCTCGCAAGGCATATCCTTCAAAAATCTGTCAGAAAGCGGTTGATCCTTCAGCAAACCTCGGTATATATCGCGCCGTCTCGCCGGAATGGAAACAGGAAAGCGACCCGCGCCGGACTAACCACCGGCAGCGAGCGGACGGACAGGTGGCCGAGTGGTTGAAGGCGCACGCCTGGAACGCGTGTATAGGGGAAACTCTATCGAGGGTTCGAATCCCTCTCTGTCCGCCATATTTTTCAGCAAGATATTGATTTATTACCTTATTCACCTTTGTCGTCACAGCATTCGACATAAGCACGCGATTGCCCTGCATCAATCTCAGCAAGAAACAGGGCGCGGCGCGTCACGCACCCTAGAATCTTGCCGGTTGTGCGCCCGCAGATCCCGTCGCCGCAGGGCTGCGCCGGCAATATGGTAGATGTACTCGCCGAGCTAGTCGACACTAGAAGCTGAAGAGCAGTTGGCATGAAGCGAATCAAAGGACGCTTCTCCAACGGCCGGAAAGGCGAGAATGCTTCCTATTTATTCAAAATTCCAATGAGTCGGCGAGCCAAATTCCTCATCACAATCACAGCTTGAAGTTAGTAGAAGGCGCAGCCACTCTCATACCAACCGCCAGCCACAATTCCCTACGCGACGGGCAGTCTAGAATTTAGTGTTGTCTGCATGCGCTTGAGGCCCCATTGCCCCTGCATTTGCAGCGATATAGAGGTCCTTCATTGTGAAATTTATTGTTGTTCGTTCTGACAGCGCAGCAAGAATGGCTTCGGGAGAAACTTGAATGCTCCTCGCCGCAGGTTTGTTAATAAGGGCGCTCTTTGCGTTTCTGAAAGCTTGTACGAGTGAAGCTGAACTTGCAGTGATGCCATGGACTAACTCGGCTGCAGCAACCCTAAGAGGTGCAATCTGCCCCCGAATTTCCTCCAGGCCTTTTGCGTGCTGCGCTGTTAGGTTTTCTACCGCATCTGAATGATCTTTGGCGAGTTTGTCCGGATCAAGCAGATCGCCCCAGATCCATTCCACTAACCTTTTACTTACGTCAGCCAAGCGGTCAATCTCCAGGCGGAGATGGGACTGACTCCATTCCGTGCGGCCGACAATAGATTCCGACAGCAACGAGCTTACGTGCGTCTCAAAGATCGTATTTACGCGATCAATGTCCTCACCCGTCAATGGCCAGGGGCGGGCGGCAAGATACCATGTCAGACTGCTTATAGTCTTAGATAGTGTCCCTAGCTTTTCTGCGAAAGTAGCCGCGCGCGAAACTGCTTCGGCAGCCTGCTCGCTCTTAAGGAGCGGCGAAGTCCGGATCAAATGAGTAAACCGACGGACGCTTCCTTCAGATAGCCAATTCTTGGCTGTAGCCAGAGCTACGATATCAGCGTCCGTCATAGCGCGCAGCGTGCTCCGAAAATTTGATCCCAATTCCGCTATCGCTACATTGCGAGTGGAGATTTCATCGGCAATCTGGAGCAATTTCTGCAACTGCTGCTTTTTTCTTTTGAAATCGCTGTCGCTGGCAAACTCGCTGATAGCAACGCGAAGCATTCTAAGGATACCATTTAAGTTTTCCTCGCCCAGACTGACGATTTCGAAGCCAGAACTGGCGAATGCATCGACAACAACGATACACGGAACGTCTGCGAATACCCCAAGCCGGCGAGCTACCTCGTCTGAGGCATAGGTCGTCGCTACAACGTCGACCAGACCACTCGTCTCACCATTGAAATCGAGATTGGGGAAATCCCGGCCGTCCCAATGCTGTGACCAATAATTAGGAAACATAGGTTGGGCGCGCCAATCACGATTATATTGCACCCTTCTCAATTCTACCTGTAGCGGGGGAAGAGACTTACGTTGACTGTCTTTCGAATGCGCTTTGATCATCACGCTCTTGGCAAAGACAACACCAGCCACGTCAAGTCCCATTACGGAATCCAAGGCCCGCAAATTATCACGAATCCAGCTAGAGACTTGCGCGTCCGCCTCACCGAAAAGAAAAAGGACGTATCCACAATACGGCTGGCCGAACACCTCCCATGGGCTATCTTGGATAAGGTCTACCAATGGGTCTGGGCTAGAGGTGTATTCAAGCTTGAACAAGTATTTACCCTCCAAAGATGCGGCTTGCAGCTTGCCGTAATTCAACGCCTAGTGCAGGATTGCCACCGTAGAGCTATTCTAGGTAGCTATCAACAAGGGAGTGAGGCATGGGAAGCGACAACTACATTGTAGGCAACGCGGCAGCAGTTGGACCGCATTCGTCAGCAACCAATACAACATTCAACCAGAATTCCGGAACGATGCTCCCCGGAGCGGACATGGCGAGTTTGGCCGATCAACTCGGAAGACTGAAGCAAAATTTGATAGAGCAAGCATCGACGACCGAACACTACAGTGCCGTTGCGACGGTTTCAGCAGCCGAGGACGCGGCACGAAAGGGCGATGAGTCCGGGGTTCTTGAGAAACTGAAAGCTGTCGGAACGTGGGCGCTTGATGCCGCAACAAAAATTGGCGTGTCAGTGGCAACCGAAGCCATAAAGAAAGCTTCTGGCTTAAGCTGAAATAACTAGAGATCTCGAAAATGAGAGACGCGCTACGCACTTGAGCTCTAGGCCGCCCCGCCGATGCTGAGCTCGAACGATTGATGATTGTGGTTAAGGTCAAGTTTCTCCCGCCATCTGGCTGTAATCATCCGCCGCTATATCCCGCGACATCCGGCACGAAGCACTGATTCTGCGCTTCGACCGGAATGATCAACGCACGTCGGCGGGGTCGGCATGGTCAATATCGCGGTTGCCGGCATCGGCTATGTCGGGCTTTCCAATGCGGTGCTGCTGGCGCAGCACAATGGCGTGGTCGCCTATGACATCACCGATGCGCGCGTTACGGCGCTGAATGCCGGCGTTTCGCCCATCGCGGATGCGGAGATCGAGGACTATCTGCGCACGAAGCCGCTGCATCTGCGGGCGACGACGGACAAGACGGAGGCTTTCGCGGAGGCCGACTTCGTCATCGTGGCGACACCGACCAATTACGATCCGGACTACAACCACTTCGACACGAGCAGCGTGGAGGCGGTGGTCGAGGACGTGCGGCAGGTCAATGCCAAGGCCACGATCGTCATCAAGTCCACCATCCCCGTCGGCTATACGGCCTGGCTGCGCGAGGCGCGCCAGGACGAGCGGATCGTCTTTTCCCCGGAATTCCTGCGCGAGGGCAAGGCGCTCTACGACAACCTGCACCCCTCGCGGATCGTCATGGGGGCGGATACGCCGGAGGCCCGCCAGTTCGCCGGGCTGCTTCAACAGGGTGCGGTGAAGGACGACGTACCGGTGCTCTTCACCGGCTCGGGCGAGGCGGAGGCGATCAAGCTCTTTGCCAACACCTATCTCGCCATGCGCGTCGCCTATTTCAACGAGCTCGATTCCTACGCCATGACGCATGGCATCGACACCCGGCAGGTCATCGAGGGTGTCGGGCTCGATCCGCGCATCGGCCAGCACTACAACAATCCCTCCTTCGGCTATGGCGGCTATTGCCTGCCGAAGGATACGCGGCAGCTTCTGTCCAATTTCAGCGACGTGCCGCAGAACCTCATCCGCGCCATCGTCGACGCCAATACGACGCGCAAGGATTTCCTCGCCGCCGATATTGCCGGGCGCGATCCCGAGGTCGTCGGCGTCTACCGCCTCGCCATGAAGACGAATTCGGACAATTTCCGCGAATCCTCCATCCAGGGCATCCTGCAGCGCATTACGGCGCGGGGGATTCCCGTGATCGTCTACGAGCCCGATCTTGCGGAGGACACTGTCTTCCGCTCGGAAATCGTGCGCGATCTCGCGGAGTTCAAGCGCCGCGCCGACGTCATCATCGCCAACCGGCGTTCGCAGGAGCTCGATGACGTCGCGGAGAAGGTCTATACGCGCGACGTCTTCGGGCGGGACTGATCAGGCGAGCCAGGCCGGCAGGCGGGGCGGCACGCGGCCGGTCAGCGCCGCCTCGATGCAATCGGCGAGATTGCCGAAGCGTACGGTGCGGCCGGAAAGGCCCGGGCCGTAATGGGCGTATTTGCCGGAATTGGTGATGAGCGTACGCGTCTTGGGCGGGAAGACGGGTTCGGAAATCGAGCACCAGCAGAGATCCGGCAGGACCTGAACGCCGCTTGCCCGCAGCCGGGTCAGCACGTCGCCCGCCTTCGCCATGACATCGCGGCCCGCCGTGACGATCACGGAGACGCTCTCATGCCGCTTGCGCTCGCCAAGCGCATCGGCGAGCGCGCGGCATTCCGAGGCCGAGGCGTGCGGGCTGCCGATGGCGACGAGTTCCACCTCGGCCGGCCCCTCGTTGAACATCCGCCAGACCTCGACCATGTCGGCGCGGGTGATGGACACAAGGTCGGCCGTCGCGGCGGCAGCACCGTCCGCTTCGGGCGTCACGCCTTCGATATGCAGCATCGGCGCGGCGGAGGTGGTGCCGAAGGCGGCGCAGAGCGCCTTCAGGTCGTCCCGCGTCGGCTTTGCGGCGGCAAGACCGCGAAGGAGCGGAATGCGGTCGGGCGCAGCGCGGCCGGCGAGATAGCCGACGAGCGGCCAGAAGGCGTCGTCAGCGGTCTCCGGCAGGTCGACGTCGATGACGCGCCTCGCCTTGCGATGCTCCTCCAGATAGACGCCGGAGAGCGGCGCGCGGCCGGTCAAGGCGATGCAGAGATCGAGGAAATCGGGATGCTTGGCCGTGCGCGCACCGAGCACGGTATTGGCGAAGATCACGGCATTGGATTCCGCCCAGGCGATGGCCTCGCCGGTTTTCGGCGCGCTGTCGAGGAGATAGGGCGAACAGGTGAAGGTCGGGCGGCAGCCCATACGCACATAGGCGTCGGCGAGGCGCGCCGCCGGATCGCCGAAATCGTGCGGCACGCCCTGCTTTTCCCAGTTCGCCCGGTCGACGGATATGGCGTTCATGGTGGTCGGCACGCGCACCGTCGCGCCCATGTCGGCCATCTTTTCCGCGAAGGTGAGGTTGGCGGGGCTGGCATAGATGCAGCCGTCGATATGGCCCTGCACGACGTCGACGAGTTGCCTCGCGCCCTGCTGCGCGGCCATGGCGGCCGTGATGCGCAGGGCAAGCTGCACGGCGATACCGTCGCGGCCCTCCAGCATGGCGCGGTCGTCTTCGGTAAGGTCGAGCGCGGCCGTGGCCGGCGGGGCGACGGGGATGACGAGGCCATCCGCCTCGATGCTCGTCTCGCCGATCCGCGCCGTCCCGGCGCGACAGAGCGCATCGAAGGCGTCGTGCGACAGGCGCAGCACCGGCAGCGATTTGCCGAACATTTCCGCGGCGATCAACGCGCCGAGCGTCAAGACGTCCTCGGCCTCGCTGAAGATCAGCGCGGCGGGCGCGCGGCCGGTCAGCGCAAGGTCGAGCAACACGCCGGAGCCGGTGCAGGAGCCGCGGCTCGACGGCATCATCAGGATGCCGCCGGTGATGACGGTGCCGTGCAGCGGATGGTGCACGTCGATGACGCGGCCCGTCGCGGGATCGACGCCGCCCCAGAAGCTCAGCGCCTCCCCGGCTGCAATGATCGGACCGGAGGCTGTTCCGGAAAGAATGCTGCGGGCGGAGAGGTCGGCCATGGATCTGTCCCTAGAAACGTTGCGGCGAGAAGGAGGCGATGTCGATCGCCGTCTTTCCATCGGTGAGGAGTTCGGCGACGAGGCGCGCCGTGCCGGCCGACTGGGTGAGGCCGAGATGGCCGTGACCGAAGGCATAGACCACGCGCGGCGTCGCGCGGGCGCGGCCGATGGCCGGCAGGCTGTCCGGCAGCGAGGGGCGGAAGCCCATCCACTGCACGCCGCCCTCGGGTTTCAGGCCCGGCAGGAAGGCGCGGGCCTTTTCCAGCATGGCTTCCGACCGGCGGAAGTTCGGCGGTAGCTTCAGTCCGCCAAGCTCCACCGCGCCGCCAACGCGGATGCCGGTCGAAAGCCGGGTAACGACGAAGCCATGACCGCCGAAGGTGACCTGCGTGCGCAGGTCGAAGGCGTCGGCCGGCAGCGTCGTGTTGTAGCCGCGCTCGGTTTCGAGCGGGATGTTTTCACCCAGCGAACGGGCAATCTGGTGCGAGAAGGCGCCGGCCGCGAGCACGACCTTCTGCGCGCGCAGCGTGCGTCCGTCGGCCGTGCGGATTTCCACGCCCCCCTCGATGGGATGGAGGCTGGTGACCTCGGCGCGTTCGATCCGGCCGCCCGTGGCGCGGAAGTGATCGGCGAGCGCCAGCGTATAGAGCTTGGGATCGGCGATGGAATACCAGCCGGGCGTGAAGGTGCCGTGGGTGAAGCGCGGCGCAAGGCCGGGCTGGATCGCCGCCATGTCGGCCGCGCCCATGTGGCGGAATTCGACGCCGTGGGCTTCGCGCGCCTTCCAGCCGGGCAGCGAGGCGTTGAGTTCGGCCTGGCTTTCATAGACCTGGAGGTTGCCTTCCTTGCGCAGCATCGCCGCCGTGCCGGTCTCGGCCAGGAACGGCTCCAGCGCGGCCTTGGAAAGGTCCATCAGCGCGGTCTGCGCCGCCGTGGAATGGGCAACGCGGCTCGCCGAGCAGGCGCGCCAGAAGCGGAACATCCAGGGCGCGATCTGCAGCGCATAGGACGGCGGCACGGAGAGCGGCCCGAGCGGATCGAGCAGCCATTTCGGCGCCTTCTTCAGGATGCCCGGCGAGGCGAGCGGCAGGATGTCGGTGAAGGCGAAGGCGCCGGCATTTCCGGCCGACGCGCCGGCCGCGGGGCCTTCGCGCTCGAGAACGGTGACGGCAAGGCCGCGGGCCTGTGCGGCAATGGCGGCGGAAAGGCCGACCACGCCGGCGCCGATGACGACGACGCCGGGCTCGATTTCAGTCTGCATTTTTGCCTCAGTGGGTAGCGGCGAGGAACGCCTGCAATTCCGGATTCTTGGGCGCGCCGAACAGCTCTTCCGGTGGTGCGATCTCGGCCATCACGCCCTTGTGGAAGAAGGCCACGCGGTCGGAGACTTCGCGGGCGAACTTCATTTCGTGCGTGACGCAGATCATCGTCATGCCCTCGGAGGCGAGCATGCGCAGCGTGTCGAGCACTTCGCCGACGAGCTGCGGGTCGAGCGCCGAGGTCACTTCGTCGAAGAGCATGTAGGCCGGGGACATGGCGAGCGCGCGGGCGATCGCCATGCGCTGCTGCTGGCCACCGGACATGCGGCTCGGATAGACCTTGAGCTTGTCGCCGAGGCCGACATGGGTGAGCTGCTTGACGGCCATCGCCTCGGCCTCCGCCTTGGACTGGCCGAGAACCTTGACCGGCGCCAGCATGACGTTTTCCAGCACCGTCAGGTGCGGGAAGGCGTTGAACTGCTGGAACACGATGCCGAGCTTGCGGCGCAGCTTGTTGAGGTCCGTGCCCTTGGCATGCACGTCCGTGCCGTCGACGACGATGCGGCCGGCATCAATGGTCTCCAGACCGTTGATGCAGGTGAGCAGCGTCGACTTGCCCGAGCCCGAGCCGCCGATGATGGTCAGCACTTCGCCCTTCTGGACGGTGAGGTTGATGCCCTTCAGGACTTCCAGCTGGCCGAAGGATTTGCGGACATTTTCGATCTCAATCATTGGACCACCGTTTTTCGAGATAGCCGCCCAGCCGGGCAATGGGGAAGCTGATGATGAAGTAGATGGCGCCGCAGATCAGCAGGATGAACAGCGGTTCCTGCAGGCGCGTGACGAGAATCTGCGAGGCGCGCAAGAGCTCGATCAGGCCGAGCCAGAGCACGAGCGCCGAATCCTTCATGACGCCGAGCGTCAGGCCGATCCAGGCCGGCAGCGAGACGCGGGTGGCGAGCGGGGCCACGATGTAGCGCATGTCCTGCCACCAGGTCATGCCGAGCGAGCGGGCCGCCCGGCGCGTCGTGGCGGGAACGGCGGAGATGCCGCCGCGCACGATCTCGGTGCAATAGGCCGCCGTATAGAGCGACAGCACCACACAGGAGGTGGTGAACGGCGCCCAGCCGAGCTTCATGATCGACTGCAGCGCATTGCCGAGCACGAGCTGGATGAGCAGCGGCACGGAACGGAAGATGTCGAGCAGGAAGGTGATCGGCAGCGACCAATAGGTGCCGAGCTGGTTGCGCAGCACGCCGAAGACGACACCGAGAATGGTGCCGGCCAGCACGGAGACGGCCGTGACCGCGAGGGTCATCAGCGCGCCCTGCGCGAGGAAGCCGAGATCGGCAAGCGTGAGAGCGGTATCGAACATGGTTTACCCCTCTCTCAGTAACGGAACATGCGCGTGGCGGCGAGGCGGGCTGCCAGCGTCACGGCCTTGGCGATCAGGTAGTAGATGACTGCCGCGATCGCGAAGAATTCGAAGGTGCGGAACGAGCGGGCGTTCAGTTCCTGCGTGATGCCGGCGAGGTCCGTGTTCATGCCGACGGTGACGCCGAGCGAGGTCATCAGGATTGCCCAGACCATCTGGTTGGTGGCCGGCAGGAAGGCGATGCGCAGCATCTGCGGCATGACGATGTAGCGGAAGGCCTGCAGCGGCGTCATGCCGAGCGAACGGCCGGCGCGGGTCTGCGTCTCCGGGATCGCCTTCAGCGCACCGCGGAAGTTTTCCGCGAGATAACCGGCATTGTTGAAGGCGATACCGACCAGCAGCGCCGTATAGGGGCTCAGGTGGATGCCGAAGCTGCCAAGGCCGAAATGGGCCATGTAGATCTGGAACAGCGCCGGCGTGTTGCGGGCGATCTCGACCCAGACCGTGGCGAAGCCGTTGAGGATGCGGTTGCCGGACAGCCGGAAGAGCGTCAGCGCGAGCGCGACGACAAGGCCGATGGCCATGGACAGGATCGCGATCTGCAGCGTGACCAGCGCGCCGTCCAGCATCTGCGGCAGGGCCTTGAGCGCCTGATTCCAGTGGAAAGAGTAACTGAACATTGCCGTCTCACCCTTTGAAACGATCGGCGGCGCGGGACGCCAGGTCCCGCGCCGCCGGGGAAGCGGCAGATTAGCGGTAAACGCCGTTCACGGACAGGGCCGGCAGATCGCCGCCAACCCACTTTTCATAGAGTTCCTTGTAGCGGCCGGTGCGGACCTGCTGGTTCACGAACAGGTTCAGGTAGTTGATCAGGCCGTATTCTTCGCGGTTGGTGAAGAGCGCGACATAGTCGATGTCGTAGGGCGCCTTGCCGACGACCGAGATGCCCGGGAACTTGCCGCTCTTGACGGTGGCCTGGGCGACCGTCGAGGTGGAAACCGTGGCGTCGATCTGGCCCTGGCTGAGGGCGAGGAAGACGTCGGCCTGGGTCTGGTACGGACGGAACTCGCCTGCGCCGAATTCCTTCATCGACTTTTCGAGCGCGATGGCTTCGAAGGTACCGGCGGTGGCGCCGACGACCTTGCCCTTCATGTCTTCGAAGGACTTGACGCCCGACTTGTCGTTGGCCGTGACAGCCATTTCAAAGGCGAAGTAGGGGATCGACATGCCGACGGTCTTGGCGCGTTCCAGCGTGTCGGAGGTCGAGGCGACACCGACGTCGACGCGGCCGGACATCAGGGCCGGGATGCGTTCCGGGAAGGGCGTTTCGACGATTTCGGCCGTAACGCCGAGCGCCTTGGCGAGATCGTTGCAGTAGTCGACGTCGAAGCCGATCGGGTTGTTGCTCTCGTCACGCGAGCCCATCGGCGGGAAGTCGAGAACGACGGCGCAGCGCAGCGTGCCGGACGAGATGATGTCGTCCAGCTTGTCGGCCTTGGCCGGGCTGGTCAGAGCGGTGGCGGCCACGAGGCCGAATGCGAGGACCGAAGTCTTCTTCATAACTCTCTCCCTGGATTGGTCTGGACGATTTACCGGCGGAGGTCCGTCCCGCGCCACATGTAAACCGGCTTCTAAAATACAAATAATATGCAAAAAGTATATAGCTAGTATGCAAAAAAGTGCGCCGGGCTCTCCTTTCGGGGAACCCGGCGCATATGCAAGCCAGAGGCTTGAATCAGTTGAGGAAATCCTCAGGCAGCAAGCCTTCCGGCATATTCTGGTAGGACACCGGACGCAGGAACCGTCGGATCGCCATCGTGCCGACGCTCGTCGCACCGAAGTTCGTCGAGGCCGGATACGGGCCGCCATGCACCATGGAGTCTACCACTTCCACGCCGGTCGGGAAACCGTTGACCAGCACGCGGCCGGCCTTGCGCTCGAGAACGGGGCGCAGGCGCTTCGCGTCTTCGAGGTCGCCGGCATCCATGTGGATGGTCGCCGTGAGCTGGCCCTCGAAATTGCGGGCAAGGGCCTCCATCTCGTCGACCGAGCCAACGCGAACGACGAGACCGAGCGGGCCGAAGACTTCTTCCGAGAGTGCATGGTCGGCAAGGAACTGCTCGCCGGAGATCTCGAAAAGGTTCGGCAGGGCGTTACGGCCCGTGGATTCGGTCGTCAGCAGCGGCTTGACCGTGTTGCGGCTTTCAAAACGGGCCTGACCGTCCTGGTAGGCCTTGGCGATGCCGTCGGTCAGCATGGTCTGCAGGCCAACCTTGCCGAGCGCCTCCACGGCGGCGGCGGTGAAGCGGTCGGCATCCGGACCGTCGGCGACGATGGCGATGCCCGGATTGGTGCAGAACTGGCCGGCGCCCATGGTGAGCGAACCTGCCCAGCCCTGGCCGAGGCCTTCGGCGCGGGCCTTCATGGCTTCCGGCAGCAGGAACATCGGGTTGACCGAGCCGAGCTCGCCGAAGAACGGGATCGGCTCCGGACGGGCGGCGCAGAGGTTGAAGAGGGCGCGCCCGCCGGCAAGCGAGCCGGTGAAGCCGACAGCCTTGATCAGCGGATGCTGCACGACGGCTTCGCCGACCTGGCGGTTGCCGCCCTGGATGAGCGAGAAGACGCCCGGATGCACGCCGGTCTTCTCGATGGCGGCCAGAACGGCCTCGGCGATGATCTCGCCCGTGCCCGGATGGGCCGAGTGTCCCTTGACGACGACGGGGCAGCCGGCGGCGAGCGCGGCGGCCGTATCACCGCCGGCCGTGGAGAAGGCGAGCGGGAAGTTGGAGGCGCCGAAGACGGCGACCGGGCCGATCGGGCGCTGGATCAGGCGGATTTCCGGGCGCGGTGCGGGCTGGCGGTCCGGCAGGGCCGCATCGAAGCGGCGATCGAGGAAATCGCCCTTCTCGATATGGTCGGCGAAGAGGCGCAGCTGGCCCACGGTGCGGCCGCGCTCGCCCTGCAGCCGGGCGATGGGCAGGGCGCTTTCCTGGTGCCGATCTCGGTGATGGCTTCGGCGCGCGCCTCGATCTCGTCGGCGATGGCGCGCAGGAAGGCGGCCCGGTCGGCCCGCGAGGCGTAACCGTAGCTGAGGAAGGCCTCTTCCGCGGCTTCGGCGGCGCGGTTCACCAGCTCGACCGTGCCGACGGCGAAGGCATGGGCCGGGCCGTGGGCGGGCGAGGAGGTGAAGGTGCCGTTGCCGTCCAGCCATTGCCCGGCGACGAGGTGTTTACCGTTGGGGGTGAAAGCCATTTGACGTACCTTTCTTGCGGAATGAGGCTCGCCCGATATAGGAGTCGGAGGGGCGAATTGCACTTGTCGAAATCTTGTATACTCTATGTATGCAAATGTTCAATCGCCAACCTGCATGGGTCGGCACCAGCCTGAAGAGACGAACGATGACGCAAACCACTATCCTGTCGATTGACGCCCTTTTCGCGCGCGTCGAAGCCATCTTCCTGAAGGCTGGTCTCAACGCCGTGCAGGCCGGGGCGCTGGCCCGCGTCATCGTTGCCGGCGAGCGCGACGCCTGCAAATCGCATGGCATCTACCGCATCGAGGGCGCGCTGCGCACCGTCAAGGCCGGCAAGGTGAAGCCGGACGCCGTGCCGGAACTTGACGGCAACGAGGGGTCCGCCATCGTCAAGGTCAATGCGAAGGGCGGCTTTGCCAATCCCGCCTTCGAACTTGGCGTACCGGCCCTTGCCGAACGCGCCCGCAAGCTCGGCATCGCCGCACTCGTCATCAACGACTGCACCCATTTCTCCGCCCTCTGGCCGGAAGTAGAGGCCGTGACGAACGAGGGCCTCGCCGGTCTCGTCATGTGCCCGAGCTATGCGACGGTCGCGCCGACGGGCGGCAACAAGCCGCTGCTCGGCACCAACCCCTTCGCCTTCGGCTGGCCGCGCCCGAACGGTTCGCCCTATGTCTTCGACTTCGCCACCTCCGTCGCCGCCCGCGGCGAAATCGAGCTGCACCGCCGCGCCGGCAAGCAGCTCCCGGAAGGCTGGGCGATCGACGCCGAGGGCAATCCGACGACCGACCCGGAAGCCGCGCTTGCCGGCGCCATGCTGCCCTTCGGCGGCCACAAGGGTTCGGCCATCGGCACGATGATCGAGCTTCTCGCCGGCATCATGATCGGCGACCTGACGAGCCCGGAAGTGCTCGACTATCTCGGCACCACAACACTCGCCCCCTTCCACGGCGAACTGATCATCGCGATGTCGCCGGAAGCCTTCGCCAAGGGCCGCCCGGGCGATCCCTTCGCCCGCGCCGAGACCCTCTTCGAGGCCATCGTCGGCCAGGGCGCGCGCCTTCCCTCCCAGCGCCGCTTCGTCGCCCGCAAGAAATCGCAGACGGAAGGCGTTTCGCTCACCGCCGCCGAGATCGAACAGCTCGACCATCTGCTGGCCAAGGGGCTCGACGCCATCGCCTGATTGCGGCGAAGAACCTTGCCGACGACGGGAGCGACCTGCAGGCCGCTCCCGCAAAGCCCTTCCCCTCTTCTCCGTCATCCGGCGTCCGGCGCGTCCATGCGCGCAAAAGGCGCCCGCATCGATCGAGAAGCGTTCTGTCACCACCCGGCGACGGGACGCCGGATCCCGTCAGGCAGAGCGGAAGAGTTGCGGCAGAAATCGATAGACCGGCAACAAAAAAGGCCCTCCTCGCGGAGGGCCTTTCGCATTGCATGGGCCGTAAAGCCTTATGCCTTGTACTTCTGTACGGCACCCGGCAGCTTGCTCCATTCGGCATACCAGGTGTCGAAGAGCTTGAGCTGGGCTTCGACGTAGCCGCGCTGGCTGTCGGAGAGGGCGTCGGTTTCGTTGAAGTGCAGCGTGTATTCCTTGTCGCCCTTCAGCACCATCATGTGCTTGAAGTAGAGAACGAGGTCCGGGCCTTCGTCGAAGGAGGAGAGCACGCCGAGGGCGGCTTCCAGTTCCAGGGCGCGCTGGCGGGCATCGGCATCGCCGGCGGCGGCAGCCCGGGCGAGGGCGCACATGTGCAGCACTTCCTTCGGCAGCACGCAGCCGATGCCGGTGATGGCGCCGACGGCACCGCAGTTGACGAAGCCGTGGAAGACGCAGGTGTCGACGCCGATCATCAGCGTGACGTCATCGTCGCGGCTGGTGATGTTTTCCGCGGCGTAGCGCATGTCGGCGGCGCCGCCGAATTCCTTGAAGCCGACGAGGTTCGAATGCTCGGCGCGCAGGGCGAAGAAGAGATCGGCGCGGGTGGCGAAGCCATAGTAGGGGCTGTTGTAGATGACAGCCGGCAGGTCCGGAGCAGCCGAGAGGATCGCCTTGAAGTGGTTCTTCTGGGCGGCGATGACCGAACCGCGGGACAGGACGCGCGGGATGACCATGAGGCCCTGGGCGCCGACCTTCTGGGCGTGGGCGGCATGGGCGACGGCCGAAGCGGTGTTGACGGCGCCGGTGCCGACGATGACCGGGATGCCGGCCTTGACGAGGCGTTCGACGCCTTCCATGCGCTGTTCGTCCGTCAGCAGCGGCCAGTCACCCATGGAGCCGCAATAGACGACGGCGGACATGCCCTTTTCGATGAGTTCCTTGCCCTTGCGAACCAGCGCGTCGAAGTCCGGCGTGCGGTCTGCCTTGCAGGGCGTCATCAGGGCGGGAATGACACCGGAAAAAATCTTGGCCTTCATGTCGATCTCCTTTGGGCGGTTCTCTCAGGCAGGCGACCGGCACGATGCACAGGTCCTCCCCCTCACTGATGATGGTTGTAGCATCTTGTATTTTATTTGTCGACAAGAAAAATACAAAAACTCAAAGCGCGATGTCGAGCCTGTCGTTGCGGCTGAAAAGCTTCTGCACCTGGGCGACGATCGCTTCCGCATGGGCCTTGCCCAGCCGGTCGGCCTCCTCGATGTCGCGCGCCTCGATGGCGGCGATGATGGCGGCGTGCTCGTCGACGAAACGCTGCGGGAACTGTTCCTCGTAGGACTGGTAGTAGAGCTGAAGGATGCGCCGGCCCTCGTCGAGGAGCCGCCGGAACAGGCTGGTGAAATAGGGGTTGCGGCCGGCCTCGGCGATGGCGGCATGGAAGGCCGCGTTGGTGGCGATCATCGTCAGGTGGTCGCGCGCCTTGAGGGCGGCCGCATAGTCCTCGTGGAAGCCGCGGATGATGGCGATGTCCTCCGGGCGGTGGCTCTGCGCCGCCAGCCGCGTCGTCACGCGGTACATCAGCACCAGCGCGTCGAAGAAGGTGTGGAGGTTCATGAAGTCGATGTTCGACACCATGGTGGAGCGGTTCGGCAGGGTCTCGATCAGCCCCTCGCCGGCCAGCCGCACCAGCGCCTCGCGGATCGGCGTACGGGACATCTTGAAGCGCTCGGCAAGCTGCACCTCGTCGATCGGGCTGCCGGGGGCGAGCTTCAGGTCCAGAATCTCGTCGCGCAGCAGGTCATAGACCATTTTCACGCCGGAGCCGCGCTTTCGCTCCGGCAGGGTACTGGAATCGGTATCGGTCATAGAAAATCCTCTTGTCGACAAAAGAAATACAATTCTCTGTCCACGCTATCAATCGGTTAAAGTGGGCATTTTGACGAAAGCGCCGTCAAGTGTCCAAAGGGATAGATTTCCGCAAATCCAGCGCTTTGCGGGTGGAAAAGTGAAAAGGGCGGGAAATTCCGGCCTGAGGCCGCGGCCAAACCTCAGCCGCGCTGCTCGCGCAAAAAGGTCACCAGCGATTTGCCCGCATCGAGGATATGGTCGCGCGTCAGCCGTGAGGCGCGGTCCGCGTCGCCGTTTTCGCAGGCAAGCAGGATCGCCTCGTGCTCGCGGCCGGCGCGCGGCACGCCGTTGGTGAAGGTCAGCTGGGCGCGCAGATAGCGGTCGATGCGGTCGAGCGAGGAGCGCACGTTCTGCAGATAATAGGGCCGCCGCGAGGCCTCGTAGAGACTGTAGTGGAAATTGCGGTTGATCTCGCCCCAACGGTGCGGATCGGTCTCCCGGTCGAACTCGTTGCAATAGCGCCGCGCCCGCTCCAGCGTCTCGCGGTCGAGATTGGGCACGGCAAGACGAATGACCTCCGCCTCGATCAGTGCGCGGAACTCGAAGATCTCCTCGATCTCCTCGATGGAAAGGCCGGCGACGACGGCGCCCTTGTAGCGCTGGGTGGTGATGAGACCGTGCTGCTCCAGCCGGGACAGCGCCTCGCGCACGGGGATGCGGCTGGTGTTGAACATCTGGGCGATCTCTTCCTGCCGGAGATTTTCGCCTTCGCCGATCGCGCCCTCGATGATCGCCTTGCGCAGCGATTCATAGACGATGTCGGCCGCCGACGCGGCCTGCCTGACATCGACGGCAGAAAATTTCATCACGTCCGACCCCTGATCCTCTAGGCTAACGGTCATAGGGGGAATCCCGGAACGGGGCAACACGGGGCGCCGCGCCCCACCGCCGGAAAGCCACCAAAAAGCTGATTGTATATTGGATCCAATTTTTCTATGAAAGAGCAATCGCGCCGGACAACCCGTTCGCCGCACCATCACAGCCTGATATCGGAGGAAGCGCCATGCGCAGCAGCAAGGTCATCCACATCGTCTCCTGCCACGCCGAGGGCGAGGTGGGCGACGTCATCGTCGGCGGCGTCGCCCCGCCGCCCGGCAAGACGCTGTGGGAACAGCGCAAGTTCATCGCCGAGGACCAGACGCTGCGCAACTTCGTGCTGAACGAGCCGCGCGGCGGCGTCTTCCGTCACATCAACCTGCTCGTGCCGCCGAAGGATCCGCGCGCCACGATGGGCTTCATCATCATGGAGCCGGAGGACACGCCGCCGATGTCCGGTTCCAATTCGATCTGCGTTTCCACCGTGCTGCTCGACAGCGGCATCGTGCCGATGGTCGAGCCGGAGACCCACATGGTGCTGGAAGCGCCGGGCGGCCTCGTCAATGTCGTCGCCGCCTGCCGCAACGGCAAGGCCGAGCGCATCACCGTCACCAACTTGCCCTCCTTCGCCGACAAGCTGGACGCGACGCTGGAGGTCGAAGGCCTCGGCACGCTCACCGTCGACACCGCCTATGGCGGCGACAGCTTCGTCTTCGCCGATGCCCGGGCGCTCGGCTTTGCCGTCACGCCGGACGAGGCGCGGGAACTTGCCGAAACCGGCATCCGCATCACCAAGGCCGCCAACGAGCAGCTCGGCTTCACCCATCCGGAAAACCCGGACTGGAACCACATTTCCTTCTGCCAGCTGACGCTGCCGGTGGAGGAGCGCGACGGCGCGCTGCACGGCCGCAACACGGTCGTCATCCAGCCGGCCAAGCTCGACCGCTCGCCGACCGGCACCGGCTGCTCGGCCCGCATGGCGCTGCTGCATGCCCGCGGCCAGATCAAGGTCGGCCAGCCCTTCTCCGGCTATTCGATCATCGATTCGCGCTTCGACTGCCGCATCGTCGGCGAGACCACCGTCGGCGGCCGTCCGGCCATCGTGCCCGAGATCTCCGGCCGCGCCTGGATCACCGGCACCAGCCAGGTCATGCTCGACCCCGACGATCCGTGGCCGGCCGGCTACCGCCTGGCCGACACCTGGCCGCGCAAGCAGTAAGGCCCGGGACGGGTCAGTCTTCCTTGATGATCCGGGTCGTGCCGACCCACAGTTCACGCGCCGGGCCCTTGCCGACATTGCGGGCCCGGTGCGGCAGTTTCGAGGGGAAGTGCAGCGTGTCGCCGGCCGTCAGGCGGTATTCCTTGCCGTCCACCTCGTAGAGGATTTCTCCCTCGATCAGGTAGATGAAGTCCTCGCCCTCGTGGCTCGTCAGCTCCGAGACATAACCTTCCGGAATCTGCGTGATGCAGCCGTTCAGCATCGCGCCGGGAAAGCCCCGCTCCAGCAGCTCGTAGACCCGGTCCTTCGTCGCGACATTGTAGCCCGGCCGCTCGCCGGCATGGGACACCATGGAATGTTCGTGGCGCGGCGGCTGGGAGAGGAACGTGTCGACGCTGGTGCCGAGCGCATTGGCGACATTGTAGAGCGAGATCAGCGAGGGCGTCGAAAGCCCGCGCTCGATCTGGCTGATGAAGCCCTCGGTCAGCCCCGCCTCCTGCGCCACCTGCTTCATCGTCTTGCCGATGTCCTTGCGCCGTTCGCGCAGCATCTGGCCGAGCGCCGCCGGCGCCGGCATGTCGTTGCCGGGAGTTTCGGCATCCGTGCCGCGCGTCTTTTCGTCGTCGAGGGTCATCATGGCTTTCCGCTTGACTTGCACCGCGCGATGGACTTTAGTTTGACTAAAGTCGGTTGCGCAAGCCATAGAGCCTATCGCGCCCGCCGCCGATTTTTAAGGGGGAACAACAAGAGTGGCGCCACTTAAGTCCGGTTCGGGGTCAATCCTGTCCGGAAAAATTGGATCCAATATCCAAAGTGCGTCGCACCGGCCCAGCCGGACAATCGAGGAGGAATGACATGAAGCGTTTTCTGCCCGTTATCATGGGCGCGACCCTGAGCCTTGCCGCCGCCACATCCGCACTCGCCGTCGAGCGCGGCGGATCGATGGCCTTCGCCCGCTATGACGATTCGGCGATCATCGACCCCGTCTGGGCGGATCGGAACCCCGACCTCTGGCTGATCAACGCGCTCTACGAAACCCTGCTGCGCAACGGCCCCGACGGCTCCGTCGTCGCCGGCCTTGCCGAGAGCCATGACGTCTCGGCGGATGGCAAGACCATCACGCTGACGCTACGCGAGGGCCTGAAGTTCTCCGATGGCTCGCCGCTGACGGGCGAGGACGTCGTCTTCTCGCTCGAGCGCGCGCGCAATCCCGATCTCGGCCCCTGGGCCGGCCTGCTCGGCTCCGTCGAGAGCGTGAAGGCCGAAGGCAACACGATCACCCTCTCGCTGAAGCAGCCCGACCCGACGATCCTGTCGATCCTCGCCACCTTCAACACCGGCATCGTCTCCAAAGCGGCCTTCGAAAAGGCGGCCGGCGCGACGGACCAGGAAAAGGCGCAGGCCTATTTCGCCAGTAACCCCGTCACATCGGGCCCCTTCACGCTGAAGAGCCGCGTGCAGGGCGCCAGCATGACCTTCGCCCGCAACCCGAACTACTGGCGCTCCGGCGAGGACGGCAAGCCGCTGCCCTATCTCGACGAGGTCAACTTCGTCGTCATCCCCGACGACGCGACGCGCATCCTGAAGCTGCAGGCCGGCGAAGTCGACGCGGCCGAGTTCATTCCCTTCGCCCGCGTCGGGGAACTCAGCGCCGACGCCAACCTGAAGATGGAACTCTTCCCCTCGACCCGCATCGTCTACGCGCCGATCAACACCCGCGAGACCAAGGCGGACGGCGCGAAGAACCCGCTCTCCGACGTCAAGGTGCGCCAGGCGCTGAACTATGCGACGAACAAGGACGTGCTGATCAAGCTCGTCACCTTCGACACCGGCAAGCCGATGACCTCGCTGATGTCGGCCGCCACGCAGCTCCACTACGGCCCCGAGCCGCTCTATCCCTACAACCCAGACAAGGCCAAGGAACTGCTTGGCGAAGCCGGCCTTTCCGGCGGCTTCGAGGTGAAGCTGACGACGCTCGCGGGCAGCGCCGACGACGCCACGCTCTTCACCGCGCTTCAGCAGATGTGGGCGCCGCTCGGCGTCAACCTCTCCGTCGAGCAGGTCGACAACCCGACGCGCGGCGAGAAGAACCGCTCCGGCGCCTTCGACATCCATACCTATGGCTGGGCGAACGACGTGAACGACCCGGCGCAGGTCACCGGCTGGCTGGGCTACTACAAGCAGCGCCAGGCCGTCGGCACGGGCTGGAACAATGCGGAATTCAACGAACTCTTCGAAAAGTCGAATTCCGAAGTCGATCCGGACAAGCGCCGCGAAGAATACAAGCGCATGCAGGAAATCTACGCCACGGAAGCCCCGTTGCTCTTCCTCTTCGAGACGCCGTTCGCCACCGCCGTCTCGCGCTCGGTCGAAGGCTATGTGCAGACCCCGCTCGGCGCGAACGACTTTTCCGAGGCCTGGCGCGCCAAGTAACCGAGTGACAACCGCCTGACCGCCGCCTGCCGGGCCTCTTCGGAGGCCGGCGGGCGGCAAGAGGTTCATCCATGCCTTCGCTTTCCTATCTTCTGGCGCGGCTGCTGCAGATCGTTCCCACCTTCCTGCTGGTGATGGTCTTCATCTTCCTTCTCGTGCGCCTCCTGCCGGGCGATCCGGCCATCGCCATGGCCGAGGCCAAGGCGACCGACGCGCAGATCGAGCAGATCCGCCACAATCTCGGTCTCGACAAGCCGCTGCCCGTGCAGTTCGCGGTCTTCGTCAAGAACACACTGACCGGCGATCTCGGCCGCTCGATCCTGCTGAAGGCGCCCGTCGCCGACGTGATCCTCGACCGCCTGCCGACAACGATCTTCCTGGCGCTCTATTCCGTCGTGCTCGCCATCTGCCTTGCCGGTCCGCTCGCCTTTCTCGCGGCGGCGCGGGCGAACGGCGCGGTCGACATCGCCATCCGCAGCATCTTCCAGGTCGGACTTTCCATGCCGGTCTTCTATATCGGCCTCATGCTGCTGACCGTGCTTGCCGCCCAGCTTCGCCTCTTCCCGGTCGGCGGCTATGGCGAGACGTTCCTCGACAATCTCTACCACCTCATCCTGCCGGCACTCAGCGTCGCGCTCTACACCTCGGCGATCATCCTGCGGAACCTGCGCGCCTCGCTGATCGAGGTGCTGGATGCGGACTATGTCCAGTTCGCCCGCGCCAAGGGTCTTTCCCCGCGCATCATCATGACCCGGCACGTGCTGCGCAACGCCATGGTCTCCACCGTCACCCTGCTCGGCCTTTCCATCGGCAACCTGATGAGCGGCACGCTGGTGACGGAAACCGTCTTCGCCGTGCCCGGCGTCGGCCGGCTGATGCTGGAGGCGATCTTCGCCCGCGACTATCCGCTCATCCAGGGTCTGACCCTCACCTTCGCCGTGCTCGTTTCCGTCGTCTTCCTCTTGACGGATGTCGTGCAGTCCTGGCTCGATCCAAGGCTGCGCCAGTCATGAGCACCGTCACCTATTCCGCCGCAAGACCGTCCCGGCTGCGCGCCTTTCTCGGCCGCGCCTTCCGCAAACCCGCCTTCGTCACCGGCTTCGCCATCCTCGTCCTGTCGCTGGCGCTGGCGATCTTCCCGCAGGTCCTGGCGCCCTACGACCCGCTCGCCTTCGATCTCAATGCGATCCAGCAGGGGCCGAGCCTTGCCCATCCCTTCGGCACCGACAATTTCGGCCGCGACATGCTCTCGCGCGTCATCTGGGCCTATTCGGTCGACATGCAGATGGCCTTCTTCGCGACGATCTTCGCACTCATCATCGGCGTCACGGTCGGCGCGCTCGTCGGCTATTACGGCGGCATCGCGGACATGATCTTCGGCCGCTGCGTCGACGCCATCATCACCTTTCCCTTCCTCGTGCTGGTCATCGCCATCGTCGCCGTGCTCGGCCCCGGCCTCATCAACATGTATGTGGCGATCACGGCGGTGAACTGGGTCTATTATGCCCGGCTGACCCGCGCCGAGATCATGGCGCAGAAGGCCAACGACTATGCCGCCGCCGGCCGCGTGCTCGGCTATTCCGACCGCCGCATCATCTTCCGCCACCTGCTGCCCAACGCGATCTCTCCCGTCATCGTCTACTGGATGACCGACATGGCGCTCGCCATCCTGCTCGGCTCCTCGCTCGGCTATCTCGGCCTCGGCGCGCAGCCGCCGGCGGCCGAATGGGGCGTGCTGATCGCCGAGGGCCGCAACTTCCTGATGACCGCCTGGTGGATGAGCCTGATGCCCGGCATCGCCATCGTGCTCACCGGCCTCGGCTTCAGCCTCGTCGGCGACGCATTGGCCGACCTGCTCCGCCCTAGAGGACGCTGAGATGGCCCGAAAGGACACTGCGATAGAAAGACCCGTCGTTCTCGAGGTGCGCGGCCTGCGCACCGAATTCGGCCCGGCCGACCACCCCCTCGTCGCCGTCGACGATGTGTCCTTCACCGTTCGGGAAGGCGAAATCCTCGGCCTCGTCGGTGAATCCGGCTCGGGCAAGAGCATCACGCTGCGCTCCATCCTCGGCATCGTGCAGCCGCGCGGACGCGTCTGCGGCAATATCCTCTGGAAGGGCCGCGACCTCGCCGCCCTCGACGAGGCGGGCCTGCGCGAGGTGCGCGGCGCGAGATCGCGATGATCTTCCAGGAGCCCATGACCAGCCTGAACCCGGTGCTGACCATCGGCGAGCAGATCGCCGAGAGCCTGCGCCTGCACAAGGGCCTGGACCGCGCGGCGGCCCTGGCCGCGGCCCGGCGCATGCTGGAACTGGTGGAGATTCCTGCCGCCGCCCAGCGCCTCGCCGAGTACCCGCACCAGCTCTCCGGCGGCATGCGCCAGCGCGTGATGATCGCCCTGGCCCTGGCCTGCGAGCCCCAGCTGCTGATCGCCGACGAGCCCACCACCGCGCTGGACGTGACCATCCAGGCGCAGATCATTTCCCTGCTCAAGCGCGTGTGCAAGGAGCAGGGCGCGGCCGTGATGCTGGTGACCCACGACATGGGCGTGATCGCCGAAACCTGCGACCGCGTGGCCGTGATGTACGCCGGGCGGCTGTGTGAGACCGGGGAAACGGCCACGGTGATCGGCCATGCCCGCCATCCCTATACGCTCGGGCTGCTGCGCTCCATTCCGCGCGACGTGCCGCCGCGCACGCCGCTCTATTCCATTCCCGGCGCGCCGCCGTCGCTCGCTGCAATGCCCGCCGGCTGCGCCTTCACGGCGCGCTGTCCGGTCGCGGGACCCGAATGCCGGGGCATCCGGCCAAAACTTGCCGCGCTTTCGGGTGGGGGGCTTGCAGCCTGCCACCGGCTCCCCGAAGCTGCGGCCTTTTTCTCCCTCCACGAGGCCGCGCAATGACCCCGATCCTCTCCATTCGCGACCTCTCCATGCGCTTCTCCAAGCCGCGTTCGCTGGCCGACACGGTGGCGCGGCGGCCGCAGAAGGTGGTCTCGGCGCTCAACGGCGTGGAGCTCGACGTCATGGCCGGCGAGACGCTCGGCATCGTCGGCGAATCGGGCTGCGGCAAGTCCACGCTCGCCCGCTGCATCGCCGGCCTCAACCGGCCGACGGCCGGCGACATCCTCTTCGAGGGCGAGAGCGTCGTCGGGCTCAAGGGGGCGAAGCGCCGGGCCTTCAATCGCCGCGTCCAGATGATGTTTCAGGATCCCTATACCTCGCTCAACCCGCGCATGACGGTGCGCGACACGCTGGAAGAGGCGATCACCGTGCACGGCATGCGCAGCGGTGCGGATATCGGCCGGCGCGTCGACGAACTGCTCGACCTCGTGCGCCTGCCGGACGGAGCGGCGGACAAGTATCCGCACGAATTTTCCGGCGGCCAGCGCCAGCGTATCGGCATCGCCCGGGCGCTCGCCTTGGAGCCGATCTGCCTCGTCGCCGACGAGCTGGTTTCCGCGCTCGATGTCTCGGTCCAGGCGCAGGTGGTCAACCTGCTGATGGAGCTGCAGGACAATCTCGGTCTCACCGTGCTCTTCGTCGCCCACGATCTGCGGCTCGTCCGCCATGTCTCGCATCGCGTCGCCGTCATCTATCTCGGCGCCATCGTGGAGATCGGCCCGTCGGAAGCGCTGTTCGCCAATCCCGAGCACCCCTATTCCCGTGCGCTGCTTGCCGCCGCACCCTCGCTCGATCCCGGCCAGCGACGAAAGAAGCCGGCCATTGCAGGCGAATTGCCCTCGCCGCTCAACGTGCCGCCCGGCTGCCCCTTCCATCAGCGCTGCCCGCACGCCGCCGACATCTGCCGGCGCGAGAAGCCGGCGCTCCGCCCGGCCGGAGCCGGCATGGCGGCCTGCCATTTTGCCGGCGCATTGCCGGACGCCTGACCCTTACGCCATTCCAAGGACACTGCCATGACCCCGAAATCCCCCGTCGCCGCCCTTCGCGCCAAGCTCGCCGAAGAGGGTCTCGACGGTTACGTCGTTCCGCGCTTCGACGAACACCAGGGCGAATATTGCGCCGCCCATGACAACCGCCTCGCCCATGTCACCGGCTTCACCGGCTCGGCGGGTGTCGCCATCGTCATGCGCGACCGCGCGGCGATCTTCGTCGACGGGCGCTACCAGGTGCAGGTGCGTGAGGAGATCGACCAGGGCCTCTTTGCCATCGAGCATTTCCACGACGCGCCGCTGAAGGACTGGCTGCGCAAGAATCTGCGTTCCGGCGAGCGCGTCGGCTTCAATGCCATGCTGCTGCCCTCCACCTGGGATGCGGATTGCGGCGCCTCCGTCAAGGCGGCCGGCGCGCATTGGGTGCCGGTGACGGACGATCTCGTCGATACGATCTGGGTGGACCAGCCCGAACGCCCCCTCGGCAAGATCACCGCCTTCCCCATCGCCCGCTCCGGCGAGACGGTTGCGGACAAGAAGCGGCGCATCGCCGCCGCGCTCGCCGATGAGGGCGCCGATTTCCTCGTCGAGACGCAGCCGGACAACATCGCCTGGTTCCTCAACGTGCGCGGCTCCGACGTCGCCTTCAACCCGATGCCGCAGAGCTTCCTCATCGTCGACCGCGCCGGCACCGCCGAATGGCTGGTCGATCACCGCAAGCTACCCAACGACCTCTCCGATTTCGAGCTTGACGGCGTCGCGATGGCGGAGCCGAAAAGCCTGCTGGAGCGCGTGCGCAGCGCAGCGCCCGATCGCACGCTGCTGCTCGACCCGGCCTTCGCCCCCTCCGCCGTCGCCCATGCGGCGCGGATCGCGGGCGGCCGGGTGCGGCTCAACCGCAGCCCCGTCACGCTTGCCAAGATGGTCAAGAACCCGGCGGAGCTTGCCGGCTTTCGCGATTGCCACCAGCTCGACGGCGCGGCCTGGATCCGCTTCTTCGCCTGGCTGGAAGAACACGGCGCGGCCCGTGCGGCGAGCGGCAGGCCGATAACCGAACTGGAAGCGGAGGACCGCATTCTCGCCTTCCGGCAGATGGCGGAAGACTTCGTCGAACCCAGCTTCCGCACGATCTCCGCCTCGGCCGGCCATGCCGCCATGTGTCATTATGCGGCCAGCGCCGCGAGCAATGCGCCGATCACCGGGAAGGGCGTCTATCTGCTTGATTCGGGTGGGCAGTATCTTTCCGGCACGACGGATGCCACGCGCACCACCGCCCTTGCCCCTGTCAGCGACGAGATTCGCCAGCGCTATACCGCCGTGCTGAAGGGCTTCATCTCCATGATGGCGCTGAAGTTCCCCGCCGGCACCTGCGGCCACCATCTCGATGCCTTCGCCCGCCGCCCGCTCTGGGAACTCGGCCTCGACTACGACCACGGCACCGGTCACGGCGTTGGCCATTTCCTCTCGGTGCACGAGCAACCGCAGCGCTTCGATCGGCGCATCAACGAAATCGTGCTGACGCCGGGCATGGTGACGACCATCGAACCCGGCTACTACAAGGCCGGCGAATACGGCATCCGCATCGAGAACCAGGTGGAAGTGGTGGCCGAGCCCGACGGCTTCCTCCGGTTCCGCACCCTGACCCTCATCCCGATCGACCTTCGCCTTGCCGATCTCGGCGCGTTGACGGAGGCCGAGTGCCGCTGGCTCGACGCCTATCATGCCGAGGTCGCGGCCGCGATGGACGGCCAGCTCGATGGCGAAGCCGCGGCATGGCTCGCCGCGCGCACCGCGCCCATCAAAGCCGGCTAAGCAATTCGACACCCTGAACGTTCGGCCGGTGCAAACGCGCCGGCCGATTTCGTTTGACGTCTTCGGCAAAGAGGCATAATCACAAAGTCATCCGATGACTTTGTGATTATAGATCCATGTATCCCCTCAACAAGACAAATCTCGCCGACACCGCCGTCGAGGCGATCCGCAGTGAAATCCAGAACCGCCGCTGGGCGATCGGCGAAAAGCTGCCGAACGAGGCGACGCTGTCCGCCATGCTCTCCGTCAGTCGCGGCACGGTGCGCGAGGCGGTGCGCGTATTGGTCTCGCAGGGCTATCTCGAAACGCGGCAGGGCTCCGGCACCTATGTGCGCTCGGCGGCAGATACCGCACGCCCGCTCACCATGGCCCGCCGCGCGGGCCTGCGCGACCAGTTCGAGGCGCGTCTTGCGCTCGATGTAGAAGCGGCGCGGCTTGCCGCGTTGCGCCACGGACCGGAAGATATCCACACCCTGCGCGCGCTGCTGGCCGCGCGCGGCAATTATGCCGGCGGCGACAAGGCGGATTTCATCGCCCGCGACCTCGCCTTCCACCAGGCGGTTATCGCCGCCTCGCGGAATGCCGTGCTCATCGGCATGTACGATTTCTTCTCCACGCTGATCGCCGAGACCATCGAGGCGAGCCTTGGCGCGGACCTGCCGGAACCCGACATGGCCGCCCATGCCGCCATCGTCGACGCCATCGAAAGCGGCGACCCCGATGCCACCGATGCCGCCGTGCGTCGCTTCATGGCGCCAGTCCTTTCCGCTCTCGACCGGCTGCTCCTGTCATGACCCCTACGAGCGACACCGATCCCGGCGCCATCGACCTCATCGACGCCGAAGCCGACAGCGTGCCCGCGCCCGAGCCGCACCGGCCGCCGACACCGCTCGCGCGCTTCCTGCTCGGCGCCAGCCTCGTGCTCATCGCCTTCAATCTGCGCGTGGTCTTTTCCAGCGCCTCGGCGCTGCTGCCGGAAATCCGCGACGTGCTCGGCCTTTCGCCCACGGGCGCAAGCCTCTTGACGACGCTGCCGGTCGTCTGCCTCGGCCTGTTCTCGCCGCTCGCCCCGCGCCTTGCCCAGCGCATCGGCACCGAGCGCACGCTGCTTGTCGTGGTCTTTCTGCTGGCGCTCGGCACGGCCCTGCGCGGCCTCTCCTCCATTCCGCTGCTCTTTCTCGGCACGGCGCTCGCCGGCGCCTGCATCGCGGTCGGCAATGTGCTGCTGCCCGGCCTCGTCAAGCGCGATTTCCCCGACAAGGCGGCGCTGATGACCGGCTGGTACACCATGGCGCTCTGCGCGGGCGCCGCCAGCGCCGCCGGCCTGACGTTGCCGCTGGAACACGCCCTCGGTGGCTCGCTGAACGGCGCGCTCGCCGCCTGGGCGCTGCCCGCGCTCGTCGTCGGCTTCCTCTGGCTGCCGCAGGTCCTGGCGACGCGCCGGCAGGCGAAGCGCACCGGCTTTCGCGTGGAAGGCCTCTTGCGCGACCGTCTCGCCTGGCACGTCACCTTCTTCATGGGCCTGCAATCGGCCCTCGCCTATTGCGTCTTCGGCTGGCTGGTGCCGATCCTGCGCGAACGCGGCCTCGACGGCGTTACGGCCGGGGCCATCGTTTCCGTCTCGGTCATGGTGCAGGCCGGCTCCTGCCTTGTCGCGCCGCATCTTGCGGTGCGCGGCAAGGACCAGCGGCTGATCAACGTCACGCTTTGCGCCTTTGCCGTCGTGGCGCTGCTCGGCCTGCTCTTCGCGCCGCTGTGGTCGGTCTGGTTCTGGGCCGTGCTGCAGGGCATCGGCCAGGGCGGGCTGATCGCGGTGGCGATGACCGTCATCGTGCTGCGCACGCGCGACCCGCATGTCGCGGCGCATCTGTCCGGCATGGCGCAATGCGTCGGCTACCTGCTTGCCGCCGTCGGCCCGCTCGTCGTCGGCCTCATCCGCGGCTGGACCGGCAGCTTTGCCTGGAGCGCCGTGCTCATCGTGCTGCTCGGGCTTGGCGCGGCGGTCAACGGCTGGTTCGCCGGTCGGGCGCTCTACGTCAACGCCCGCACGGTCGAGACGTCCTGAGGCCGCACCACACCGGTCTCCGTCACGATCAGGTCCATCGGGATATCGTGCATCTGCGGATAGATGGTTGCGATCCTCGCCGCGCTGGAGCCCACGCCGATGACGCGCGGCCTTGCCGGCAGCGCCGCCAGCGTCCGGTCGAAGAAGCCGCCGCCATAGCCGAGCCGGTAACAGGCGGGATCGAAGCCGACGACCGGCGCGATCACGATATCGGGCAGACAGGGCCTATGCGCCGCCGGCACCGGAATGTTCCAGACGCCACGCCCCAGCGCCTCGCCGGCCTGCCAGAGATGGAATTCGAGCGGACGGCCCTTCTCTACCACGACCGGCAGAGCGGTCTGCCCGCCGCGCGCGACGACCGCCTCCAGGAAGGGACGCAGGTCCGGCTCGCCGCGAAACGGCCAATAGGCGCTGACGATACGCCCCGCGACATCGCCGATCTCGGCCAGCACGCCCGCCGCGATGGCCTCGCTTTCGGCGGCGCGCGTCTCTGCCGGCCCGGCAAGGCGCGCGGCGATAAGCCGTTCCCGCTCGGCCTTGCGCCAGCGGTTCACATCCGTCCAGGCCTGCAGGTCGAGCGGGCCGGGGAGCCCGGAATAGGCGGGGTCGACCTCGTGCAGGAAGCAGGCCGGCGAGGCGAAAGTGGCAGGGGTATCGTCATCGGCCATCACGTCCCTCCCCGATGGGCTTCAGCAGGCCGAAAGGCCCGTTTCCAGCCCGGCCACGAGATCGTCGACATGTTCGAGCCCCACGGAAAGCCGCAGCAAGCCGTCGCCGATGCCGGCGCGCGCACGGGCATCGGCGCCCATGTCGACATGGGTCATCGTCGCCGGATGCGCCACCAGACTTTCGACGCCACCAAGCGATTCGGCCAGCGTGAAGATGCGCACCGCCCGCACGAAGCGCCGCACCGCCGGCACGCCGCCCGCAAGCTCGAAACTCATCATGGCACCGAATCCCCGCTGCTGTCTTGCGGCAAGCGCGTGGTCCGGATGGTCGGCAAGGCCGGGATAGTGCACGCGGGCGACGGCGGGGTGGGCGGCAAGCCGCTCCGCGACCGCCCGCGCATTGCGCTCCTGCCCGGCCATGCGGGCAAAGAGGGTGCGCAGGCCCCGGAGCGTCAGCCAGGAATCGAAGGGCGCGGCGATGGCGCCCGTCACGTTGGCCCAGCGCTTCAGCGCCCGGTCCTCCTCCGCATCGGCAGCGATCACCGCGCCGGCAATGACGTCCGAATGGCCGTTGAGGAACTTGGTGGTCGAATGCAGCACATAATCCGCCCCCAGTGACAGCGGCTTCTGCAAGGCCGGCGACAGGAAGGTGTTGTCGACGGCGACCTTCGCGCCCGTCGCCTTCGCAAGGGCCGAAAGGACGGCGATATCCACCACCCGCATCAGGGGATTGCTCGGCGTCTCGATCATCACCAGCGCCGGATGATCCCAGAGCCGCGCCTTGAAGGCCTCGATATCCGACTGGTCCACCAGCCGCAGCTTGATCTGGCCGAGATCGGCGCGCGCCTTCAGGAGCCGCATCGTGCCGCCGTAGCAATCGTGCGGCGCCAGAACCACGCTGCCGACGGCAAGCCGGCTGACGAGAAGATCCACAGCGGCCATGCCGCTCGGCGTCAGCACCGCCCCGGCGCCGCCTTCCAGCCGGGCGATCGCCTCGCCGAGCAGGTCGCGCGTCGGATTGCCGACGCGGCCGTAGTCGTAGGCCCTCGGCGTATCGAAATCGGCGAATTCATAGGTGCTGGAAAGGTAGAGCGGCGGCGCGATCGCGCCAAAGGCGGTATCGCTCGCCACGCCATGCGCCGCCGCAACGGTTTCCGGTTGAACTTCGTTCGCCGTTCGCTCGGACATCGATGCTGCTCCTCATGTTACGCGAGGAAAATGGCGGGGATGCTCATCCCTGACAAATGAATTCTATTGCCGCCACGGTGCAAGAATTTTGCAGTCAAAGCGGAGGGCAAGACGGCCGTGGTCACGTGCGCACCAGCACATCGGCCAGCACGGCGGCATGGTTGAAGTCGCGGTTGCGCGAGCCGTAAAGCAGGGTCACCGGGCCCGCCTTGGCGCGGGCGCGAAGGTCCTCCACCGCCGGATTGTCCTTCAGCTCCGCGCGATAGCGATCCTGGAATTCCGCCCAGCGCTCCGGCCGGTGATCGAACCACTTGCGCAGCTCGGTGCTGGGCGCAACCTCCTTCGCCCATTCGTCGAAGGCGGCCTTTTCTTTGGAGATGCCGCGCGGCCAGAGCCGGTCGACGAGGATGCGCGCGCCATCGTTCTCCTCCGGCGCGTCATAGACGCGCTTGATGTGCACGGACATGGCCTAGCCTCCCCTGACACCCCTTACCGTGCATTTGAGATCAGAAAGCAGCCCGTCCTGCAAGCCGTAGACCCAGCCGTGCACGGCGACGTCCTTGCCGGCCTGCCAGGCGGCCTGCAGGGTCGGCGTACGGGCAAGGCGCTCGACCTGTGCGGCGACGGAGGCCTCGCAGAGCCGGTCGAGGTCGGCATCGCTCCAGCATTCCCGGCACGAAAACTGCCGGTCCGCCACGTCGCGGACGGGCTGCAGCCAATGGTCGATCAACCCGAAGCGTTCGCCGCTGACGGCCGCGCGGATGCCGCCGCAACCATAGTGCCCGCAGATGATAATGTGCTTCACGCCGAGCTGGTGCACGGCATATTCGACCACCGAGAGCATGTTGAGGTCGGCCGGGTGGATGAGGTTGGCGACATTGCGATGCACGAAAACCTCGCCCGGCTCCAGCCCGGCGATCACATTGGCCGGCACGCGGCTGTCGGAACAGCCGATCCAGAGATAATCCGGTTGCTGAAGCGTCGACAGGCGCTCGAAATAGTCCGCCTTCTCCGCCTTGCGCTCGGCGGACCAGGCCTTGTTGCGGACGAAAAGATCTTCGATCATGACAGGGCTCCGCTTGTAAGGGACATGCGAGCTATCTGCCCGCACCTGGCGTCTGTCAAACCGGCAGTCCGTCGCAGGGGCGGCGTTCGGCCGCGCCCCCGATGGGGCTGCTTGACTTTCCCCGCCCCCTCCCCCCATCATAGGCGCATGATGACGACGCACGACTTTGCCCGATTTCTGAAACGGTTGTTTCCTCTCGCAGGACACTAGCCCCTCGGCTTGGTCGCGTCGCGCCCCGGCCGTGGGGCGATAGCGGTTCCGTCATTTTCGAGAACCGCGCCGGAATTGCGCGACATCCTTTCCCAAGTTTTCCGATTTCTGCGCGCCCTCGGGGCCGTAAGAACCCGTGCGAGGTTTCCATGACCGCCATCAAGACCAAGGGCCGCCTGCCCACCATCACCATCGCCCGTTCCGAACACGCGCGCCTTTCCAACCTCGCCGACATGCTGGCCGAGCGCGATCCGCACGCCGCCGAGCAGCTCGCCGTCGAACTCGACCGCGCCAAGGTGGTCGACGATGCGCGCATGGCGCCGGGTGTCATGCGCATCGGTTCCATTGCCGAATTCCAGATCGACGACGAGCCGCCGCAGACCGCCGAACTCGTCTTCCCCAAGGACGCCGATATCTCCCGCCAGCGCATTTCCGTGCTGACGCCGGTCGGCGCGGCGCTGATCGGTCTTTCCGCCGGCCAGTCCATCGAATGGGCCGCGCGCGACGGCCGGGTGCGCCGTCTCAGCGTCATCGCGGTGCGGGATGCCGCGCCGGACGCCGCCCGCGCCTCCTGAGGTTCCCGTCGATGAAATTCCTGTCCTTCTCCCTGTCCGGCTCTCCGTCCGGGCGCATCGGAGGCTGCCTCGTCGCAGGATCGTGACCCCCTGCGCCGCGCGTGCGGCCAGGGGGCTTTTCCGCCACGACCCGAGGACGCCCGCCGGACGGTGGGAAGGATGGAGATTGACGATGGGACGGGAAACCGGACTGCTCACGGCACGCGACGGCTACGTGCTGGACAAGATGTTTGCCGACTGGCCGCCGCTGACGGAGGAATGGCTGGCGCTCCTGACGCGCAAGTGCGCGCTCGCCCGCATGCCGGCGGATGCGCCGGCCCCGGCCGGCCTTGCGGCGATCGACACGCGCGTCGCCTTCCGCTGCGCAAGCGGGCTCACCGATGCCCGCACGCTCTGCCTGCCCGGCACCTATGTGCCCGGCAGCGCCTTCCTGCCGATCACCACCTTCTATGGTCTCGCGCTTCTCGGTCTTCGCGAGGGCGAGGCCATCGGCTTCGACCGCCCGGAGGGGCGGCGCGACTGGATCGTGCTGGAAAAGGTGCTCTTCCGGCCGGCGGCCGGAAAGGTCGGCGAAGACCCAGTGCGCCCGTCCTTCCGCCTGATCGCCGGCGGGCTCGAAGAGCGCGCCTTTGCCCCCGCCAACGAAAACGGCCCCGGACAGGGTCCGGGGCCGTCCGCCGCCTGAGCGGATCGGTGGATCAGATCACGCCCTGCGCGCGCATGGCCTCGGCCACGCGGATGAAGCCGGCAATGTTGGCGCCGAGCACGTAGTTGCCCTTGGCGCCATATTCCTCGGCCGTTTCGGCGCAGCGGTCGTGGATGCCCTGCATGATCTGGCCGAGGCGTTCGCGCGCCGTCTCGAAGCTCCAGCTGTCGCGGCTGGCGTTCTGCTGCATTTCCAGCGCGGAGGTGGCGACACCGCCGGCATTGGCCGCCTTGCCGGGGCCGAAGAGCACGCCGCCCTCCTGGAAGGCGCGGACGGCTTCCGGCGTCGAAGGCATGTTGGCGCCCTCGGCGACGGCGATGACGCCATTCCTGATCAGCGTCTTGGCGTCCTTGCCGGTCAGTTCGTTCTGCGTGGCGCAGGGCAGCGCGACATCGCAGGGAACGTCCCAGATCGAGCCCTTGCCCGAGGGGATGAAGTGCGCGCCCTTCTTCGCCCGGGCATATTCCGACATGCGCTCGCGGCGCACCTCCTTGATCTCCTTGACGAGATCGAGGTCGATGCCGTCCTCGTCGAGGATGTAGCCGCTGCTGTCGGAGCAGGCGACGACCTTGGCGCCGTATTTGATCGCCTGTTCCATGGCGTAGATCGCCACGTTGCCGGAACCGGAAACCGTGACCTTCTTGCCCTCGAAGCCGGTGCCCTTGCTCTCCAGCATGGCGCGGGTGAAATAGACCGCGCCGTAGCCGGTCGCTTCCTTGCGCACCAGCGAGCCGCCATAGCTGAGGCCCTTGCCGGTGAAGACGCCGGCCTCGAAGCGGTTGGTCAGGCGCTTGTACTGGCCGAACATCCAGCCGATCTCGCGGCCGCTGACGCCGATGTCACCGGCCGGCACGTCCGTGTGCTCGCCGAGATGGCGGTAGAGTTCCGTCATGAAGGACTGGCAGAAGCGCATGATCTCGCCCTCGGAACGGCCCTTCGGATCGAAGTCCGAACCGCCCTTGCCGCCGCCGATCGGCAGGCCGGTCAGCGCGTTCTTGAAGATCTGCTCGAAGCCGAGGAACTTGATGATGCCGAGATTGACCGAGGGATGGAAGCGCAGGCCCCCCTTGTACGGACCGAGGGCCGAATTGAACTGCACGCGGAAACCGCGGTTGATCTGCACCTGACCCTTGTCGTCGACCCACGGCACGCGGAAGATGATCTGGCGCTCCGGTTCGCAGATGCGCTCGATCAGCGCGTCCGTCAGATAGCCGGGATGTTTCGAGACGACGAGGCCGAGGCTTTCCAGCACCTCTCGGGCCGCCTGGTGGAATTCCGGTTCCGCCGGGTTGCGCTGCAACACCTGGGCAAGGATCGGTTCAAGCTTCTCGTCGACAGTCGCCATGGCGACACTCCTTTCGTCTCGATACTATGGTTCCTGATAATCGGGCCGCCGGTCTGGCGCCGGCCGGCCCCTGTGACATCGTCCGGGCATCGTCAGATACCCTGCCCGTGGCCGCTCATCAGGCCGGCGGGCAAGCCGGTCTGGGAGAGGCTTTTGGCAAGCGTGGCCAGAAGATCGGTCTGGGAGATGATGCCGACGACGCGACGCGCCTCGTCGATCACCACCACCGCATGGATCGTGCCGTCCGTCAGGCGCGGCAGAAGGCCGATCGCCGGGTCGGAGGGGTTTGCCGTCGCCGCTTCGGAGATCGGCAGATGCGCGGCGGGCGCCATTGCGGCCAGTTCGCGCAGGCCCACCGTTCCGGCGAGCCGCCCCTCGCCGTCGAGCACCGGCAGCGTGCGGATGTCGTGGTCGAGCAACTGTGCGCGCGCCATGTCGGCGGTCGCGTCCAGCGGCACCGTCACCACGTCGCGCGACATGATATCGGCGCAGGTCAGGTCGCCGCGCTGGCGCAGCAGCGCCTGCAGTTCGACCTGGCGCAGCAGCGCGTCGAGGTCGGCGCGGCTGATGTCGAGCGTTTCGTTGAGGTTCGCGACGGCCGCGTCGATGTCGTCCGTATTGAAGCCGACACGGAAGGCCGCCGGCGGATCGGCCGTCTTGTGCGTGTTGACGGGCGCAACGGCCTGGCGATGCGGATATTGCCGGCCGGAAAGCTTGTGGAAGAGGATACCGACGCCGACGAGCAGCAGCGAATTGATCGCAACCGGCACGAAGGGGAACCAGAAACCGGCGCGCGCGACCGCCGCCCCGCCGATGACGGCGGTGAGCGCCGCCGCGCCCCCCGGCGGATGCAGCGAGCGGGTCAGCGACATGGCGAGAATGGCCAGCGCGACCGCAAGCCCGATGGCGAGCGCCGGATCGGTGACGAAGGTCGTGACCGTCACGCCGACGAGGGCGGAAATCGTGTTGCCGCCGACGATGGACCAGGGCTGGGCGAGCGGACTGGCGGGAACGGCGAAGAGCAGGACCGCGGAGGCGCCGATGGGCGCGACGATCAGCGGGAGATGCGGGTCGTTGCCCATGACGAGGCCGCAGACGAAGCCGGTGAGGCAAATGCCGATCAGGGCTCCGAGGCAGCCGATCAGGCGTTCCTTGAGCGTGGCGCCGGCGAGAATGGGAGTGAACAGCCGGAATTTGGACAGAATGCCCGATTTCTGGGCATCATGTTGAGACGGGGCCACGATGATCCTGATCAAAAAAAGGCAGATGATTATTCCGGAGGCTTATGTGCCTATCGCGCCCAGCACGCAAGGGTGCATCGGGAAGATTCTGTTTTGCCTAGGAGGTGCGGAAAGAGGCCGCGCACCAGCGGCAAGATCGACCGGAAGAAGAGGCGGCCCGGCCGACTTGCAACGCCACGAAAAGTAACCTTAAGTTTATTTTCTCCATCAATGCGCAATCTTTTGGAGTATGTTTTCCAAGACGCACGATGGGGGAAACCGCATGAACGCTCGCCGATACGAGGCCCTCGATAGCTGGCGCGGCCTTTGCGCCTGCATGGTCGCCCTGTTTCATTTCAACGTCTTCAGCCACATTCAATCGGCGGGAATCGTTCGCAACGCCTACCTCTTCGTGGATTTCTTCTTCGTGCTCAGCGGCTTCGTGATCGCCGCGAACTATCAGGCGCGTCTGATGCAGGGCTTCGGCCCCGGCCGGTTCCTGTTCCTGCGGCTCGGACGCATCTATCCCCTTCACCTCGTCACCATGCTGCTGTTCATTCCCATCGATATCGCCAAGGACGGGGCAAGCCCGGAGATTCTGCATGCCATCGTGACGAATGCACTCTTGCTTCAAGGCACGGGCATCAATTCCGCCCTGTGGCTGAATTTTCCAAGCTGGAGCATCAGCGCCGAGTTCGGCGCCTATGTCGTCTTTACCCTGATCACGCTTTGGCTCGGATCAAGGATGCTGCCCTGGCTCGTGATCGCGGTTGTCGGCGCCGCCGCGCTGGTGCTGCTCAGCCCGAACAGGATGGATTCGACCTACGACTACGGCCTCGTTCGCTGTCTCTACGGTTTCGCGCTCGGCGTCGTGAGCTTCCACCTGCGCGCGCTGTTCGCCGTTCTCGACAAACCCCTCGGCCGCCGCACCGATACGCTGATCGAGGGCGCGGCCGTCGTCCTGCTCTGCCTGTGCCTTGCTGCGCTCGACGGGCACAGCACCGTGGCGGTGGCGACGCCTGTGCTGTTCACCGGCATGGTCCTGCTCTTCGCCCGCGAGAAAGGGCGTGTCAGCGACGCGTTGAAAGTCCGGCCAATGCTGGTGATCGGCGCGCTGTCCTATTCGATCTACATGGTGCACGCGCTCGTGCGCGCCGTCGCCCGGGCGCTCGCCATGGTGCTGGAAAAAACGACGGGCCTTTCCTTCTTCGTGGACCTGCCGGTTCTCGTGAATGGCAAGGCGCCGCGCCCGTTGTCCATCGACGGTTCGCTCTGGCTTGGCGATGCGTTGCAGGTCGTCATGCTCGCGGCGACCGTCGCCCTTGCCGTGCTGACCTTCCGCTATATCGAGGAGCCGGGTCGGCTGTGGAGCCGCAATGCCCGCCTGCCTGCGCTCGGCCCGGCCTCCAGCAGCGCCTGACGGAAAACGCGCAAAGAAAAAGCCCGGAAAACCGGGCTTTCTTGGCTGTTAAGACAGCCATACGGAAACTTGGTGCCCAGAAGAGGACTCGAACCTCCACGCCTCGCGGCACAGGTACCTGAAACCTGCGCGTCTACCAATTCCGCCATCTGGGCGACGGAGAGCGATGTAGAAGGACCGCCCTCCGGTGTCAACAGGCTTTTTGAAGTTTTCGCAACAGCTTGGCGAAAACTTTTACCGACGGGTCGCTAGCGGCTCATTGCCCAATCGCGGATGCGCTGGAGGCCCGCGGCCAGAAGCTGCGCGGCGGCGGCCTCGTCGGCGGCTTCCACGTAGCAGCGCATTTCCGGCGCATTGCCCGAGGGACGGAAATGGATGACGGCACCGTTTTCCAGCGTCACGCGCAGGCCATCGATGTCGCTCGTCTTCTGCGGCACGCCGATGGGCGCGAGGAAGGCGGAAAGCGCACCGGCGCCCGAACGCAGCTCGGCCATCAGCGCGGCGCTCGTCTCGACCGGAAAGTTCTCCAGCCGGTCGCTTGCCGCGGCGGGCAGGGCGAATCGCGCGGCGATTTCGGAGAGCGGCCTGTCTTCGGCCGCCCGCAGGGCAAGGACGGCGAGGACGGGCATCAGGCTGTCGCGGGTCGGCAGCGGAGCGAGCGCATGGCCGTTCACCGTGAAGGTCGTCGCCGTCAGCGTGCCGCCATTGGCCTCGAAGCCGGCGACGCTTCCTTCACCCGCGGCCACGGCCTCGTTCATCGCCGCGATCACGAAGGGCGAGCCGACCCTGGTGCGCAGCACCGCGCCCGCGACGGCGGCCTCGATGCCGGAATTGGAGGTGACGGGCGTGGCGACCGCCGTCGCGCCGAGGAAGCGGCTGGCGATGAGGCCGATGAGGTCGCCACGGATCGGCGTGCCTGTTTCGTCGGCGATCAGCGGCCGGTCGCCATCGCCGTCGGCGGAAATGATGGCATGAAGGCCGTGCTCGACGGCCCAGCCCCTGAGAAGCGCGACGGTTTCCGGCGAGACGGCCTCGGTATCGACCGGGATGAAGGTTTGCGAGCGGCCGAGCGCGACGACGTCGGCACCGTAATGGGCGAGCACCGAGACGAAGAGATCGCGCGCCACGGTGGAGTGCTGATAGACCCCGACCCTGAGGCCCGCCAGGCTGCGTTCAGGCAGGAGCGTGCGGTTGCGGTGACCGTAGAGCGCCATGGCGGCATCGTGCAGGTCTTCGGCCTCTTCCTGCGCGGCATCGAAGACGGCGCCCTCGGTGCGGAGCGCTTCGGCGGCGGTGGTGATCGCGGCCTCGTCCGCCTTGTCGATCTCGCCGTCGGGCCGGTAGAACTTGATGCCGTTGCGATCGGCGGGGATGTGCGAGCCCGTCACCATCAGGCAGGCGACCTTGCGAGCAAGGCCAAGCAGGGCCAGCGCCGGGGTCGGCAGTTCACCGCAATCGCGCGGCTGAAGGCCGGCCCTGCGCAGGGCGGCGATGGCGATGGCGGAAATCGCCGGACTGGACGCGCGGAAGTCGCGGCCGATCAGGATCTCGTCTCCCGGCCTGGAAAGGCCGGCGGCGAGAAGATGGCGGGCGAAGGCGGTGGCATAGAGCGCGCTTGCCGGCCCTTCCAGATCCACGGAAAGACCCCTGAGGCCGCTGGTTCCGAATTTCAGGCTCATGCTGTCCTCACGCCCCTTGCGGATTGAAAATCCTGCGATACATCCCGCTCAAACACGGTCGCGATCATGAATAAAACAAAATACGTGAACGTAATGCAAAGCAGGGACGTGACAGGGAAATATCCCGAAAAGCGGGAAACATCCCGCGAGAACAGTGAGGATCACATGTCGAAGATTCGGAATCTCGTTTTCGGTTGTGCGATGGGCATTGCCTCCGCAATCGCGCCCATGGGCGCGGCCCAGGCCGTCCCGCTCGCCGTGCCGGATATGAACGTACAGACGAAAAGCGACGTGCAGAAGGCGCAGGTGGAATTCTGCGTCGGCTATGGCTGCGAGCGTCCGCGCTATTATCGCCGCCATCATCGCCCGTATTACGGCTATGAGCGCCGCTACTATCGCCCGCGCTACGAGCAGCCCCGCTACTATGGCGGCGGGCGTAACGCGCATGTGCGCTGGTGCATGAACCGCTACCGCACCTACGATCCCTATACCAACCGCTACCATGCGGGCGGCGGCGTCTATCGCGTCTGCTACTCGCCCTATCGCTAAGCGCGACGGGCAGGACGGAACGGACGGCGGGCTTCGGCCCGCCGTTTTCGTTTAGCCGTTGTTGTGATCGGCCCGGTCCGTATGGCCGAGATCGCGGCCGGGCTCGATGATATCGCGCACCCGCTGTTTCAGTTCCTTCGGCCCCGGAAAGCCGCCATCGCGCTTGCGCTCCCAGACGAGCGCCTCGCCGACGCGGATCTCGAAATTGCCGCCCGTGCCGGGAATGAGGGCGACTTCGCCCAGGGCATCGGAAAAGGTCGACAGAAGCTCCTGCGCCATCCAGCCGGCCCGCAGCAGCCAGTTGCACTGGGTGCAGTAGAGAATGGAAACGCGGGGCTTTTCTGCGGACATGGCGACCTCCTCTTTCGGTCCCCCAGCATACATTGGCAGAAGCGTCTTGGCACCCGGCGGATCGCGTTCGCCTCACAGAAATGTCAACTCAATTTATCAAGTTTTGTCGGCGGACATCTTGTCGCAACCGACTTCCTGTCGGAGAGGAATGCACCCACAACCTTCCGACAGGAGCCTCCCCATGACCGAGCTTGCCAGCCCGAAGCCCCGCCTGATCCTTCCCGCCCTTGGCGGCCTCTATTCGACCCTCCATGAGGGCGCGGAAACGCTCCTGCGTCTTGCTGCCGGCGGCCTGCTCGCCACGCACGGCTATGGCAAGATCCTCGATCCCTTCGGCGCGAGCGGCATGGTGGAGAGCCTCGGCTTCTATCCTGGCGCCTTCTGGTCGCCGTTGCTTTCAGCCACGGAATTCTTCGGCGGCATCCTCATCGCCATCGGCCTCTTCACGCGGCCGGCCGCCTTTGCCGGCATGATCGTGCTCGCCGTCACCGTCTATTTCCACGGCGTCGTCGCCGGTGAAGGTCTGATGGGGGCGGAAAAGTCGATCCTCTGGACGCTGATCCTGCTCTTCTTCGCGGTACGCGGCGCCAATGCCCACTCCGTCGACGCCAAACTCGGCCGTCAGTTCTGATCGGCCTCTGAGGGCGGCTGCGGTTTCTGCCGCAGCCGCTCGCGCACCAGCCCGGCCAGCGCCTCGCCGTCGAAGGGTTTGCGGGCGACCGAAATGCCAGGGAAGCCGGCGATGCCGTCGGGATGAATGTCCGCGATGGTCGTGAAGACCAGCGGCACGCCCGCCGCCACCAGCCGCGCGGTGCGCTCCGTGATCCGCCCCACGTCCAGCGGCACGTCGAGCAGGCAGAGATCGATTTCCGCCAGCGCCGCCGCGTCCCACTGGTCGAGCTGTTCCGGACGCAGCAGGGTGATGCGGCAATCCAGCGCCGCCTTGATCAGGTATTCCGCATCGAGCGCGATCAGGAATTCGCGCTCGGCAATCACGATGTGCGGAAGAAATTGGTCCATGGCGCCGCACTCCTCGTCCATGTGGAACCGTCAGAATCGGGCGGTTCGGGAGGCGGACTGTGGGCCGGGGCGGAGGGGGTGTCATTTAAAAAAGACATAGCCCAGCGCGGAACAACTCCAGGTGTCCGACGTTCCGATGCCAGCCGCTGGGCGGCGGGCTCGAACGAGGGGAAGAAGCGTGACGGATCATGGCGCGGCGGCCAGCCTGCAACCGAAATGGCGTACGCCCTGCCAGCAATGTCCGCTGCGAAACCTTACCGCCTTTCGGGATTTCTCCGCGAAGGAACTGGAATTCGTCGCGCAGTTCAAGAGCGGCGAACTGACGGTCGAGCGCGGCGCGACGATCCTCGTCGAGGGCATGCACAGCGCCCATCTCTTCACCGTGCTGTCGGGCTGGACCTTCCGCTACAAGCTGCTGACGGACGGGCGGCGGCAGATCATGAACTACGGCCTGCCGGGCGATCTCATCGGCCTGCAAGGCAGCCTGATGGGGGAGATGGACCATTCCGTGGAGGCGCTGACGCCCGTGACGCTCTGCGTCTTCGAGCGCGCGAAACTGGACCGGCTGTTCGAGCGCCATGCCTCATTGGCCTATGATCTCACCTGGATCGCCGCCCATGAGGAACGCATCCTCGACGAGCATCTCCTGAGCCTTGGCCGACGCACGGCGCTGGAGCGCACCGCCTATCTCGTGTCCTTCCTCCACCAGCGCGCCCATGCTTCCGGCCTCAACGGCGGACGGCGCACCATACCGATCACCCAGCAGCATGTGGCCGACACGCTCGGTCTCTCGCTCGTCCACACGAACAAGACCCTGCGCAAGCTTGCGGACCGCAAGCTGATGCGCTGGCAGGAGCGGGGCTGCGAAATCCTCGATGCCGACGGGCTTCAGGCGCTGGCGGGATGGGAAGGGCTGCAGCGCGGACCGCGACCCTTCATCTAGAGTTTGTCAGGGAAAAGTGGAAACCGGTTTTCCCGGAAAGACAAACGAAAACAAAGGAGTTCAGAGCATGTCTGGTTCGATCTGAACCTGACAAACTCTAGCGCCATTCCGGCTCTTGTTTTTCCGCGCCAACCGACATCGAAGCGATGCCGCCTCGGCGGGAAGGACTGAAGCGCCTAGGCGACGTCCCAATGCAGCGGGAACATCGGATCGAACACCGTGACCGGCCCGGCGCCCGTTTCGATCTTGGCCGGGAAGGACACGGCCTGCGCCCGCTTGACGAGGCGGATCGTCTCCTCGTTTGCCGGCAGGCCGTACCAGGCCGGGCCGTTCAGCGAGGCGAAGGCTTCGAGCCTGTCGAGCGCACCGTCCTCTTCGAAGACATGGGCAAGGCAGCTCATCGTGTTGATCGAGGTATAGATGCCGGCGCAACCGCAGGCGCATTCCTTCAGCGGATCGACATGCGGCGCGGAATCCGTGCCGAGGAAGAAGCGCTTGTCGCCGGACGTGGCGGCGGCACGTAGCGCCAGCCGGTGTTCCTCGCGCTTGGCAACAGGCAGGCAGTAATAGTGCGGCTTGATGCCGCCGACGAGGATGGCGTTGCGGTTGATGATCAGATGATGGGTGGTGATCGAACCGGCGAGATTGTCCTTGGCGGACTTGATGTAGTCGATGCCGTTCTTCGTCGTCACATGCTCCATGGTGACGCGCAGGTCCGGCAGGCGCTTGCGCAGCGGGTCCAGCACCGTCTCGATGAACACGGCCTCGCGGTCGAAGATATCGACCTCCGGCGTCGTCACCTCACCATGCACGCAGAGCGTCAGGCCGATCTTCGCCATGCGCTCCAGCACCGGCATCGCCTTGTCCATGTCGCGCACACCGCCGTGGGAATTGGTCGTCGCGCCGGCGGGATAAAGCTTTACGGCGCGGATCAGGCCGCTCCTGAAGCCGGTTTCGACGTCGTCGGCATCGGTGTGCTCGGTGAGGTAGAGCGTCATCAGCGGCTCGAACCAGTCGCCCTCGGGAAGGGCGGCAAGGATACGGTCGCGGTAGGCCGACGCATCCGCCGTGGTGACGACGGGCGGCACGAGGTTCGGCATGATGATCGCGCGGGCGAAATGGCGGCTGGTGTCGCCGATCACGCCTTCGAGCATCGCCCCGTCGCGCAGGTGCAGGTGCCAGTCGTCCGGCCGGCGGATGGTGAGTTCAGTGGTCATCGGCATGTCTCCCGTCTTGAAGCCTTCCGCTGGCGGAAGGCTTCAACTCCCTGTTCTGGCGCAATCGCGGATGCAAAACCGCTTGGCAGTTTCGCCGGAATTGCTTTCGTGTTGCGATAGCACCGGAAGGGACGGCCGACAATTCCTCAGAAAAGATCGATGGTGAGGTCGGCGGGACGGGAGTTGTCCAGGATGCGCTTTCCGTTCGGCAGGTCGTTGCCGTAGAGCTTCCAGTGGATCTGGTCCTCCGGCAGCGCGTATTGCAGCCAGCGCCGGCGCAGGCGCTCTTCCAGCACCGCATAGGGCGGGCCGACGAAGATGGTGAAGTCGAAGAGGCCGTCGAGCCGGTCCCAGGGCGTGTCCCGGAACAGCAGGTAGTTGCCCTCGGCGAGGATGAACCGCGTTTCCTCGGGTATGGCGCGCGCCGCATTGATGGCGATCTCGCGTGTCCGGTCGAAGACCGGCACCAGCACCTCGCCCTCCGCCCGTTTCAGCGCCGCCACGATATCGACGAAGCCGCGCCCGTCGAAACTTTCCGGCGCCCCCTTGCGCGGCAGGAGCCCGCGTTCGGCAAGGATGCCGTTGTCCATGTGGAAGCCGTCCATCGGCAGGATTTCCGCGCGCTCGCCGCGGGCGAGCAAGGTTTCGCGGAGCGCTTCCACCAGCGTCGACTTTCCGGCCCCGGGCGGGCCGGCAATACCGATCATGAAGCGGCGCGCGTTTGCCGCGCACCGCTGGAGATCATTTGCGATCGCATCGACAGTCATCATGCGGCGACGGCCTCGGCCGGCGCCTTTGCCCCGGTCATGAAGGCAACGGCGTCGGACATGGTGTAGTCCTTCGGATTGATGACGGTGAGCCGCCGGCCGAGCCGGTGGATGTGGATGCGGTCCGCCACCTCGAAGACATGCGGCATGTTGTGCGAGATGAGCACGATCGGGATGCCGCGCCGGCGCACGTCGAGGATCAGTTCCAGGACGCGCCGGCTTTCCTTGACGCCGAGCGCCGCCGTCGGTTCGTCGAGGATGATGACCTTCGAACCGAAGGCCGCCGCGCGGGCCACGGCCACGCCCTGACGCTGGCCGCCCGAGAGCGTCTCCACCGCCTGGTTGATGTTCTGGATGGTCATCAGGCCGAGTTCGGAGAGCTTGTCGCGGGCGAACTTTTCCATCGCGCCGCGGTCGAGCGTGCGGAACAGGCTGCCCATGACGCCGGGTTTGCGGATTTCGCGGCCAAGGAACATGTTGTCGGCGATCGAGAGCGCCGGCGAAAGCGCCAGGTTCTGGTAGACGGTCTCGATGCCGGCCTTGCGCGCCTCGATGGGCGAGCGGAAGGTGACGGGCTTGCCTTCCAGCCTGATCTCGCCCTCGTCCGGCGTGATGGCGCCGGAGATCGCCTTGATCATCGAGGACTTGCCCGCGCCGTTGTCGCCGATCACGGCGAGGATTTCGCCGGGATAGAGGTCGAAGTCGGCGTTGTCGAGGGCGGTGACGCGGCCGTAGCGCTTGACGAGCCCTCTTGCGGTAAGAATGGGTTCCTGAGCCATCAGCCTGCTACCTTTCTGATCCACTGGTCGATTGCGACTGCCGAGATGATGAGGACGCCGATGAGCAGATACGTCCATTGCGGGTCCGTGCCGATGAGGCGAAGGCCGAGCGAGAAGACGCCGACGATGAGCGCCCCGAAGATCATGCCGAGGATCGAGCCGCGCCCGCCGAAGAGCGAGAGGCCGCCGATCACCACCGCCGTGATCGATTCGATATTGGCGAACTGGCCGGCGGTGGGCGAGACCGAGCCGATGCGGCCGATGAGCGCCCAGCCGGCGAGCGCGCAGATGAGGCCGGACAGCGTATAGACCGAGACCAGCATGCGCTTGACGTTGACGCCGGCAAGCTCCGCCGCATCGGGATCGTCGCCGACCGCATAGACATGGCGGCCCCAGGCGGTGTGGTTCAGCACGTACCAGAGCAGGGCGACGAGCAGCACCATGGCGATGACGCCGTAGGTGAAGACCGCGCTGCCGAGCTTGAAGGTGCTGCCGAAGAATTGCAGTAGCGGCGCGTTCGTCGCGATGTCCTGCGAGCGGATCGTCTCGTTGGCCGAATAGAGGAAGTTGGAGGCGAGGATGATCTGCCACATGCCGAGCGTGACGATGAAGGGCGGCAGCTTCATGCGGGCGACGAGCAGGCCGTTGATATAGCCGCAGAGCGCCCCGCAGGCCAGGCCACAGGCAACGGCCACCACCGGCGGCAGGCCGTAGCGGAAGGTGAACTGGCCCATGACGACGGACGAGAGCACCATGATCGCACCGACCGAAAGATCGATGCCGGCCGTCAGGATGACCAGCGTCTGCGCCGCGCCGACGATGCCGACGATCGCCACCTGCTGGAGGATGAGCGTCAGGGTGAAGGCGGAGAAGAACTTGCCGCCGAGGATGGCGCCGAAGATCGCCACCGACAGCACGAGCACGATCAAGGGCACGGCCGAGGGACTGCCGTGCAGGAAGTGCTGGAATTTCTGGATGGGTGTCTTGTCATTGGTGTCGAAGGACGCCACCTGCGTGGAACTGCCCGAGAGCACCTTCTCGAATTCCTGTGAGGGCTGCGAGCCCTGCGAGACCGTCGTTGTCTCACTCATGATCCTGTTCCTCCCTTCCGTGTGCCGACCGTCGCGGCATTGCCGGATGAAATGATGCACGGACGCATCGCGGTGGCGCTTGCGCATCCGCCGCCTTCTGCGGGCGGCCTCCTTCGCGAACGGCCGGCATCATCGCCGCCGTTCCCTGAGGAGAAAGGTGCCCACGTCTCACTGCTGTTGTCAAAAACTAAGGGTGCGTTCCAGGCTTTCGCCTTTGCGCCATTGCGCACGCCACCCGATCCGTCCGTGGCGGATTGCCGGCCCGGTCATGCCGGGCCGGCTTGGAGCCTTAGCCCCAGCACTTGTCCTTGCCGGTCTTGGTGTCGATGGATTCGACGCCAGCGGCCGGCTTGTCGGTCACGAGCGCGACGCCCGTGTCGAAGAAGTCCTTGCCTTCGGTGGCCTTCGGCTTTTCACCGGTATCGGCGAACTTCTTGATCGCCTCGATGCCGAGCGAGGCCATCATCAGCGGATACTGCTGCGAGGTGGCGCCGATGACGCCGTCGATGACGTTCTGGACGCCCGGGCAACCGCCGTCGACGGACACGATCAGAACGTCCTTCTCACGGCCGACGGCCTTCAGCGCTTCATAGGCGCCGGCAGCGGCCGGTTCGTTGATGGTGTGAACGACGTTGATGGTCGGGTCCTTCTGCAGGAGGTTTTCCATGGCGGTGCGGCCGCCTTCCTCGTTGCCGTTGGTCACGTCATGGCCGACGATGCGGGCATCGTCCTCGTCGCCGATCTTGGTGATGTCCTTCACGTCGATGCCGAAGCCCTTCATGAAGCCCTGGTCGCGCAGCACGTCGACCGACGGCTGGGACGGCGTCAGGTCGAGGAAGGCGACCTTGGCGTCCTTGGCGGCGTCGCCGAGCGTGGCGGCGGCCCACTTGCCGATCAGTTCGCCGGCCAGCAGGTTGTCGGTGGCAAAGGTCATGTCGGCAGCGTCGATCGGCTCCAGGGGCGTGTCGAGCGCGATGACGAGAAGGCCGGCGTCACGCGCCTTCTGCACGGAGGGAACGATGCCCTTGGTGTCGGAAGCGGTGATCAGGATGCCCTTTGCGCCATCGGCAATGCAGGTCTCGATGGCGGCAACCTGGCTTTCGCTGTCGCCGTCGATCTTGCCGGCATAGGACTTCAGCGTGACGCCGAGTTCCTTGGCCTTCGCTTCGGCGCCTTCCTTCATCTTGACGAAGAAGGGATTGGTATCGGTCTTGGTGATCAGGCAGGCGCCGACATCGGCGGCGGAAGCCGGCGCGGCAAAGGCAACGCCGAGAGCAAGCGCGCCGAGAGCGGCGGAAACAATCGATTTCTTCATGGTATCCTCCCAAGGACGAAACGGGATGCACTCCTCTCCTGGAGCCATCCGGTCGCAGGTGGCCGAGCGGCTCCTCCGTCAGCCGACCTTGCTTCCGATGCTGAGAAGAACACCAAAAGAAATGCCTGTCAATAAATAAATCGAATTGAATTATTAATTCTATGTGGCATGCTCTGACAAAGATCGGGCGAAAGCCCTGGCAGGGTCGTTTCCGGTGGAAGAGCGGAACGCCAGCCGATAAAGAACCGTAAGGGGCAAATGACGCTCCTACGGTGCGGGAGGAGACGATGACGAAGATTGCTGCTGCGGCACCCGCGCCGCCGGCCGAAATCCTCGACCCGAGCGGGGGGGCCAACCAGGTGCGCGTGCGCGCCTATAACGAGCGGCTGGTCATGTCGCTGGTGCGCCGGCACGGCAGCCTTTCCAAGGCCGATATCGCGCGGCGCAGCGGGCTTTCCGCCCAGACCGTGACCGTGATCATGCGGGCGCTGGAGGCCGAAGGGCTGCTGATGCGCGGCCCTCCGATGCGCGGCAAGGTCGGCCAGCCCTCGGTTCCCATGCTGCTCAATCCAGATGCGGTCTATTCCTTCGGGCTGAAGATCGGCCGGCGCAGCGCCGACATCGTGATGATGGATTTCGTCGGCGGCATCCGCCGGCAGGTGCGCCGCACCTATGCCTATCCCATGCCCGGCCCGCTGCTTTCCTTCATCGAGGACGGTCTTGCAGAGCTGCAGGCGGCCATCACGCCCGAGGAGCGCGGCCGCATCGCCGGCTTCGGCGTCGCCGCGCCCTTCGAGCTGTGGAGTTGGGCCAGCGAGGTGGGCGCGCCACAGGCCGACATGGACCAGTGGCGCGGCGTCGACCTCGAGGCCGAGATCGCCAGGCGCGTGCCCTATCCCGTCATGCTGCAGAACGACGCGACGAGCGCTTGCGCCGCCGAACTCGTCTTCGGCCTCGGGCCGCAGTATCCCGACTTCCTCTATCTCTTCATCGGCTCCTTCATCGGCGGCGGCGTGGTGCTCAATTCGGCGCTGTTCACCGGGCGCACCGGCACGGCCGGCGCCATCGGCCCCCTGCCCGTGCAGGGCCGCGACGGCGAGACGGTGCAGCTCTTGAAGATCGCCTCGATCTACCGGCTGGAAAACCTGCTGCGCGACCACGGCATGGACCCGAAGGCGCTGTGGTATTCACCCGACGACTGGGTGGATTTCGGCGCGCCGCTGGAAATCTGGATCGACGACATGGCCGCGGCGCTCGCCCAGGCCGTCGTCGCCTCCGCCTCGGTCATCGACTTTTCGGCCGTCATCATCGACGGCGGCTTTCCCGGCTGGGTGCGCGAACGGGTCGTGGCGGCGACGCAGGCCGCCGTCGCCCGGCTCGACCTTCAGGGCGTCACGATGCCCGAGATCGTCGAAGGCGCCGTCGGCAGCCGCGCCCGCTCCATCGGCGGTGCTAGCCTGCCGCTCTTCTCCCGCTATCTTCCGGACCAGAACGTCCTCTTCAAGGAGCTTGCCTGAATGCTGAAAGGCCTCGATCCCATTCTCAGCCCCGCGCTGCTTTCGACGCTGCGCGCCATGGGCCACGGCGACGAGATCGCCATCGTCGACGGCAACTATCCGGGCGTCGAGCATGCCCGCCGGCTGATCCGCCTCGACGGCGTGGCGCTGATTCCCGCACTCAACGCCGTGCTCTCGGTGATGCCCATCGACGATTTCGTCGACGAAGCGATCTTCCGCTCGACCTTCCGCCAGGAACGCGACACGCTCGAACCGGTGCATCACGAGATCATCGCCTGCTGCGCCCGGCATGAGCCGGAGCAGGCCGTCGTGCCGCTGGTGGGCGCCGCCTTCTACGACCGCGTGCGCGCGGCCCACACGCTGGTGCAGACCAGCGAACCGCGGCTCTACGCCAATGTCATCCTGCGCAAGGGCGTCATCTATCCCTGAGCAAGACCGGCAAAGCCGCGTCGTGGTTCGTGTCCGGAATCGCATCGAATGATGCCCCTGTTTCCTGCGGAACAGCGGCAGGTCAGGCGATGTGAGACCTTCTGATCACCGGATGAGAGAGGCTCATCCTTAACCGATCAGGAGAGACCCCATGCGCAAGTTCATCGTTTCCGCCACCGTTGCCCTCGTCGCCGCCGTCTCCTTCGCGGCCCCCTCGCAGGCCGGCTATTACAGCTACGACTACCAGCCTTATTGCTTCGTCAAGAAGATCAAGTCCTACGACTATTACGGCAACGTCATCGTCAAGAAGATCCGCGTCTGCCGCTGATACTCCCCTTCCCCGCGATCCTCCCCGCCTCGCCCGGCTCGCAAGAGCCGGGTTCTTTCTGTCGGCAGACCTTGAACCGAAGGGACGGGCATGGTTGTTTCCCTTCACGCGAAATGAAGGAGCATGACATGCGGGTTCTGGTGGTGGAAAACGACAAGGTGACCCTGCTCGGCCAGGTCGGCCTCGCGCTGGAAGAGGCGGGCGCGGATCTCGACATCTGTCGCCCCCATGCCGGCGAGGCCCTGCCGGCCGACGAGACCGCGCATGACGCCATCGTGGTCATGGGCGGACCGCAGAACGCGCTCGACGACGGGGCTCATCCCTATCTGCCGGCACTGGCCGTCCTGATGCGCCGCTTCGGCGAAGCGGAGAAATCCGTGCTCGGCGTCTGCCTCGGCAGCCAGCTTCTGGCGCGCGCCTATGGCGCGGAGAACCATATCGGCACCGCGCCGGAATTCGGCTGGTGCCCGGTGGCGCTGACGGCGGAGGCGGCCGGCGATCCCGTGCTTTCGGCCGCCGCCGGCAGCTTCCCGATCTTCCAGTGGCACAGCGACACCTTCAGCCTTCCCGAGGGCGCGGTACGGCTCGCCACCAGTGCAGGAGCCGAGAACCAGGCCTTCCGCATCGGTCGCGCCACCTACGGCACGCAATTCCACTTCGAGGCGGGCCGGGAGGTGGTCGATAGCTGGGCGACGATCTTCCCCGACTATATCGAGAGGTCCGCGCCCGGCTGGCTGGCGGAGCGCGCCGCCCATGCCGCCAGGGATGGCGCCAGCGCCGAAGCCACCGGCCTTGCACTCGCCCGCGCCTGGGTCGCCACGATCAACGCCGCCGAGGCCCGCGCCGTCGCTTAACCGAGGGCAAGCGCGAAGCGGTTCGCCGCGGCGCGCAGCACCTCGGGCGCAAAGCCGGAAAATCCGATCACCAGACCCTGCCGCGGCGGGTTGGTGACGGCCATGGCCGAGAGCGCGCGCACGCCAAGGCCCGCCTGCCGGGCGATCTCCACCGCCGCCGTGTCCGCAAGCCTTGCCGGCAGGCCGGCGACGAGGTGCAGGCCCTGGTCGGGCACGGTCACCGACAGGCTCTTCGCGGCGGACAAGCCTTCCACCAGCGCATCGCGCGCCGCCTCGGCCTGCCGCCGGGCGCGGCGCAGATGCGCGGCGAAATGGCCCTCGCGGATCAGGTCGGTCAGCGCAGCCTCGGCCAGTGTCGGCGGACTGCGGTCGGACCGGCTGCGCAGCGCCACGACCGCCTCCAGCAATGTATCGGGAATGACCGCATAACCGAGGCGCAGGCCCGGAAAGAGCACCTTGGAGAAGGTGCCGAGATAGATCACCCGGCCGCTGTCATCCATGCCCTGCATGGCGGCGAGCGGCGGACCGGCGAAACGGAACTCGCTGTCGTAGTCGTCCTCGAGGATCCAGCCGCCCGTCTCGCGCGCCCAGTCGATAAGGGCGAGACGGCGGCGCATGCTCATGGTGACCCCGAGCGGAAACTGGTGCGACGGCGTCACATATACCGCACGGGCGCCGGGCGTGGCACGCGCGATATCCGCACCCTCCGCATCGACCGCGAGGCCCGACAGGACGAGGCCGTTTCCGGCAAAGGCGGCGCGGGCGCTGGGATAGCAGGGGTCCTCGATCATCACGCGGTCACCGGGCGACAGCACGGCGCGCAGCACGAGATCGATGCCCTGCTGCGTGCCCGTGGTGATGACGATGGAGCGCGCTTCGCAGCGCACCCCGCGCGCCTGGCGCAGATAGGCCGCGACCGCCTGGCGCAGGGCCTCGCCACCACGCGGATCGCCATAGTGGAAATGCTCCGGGCCGGGGCGGGCGAGATGGCGCGTGAGCAGCGTCCGGAAGCGGTTCAACGTGCGCGCATCGGCCATGGCGACGCCGAGCGTGCCGGGCAGCGGCATCGCCGGCGGCACGGGGTCCACCTCCAGCGGCACGGCGGGTTTCACGTTCGGCACGCGGTCGGCGACGAAGGTGCCGGCGCCGGTGCGCGCGACGGCATAACCTTCGGCGATCAGCGTCTCGAAGGCGGCGACGACGCTACCGCGCGAGGTCTTCAGTCGGGCGGCGAGATCGCGCGAGGGCGGCAGCTTGCTGCCGGGCGGAATGCTGCCGGCCTCGATGAGGCGGCGCAGCTCGCGGTAGAGCGCGGGCGTGCGCTTGCCGGCGGTCGGCAGGACAGGGACGAGCAGGGACCAATCCGGCAGATTGGTCTTTTTTCTTTCATCTAAATTGGTGCTTTTCCGGTCCAATCGCATGGCGCACCATGGCGGCCCATCGTTTGAAAGGCAAGCCCCGCATGAGCGTCGAAACCGAAGCCACCTATCCCGTCACCGCGCGCAACCGCGTCAAGCGGCTGCATGAGCGCGGCAGCTACGACCGCGCGGCGGTGCATGCCATCCTCGATGCGGCCATGCTCTGTCACGTCGCCTATGTCATCGACGGCCAGCCCTATGCCACGCCGACGCTGTTCTGGCGCAAGGGCGACACGCTCTACTGGCACGGCTCCTCGGCGAGCCGCATGCTGCGGCACCTGAAAGCCGGCACGCCCGCCTGCCTGACCGTTGCCCATCTCGACGGGCTGGTGCTCGCCCGCTCCGGCTTCAACCATTCGGCCAACTACCGCTCCGCCATGTGTTTCGGCACCGCCCGGCTGGTGGAAGACCCAGAGGAAAAGATCGAGGCGATGCGCGACGTGGTCGACCGCTTCTATCCGGACCGCAGCGCGCTGTTGCGCCCCATCACCGTGCAGGAGGCCAAGGCGACGACGATCATCGCCATGCCCATCGACGAGGCGGCGGCGAAGGTGCGCGCCAAGGGCGTGGGCGACGACGAGGCGGATTTCGCCCTGCCGATCTGGGCAGGCGTCATCCCCGTCACCACCGTGCTCGGCGCGGCCGCCCCCTGCCCCCGGCTAGTGCCGGATGTCGACAAGCCGGAGACCCTCGCCATCTTCCCGGAAGGCGGCCGGCTGGACGACGCGCTACAGGCGGGGCAGCAGGCCTATGAGGGCGGCTGAGGCGTTGGAGGCAGGGTTCGTGCGGCCTGTTCGGCCTCATCCCATACCGGTGGATGAGTCAGTTGGACACGCCAACGCGCAATGCCCATTGCCGCGACAAGCGGCACCTACACCTTCGTCATTCCCGACCTGATCCAAGTCCGGGGCGCGGGCTTCCGTGGACGGGTCTCACTGCACACGCGCGCGGCGGCTGGTGCCGGATCAAATCCGACATGACGAAGGAAAGGAAAGAGCGCCAGCGCGCGAAACGGGAGACCGGATATCCTTGCTCCTCTCCGGCATCCTTGCTGCACTTGGGGGGATACCGTCCCTCGGACCAGCCGTCGCCGGCCACGCGTCCCTCCCCCTTGCCATCCCCCCTCGCACGGGATAGACAGCCTTCGCGCGGGACGACCTGCGCCTTGTTCGTTCCGGGGACGGCCCCTTTTCTCCTAGTCGAGATCAGGCAGTCCCGTTGAACGCTCCATCCCCCTCCCTTTTCAAGCCAGCTCCGCGGTTTCCATGCATCGTGCATCGCCCTTCGGCATGCGCGGCCTATCTTCCGTGTGCTGGCGCCTTTTCGAGGACAGACCATGGCCGGACCCATTGAACAATTTCGGATCAAGCCGCTGATCCCCTTCGAGATCGGCGGGCTCGACCTGAGCTTCACCAATTCTGCCGCCTATATGGCGCTGACGGCGGTTGCGGCCGGCGGCGGCCTGCTCCTTGCCACCCGCCGGCGAAGGCTTGTCCCCGGCCGCGGGCAGGCGAGTGCGGAAATGCTCTACGAGTTCGTCGCCAGGACGCTGCGCGCCAATGCGGGCGAGGAGGGCATGCGCTTCTTTCCGCTGGTCTTCTCGCTGTTCCTGTTCATCCTCGTCGCCAACCTCATCGGCCTCTTTCCCTATGCCTTCACCGTGACGAGCCACCTGATCGTCACCTTCGCGCTGGCCATGCTGGTGTTCCTGACCGTCACGCTCTACGGCCTCTTCCGGCACGGCGCGCGCTTCCTGCGGCTCTTCGTACCCGATGGCGTGCCCCTGGTCCTGACGCCGATCATCGTGCCCATCGAGGTGATCTCCTACCTCTCGCGCCCCGTCAGCCATTCGGTGCGTCTCTTCGCCGTCATGCTGGCAGGCCATATCACGCTGAAGGTCTTTGCCGGCTTCGTCGTCTCCATGGCCGGTCTCGGCACGCTGGGCATCGTCGGCGCCGCACTGCCCTTCGTCATGACGGTGGCGCTGACGGCGCTGGAACTGCTGATGGCGCTGATCCAGGCCTATGTCTTCACCATGCTGACCTGCATGTATCTCAACGACGCGCTGCATCCCGGCCACTGAGAAAGGCCGGCCCTGTGCCGAAACCGCACAGGGCCGGCGATTTTCCCTTCACGGGATGGAAAGGGCCATGGCGTAGAAGGAACGGGATCAACGAGGTCTTCGCCCATGCAGATTGCCGGCATCATGAACACCGCCCTTCAGGGCATGGCGAGCGAAACGGCGCGGGCGGAGAAGGCCGCACGGAGCCTTGCAGGCGCGGCCGGCGCACGTGACCCCGCACTCGACATGATGGACCTCGTCGCCGCCGAAATCGGTTTTCGCGCCAATGCCGCCGTCTTCGAGACGGGGGCGGATCTCTGGGACATCCTGGCGACGATCAGGCGCGATTGAGGACAAGAAAAAGGGAGGCGATGCCTCCCTTTTTCTTGTCTATTCGTCGCCCATCTTGAGCGCGGCGATGAAGGCTTCCTGCGGGATCTCCACCTTGCCGAACTGGCGCATGCGCTTCTTGCCTTCCTTCTGCTTTTCCAGAAGCTTGCGCTTGCGGGTGGCGTCGCCGCCATAGCACTTGGCGGTCACGTCCTTGCGCAGGGCGCGCACCGTCTCGCGGGCGATGATGCGCCCGCCGATGGCGGCCTGGATCGGGATCTGGAACATGTGCTGCGGGATGAGGTCCTTCAGCTTCTCGCACATGACACGGCCGCGCTTTTCCGCCGCCGAGCGGTGGACCAGCATGGAGAGCGCATCGACCGGCTCGGCATTGACGAGGATCGACATCTTGACGAGGTCGCTCTCGCGGTAGCCATGCAGATTGTAGTCGAAGGAGGCATAGCCCTTGGAGATCGACTTCAGGCGATCGTAGAAGTCGAACACCACTTCGTTGAGCGGCAGTTCATAGGTCAGCATGGCGCGGTTGCCGACATAGGTCAGCTCCGTCTGGATGCCGCGCCGGTCCTGGCAAAGCTTCAGGATGCCGCCGAGATATTCGTCCGGCGTCAGGATCGTCGCCTTGATCCAGGGTTCGCGGAACTCGGAGATCTTCACGACGTCCGGCATGTCGGCCGGGTTGTGCAGTTCCTTCTCCGTGCCGTCCGTCATCGTCAGTTGGTAGACCACCGAGGGGGCCGTGGCGATGAGGTCGAGGTCGAATTCGCGGGAGAGGCGCTCCTGGATGATTTCGAGATGCAGCAGGCCGAGGAAGCCGCAGCGGAAACCGAAGCCGAGCGCGGCGGAGCTTTCCATTTCGAACGAGAAGGAGGCGTCGTTGAGGCGCAGCTTGCCCATGGCCGAGCGCAGTTCCTCGAAATCGGCCGCATCGACCGGGAAGAGGCCGCAGAACACCACCGGCTGGGCCGGCTTGAAGCCTGGCAGGGCTGACGCGGTCGGGCGCTTGTCCTCGGTGATCGTGTCGCCGACGCGGGTATCGGCGACTTCCTTGATGGACGCGGTGATGAAGCCGATCTCGCCCGGGCCCAGCGAATCCATCGCCACCATCTTCGGCGTCAGCACGCCGACGCGCTCGACGGTGTATTTGGCGTCCGTACCCATCATGCGGATGACCTGGCCCTTCGTCAGGCGGCCCTCGATGATGCGCACGAGAACCATGACGCCGAGATAGGTGTCGTACCAGCTGTCGACCAGAAGGGCCTTCAGCGGCGCCTTTTCGCCGCCCTCGCTCTTCGGCGCGGGCAGGCGCTTGACGATCGCTTCCAGCACGTCGGGAATGCCGAGGCCGGTTTTCGCCGAGATCAGCACGGCGTCCGAGGCGTCGATGCCGATCACGTCCTCGACCTCGGCCTTGGCGTTCTCGGGATCGGCCTGCGGCAGGTCCATCTTGTTGAGCACGGTGACGATCTCGACACCGAGATCCAGGGCCGTGTAGCAGTTGGCCACCGTCTGGGCTTCCACGCCCTGGGAGGCATCCACCACCAGCAGCGCACCCTCGCAGGCGGAGAGCGAGCGGCTCACCTCGTAGGAGAAGTCCACATGGCCTGGCGTGTCGATCAGGTTCAGGTTGTAGACCTGGCCGTTCTTGGCCTTGTACTGCAGGGCCGCGGTCTGGGCCTTGATGGTGATGCCGCGCTCGCGCTCGATGTCCATCGAGTCCAGCACCTGCGCCTCCATCTCGCGGTCAGACAGGCCGCCGCAGCGCTGGATGATCCGGTCGGCCAGGGTGCTCTTGCCGTGGTCGATGTGGGCAATGATGGAGAAATTGCGGATGTGGTCGAGGGGCGTCGAATTATTGGTGCTCATGCGCGCCATATAGCAGCGGGCAAGGGCAGCGCAAAGCGGTAAATGAACCGTTTCCTCGCCGCAAGCGCCGCTATTCCGGGGCTTTTTCGCCTTCCACCAGCGCGCCGGCATTCGGCACCTGGGCGCTGCGGATCTCGAAGGTCTCGCGCGCTTCGGGCGGCACCGTCTCGCGAAGGCGCAGGCGATGGGCGACGAAGGCGGCATAGGCGAGCGCCACGGCCATGGCGGCATAGATGAAGGTCTTGGGGCCGAAGGTCGGCGTCAGCGCCGTCACGCCAAGCGGAACCAGCGTCGCGGCGGTGGACCAGGCGACGAGAAGCGTGGAGGCGAGCGGCACGAAATCCTCCGGATCCGTGCGGTCGTTCGCATGGGCATTGGCGATGGAATAGACACTCTCGACGGCGCCGGCCCAGAGCGCGAAGACCAGCATCAGCACCACGAAGGCGCCGAAGGAGACGAAGAGCGCGGCGACCGCCGTAGCGGCGATCAACAGGCAGGTGATGATGAGCACGACGCGCCGGTCGATGCGGTCGGAGAGCGTGCCGAGCGGATACTGCACGAAGATGAGGCCGAACTGCATGACGAACATCAGGAGCGCGACATCGGCCTGCCCGACATTGTTGGTGGCGGCGTAGATGGGCGTGAAGCCCTGCACGACCATGGAAAGACCGCCGGCGGCGAGCACGCCGATGAGCGCGACCGGCGAATTGCGCCAGGCCATGGCGAAATCGAGGCTGACGCGGGCGGGGGCCGGCGGCGTGGGCAGCCGGGTGAGGCCGATGGGCAGCAGCGCGACGGTCGTCACGAAGATGGTGACGAGCGGGGCGAGATTGCCGTCCGCCGGCATGCGGCCGAAGATCCAGGCGCCGACGCCAAGGCCGAGCACATAGGCCATGTAGAAGAACGACATGGCCTTGCCGCGCCAGCGGTTGTCCGCCGCATGGTTCAGCCAGCTCTGGGCGATGATGAAGTTGAAGTTGCCGGCAACGCCGTAGATGCCGCGGGCGACGATCCAGAGGATGGGATTGACGCCGAGCGCGACAAGGAAGGCAGCGATGATGACAAGGGCGAGCGAGCAGGAAAAGGCGCGCGCATGGCCAACGCGGCGGATGACCGGACCGGCGATGACGCAGCCGATCAGTCCACCGAAGGCGATGGCCGTGACGGCCGCGCCGGGCGTCCAGGCAGGCGCGACGGCGCGCGACAGCACATAGGGCACATAGGCGAGCATGACGCCGTTGCCGATGGCGACCAGCGTCATCGAGACCACGATGGCGGTGATGGAAAAGAGCGACGACGATGGCCCCTGTGCTTCACTCCTCATCCGTCCGCCCTCCCGAATCTGCCGCCACCATACCGGGTCGGCCGGCGTCGCATTGTCGCCGGAGCGGCATGGCGGGGAATTATTTTGGGAGGAGTTCCATGGCTTGACTCCACGATAAGAGGCAAATATTCCATTATAATGGAAATAGAAAACGACTCTCTCGAAAGCGCCATCGGCGACCGGTTGCGACAGTTGCGAACCGTTCAGGGCCGGACACTGGACGATCTTGCGGCCGCCTCCGGCGTCAGCCGGGCGATGATCTCGCGCATCGAGCGCGGCGAGGCGAGCCCGACGGCGCAGTTGCTTTCGCGACTCTGCGCGGCGCTGGACCTGACGCTCTCTGCCTTTTTCGCCTTTTCCGGCGAAAGCGGCGATCCTCTGTCGCGGCGGGAAAAGCAGATCGTCTGGCGCGATCCGGAGACCGGCTACCAGCGCCGCGCGGTGTCCGCGCCCGACACGCCATCCCGTGTCGAGGTGATCGAGGTGACGTTTCCGGCCGGCGCGCGCATCGCCTACCCGCCGGAGACGGCGAAGGCGGGCATGACGCAGCATGTCTGGCTGTTTTCCGGCGCGCTGCGCATGACGGTGGCGGGAACGGTGCACGATCTTGCGCCCGGCGACTGCCTCTACATGAGCATTACCGAAGGCCACGTCTTCGAAAATCCCGGCGACGTGCCGGCCCATTACGCCGTGGTGCTGGACCGCGGCCGCAACTGACCTCGAGGAACCGATGCGCGACGTGAGACTGCTCGACGAGACGGAAACCCGCGCCCGGCTGGGCGAACTGGCCGCGGTGCTGGCCGATTGCGTGACCGGCGGGGCCTCCGTCGGCTTCATGGCACCCTACGGGCCGGCCGATGCCATGCCCTTCTGGGAGGGCGTGGCGACGGCGGTGGGCGAGGACGCGACATTGCTTTTTGTCGCCGAACAGGCGGGCCGCATCGTCGGCACGGTGCAGGTCGGCATCCGCCAGATGCCCAACCAGCCGCACCGGGCGGATATCAAGAAGCTGCTGGTGATGGAAAGCGCGCGCGGCCATGGGCTCGCTCGCGCGCTGATGGCGGCAGCGGAAGCGGAAGCCGCCCGCCGCGGCAAGACCGTGCTGGTGCTCGATACCGCCACGGGCAGCCCCGCCGAGACGGTCTACGAACGCCTCGGCTGGCAGCGGGCCGGCCTCATCCCCGACTATGCGCTCTATCCGGACGGCCGCTCTTGCGCGACGACGTTCTTCTACAAGCGGATCGGGGATGCAGCGTAGCTCCCTAGGACAATCCCGGTGAACGCCGGTTCACCGGGATTGTTCTGGGCTTTTGCTCTTGTCGCATTGTCCGACGCCGACGGGATGCCGCGTCGGCTGGAAATGCTCTAGCGGCTCGCCATCGCGGCCATCTTCTGCGAATAGCGACCGCCGGCGACCTTTGCCGGGGCGAGCAGGTCGCCGAGGCGGGCGGCTTCCTCAGCCGTCAGGGCAACATCGGCGGCGGCGACGTTCTGCTCCAGGTGCGGCACCTTGCTGGCGCCGGGAATGGGAACGATGAAATCGCCCTGCGCCAGCACCCAGGCGAGCGCAAGCTGGGCCGGGGCGACGCCCTTCTCCTTCGCCATTGCCTCCAGCAGCGCAACCAGCGCGAGGTTGGCGTCGAAATTTTCCGCATCGAAACGCGGCAGCGAGCGGCGGAAGTCATCCGCGGAAAGACCGTCCAGCTTCTTCAGCGCGCCGGTGAGCACGCCGCGGCCGAGCGGACTGAAGGGCACGAAGCCGATGCCGAGCGCGCGGCAGGCTTCCAGCACGCCGTTCTCCTCCACGTCGCGGGTCCAGAGCGAATACTCGCTCTGGACGGCGGCGATGGGGTGCACCGCATGAGCCTTGCGGATCGTCTCCGCCCCGGCTTCCGACAGACCGAGCGCCTTGACCTTGCCCGCGCGCACCAGATTCGCCATCGCGCCCACCGTCTCCTCGATCGGCACGGCCGGATCGACGCGGTGCTGGTAGAAGAGATCGATGACCTCGACGCCGAGCCGCTTCAGCGAGGCCTCGGCGACGGCCCTGACGTTTTCCGGCCGGCTGTCCGTGCCGGCGATCATCTCGGCCGAAGGCTTGGTGGCGTCGATGCGGAAACCGAACTTGGTGGCGATGACCACCTTGTCGCGCATCGGCTTCAGCGCCTTGCCGACGAGGATTTCATTCGCATAGGGGCCATAGACCTCGGCGGTGTCGAACAGGGTGACGCCGAGATCGACGGCGCGGTGGAGCGTGGCGATGGCCGCCGTCTCGTCGCTCGAGGGGCCATAGGCATGGCTCATGCCCATGCAGCCGAGGCCGAGGGCGGAAACGTCGAGACTGCCGAGTGTACGGTGTTTCATGGCAAAATCCTTCTTCCGGGACGGGAGGCGTCCCCATTTGCGGGCGGCGGGCAATCCGCCGTCATCCGGCAAGGGGCAATCTAGGGCGCGGTGCTTCATCTGAAAATTGCTGCAAAAGCCAATGGCTTGTTCTATCTGTTAGAACAATGAATCGGACCCAGCTCTCGCAACTCGCCGTGCTCGCCCTCGTCGCGGAGACGCGCTCCTTCCGCAAGGCCGCGGCCGAGCTCGGCGTTGCGCCCTCCGCCGTCAGCCATGCCGTATCGGCGCTGGAAGCGAGCCTTGGCGTGCGCCTCATCGCCCGCACCACCCGAAGCGTCGCGCCGACCGAGGAAGGCCGGCTGCTGCTCGACACGCTGGCGCCGGCGCTCGCCGATATCGGCACCGTCATGGAAACGCTCGCCGACCGGCAGGGTAGGCCTGCGGGGCCGCTGCGCGTGACCATGCCGCTGATCGCGGCGGAAGATATCGTCATGCCGCGCCTGGCGGCCTTCCTGTTGGCCTATCCCGACATCGAACTCGACCTTCGGACCGACGACCGCTTCGAGGACATCGTCGAAAAGGGCTTCGATGCGGGCCTGCGGCTCGGCGAACATCTGGAAGCGGACATGATCGCGGTGCGGGCGAGCGGGCCCTGGCGCGGGCTGATCGTGGGTGCGCCCGCCTATTTCGAGACACATCCGAAACCGCTCCAGCCGCGTGACCTGATGCAGCACCGCTGCATCCGCCGGCGCTTTTCGAGCGGGCTTCTCTATCGCTGGGAACTGGAGAAGGACGGGCGGCAGGTGACGGTGGACGTCAACGGCCCGCTGATCGTTTCCGACCAGCGGCTGATGCGGGCCGCCGCCATGGACGGAGCCGGTCTTGCCTATGTCTTCGACCAGCGTGTCGCCGGGGATATCGATGCCGGTCGGCTCGTTCCCGTGCTCGAGGACTGGTGCCCGCCCTTCGACGGCTTCTCGATCTACTACCCGACGCGCCGGCAGATGCGGCCGGCGCTCCGGGCCTTCGTCGATTTCTTCCGATACAGAGGCTAGAGCATGTCAGGTTCAGATTGAACCTGACATGCTCTAAATTCTTTTGTTTTCGTTTGTCTTTTCGGGAAAACCGGTTCCCACTTTTCCCTGACAAACGCTAGAGAGCCCTGTGGTCAGGCGCCGGCCTCGTCGAGTGCACGCAGCTGATCGGCAGAGAGCGCCAGCGTCGCGGCCTTCGTCAGGCTTTCGAGCTGGGCAAGGCTGGTGGCGCTGGCGATGGGCGCGGTGACGGCGGGCTTGGCCATCAGCCAGACCAGAGCGATTTCCGCCGGCTTCGCACCGGTTTCGGCAGCGATCCGGTCGAGCGCAGCCAGGATGCGCTGGCCCTTGTCATCGAGGTACCGCGCGACATCCTCGCCCCGCGCCCGGCCCTCGGTATCGGCCGCCGTGCGGTACTTGCCCGTCAGGAAACCGGACGCGAGGCTGAAATAGGTGATGACGCCGATCTCCTCGCTGCGGCAGAGTTCGGCAAGCGGGCCCTCGAAGCCGTCGCGGTCGTAGAGATTGTATTCCGGCTGGAGCACGCCATAACGCGGCAGGCCAGCCGCGTCGGCGGCGTCGAACGAGGCCTGCAGCTGGCCGGCGTCGAGGTTGGAGGCGCCGAAGGCGCGCACCTTGCCGGCCGCAACGAGGCTGGCATGGGCTTCCAGCGTTTCCTCGTAGGGCGTTTCGGCATCCGGCCAGTGCGAGAGGTAGAGATCGATATGATCGGTCTGGAGGCGCTTCAGCGAGGCTTCCACCGCCTCGACGATCCAGGTCCTGCGCAGATCCCGCCGGCCCTGCCCCATGTCGGATCCGACCTTGGTGACGATCACCACCCGGTCGCGGGCAATGGCGGAGCGCTTCAGCCATTTGCCGATGATCGCCTCGGATTCGCCGCCCTCGTTGCCCGGCGCCCAGCGGGAATAGACATCGGCCGTGTCGATGGCATTGAAGCCGGCGTCGGTGAAGGCATCCAGAAGATCGAAGGAGGTCTTCTCGTCGACCGTCCAGCCGAAGACATTGCCGCCGAAAACGAGGGGCGCGATGGAAAAGCCGGTCTTGCCGAGGGCGCGAAACTGCATGGGTGCCTCCAAAGGGTTCGTGCTGAAAAGAACACCGCCAACATAGGCGGGAGAACCGGCCTTTGCACGCCGTCCGCCGGATTTTTTGCGAGCCGCCACGCTTGCGAGGAACGTACCTCGGGACTAGTCTCCCCGCGCAATCAGGGAGATCACCATGCTGCGTTTCGGAATCCTCTCGACGGCCAAGATCGGCCGCGACCTCGTCGTGCCGGCCATCCAGGATGCGGAAAACTGCGTCGTCACCGCCATTGCCAGCCGGGACCTGACGAAGGCCCGCGCCATGGCGGACCGCTTCTCGGTGCCGCATGCCTTCGGCTCCTACGGGGAGATGCTGGCCTCCGACACCATCGACGCGGTCTATATTCCCCTGCCGACATCCCAGCATGTGGAATGGTCGATCAAGGCGGCGGATGCAGGCAAACACGTGCTTTGCGAAAAGCCCATCGCGTTGAATTCCGGCGAGATCGCCGGACTGATCGCGGCGCGCGACCGCAACAAGGTGCTGATCTGCGAAGCCTATATGATCACCTACAGCCCGGTCTGGCGGAAAGTCCGTGCGCTTCTGTCCGAAGGCGCCATCGGCCGGCTGCGCCATGTGCAGGGCGCCTTCACCTACTTCAATCGCGACCCCGGCAACATGCGCAACGTGCCCGCGCTCGGCGGTGGCGGCTTGCCCGATATCGGCGTCTACCCGACGATCTCCACCCGCTTCGTCACCGGTAAGGAAGCGTTGCGCATACAGGCGAATACCGACCGCGACCCGGAATTCGGCACCGACATCTATTCCAGCGTGCGGGCCGACTTCGGCGACTTCGAACTGTCCTTCTACATTTCCACCCAGCTCGCCCATCGCCAAGTCATGGTCTTCCATGGCGACAAGGGCTTCATCGAGGTGAAATCGCCCTTCAACGCCGACCGCTACGGCGCCGAGGAAATCGAGCTGACCAACCAGAACCACGGCGAGAGCCAGCACTTCCGCTTCCAGGATGCGCGCCAGTACAAGCGCCAGGCCGAAGCCTTTTCCAGCGCAGCTCTCGGCGGAGATGCCGAGGTGGTGACGCTGGAGAGTTCCGTTAACAATCAGAAGCTCATCGACGCCATCTACCGCGCCAGCGAGAAGGACGGCTGGGAGCCGGTGTGACCTTTCCCCGGAAATCAGCCCCAAAAATGCAAAAAGGCCGCGGATCGCTCCGCGGCCTTTTCGATTTCAGGAATGGGCCTGCCGCTTACTGGCCGACCGAGGACACCATGACGGCGTCGCCGTTTTCGATCGAGACCCAGCGGCCGGCGTGGAACGAGGCCTGGCGCTTCAGGTAGCGATAGGGCGTTTCGGTCCACAGCTTCACCTCGTTGTTGAGGTTGTCGAGGATGAAGTCGCCCTGGGTGGTGCGCAGCGTCAGCACGGCATGGCCTTCGCCATCCGGCTTGCGCACAACGGTGATCAGAAGGTCGCCGGGGGCAAAGCCCTTCTGCATCAGCTTCTTGCGCTTGAGGAGAACGAAATCCTCGCAGTCGCCGGCGCCGTCAGGATAGGACCAGATCTCGTCCTTGCCGTGCAGTTCCTTGTCGGTGATCGGGGTGATGTCGCGGTTGACGCTGGCATTGATCTGGCGAACCACGGACCAGCCGAACTCGGTGACCTTGGCCGGCGCCTGGTTGCGCACGCCGGCGCGGCATTCGGACTTGTAGGTCTGACAGAATTCGTAATGACCGATCGGCTGCGAGGTGACGCCGCCTGTCTTCATGGACAGCGCCGAGGTCGGCGCCGTGAAAGCCGAGGAAGAAGAAACGAGGAGAGCGAGAACCGCCACAACCCCAGCCTTCGCACCAATCATTCGTGCCATGGAACGTCCCCTAATCGTTAACAAAGAGTTAAAGACCAGGAGGGGGTTTCGTCAATCAATAGAATTGGCGATGCCGCAATATGGTTAAAATGTGGCCCGGCGGCCACGCCAACCCTCAGTTTCCGCGGGCCAGACCCTCTGCGGCCTCGAGGATCTTGGCGATATCCTGCGGGCGCGACAGGCGATGGTCGCCGTCGCGGATCATCGTCAGCACCACGTCGTCGCCGGAAAGGTGCTCCATCAGGCGCACGGCATGGGCATAGGGCACGTCCGGATCGGCCATGCCCTGCAGGATGTGCACCGGACAGCCGGTCTCGATGACGCCCGTCAGGACGCGGTTCGCGCGGCCGTCCTCGATGAGCTTCAGTGTGTAGATGTTCGGATCGGGACCATAGGGGGTCGGCTCCTCGAACTGGCCGCGCTCGGCCAGCGCCGTGCGCTCGGCCTCCGTCAGGTTCGGCTCGATCAGCTCGGAGGTGAAATCCGGCGCGGGCGCGATGAGCACGAGGCCGGCGACCTCGACATCCTTGCGTCTTGCAAGCTCGGCGACCGCACGCAATGCGATCCAGCCGCCCATGGAGGAACCGACCAGCACGACGCGGCGCGTGCCGAGCGTTCCGGCCGCGTGCTCGATCACGGCGAGCGCCTCTTCCAGCCAGCGCGAGATCGTGCCGCCGACGAAGGCGCCGCCAGAGGCGCCGTGGCCGGAATAGTCCAGGCGCACGCAGGCGGTGCCGAGCCGGGCGGCGAGGGCGGCAAGCTCCACCGCCTTGGTGCCCGTCATGTCGGAGCGGTAGCCGCCCAGCCAGACGAGATGGGCGAGTGCATTGCCGCCGGCCGGCGGTTCGAGGAGCATGGCGATGCCGCGTGCATCGGCGCCCTCCCCGACCGTGAGGAATTCCACCGCTACATCCTTGCCGTTCGTCGTCGTCATGCCTATCTCCCTGTCCTGCGCCAAGACCCCGGAAAACCGCCCGTCGCCCCGTCTTTTGCCGAGAGCTAGACCAGATTCGCGCGTGCAAGGACAGGTGGTGATTTTTCCGCGCGGCGTGCTATTGACTTCGCGAGCGCGATCAACACATTGCCGACAAACGCCGAAAGGCGGGCAAACGGCCCGGTCGACGCACAGATTCACACCAGTCGAAACAGTTCGAGGAGAACACGACCATTCGCAGACCCTTCAAAGCGGAAGCCCCTGTCAAGGACGGCCCGCGTTCCAACAAGGAAATCCGGATTCCCCGCGTCCAGCTCATCGACGCCGAAGGCCAGAACCACGGCATCGTCCCCACCGATCAGGCCCTGCGCATGGCTGAAGAAGCCGGCCTCGATCTCGTGGAGATCGCACCGAACTCCGAGCCGCCCGTCTGCAAGATCCTTGACCTCGGCAAGCTGAAATACGCCAACCAGAAGAAGGCGGCCGAAGCGCGCAAGAAGCAGAAGATCGTCGAGATCAAGGAAATCAAGATGCGCCCGAACATCGACACGCATGACTATGACGTGAAGATGAAGGCCATGAACCGCTTCTTCGAAGAGGGCGACAAGGTCAAGGTGACGCTGAAGTTCCGCGGCCGCGAAATGGCCCACCAGGAACTCGGCATGAAGCTGCTGCTGCAGGTCAAGGAAGACACCCTGGCCATCGCCAAGGTCGAAGCCGAGCCGAAGCTCGAGGGACGCCAGATGATGATGGTGCTCGCGCCGAAGTGAGCCCCGTCGCTGGCGCCAGGCGCTGAACGGATCAAAGCCGCCTTTCGGGGCGGCTTTTCCATTTCTGCCTTGCAAGGCCCGGTTTTGCGGAATCCGGTTGCGCTTTGCGGGCACTTCGGTTACAAGCCGCCGTCCGAACGGTCCGGCAGGGCATGCCGTGGCCGTTCTTTACGCTGGAGGCGACCTCGTCAGTCGTCTCGAATTCAAGAAGAATGGAGTAGCAAAATGCCCAAGATGAAGACGAAGTCGTCTGCCAAGAAGCGGTTCAAGATCACCGCGACCGGCAAGGTCGTCGCTGCCGCTGCCGGCAAGCGCCACGGCATGATCAAGCGTACCAACAAGTTCATTCGCGACGCCCGCGGCACCATGGTGCTGGCCGAGCCCGATGGCAAGAAGGTCATCAAGAACTACCTGCCGAACGGTCTCTGAGACTCATCGCGCAATTGATACGTTAAGGAGATCATGACATGGCACGTGTAAAACGCGGCGTTACTTCCCACGCCAAGCACAAGAAGACGCTGAAGGCAGCCAAGGGTTTCTACGGCCGCCGCAAGAACACCATCCGCGCCGCCAAGGCAGCGGTTGATCGTTCCAAGCAGTTCGCCTACCGCGACCGCAAGGTCAACAAGCGCAACTTCCGCGCTCTCTGGATCCAGCGCATCAACGCTGCCGTCCGCGAGCACGGCCTGACCTATGGCCGTTTCATCGACGGTCTGAACAAGGCTGGCATCGAAGTTGACCGCAAGGTGCTTTCGGACATGGCAATCCATGAGACCGCAGCTTTCGGCGCGCTCGTCGCAGCCGCCAAGAAGGCTCTGGAATACCTCAAGGAAACCGGCACGAAGAACGAGTTTGAGACCGCCGTCAACTAACCGGCGCTCACAACAAATCTTCGCTTCGTTGTGAAACCCGCGCCGGGGAACCGGTGCGGGTTTTTGTTTGGATTTCGGGACGAGACCCCATGGACGGCGCGCAGACCGACCTCAATGCGATCCCCCACATGACCGACGGCGACGTCGAGAGGCTGCTTGCCGCGCTGACGCGCGAAACGCGCCGGGTCGAGCGCGTCGAACTTTCCTTCGGCGCCGTCTGGATCAAGCGCTACGGCACCGAGCGCCCGCCGATCTGGACCAAGGCGCAGATGTCGCTCGCCCGGCTGTTCGGCCAGGCGTTCCTGCGCCCCTCCCCCTATCTCGACAGCAAGGGCATGATCGCGCGGGAGATCCGCCGCATCGAGACCTTCGCCGCGAACGGCGTGCCCGTCCCCCGCGTGCTCTATGCCTCGGGCAATGCGCTCGTTCTTTCCGACGTCGCACCGACCGTGACGGCCGAACTCGATGTACTGCGCGACACCGATCCGGCGGCCCATGACGGCCTGCTCGTCGCCTGCGCCGCCCATCTCGGCGCGCTGCATGGCAAAGGCCTGTGCCACGGGCGTCCGCATCCGCGCGACTTCTTCGTGGCCGGCGAGCGGCGCATCGGCTTCATGGATTTCGAGGAGGAGCCGGAAGCGGCCATGCCGCTTGCCGCGGCGCAGGCGCGCGACGTCTGGCTGCTCTTCCTGCAGCTGACCGACCGCGCCCGCCTCGGCGTGGCGACGGCCGAGAAAGCCTATGCCGCCTGGCGCACCAACGCGCCCTCCGCCGCCGAGGCGGAACTGAAGGAAATGCTCCGGTTCCTCGGCAAGTTTTTATGGCTCACCCGATTGATCGGGCGCGTGCACATGGGTAGTGATCTCAGGCGTTTCCTCGCCGCAACCGGCTATCTGTCCGAGGTTCTCTTGGCCTCTCCCCGCCCGGCCGACGCAAGCAAAGCAGGTAAAGATGACTGAACTCGACACACTGGAACAGCAGCTCCTCTCCGACGTTGCCGCGGCCTCCGACGAAGCGGCGATCGAAGCCGTGCGCGTGGGCGCGCTCGGCAAGAAGGGCTCCGTCTCGGACCTCCTGAAGACTCTCGGCACCATGTCGCCGGAAGAGCGCCAGACGCGCGGCGCGGCGATCAACGCGCTGAAGACGCGCGTCACCGACGCCATCACCGAACGCAAGACGGCGCTGCGCGATGCCGCCATCGACGCCCGCCTGAAGGCCGAGACCGTCGATGTCAGCCTGCAGGTGCGTTCTTCTCCCGCTGAACGCGGCCGCATCCACCCGATCAGCCAGATCGTCGACGAGATCACCGCGATCTTCGGCGACATGGGCTTCTCCATCGCTGAAGGCCCCGACGTCGAGACGGACTACTACAACTTCACGGCGCTGAACTTCCCCGAGGGCCATCCGGCCCGCGAGATGCACGACACGTTCTTCTTCCCGGCCGACGAGAACGGCGAGCGCAAGGTGCTGCGCACGCACACCTCGCCCGTGCAGGTGCGCACCATGGAAGCGCAGAAGCCGCCGATCCGCATCATCATCCCCGGCAAGACCTACCGGCAGGACAGCGACGCGACCCATTCGCCGATGTTCCATCAGGTGGAAGGCCTTGTGGTCGACAAGACCGCCAATGTCGCCAACATGCGCTGGGTGCTGGAAGAGTTCTGCAAGGCCTTCTTCGAGGTCGACAGCGTCACCATGCGCTTCCGTCCGTCCTTCTTCCCCTTCACCGAGCCGTCTTTCGAGGTCGACATCCAGTGCGACCGCTCCTCCGGCCCGATCGTCAAGTTCGGCGAGGGCACGGACTGGATGGAAATCCTCGGCTGCGGCATGGTTCACCCGAACGTGCTGCGCGCCGGCGGCCTCGACCCGGACGAATACCAGGGCTTTGCCTGGGGCATGGGCCTCGACCGCATCGCCATGCTGAAATACGGCATGCCGGACCTGCGCGACTTCTTCAACGCCGACGTCCGCTGGCTGAGCCATTACGGCTTCCGCCCGCTCGACATGCCGACCCTGTTCGGCGGCCTCAGCGCGTAACCGGCATCCAAGGAGAAAGACAATGAAATTCACGCTCTCCTGGCTGAAGGATCACCTCGACACCGACGCCTCGCTCGAAGAGATCTGCGCGAAGCTGACGGCGATCGGCCTTGAAGTGGAGGACGTCGACGACAAGGCGGCCTTCAAGCCCTTCGTCATCGCCAAGGTCGTCTCGGCCGAACAGCACCCGAACGCCGACAAGCTGCGCGTGCTGATGGTCGACACCGGCAAGGGCGACCCGATCCAGGTCGTCTGCGGCGCGCCGAACGCGCGCGCCGGCCTCGTCGGCGCCTTCGCCGCGCCCGGCACCTATGTGCCCGGCATCGACGTGACCCTCGCCGTCGGCACCATCCGCGGCGTCGAGAGCCGCGGCATGATGTGTTCGGAGAAGGAACTCGAGATCTCCGACAACCATGACGGCATCATCGACCTGCCGGCCGACGCGCCCGTGGGCACGAGCTACGCCGCCTATGCCGGTCTCGACGATCCGGTCATCGAGATCAACCTGACGCCCAACCGTCCGGATTGCACCAGCATCTACGGCATCGCCCGGGATCTGGCAGCCTCCGGCCTCGGCACGCTCAAGACCCCGAAGGCGCCGTCCTTCACGGTGGAGGGCGAAACGCCGGTCAAGGTGAAGCTGGAACTTGGTGGCGACGACCATCTGTGCCCTGGCTTCGCGCTCCGCCTCGTACGCGGCGTCAAGAACGGCCCGAGCCCGCGCTGGATGCAGCAGCGGCTGCTGGCCATCGGCCTTCGCCCGATCAATGCGCTCGTCGACATCACCAATTACATGACCTTCGACCAGGGCCGTCCGCTGCACGTCTTCGACGCGGCCAAGGTGAAGGGCAATCTCGTCGTGCGCCGCGCGGCGGAGGGTGAGACGGTGCTGGCGCTCGATACGCGCGAATACACGCTGACCCCGTCCAACGTCGTCATCGCCGACGACAACGGCGTCGAATCCATCGGCGGCATCATGGGCGGCGAACATTCGGGCTGCGACGAGAATACCGTCGACGTGCTGATCGAGTCGGCGCTGTGGGATCCGATGAACGTCGCCAAGACCGGCCGTTCGCACGGCATCATTACGGATGCACGCTATCGCTTCGAGCGCGGCGTCGACCCGGAATACATGGTTGCCGGCCTGGAGCGCGCGACAGAACTGGTTCTGGAGCTTTGCGGCGGCACGCCGGCCAGGACCGATGTCGTCGGCTACAAGGGATATACGGCGAAGGTCGTCGACTTCCCCTTCTCCGAGGTCAAGCGCCTGACCGGGCTTGAGGTGTCCCGTGACGAGAGCGTGGACATCCTGACGCGCCTCGGCTTTTCCGTTTCGGGCTCCGGCGAGCGCGTCTCTGTCTCGGTGCCCTCCTGGCGGCCCGACGTGGACGGCAAGGCGGACCTCGTGGAAGAGGTCATGCGCATCCACGGCGTCGACAATATCCGCACCGCGCCGCTGGAAAGCCACGGCTCGGTCAACGGCCGCATCCTGACCACGCTGCAGATCCGCTCGCGCCTCGCCAAGCGGGCGCTTGCCTCGCGCGGCATGATGGAAGCCGTCACCTGGTCCTTCATCCCGAAGGCGCATGCCGAACTCTTCGGTGGCGGCGCACCGTCTCTGGCGCTGTCCAACCCGATTGCGGCCGACATGTCGGACATGCGCCCCTCGCTGCTGCCGGGCCTGCTGGCGGCGGCCCAGCGCAATGCCGACAAGGGCTATGGCGACGTCGCGATCTTCGAGGTCTCCGGCACCTATGAGAACGACAGGCCCGAGGGCCAGCGCCGCGTTGCCGGCGGCGTGCGCCGCGGCACGGCGACGCTTGCCGGCGCCGGCCGTCTGTGGTCGAACGCGGCCAAGGGTGGCGGCAAGCCGGTCGACGTCTACGACGCCAAGGCCGATGCGCTGGCCGTGATCGAGGCCTGCGGCCTGCCGATGGGCAATGTGCAGATCGAGCCGGGCGCGCCGGGCTGGTATCATCCGGGCCGTTCCGGCACGATCAAGATGGGGCCGAAGATCGTTCTCGGTTACTTCGGCGAATTCCATCCAAAGGCGCTCGGCGCGCTGGACGTCGCCGGCGCACTCTGCGGCTTCGAGATCTATGTCGATGCCATGCCGGAACCGAAGAAGAAGGCGACCCGCACCAAGCCGGCGCTCGATCTCTCGCCCTTCCAGGCGGTGAAGCGCGACTTCGCCTTCGTGGTGGACAAATCGGTGGAAGCCGGCGCCATCGTGCGCGCGGCGACCGGCGCCGACCGCAAGCTGATTTCGGCCGTCAACGTCTTCGACGTGTTCGAGGGCGCATCGCTCGGCGAAGGCAAGAAGTCCGTCGCCATCGAGGTCGTCATCCAGCCGACCGACAAGACGCTGACGGACGAGGATTTCGAGGCCCTGACGGCCAAGATCGTCGGCAATGTGGTCAAGACCACGGGCGCCGCACTGCGCGCCTGAGAAAATCGGGAGCGGGGCGTCAGCGCCCCGCTTCACGAGAGCATGCCAGGTTCAGATTGAACCAGACATGCTCTAAATTCTTTTGTTTTCGTTGTCTTTTCGGGAAAATCGGTTCCCACTTTTCCCTGACAAACTTTAGCGTCGAAACGCAACCTTTCGACGCCGTGCACCGCCTTTGAGCGAGCGAACGGCCCAGCCTCCCACCTATGCGTTGCCGATCAGAACCCCCGCCGCCAGAACGAGGCTGCCACCGAGCACGACCTGGAGCACGGCGCGGAAGAACGGCGTTTCCATGTAGCGGTTCTGGATGAAGGCGATGGCCCAGAGTTCCACGAACACGACGAAGACGGCGATGGCCGTTGCCAGCATGAAATTCGGGATGAGATAGGGCAGCGCGTGGCCGAGGCCGCCGAGCGCCGTCATGATGCCCGAGGCAAGGCCGCGCTTGACCGGGGAGCCACGCCCGGAGAGCTTGCCGTCGTCATGAGCGGCCTCCGTGAAGCCCATGGAAATGCCGGCGCCGACGGAGGCCGAGAGGCCGACGAGGAAGGTCTGCCAGGTATCCTGCGTGGCGAAGGCGGCGGCGAAGATCGGCGCCAGCGTCGAGACGGAGCCGTCCATCAGGCCGGCAAGGCCCGGCTGCACATAGGTCAGTACGAATTGCCGCCGCGCCGTCTGGTCTTCCTCTTCCTTCACGTCGGCCGGCGTGTGCTCCTCCCCGAGCCGCCGGGCGAGCGATTCGTGCGATTTCTCCGCCAGCGCCAGATCGCCGAGCAGCTTTCGCGTCGCCGCGTCCTGCGTGCGCGCGGCGGCCGTCAGATAGAAGCGGTGCGCCGCCTCCTCCATGGCTTCCGCCTGCGCGCGAATGGCGTCGAGCGGCATATTCTCGATCAGCCAGTCGGGTTTTCTCTCGGGAAAGTCGCGCACATATTCGCGGCGCACCAGCGGGATGCGGTCGCCGAAGCGGGCGACGTGCCGGTCGATGAGCATCTGGCGGTGATGGCTCTCCTCGGCGGCCATGTCCTCGAAGACGCGGGCGGAATGGGGATAGGCGTCGCGCAGCGCATCGGCATAGGCGAGATAGATGCGGCCGTCGTCTTCCTCGGACGTGATGGCGAGAGCGAGGATTTCCTGTTCGCTGAGGGATTCGAGGCTGCGTTTACCGGGGTTCAAGAGGCGGGAAAACATCTGCGAGATTCCAATTTAGAATAATTCTAAATATAGGAATGGATGCGGCGCGGTCAAGCTCGACAGACCGTCACCTCTGCGGCTAGAGTGATCGCGCAATGACGGTAAGGGATGGGACGTGACCGCTGCATTGAAGCCGCTTTCCGAAAGCCGCGACACGCTGCTCGACCGTCTCGGCCGCCGTCTTGCCGACCGGCTGCAGAGCCAGACCTCCGGCTACGAGCCCTACACGCCCTCCGACCCCGAGACCCTGGCGCGAACGCTGCGCCCCGGCGACATCCTGCTGGTGGAAGGCAACCAGAAGGTCTCGGCGGCGATCAAGTATCTGACCCAGTCGACATGGTCGCATGCGGCGCTCTTCGTGGGCGATGCAGTGCCGCTGACGCTGGACCAGGCGGCGCTGCCGGCCACCGAGCGGCCGCAGCTCATCGAGGTCAATCTCGGCGAGGGCTGCGTGGCCGTGCCGCTTACCAAGTATCGCACCTACAATACGCGCATCTGCCGGCCCGTCGGCCTGGTGCCCGACGACCGGGACATGGTGCTCTCCTTCATGGTCTCGCGGCTCGGGCTGAAATACGACATGAAGAACATCACCGACATGCTGCGCTATTTCCTGCCGACGCCGCCCATTCCGGTGCGCTGGCGCCGCCGCATGATCGCCTTCGGCTCCGGCGATCCGACGCGGGCGATCTGCTCGACCCTGATCGCCGAGGCCTTCGAGCGCATCCGCTACCCGATCCTGCCCGACGTGACGCGCGCGCCCGGCCACGCGGCGGCAACCTCGACCTATTCGCGCGAGGAAATCCTGCACATCCGCCACCACTCGCTTTATACGCCGCGCGACTTCGACCTCTCGCCCTATTTCCAGATCGTCAAGCCGACGCTGGAATACGGGTTCGATTACAAGCGGCTGGAATGGGCGCCAAACAGAGAAGGGCCGTAGAACGGCCCTTCCATGACGTGCGGCTATGACGTGAAGGGTTAGCCCTGGCGCAGCGGCGAAATCGCGATCTCGACGCGGCGGTTCTGCGCGCGGCCGGATTCCGAGGCGTTGGAGGCGATGGGGCGCTCCAGGCCGTAACCCATGGCCGACATGCGGCGCGGATCGACGCCGCGGGCAGCAAGGTAGTTGGCAACCGAATTGGCGCGGCGATTGGAGAGATCCATGTTGTAGCCGGCATTGCCGACCGAGTCGGTGTGGCCGTCGACGTCGATCAGCGTCTTGTCGAACTTGCGCAGCACGATCGCGACGGAATCGAGCGTCGGATAGAAGGGCGGGATCACCTGGTCCTGGTCCGTCGCGAAGGTGACGTTCGAGGGCATGTTGAGGATGATGCGGTCGCCGACGCGCGTGACCGAGACGCCGGTGCCCTGAAGCTGCGCGCGCAGTTCGGATTCCTGCGTGTCCATGTAGTTGCCGATGGCGCCGCCCGCCAGCGCGCCGATGCCGGCGCCGATGAGAGCCGCGTTGCGGCGCTGCACGGGATTGTTGCCGACGAGCAGGCCCGCGACGGCGCCAACGCCCGCGCCGATGGCCGCGCCACCCGCCGTGTTGGAGACCTTCTGTTCGCCCGTATAGGGATCGGTCGTCGTGCAGGCGGTCAGATAGGTCGCGGCCAGCGCGACGAGCGCAACTTTCTTGTACATGCAGGGGTCCCCGGAGGCTTCGTCTTCGATGATTCTGCTTCAACCTAGCGATTGCGGCAGGAACATGAAAGAGGAGCCGTTTTCGATCAGGTCTCGCCGTTTCCGCTCGATGTGACGCCGGCGCTGGCCGCCACGACCAGCCCCGTGCCGAGCATCTGCAGCGGCGTCATCGGCTGGCTGAGCACGAGGAAGCCGGCGAGCGCGCCGAGGGCCGGCTCGAGACTCATCAGGATGCCGAAGGCGGACATGGGCATGCGGCGGAGCGCGATCATCTCCAGCGCATAGGGGAAGAGCGGCACGAGAAGCGCAAGACCGAGCATCATGCCGATGCCTTCCGGGTTCAGCGCCTCGCCGACGCGCGGCAGGCCGAAGGGCGCGGCGACGACGGCGGCGACGAGCAGGGACATCGACAGCCCCTCGAGCCCGCGGAAAACCTTGCCGGTCTTCTTCATGAGGACGATGTAGGTGCCCCAGCCGACGCCGGCCCCGCAGGCGAAGAGCACGCCGACGGGATCGCCGACCCAGCCCTCGCCGTCATGAGAAAGCAGCACGACGCCGATGAAGGCCGCCAGCGGCCAGATCAGCCGCCAGCCGGCACCGAGCGACCAGGTGGCGACGGCGAGCGGCCCGAGGAACTCGATGGCGACGGCAAGGCCGAGCGGGATGCGGTCGATGGCCGCGAAGAAACAGAGCGTCATCGCCGCCATGGTGGCGCCGAGCGACAGCGCACTCTTCCACTGCTCGCGGCTGTAGGAGCGCATGGGCGGGCGCACGATGACGGCCAGCACCGCCGCGGCCATCACGAGGCGCAGGAAGGTCGTCGTGGACGGCCCATAGGCATCGATGGCCGTTGCCGAGAAGGCCGAGCCGAACTGGATGCTCGACATGGAGGCGAAGCAGAGCAGGACCCCGCTCCAGAGCCCCGCATTGTTCGGCCGTGCTACTACCTGTTGATCCGTCATAACAAACCCTCCCGGCACCCAGTCCCTCCAATTTCATTGGAGTTTCAAAGACCTACAGCGACCTTTGCGCGCCAGGAGCGACGCGCGGCACTGTATGGGAGGGTCTGCCATCAGACAAATGGATAATCGTGACGCCTTGCTTCAACGAAATTGATGCTGGCGTCAGCCTGCAATGCCCTTCAGCGTGTTGGCGACGTTGAGGCCGATTTCCGGCACGCCGTAGCCGCCTTCCATGACGACGAGCACGGGCACGCCGCTCGCTGCGACCGCGCGCCCCATCGTAATATAGTCCGGCGAGGTGAGCTTGAAGAAGGAAATCGGATCCTTCTCGAAGGTATCGACGCCGAGCGAGAGCACGATGACCTCCGCGCCGAAGGCGGCAATGCGCTTCAGCGCATCCTGAAGGGCGCCCTCCCAGACGGCATAGGGCGTGCCGGGCGCCATCGGATAGTTCTGCGTGGTGCCCGCGCCCGCGCCCTTGCCGGTCTCTTCCGCATAGCCGAGGAAATGCGGGAACGCTTCGGCAGGATCGCCATGCAGGCTGGCGAAGAACACATCCGCGCGCTCGTAGAAGATAGCCTGCGTGCCATTGCCGTGGTGATAGTCCACGTCCAGGATGGCCACGCGCTGCAGGCCCGCGTCGCGCGCGGCCTGGGCGGCCACGGCTGCATTGTTGATGAAGCAGTAGCCACCAAAGAAATCGGCCCCGGCATGGTGGCCCGGCGGGCGGCAGAGCGCAAAGGCAGCCTTCTGGCCGCCGGCGACGATATCGGCCGCCGTTAGCGCCGTCTGCATGGAGGAGACCGCCGCCTGCCAGGTGCCGGGCGAGATCGCCGTTTCGGCGGCGTTGCAATAGTAGCCGAGCAGGCCGTCGATCTGCGTCGGGATGCGCGGCGAGGTGCGACGCACGGGGAAGGACGTGGCGATGGCCTCGCCATTGTAGCCTGCGGCCTTCCACTGGTCCCAGGCCGTTTCGAGGAAGGCGAGATAGCCGGCGTCCTGTACCTTCAACGCGGTTTCGAGGCCGTGACGCTCCGGCGCGGCGACATCGGTGAAGCCCGCGTCCTTGACCGCGGCGAGGACCCATTCGGCCCGGAACGGCGCCTCGAAGGGCGGCACCAGCTCGCCGCCGTACAACTCGCTGCGGGCGTTCCTGAGCTTGTGGTCTTCGGAAAAGATAACGCGCATGTCGAGCTCCCAATCTTCTTTCGGGCGCGACGGTAGTGCATTTTTGACGGAAGGGGAATCTCTCCTGCGGGGTAGGTTGGCGCCATGCGGCAGGACCACAGGGCCGCCTTTTCCGCCTCCCGCAAGACCATGGAAGGACGCATAATGTCTCTCAGGGCGGAGACAACCGCCCGCGCCTGCCCCGCACGCCGCTTATGGCGAAGGGGACAGGCGCGGGTTTCGGCTTTCTGGTCTCTACGGGCTCACGCGAAGGCGGCGCGCTGCTGGCGGCCGAGGCCGATCTGCTTGAGCAGGAGGATATCGGCGACGGCGACGGCAGCAACCGCGATGAGGCCGACACCCGTCAGCGTCAGTCCGTCCCGGGCGAAGAGCAGAACGGCGATGCTGCCGAGCACCCAGAGGGCGTCGCCCGTCATGACGAAGCGCACGGCGGCGGGCGATGGCCGTTCCTGCCGGCCGACCGCGAGGTGGAATGCGCCCCAGAGCAGGAAGAAGACGGCAAAGCCGGTGACGAGGGCAGGCGCCGCATGCGGGCCGACGAGAGAACCGATCGGGCCGGCGAAGACGAGAAGACCAAAACCGGTCACGAGAGAGAAGACGCCGTCGGCAAGCATGACGGATTTCAGGAGATTGCGATTGAGCGTGGCGAACATGATGGGCTCCTTTCGTTGTCGATGGGCCAATCCTGCCGATGCCGCCGCGGCAAACCAATTACCTTCAAGGTAATGGAAATCATGCCCGGCCTCCTGTTTAGTGCGCCGATCACGCAGGGAGACGGATATGGAATTCGGCGAACATCTCAAGGAATGGCGGGGCCACCGGCGCATGAGCCAGCTGGAACTGGCAAACGAGGCCGGCATTTCCGCCCGTCATCTCTCCTTTCTTGAAACCGGCCGTTCGCGTCCTTCCGAAGGCATGATCCTGCGGCTCTCCTCCGTGCTGGACATTCCCGCACGTGACCAGGGGCTGCTCTTCTCCGCCGCCGGGTTCAGGCCGCGCTTCGCCACCACGCCGGCCGGAAGCCTTTCGGCCTTTCCGCCCGCCGTGGCAGAGGCCATCGGCCTCATCCTTGCCCGGCACGATCCCTATCCCGGCGTCGTCTTCGACCATGAATACAACGTGCTGACGGCCAATCCGGCCTTTCTCGACCTTGCCGGAATGGCGGGCATCGCGGTCTCGCCGGGCGACAATTTTCTCGATGCCTATCTCGGCCCGACGCCGCTGCGCTCCATCGTCGTCAACTGGGCGCAGTCGGCGGCCGATCTCGTGCACCGCATCCGTGCCGAGGCCTGGCTGCAGGGGCCACGCAGCCCGCTCCTGAAACGCATCGAACGGCTGGCGGCGGCGGACGACATAAAGGCGGCGCTCGCCGCCTTTCCGGAAAGCGAACGGCTGCCGGTGCTGCCCATCGAGATGAAGATCGGCACGAAACATTTCAACTGGATCACCACCCTCACCTCCTTCGGCTCGACGCAGGATGCGCTGGTGCAGGGCGTGCTGATCGAAAGCTTCTTCCCGGCCGATGCCGGGACGCGGGCTCACTTCGAGGGCGATGTCAGCCGTTGATGACGAGCATGCCGCCGACGATGAGAAAGGCGCCCAGCGCGTAGCGCAGCGTCAGGGCCTCGCCGAGAAAGACGCTGGCGAGCAGCGGCACGAAGCAGAAGGTGAGCGCCATGAAGGAATAGCCGATCGTCAGCGGCACCGCCTTCAGCACGAAGATCCAGATGATCGTGCCTGTGCCGTAGATGGCCAGCGCCGCCAGCAGCAGCGGATTGAGCATCAGCGCGGCAAGGCCCCTGACGCCGAAATCGCCCGTCGTGCCGCTCGTCAGTTTGAAGAGCACCTGGCCTGCCGCGATCATCAGCGGCGTGCCCAGCAGGCCGGCCCAGATGGCGGGGCTGTAGCCGCCCGTCGTCACGCGTCGGCCTCCGCGCGGTCTTCCATGTAGAAGATGTCGCGGCCGATATCGACGCAGACATGGCGCGGCGGCACCGGATGCACCGCGCGCAGGAAGGAATGCGTGTAGGGGAAGAAGTTGAAGTGCGGATTGAAGCTGTAGCGGTATTCCCGTTCGCGCGGCACGACGATGATCAGACGGCGCCGGGCGATGCGGCGCAGCTCGGCGATGGCCTTGCGATACTCCAGCACGTGCTCGATGACATGGGTGCAGACGACCGTGTCGAACTCGCCATCGGCGAAGGGCAGGGATTCGATCATGGCGGCGACATATTCGACGCCATCGATGCCGGCGGCATCCTCGACGACGAAGTCGACGCCCGTCAGGCGCGCAAGGCCCGGATTGCCCGTCTTGATATGACGGAGCAGCGCGCCCGTGCCGCAGCCGACATCGCAGACGCCGTCGCCGACGACGGAGGCGACGATGCGGTCGATGCAGGCCTGCGAATTGTCCGTACCGGCATGCACACGCGGATGCTCGCGGTAGAGGTCCTCGTATTCGGCGGGCGTAAGGAAGGGCGCGCGTTCACGGAATTTCGCGAGCTTGGTGATGTGCTTGCCCCAGACGAGACTCGCGGCCTGCCGGAACAGCGCGGAATCGCGCAGGATCGGCGGCAGCACATCCTCGATCACGAAGCGGATGCGATTGGTGGTTTCGCGGTTCATGAAGCGGTCCTGTTCAGGCAGCGAGGTGGTGCGTCGTCTTTTCCGGCGCCCTGCGGGCGGTGCGCGCATGCCGACCCATGGGCAGGCTCATATAGTGGATGCGCAGCTGCTCGGCGCGGGCGCGGGCGAGCGAATCGAGGATCAGGCCAGCGGAGAAGACGAGGAAGGAGATCATCATCAGGGCCAGCGAGAAGACCCAGGTCGGCATGCGCTCGACGAGGCCTGTCTGGAAATAGGCCATCAGAACGGGGGCCATGAAGGCAAGGCTCATCGCGAGGAAGCCGCCGCTGATGGCGCCGAAGAAGGTGAAGGGCCGCGTTTCCTTCATTAGCATGGCGAACATCCAGAGGATCTTCGCGCCATCCCGGAAGGTGGAGAGCTTGGAATGGGAGCCCTCCGGGCGGCGACCGTAGTCCAGCTCCAGCTCGGCGACCGGCAGGCGCAGCCGCGAGGCATGCACCGACATTTCCGTCTCGATCTCGAATCCACCCGAGACGGCCGGGAAGCTCTTGGCGAAGCGGCGCGAAAAGGCGCGGTAGCCGGAAAAGATGTCGGAGAAATCGTTGCCGAAGAGCGAGCGGAACAGCGTGTTGAAGATGCGGTTACCGAAGGCGTGGCCCTGGCGGCCGGCATCGGCATGCACGCCGCGGCGCGTGCCGACGACCATGTCGGCGCCCTCGGTGATCAGCGTGCGGATGAGCTCCGGCGCATCCGAGGCGGCATAGGTGCCGTCGCCATCGGCCATGATGTAGATATCCGCCTCGATATCGGAAAACATGCGGCGCACCACATTGCCCTTGCCCTGGCGGCGCTCGCGCACGACCGTCGCGCCGGCGAGCGCGGCACGCAGCGCGGTCGTATCGGTGGAATTGTTGTCGTAGACATAGATGCGCGCCATGGGCAGCGCCGCGCGGAAGCCGGTCACGACGTCGCCGATCGTCTGCGCCTCATTGTAGCAGGGCAGCAGCACGGCGATATCGAGGTCTTCCAGCAAGGCTTCCGTCATGGGTTCGTTCTCCCGGGCGGATCGCCTCATGCGACCCTCGGTTTTACTATTTCTTGAGAAGGTTAAGGCTAGGTTTCGGCTGGCTTCAAACCGGCGGACGAGAGGGCGAAACGTGTCGGAATCCCTGCCTGCGGCATTGCCGCTCGCGCAATTGCAGACACCGCCGCACAAGGAGGGCCTGACGCTGCGCGTGCTCGCCTTCTACAGCCTCGCCGCGATCCTTCTTCTGCTGGCCCTGAAACTGCCCTTCGCCACCGACTATGTCGGGTCGGACAATGACGACGTGATGCGCCTCGTCATGGTGCGTGACCTGCTTTCAGGCCAGGGCTGGTTCGACACGACCCAGTACAGGCTCGGCCTTGCCGGCGGCACGCCGATGCACTGGTCGCGCTTCGTCGACCTGCCGATCGCCAACCTGATCAGCTTCTTCTCGCTGTTTGCCGACCAGCGGCAGGCCGAGGCCATCGCGCTGACGATCTGGCCCGTGCTGCTCACCGTGCCGGTGCTCTGGGGCATGGGGCTCGCCGCCTTCCGGCTGGGCGGCACGATGGCCATGCATGCGGCGCTGCTGCTGACGGCCATTTTCGTCGTCTCGCTCAACCGGTTCCAGCCGGGATCCATCGACCATCACAACGTCCAGCTCGCGCTGATCGCCGGCATCACCGCCATGCTGCTCGACCCGCAAAGGCGCGCGCGCGACCATGCCGTCGCCGGCGTGCTTGCTGGTCTTGCCATCGCCATCGGCGTGGAGACGACACCGCTGATCGGCGCCGTCTGCCTGATCGTCGCGCTGCGCTGGCTGTGGCTCGGCGCGGATTTCCGCGCCGCCGCGGCCGCCTTCGGCCTGGCCCTGGCACTCACCGTCACGGTCTCCTTCTTCGCCACCGTCGCCCCCGCGCATTACAGCCAGGTGACCTGCGACAGCCTTTCCTACGGGTTCTATGCCCTGGCGACGCTCGGCGGCGGCGTGTTGTTCCTGACAGTCTCCCTTGCCGGCGGACAACCCTTCAGCCGCCGGCTCGCCGCCCTCTCGGGCGCCGGCCTTGTCATTGCCGTTTCGGTCCTTGCCATTGCGCCCGGCTGCCTCGGCAATCCGCTCGACACGCTCGATCCGCTGCTCAAGACCTTCTGGCTTTCCGGCATCGTCGAGGCGCAATCGGTCCTCGCGCAGTTCCGGCTCGAACCCGCCTCCGTGGGCGCCTTCTATGCGCCGGGCCTCACCGCCATGCTGGTCTGCCTCTGGCGCATCCGACGCGGACAGGCGGCCGAGGCGCACGGGACGATACTGGTCCTGCTCGCCGTCGCCTTCGCCGTGGCACTTCTGCAGATCCGCGGGGCGATCTTCTCCAACATGCTGTCCACCGTACCGCTCGGCTACGCCATCGCCGATCTGCGCCGTGCCGCCAATGCCGCGCCGAAGAACCTCAAGGTCGCGTTTGCCTTCATCGGCCTCACCCTGGCCTCCGTTCCCGCCAGCTGGGCGCTTGCAGGCGCGCTCCTGCCGGGCTCTTCGCAGGACCTGCTGCGCGTGGAATTCACCGACGCATCAGGGATTCCGTCCTGCACCGCGGAAACCTCCATCGCGCCGCTGGCCGCCGAACCTGCCGGCGTGGTCTCGGGCGCCTCCGATCTCGGCGCGCCGATCCTGCGCTACACCCGGCACCGTGCCCTTTCCGGACCCTATCACCGCAACCAGGGCGGCATGCTGACGGAGTTGCATATCGGTCTTTCCAACCCGCATCAGGCGGAAGCCTTCATCCGTGGTGCGGGCGTGACGCTGCTGGCCTTCTGCGAAAACGACACGCAGGTGCATATGGTCGCCAAGGCCGAACCCGAAGGCCTCTATGCCGATCTCCTCAAGGGCAAGGTGCCCGCCTATCTGGAGCCGGTGGCAGGCACGGAGCGCGCGCTGTTGCGGCTCTACCGGGTGCGGCCGGAATAAGCCTGCTGGGGATGCCGCCCGGCGCGCCCTGTCATCGGCCGCCAAACGCACTACACTTGCCCCATGAGCTTCTTTTCCGAGACTGATTCGCCCAGCAATCTTGCCGAATATTCGGTGTCGGAGCTTTCCGGCTCCATCAAGCGCACCGTCGAGCAGGCCTTCGACCAGGTGCGCGTGCGCGGCGAGATTTCCGGCTACCGCGGGCCACATTCCTCGGGACACGCCTATTTCTCGCTGAAGGACGACCGGGCGCGCATCGACGCCGTGATCTGGAAGGGCAGCTTTTCGCGCCTCCGCTTCAAGCCCGAAGAGGGCATGGAGGTGATCGCCACCGGCAAGATCACCACCTTCCCCGGTTCTTCGAAATACCAGATCGTCATCGAGACGCTGGAGCCGGCCGGCGCCGGCGCGCTGATGGCGCTGCTGGAAGAACGCCGCCGCAAGCTTGCCGCCGAGGGCCTGTTCGATGCGGAGCGCAAGAAGCCGCTGCCGTTCCTGCCCCGGGTCATCGGTGTCGTCACCTCGCCGACCGGCGCCGTCATCCGCGATATCCTGCACCGCATCTCCGACCGCTTCCCGGTCCACGTGCTCGTCTGGCCGGTGAAGGTGCAGGGCGAAGGTTCGGGGCAGGAGGTCGCGGCGGCCATCGAAGGCTTCAACACGCTCGATCCCTTCGGCCCGATCCCGAGGCCCGACGTGCTGATCGTCGCGCGCGGCGGGGGAAGCCTGGAAGACCTCTGGAGCTTCAACGACGAGATCGTCGTGCGCGCCGCCGCCGCCTCGACCATCCCGCTGATCTCTGCCGTCGGCCACGAGACGGACTGGACGCTGATCGACCATGCGGCCGACCGGCGCGCGCCGACGCCGACGGGGGCCGCCGAAATGGCCGTGCCCGTGAAGGCGGATCTCGACGCCGAGGTCGCCTCGCTCACCGCGCGGCTGCGCGGAGCCACGGCCCGGCAGATGGACAATCGCCGGCAGGGCGTGCGCGCCCTTGCCCGTGCCCTGCCCTCGCTCGACCAGCTTCTCGCCCTGCCGCGCCGCCGTTTCGACGAAGCCGCCGCCGGCCTTGGCCGCGGCCTGCAGATGAACACGCTGGGCAAGCGCCGCGCCTTCGAGCGCACGGCGGCGCATCTTCGCCCCGATATGCTGATGACCCGTATCGCCGAGCGGCGGCAACGCGTGGCGGACCGGCTACTGCGGGCCGAGCGCATTGTCGAACGGCGGCTCGACCAGCTTCGCGCCCGGCTCTCCGCCTTCGACGTATCGCTGCGCGCGACACCGGCCCGTATCAAGGCGCAGACGGAACGCTCCGGCGACCGGCTGAGGGGCCTCGCGCTGCGCGCCGAAAGCGCGCTGGCCGGCGACCTTGCCCGCCGCCGCGCGCTGCTGCAGGCGCAGGACCGCATGCTGCAATCGCTCTCCTATCGCAACGTGCTGAAACGCGGCTATGCGCTGGTGCGGGACGAGGAAGGCGCGCCGGTGAAGGGCGCGGCGGATCTCGGCCCCGGCCGCGCCATCGCCATCGAGTTCGCCGACGGCACGGTGGAAGCCGTTACGGGATCGGGCGGCGGCGCGCCGCGCAGGAAGCCCGCCAAGGGGGACGCGGAAAAACCCGCCGCCCGCCAGGGCTCGCTGTTCTGAGGCCGCCATGCGCATCCTCGTCGTGCTCGCCCATCCGCTGGAAGAGAGTTTTGCCGCAGGCGTGGCGGAGACGGTGCGCCGCAAGCTGACGGCGAACGGCCACACGGTCGACTTGCTCGACCTCTACCGCGAGGGCTTCGATCCACGGCTGACGCCCTCCGAACGGTCGCGTTATTTCGAGCCCGGCTATGACCCCGGCGAGGCCGAGCCCTTTGTCTCCCGCCTGAAGCAGGCGGACGGGCTGGTGCTGGTCTTTCCGCAATGGTGGTTCAATTTCCCGGCTATCCTCAAGGGGTTCTTCGACCGGGTCTTCGCGCCCGGCGTCGCCTTCGAGAACGACCCCGCCGGCGGGCGCATCCAGCCCCGGCTCGGCAATATCCACCTCTTCTGGGCCTTCACCACGACGGGGTCGCCCTGGTGGGTGGTGCATCTCTACATGGGCAATCCGGTGCGGCGCCTGCTGAAACGCGGCATTGCCGCCTTCTGCGCCAAGGGGCTCGATTTCAAGATGGTCAATCTCTACGACATGGACCGCATCGGCGACGGGGAGCGCAAGACGCATCTGGCGCGGGTGGAGAGGCTTGTCGACCGGATCTGACTGGTCGAGGCAGACGGGCGCAACGCGCTCGTCGCGGCCTTCTACTCGAACTCCGCCAGAAATTTCCGCAACAATCCGTCGAGCGCCGCGCGCTCTTGCGCATCCAGTCCGCCGAGAAGGCGGTGCTGGTTTTCGACATGGGCCGTCACCGTCTCGTCCACCAGCTGAAAGCCCTTGGGCGTCAGCGCGATGATGACGCCGCGACGATCCTCGGGATTGTCGCAGCGCTCGACGAGACCGGCCTTTTCCAACTGGTCGAGCCGGTTGGTCATGGTGCCGGAACTGACCATGGTGGTGGCGATGAGGTCGCCCGGCGAAAGACGATAGGGCGGGCCGGAACGGCGCAGCGTCGCCAGCACGTCGAAACTGGCCGAATTGAGCCCGTGCGCAGCCAACGTTCTTTCAATCTCGCGGCCAAGATGGGTGCGTAGGCGCGCCACGCGGCCGAGCAGGCCCATCGGACCGACATCGAGGTCCGGCCGTTCGCGGTTCCATTGTTGCAGAATTCTGTCGACGTGATCCATGGTCCGACTAAAGGCGGAAATTATCTTGACGTCAAGATATAATGAATTATCTTGATATCGAGATTCTTTGATTGGAGATAATCCATGTCCCGCTCCGCCGATATCCTTCTCACCGCGACCGCGCCCGCCGTCTGGGGCAGCACCTATATCGTGACCACGCAATTGCTGCCGGCCGGCTATCCGCTGACCGTCGCCATGCTCCGCGCGCTGCCCGCCGGGCTTCTCCTTCTGCTCTTCGTGCGGGAACTGCCCAAGGGCATCTGGTGGCACCGCACGCTGCTGCTCGGCGCGCTGAACTTCTCGTTCTTCTGGGCGATGCTCTTCGTCTCGGCCTATCGCCTGCCCGGAGGGGTGGCAGCGACGGTGGGCGCCATCCAGCCGCTCATCGTGCTCGGCCTGTCGCGCGCGGTGATGGGCACCGCGATCCGGCCGCTCTCGGTTCTCGCCGGCCTTGCCGGCATCGGCGGCGTTGCGCTGCTGGTGCTGACGCCCGCCGCGAGCCTCGACCCCGTCGGCATCGCCGCGGGCCTTGCCGGCGCGGTTTCCATGGCCTTCGGCACGGTGCTGTCGCGCCATTGGCAACCGCCGGTGCCGCCGTTGACCTTCACCGCCTGGCAGCTCACCGCCGGCGGCCTGCTGCTGGTGCCCGTCGCCCTGTTCCTCGAGCCGGCACTGCCGATGCCGACGGCGAACAACCTTCTCGGCTTCGTCTATCTCGGCCTCATCGGCGCGGCCCTGACCTATATCGTCTGGTTCCGCGGCCTTGCGCGGCTCGGTCCGGCGGCGATCGCGCCGCTCGGTTTCCTCAGCCCCCTCGTCGCCGTCGTGCTCGGCTGGGCCCTCCTGGGGCAGGACCTCAGTCCGCTGCAGATCGCCGGCATGGCGGTGGTGCTGGGCAGCGTCTGGCTGAGCCAGCGGGCGCAGGCCGCGCCGGATGCCTCGGCCGACGCCCGGCCCCAGCCGGCCCATTGAAAAAGGGCCGGCATCCTGGATGCCGGCCCTTCATGCCCCTTTCAGGAACGGGTTACGCCCATTCCCCCGCGCGCATGACCGGCGCGCGGCTGCCATCGGCGCGCACGCCGTCGATATCCACCTTGTCGGAGCCGATCATCCAGTCGATGTGGATGAGGCTTTCATTGCCGCCCTGTGCGCGGATCTGTTCCGGCGAAAGGCTCGCACCGTCGAGGAAGCACTTGGAATAGCACTGGCCAAGCGCAATGTGGCAGGAGGCGTTCTCGTCGAACAGCGTGTTGTAGAAGAGGATGCCGCTGGCCGAGATCGGCGAGGAATGCGGCACCAGCGCCACTTCGCCGAGCCGGCGAGCGCCCTCGTCCGTATCCAGCACCTTGTTCAGCACGGCCTCGCCCTTCGTGGCCCTGGCCTCGACGATGCGGCCGCCCTCGAAGCGAACCTGGATATCGTCGATCAGCGTGCCCTGGTGGGAGAGCGGCTTGGTGGAGGAGACATGGCCCTCGACGCGCAGGGCATGCGGCGTCGTAAAGACCTCTTCCGTCGGGATGTTCGGGTTGCAGGTGATGCCGTTCTTGGCCGTGGAGGCGCCGCCGTGCCATTCGTGGCCATCGGCAAGGCCGACCGTGAGGTCCGTGCCCGGTCCCTTGAAATGGAGCGCCGAGAAGCGCTGGCCGTTCAGCCAGGCCGAGCGCTTGGCAAGATTGGCATTGTGCGCCACCCAGGCCGCGACGGGATCGGCGACATCGACGCGGGAGGCGGCGAAGATGGCATTGGCGAGTTTCTCGACCGCCACGGCTTCCGGATCGTTCGGGAAGACCTGCTTTGCCCAGGACGGATTGGGATAGGAGACGATGTTCCAGTTGATGTCGAAATTGGCGATCTTCTCCAGCGCCGGCTTGTAGGCCATGGAGTTGGCCTTGTTGGCGCGGGCGACCTTGGCCGGGTCTTCCCCCGAGAGCAGCATCGGATTGTCGCCGGCGATGGCAAGACGCGCGGCGCCATTGGCATAGGCCTTGGCCATGCCCTCGTAGAGCCAGTCCGTGGCGCGGTCGAAGCTTTCGTCCGGCGCGTGGCGGTAACGGGCGAGCGTCGCCTCCTCGTCGGCATAGAAGGTGCTGACGAGACCGGCGCCGGCGATATAGGCGTGTTTGGTGATGAGGCGGACGAGCGGCAGCGCGGCAATGGGCGCGGTCATCACGAGGTCCTGCCCCTTCTGGAGCTGGAGGCCGACGCGCACGGCGACTTCGGCAAGTTTTTCGAGCTTTTGCGGATCGACGGAGGGATTGGTCATAACAGCCTGCTTTCTGAAATCGATGACGGGAACTTAGTGCGCCGGGCGGCGAATGAGAAGGTCAGGCGATGACGGGCGCGGCGATCGCCTTGAGCGCCGCCACCACATCGCGCGGGGAAAGCCGCACCTGAAGACCGCGCTGGCCGCCGTTCATGTAGACGGCGTCATGCGCCAGTGCCGCTTCCTCGATGGCGGTCGGCACCTGCTTCTTCTGGCCGAAAGGGCTGATGCCGCCGACGACATAGCCGGTCAGCCGCTCGGCATCCGCCGGCTTCATCATGTTGGCCGACTTGCCCTTGAAGGCGCTCGCCAGCTTCTTCATGCTGACCTCGCGATCCGAGGGCACGATGACGCAGACCGGCTTGCCGTCCACTTCCGCCATCAGCGTCTTCAGAACACGCGCCGGATCCTCCCCCAGCGCCTCGGCGGCCTGGATGCCGACGCGGTCGGCATTGGGGTCGTAATCATAGGTGTGGACGGTAAAGGAGACGCCGGCCTTGGCGAGGGCCTGGGTGGCGCGGGTGGTTTTGGACATGGCGGGCCGTCATCGAAGCGAAACTAACGGCTCGCATGGGTGCAGGAGCGGGGGCGGCGTGTCAATGCGCTTGGGAGGGTTGCCCTCACCGGCCGTCGCCCCGCCGGACGAGACGCCTCAAACCCGCTCCAGCGCCACCGCGATGCCCTGGCCGACGCCGATGCACATGGTCGAGAGCGCGCGCCTGCCGCCGGTCACGTGCAGCTCCAGCGCCGCCGTGCCGGTGATGCGGGCGCCCGACATGCCGAGCGGATGGCCGAGCGCAATGGCGCCGCCATTGGGATTGACCTGGCGCGCATCGTCGGCGACGCCGAGTTCGCGCAGCGTGGCGAGGCCCTGCGAGGCGAAGGCCTCGTTGAGTTCGATGACGTCGAAATCGGCCGGCGTCAGGCCGAGGCGGGCGCACAGGCGCTGCGTGGCATAGACGGGACCGATGCCCATGATGCGCGGCGGAACGCCGGCCATGGCACCGCCGAGGATGCGGGCGATGGGGGTGAGGCCGTATTTCTTCACGGCCGCCTGCGAGGCGACGATCAGTGCCGCCGCACCGTCGTTGACGCCGGACGCATTGCCCGCCGTCACCGTGCCGCCTTCCTTGCGGAAGGGCGTGGCGAGCCTGGCGAGCGCCTCCAGGGTCGTTGCGCGCGGATGCTCGTCCTTCTCCACGAGGGCCGGATCCCCCTTGCGCTGCGGGATGGTAACGGGCGTGATCTCCCTGGCCAGCCGGCCATTCGCCTGCGCCGCGGCCGCCTTTTCCTGCGAGCGGAGGGCGAAGGCGTCCTGATCCTCGCGGGAGATGCCGAAATCCGCCGCGACATTCTCGGCCGTCTCGGGCATGGAGTCCACGCCGTACTGCTCCTTCATCAGCTTGTTGATGAAGCGCCAGCCGATGGTGGTGTCGTAGACCGCATTGGCGCGCGAGAAGGCGCTCTCGGCCTTGGGCATCACGAAGGGCGCGCGGCTCATGCTTTCCACGCCGCCGGCAATCATCAGCTCGGCTTCGCCGGCGCGGATGGCGCGGGCGGCGCTGCCCACGGCGTCCATGCCCGAACCGCAGAGGCGGTTGATGGTCATGCCCGGCACGGCAATGGGCAGGCCGGCCAGCAGGGCGGCCATGCGGGCCACATTGCGGTTGTCTTCGCCGGCCTGGTTGGCGCAGCCGTAGAGCACATCGTCCACCGCCTCCCAGTCCACGCGGGCGTGGCGGGCCATCAGGGCGCGCAGGGGCACGGCGCCCAGATCGTCGGCGCGCACCGAGGACAGGGCGCCGCCGTAGCGGCCGAAGGGGGTGCGCAGCGCGTCGCAGATATAGGCCTCGGACATGACGGTCCCCCTCGAGCATGTCGGGTTCAGATCGAACCAGACATGCTCTAAATTCTTTTGTTTTCGTTTGCCTTTTCGGGAAAACCGGTTCCCACTCTTCCCTGACAAACTCTAGAGTTCCGGCACGACGAGATCGGCGACGGGGCCTTCGACATGCAGCCTTGCGCCGGTCATTGCCTGCAATTCGTCAAACGTCATGCCGGCGCGCGTCTCGCGCAGCACGAAACGACCGTCCGAGACGTCGATGACGGCGTGACTGGTATAGATGCGGGTGATGCAGCCGACGCCGGTGAGCGGGAAGGTGCAGCGCTCGACCAGCTTGGGCTCGCCGTTCCTGGTGACGTGTTCGGTGATGACGACGACCTGCTTTGCGCCATGCACGAGATCCATCGCACCGCCGACGGCCGGTACGCCCTTGGCGCCGACGCGCCAGTTGGCAAGGTCGCCGTTCTGCGCCACCTGGTAGGCACCGAGGATGGCGACGTCGAGATGGCCGCCGCGCACCATGGCGAAGCTGTCGGCATGGTGGAAGAAGGCCGAGCCCGGCTTCAGCGTCACCGCCTTCTTGCCGGCATTGATCAGGTCCCAGTCCTCCTCGCCCGCCGGCGGGGCTTCGCCGAAATCGAGAATGCCGTTTTCCGTGTGGAAGATCGCCGCGCGTCCTTCCGGCTGGTAGCGGGCGACCATTTCGGGAAAGCCGATGCCGAGGTTCACATAGGCGCCGTCGGCGATGTCCTGCGCGGCGCGCCAGGCGATCTGGGCATTGGAGAGCTTGATGTCTTCGCGTGTATCGATCGGGCTTGCTGCGGGGCTCATGCGTAGGCCACTCCTGCGCGGATGAGGTCTTCTTCCTGCCTGGGGGCGGCGACCTCGACGAGACCGTCGACGAAGATGCCGGGCGTGATCACCTGTTCGGGATCGATGCCGCCGGGCGGCACCAGACGGCTGACCTGCACGATGGTCCGCGCCGCCGCCATGCACATCAACGGGCTGAAATTGCGGGCGGCCTTGTTATAGGTGAGGTTGCCATGCGTATCGCCCGTCCGGGCCTTGATGAGGGCGACATCGGCCTTCAGCCAGCGTTCCTGCACATACATGCGCCCATCGAATTCGGCGACCGGCTTGCCCTCCGCCAGCTCCGTGCCGAAACCCGTCGGGGTGTAGAAGGCGGGAATGCCGGCGCCGCCGGCGCGGATGCGCTCGGCGAGCGTGCCCTGCGGCACCAGTTCCAGCTCGATTTCACCGGCCAGGTATTTTTCCGTGAAGGCGCGCGGATCGGAGGAGCGCGGGAAGGAGCAGATCATCTTGCGCACCATGCCGGCATCGATCATCGCGGCGATGCCGATACGGCCATTGCCGGCATTGTTGTTGATGACGGTAAGGTCCCTTACCCCCGTGTCGATGAGCGCGTGGATCAGTTCTATCGGCGCACCGGAACCGCCGAAACCGCCGATCATAACCGTCGCGCCGTCGCCGATGCCGGACACGGCCTCCGCCAGACTTGAGATGCTCTTGTCCATGCCAATCTCCCGATGTCGGCAAGAGAGGTAAATCCGAAGGGGAAAAGCGGCAATCCATTTTGTGCGTTATTTGACATTTGTTCAATATACGCACAAAATGAGGGGGAGCGAGATGGTTTTGAATGCGACCTCGGCCCCTCTTCACCGTCATCCTCGGCCTTAGGGCCGAGGATCCAAGCGACACCCACAGAGTGTGGATGCTCGGATCAAGCCTGAGCATGACGGAGGAAAGGTCGCGATCGGAAAGGGACGGAAGATGCGGGAAACGGACTTCATCGGCGGCTTCGCCAAGGGCCTCCGGGTCATCGAGGCCTTCGGCGAGACGAATCCGCGCCTCACCATCACCGATGTCTCCAGGGAGACCGGCCTCGACCGGGCAACGGCACGGCGCTGCCTGCTGACGCTCGCCGAACTCGGCTATGCCACCTATGACGGCAAGTTCTTCGCGCTGACGCCGAAGATCCTCCGGCTCGGTCATGCCTATCTCTCGGCAACGCCGCTGCCGGGGCTGGTGCAGCCCCATCTCGACCGGCTGTCGGAGGCGGTGGGGCAGAGCGCTTCGGTCTCCGTGCTCGACGGCACCGAGATCGTCTATGTCGCCCGCGCGGCGCAGAGGCGAGTGATGTCGATCAGCCTGATGCCGGGCTCCCGCCTGCCGGCCTATTGCGCCTCGATGGGACGCGTGCTGCTGGCGGCCTTGCCGGACGCCGAAGCGCGCGCCATCCTCGAGGCGTCCGACCTTCAAGCGAACACGCCCTTCACCAAGACCGAGCCCGATGCCCTGCTGGCGGAGCTTTCCCGTGTGCGCGGGCAGGGCTACGCGCTGATCGACCAGGAACTGGAACTCGGCCTGCGCTCCATCGCCGTGCCGCTGGAGAATGCGCGTGGGCGGATCGTCGCGGCACTCAATATCGGCGCGCCCGCCGCCCATGCGGAGGCCGAGGAGATGGTGGCGCGCTATCTCCCGGCCATGCGCGCCGTGCAGGCGGCGCTACGGCCAGTGCTGAGCTGATCGATCCTTGACAAGCCGCAAGCCGCGACCCCACCTTTTGCGTTGCAACAGGAGGCCGCCATGCGCGAGGACGAAAGCAAGCTCACCCGCACCAAGCGCCGTTGGGCGGACGAGGGGAAGTTCCTGACAGGCCGCATCACCCGGCCGGAAACCGACCGCCTGCCGCCCGGCCAGCATCTCGTGAAGGACTGGCCGGTGCTCGATCTCGGCCAGCAACCGGTGATCCGCCCGGAAACCTGGCGTCTGGACGTGAAGGGCGGGGCGGAAAACCCCTCCTCCTTCGGCTGGGCGGATTTCCTCGCCTTGCCACAGAGCCAGAAACGCTCCGACATCCATTGCGTGACCACCTGGTCGCGCTACGACAACCGCTGGGAAGGCGTTACGACCCGCGATCTTCTCGACGTCGTGATGCCGCGCGCCGAGGCCGCTTTCGTCATGCTGACGAGCTATGACGGCTATACGACCAACCTGCCGCTGGCCGACTTCGCCGCCGAAGACGCCATTCTCGCCACCCACTGGGAGGGCCAGCCGCTCTCGGTCGCCCATGGCGGACCGATGCGGCTCGTCGTGCCGCATCTCTATTTCTGGAAAAGCGCCAAGTGGCTGACGCGCATCGATTTCCTGCCCGGCGACCAGGCGGGGTTCTGGGAGCGCAACGGCTATCACATGCGCGGCGACCCCTGGGCGGAGGAGCGTTATTCCGACGACTGAGCCGCCAGCCGCCCCCGCTCGGCGAGCCGGAAGGCGCGCGGCGTCTGACCGGTCTCGCGCAGGAACGCGCGGGAGAAATAGGCCGGATCGGCAAAACCGAGGCGCAATGCGATCTCCTGCGCCGGGATGTCGGTGAAGACGAGATCGTGCCTGGCCTCGTCGATCCGCTTGCGGGCGATATAGGCATGCGCCGTCAGCCCGGTCGCCGCCTTGACGATGCGGTTGAGGTGGGTGGGCGAGATACCGAGTTCCTGCGCATAGAAGTTCGCCGGCTTCTGGTCGCGGAAATGCTGCTGGACGAGGCCGTGCAAATGCTCCATGCGCCGCGCCGCCGCATCCGCGCCTTCGTCCGGTTCCGAGCGGCTCCAAAGCCGCGCCGCCAGCGCCAGCACCGTCGTCAGATAGGCCTCCATCAGATCGGTGCGTCCGCCCTGGCGCCCCCTCCATTCGGCGGCGAGCCGCGTAACGGTCGACAGAACGAAGGCACCGTCGGGATCGTGCGGATCGAGCGGCGTCACCCGCGGCGCCGCGGCAAAGCGCGCCGCCGCGCCGGAAAGCCGCAGATGCGAGGCGAGCATGGTGAAGACATAGCCGTCGATATCGCGCGAGAAGCGAAACCCGTGGCCGAGGGCCGGCGGCACTGTGACGAGGGCGCCGGGAACCAACGTCCGCCTCTCCGCGCCGAACAGCGCATCGCCCGATCCGGCGGAAATGTACAGGAGCTGGAAAAAGCTTTCGTGCCGGTGCAGGCCGATCTCGTAGCGATGCAGGCTGCTGCGCGACGGGATGGTTTCGCAATGCAACCAGAAATCCGGCGCATTTCCCACCCGTTCGCCATAGAGCTCATAGGTCGGGACGGGTTTCATCGGCCTCGTGCTTCCGGTTCGCGATGTTCGATTTGTACAATTCAAGGATCGATCCGTCCATTGCCCGGCGACGGCCTTCTCACCGAAACTTTGCGAAATGCCAGTTCGGGAGGAAAACATGCGCGTTCAGGTCGTCATCATCGGTTCGGGTCCGTCCGGCCTGCTGCTCGGGCAGTTGCTCGGCAATGCGGGTATCGAGACGGCCATTCTCGACCGGTCGAGCCGCACGCATATCCTCGGCCGCGTGCGGGCCGGCGTGCTGGAGGAAGGCACGGCCCGGCTGATGGACGCGGCCGGCGTCGGCGCGCGCATGCGGGCCGAAGGCCTGCCGCATGACGGCTTCTCGCTCGCCTATGACGGGCGCGACCACCGCATCGACCTCTTCGACCTGACCGGCGGCAAGCGTGTGCTCGTCTACGGCCAGACAGAGCTGACGCGCGACCTGATCGAACAGCGCGAAAAAGACAGCCGGCTAACGATCTACGAGGCGAGCAACGTGACGCCCCACGGCTTCGACGGCGAGACACCCTATGTCACCTACGAAGAGGACGGCGTGACGCACCGTATCGACTGCGACTTCATCGCGGGCTGCGACGGATTTCACGGGGCGAGCCGCAAGGCGGTGCCCGAAGGCGCGATCCGCACCTTCGAAAAGATCTATCCCTTCGGCTGGCTCGGCATTCTCGCAGATGTGCCACCGGTCAGCGACGAACTCATCTATGCCAATCATCCCCGCGGCTTTGCGCTCTGCTCGATGCGCTCGCACACCCGCAGTCGCTACTACATCCAGTGCGCGCTGGACGAGAAGATCGAGGACTGGAGCGACGCGCGCTTCTGGGACGAACTGCGCCGTCGCCTGCCCGTCCACCATGCCGAGGCGATGGTGACGGGGCCGAGCTTCGAGAAATCCATCGCGCCGCTTCGCTCCTTCGTCGCCGAGCCGATGCGTTTCGGCCGGCTCTTCCTTGTCGGCGACGCCGCCCATATCGTGCCGCCGACCGGCGCCAAGGGTCTGAACCTTGCCGCAAGCGACGTGCACTACCTCTACAACGGGCTTCTGGAACACTATCGGGACCGCTCGAATGCCGGTATCGACGCCTATTCGGCCAAGGCGCTTGCCCGGGTCTGGAAGGCCGTGCGCTTTTCCTGGTGGATGACGACCATGCTGCACCGTTTCCCCGAGACCGGCGACTTCGACCAGAAGATCCAGGAAGCGGAACTCGACTACCTCACCCATTCCCGCGCCGCCGAAACGGTGCTGGCGGAAAACTATGTGGGTCTTGCCTACTGACGCGCCCAGGCATCGACCGAGGCGATCATCGTCGCATGGTGTTCCGGCGCGTCGGCAAGGGCCGCAAGCTCCCAGAGGCGATGGACGCCGGTCAGGAGATGAATGCGGGCACGGTCGAGCGTCCGGCCGGTCAACCGTTCATAGCCGCGGACGATGCGCGCGGTGAGATCCGGGCTGATGAAGTTGGAATAGATGAAATCCTGATGCAGCGGACCGAAGCCGGAATCGGCGAAGTCGTAGATGCCGCTCAGCCGCTGCGCGTCGTGATCGAAGGCCATGTTCCAGCCGTGGCCGTCGAAGAAGCCGTAGGTGTCTCCATGAGGATCCGGCGGCAGGGCACGCCAGCCGGCAAGGGTTTCGTCGGCGAAGGCCTGCAGGTGCGCGGGCAGCAACGGCAGGGCCTTGTCCGCAATCGCCGCCGCCGGCAGCCAGCGCTCGACAGGCAGCGCCCCGGCGGCAGCCATCCCGGTGCGGTCCAGCGCATGGAGATCGGCATAGAAGCGGGCGAGCCCTTCGCCAAGCGCCTGCCGCGCCGCCTCCGGCAGGGCCTCGTATCCGGCCGTTTCCAGATGCGCACCGGGAATGATCGCATGTTCGGAAAAGAGCGGCGTACCCTCATGCAGGCGCAGGTCCGGCACGCGCATCGTCACATGCGGGCGCAGGACGGCCAGGATCGTCGCCTCGCGGCGCAGCGCCCGTTCCGCCCCTCGCCCTGCGGGAACTTGAAGACAAAACACGCATCCACAGCCACGGCATGCGAATGCCAGCCGCCCGGCAGCGACCGGAAGACAGCGCCGACAAGGTCGGGGCGAGCTGCAAGGATCGCGTCGCGGAAAAGAGCAAGGTCGCTGGCCATGAGCCTTCGTAGCGGAGGGGCGGCGGGCGCTCAAGCCGCGGGCGCGACCTTGCCGGCGACCTCGCGGATCGTCTGCATGAGGATGGCGAGCGGCATCGACGGCACGGCGTCGGCGCGCATGGTAAGACCGACGGGGCCTTTCGTGCCGCCGGTGTCGATGGGCAGCGCAGCAAGCTTGCCCTCGGCGATATCGGCCGCAACCACCCCTTCGGAGATGATCCAGATCGCATCGCTCTCGCGCACGAAGGCGCGGCCGAAGGCATCGGAAACCGTGTCGATCTGGTTCGGCAGGCCGGCAATGCCGTTGGCGATGAGGAAGCTTTCGACGAAGGGACGGATGATCGAGCCGCGTGTCGGCATCAGCACCGGATAGGCGTCGAGCCCGGCAAAGGCCGCGCCGGCGGCCAGCAACGGATGGTCGGCGCGCACGCAGAACACCACCCTCTCCGAATAGAGATGCTCGAAGGAGAAGCCGGTCATCTTCTCCGGCGCGGCGAGGCGGCCGACGACGAGGTCGAGGTCGCCGACGCGCAACTGCTCGAGCAGCACGGCATTCTCGCCGGTAACGATTTTTATGCGTGCGCCCGTGCCGGCTGCCAGGAACAGGCGCATCGCCTGCGGCATGATGCGCGTGGAGGCGGTGGGCAGCGCGCCGATGCGCACCGGCACCGCATCGCCCGACAGCGTTTGCGAGACGGAATCGAAACCCTGGCGCAGCGCCGTCAGCGCCGCCCCGGCATGCTTCAGAAAGACCTCGCCGGTGCGGGTGATCTTGATGCCGCGGCCGTCGCGTTCGAAGACGGCGATACCCAGAACCTCCTCCAGCTCGCGGATCGTCTTGGTCACGGCGGGCTGGCTGACATGGAGAAGCTCGGCCGCCTTCATGACGCTCTTCTGACGCGCCACCTCGACAAAGGTCTGGAGATGGCGGAACTTGATGCGGCTGTCGATCATGGGTTTCATAACCCTCAAGTTAATGAAATGGCGCAAAATATCATTTTACCTAACCAGATCAACAGGCCATTCTGCAGGAACGAGAGGAACGCCCCGTGCAATTCGCCACCGTCAACGACGTCATCCTGCATCACCAATTGATCGGCGGCCCCGCCGGCCGGCCCGTCATCGTCTTCGCCAATTCGCTCGGCACCGATTTCCGCATCTGGCGCGACGTGGTGGTGCGCCTTGCCGGCGATTTCCCCATCATCACCTACGACAAGCGCGGCCATGGCCTGTCCGATCTCGGCCAGGTGCCCTATTCCATCGACGACCATGTGCTGGACCTTGCCGCCCTGCTCGACCGGCTCGCCGTCCGAGACGCGGTGATCTGCGGCCTCTCCGTCGGCGGGATGATCGCACAGGGGCTGGCTGCCAGGCGCCCGGACCTCGTGAAGGGCCTTGTCCTGTGCGACACCGCGCACAAGATCGGTACGGCCGACATGTGGAACGCCCGCATCGAAAGCATCGAGACGAAGGGTATCGAGAGCCTTGTCGACGCTGTCATGGCGCGCTGGTTCACCCCGGCCTTCCGCCGCCCGGAGAACGCCGCCTATCACGGCTACCGCAACATGCTGACGCGCCAATCCGCGGTCGGCTATGCCGCGACCTGTGCGGCGCTGCGCGACGCCGATCTCACCGAATCCACCCGCCGCCTCGCCGTGCCGACGCTTTGCGTCGTCGGCGACCAGGACGGCTCGACCCCGCCCGATGTCGTGCTTTCCATGGCCAAGCTGATTGCCGGTGCGCGCTACGAGGTCATCAAGGACGCCGGGCACATTCCCTGCGTCGAGCAGCCGGAGATCCTGAGCGAGATGATCCGCGCCTTCATCGACACCCTTCCTGCCGGAGACACGCCGCATGGCTGATGCCGCCACATCATCGGAACGCTACCGGCAGGGCATGGCGACCCGCCGCTCGGTGCTGGGTGAGGCCCATGTCGAGCGCGCCACCGCTGCCGCCACGACCTTCGACCAGCCGTTCCAGGAGCTGATCACCGAAGGCGCCTGGGGCACGGTCTGGTCGCGGCCGGGCTGGACGAAACGCGAGCGCTCGATGGTGACGATCGCGCTGCTCGCCGCCCTCGGCCATGACGAAGAGGTGGCGATGCATGTGCGGGCGACCGCCAATACCGGCGCGAGCCGCGAGGACATCGCCGAGGCGCTGCTGCATGTGGCGATCTATGCCGGCGTGCCGGCCGCCAATCGGGCGATCAAGGTCGCCAAGCAGGTCTTTGCGGACATGGATGCGGAAACGGCGGCTTGAGGCGGATATGACGGATCTTTCCAACAAGAAGCCCGAGACGGGCGCCTTCTTCTCGCGCGACCGGCTCTGGCACCCGCCGGGCCTGACCCCCGGTTACAAGACCTCCGTGCTGCGCTCACCGCAGAAGGCTTTGCTCTCGCTCGACGGCACGATCTCGGAGATCACCGGCCCGGTTTTCGGCCATTCCATGCTGGGCGAGCTCGACAACGACCTGATCCACAATTTCGCCCGTCCCGGCGAGAGCGCCATCGGCGAACGCATCATCGTGCACGGACGGGTGCTCGACGAGCGGGCGCGGCCGGTGCCCGGCGCGCTCCTGGAATTCTGGCAGGCCAATGCCGGCGGGCGCTATCGCCACAAGAAGGAAAGCTACCTCGCCCCGCTCGATCCCAATTTCGGCGGCTGCGGGCGCACCATCACCGATGCGGACGGCCACTATGCCTTCCGCACCGTCAAGCCCGGCCCCTACCCCTGGCCGAACGGCGTCAACGACTGGCGGCCGGCGCATATCCATTTCTCCGTCTTCGGCCACGGCTTTGCCCAGCGGCTGATCACGCAGATGTATTTCGAAGGCGACCCGATGATCTGGAAGTGTCCCATCGTGCAGACGATCCCCGACAAAGCGGCGGTGGAGCAGCTCGTGGCGGCGCTCGACTGGGGCAACACGATCCCCATGGATGCGCGCGCCTACAAGTTCGACATCGTGCTGCGCGGCCGCCGCTCGACGTTGTTCGAGAACCGGATGGAGGGCAACTGATGGTGCAGCCGCTCGGATACCTCAAGGAAAGCCCCTCGCAGACCGCGGGGCCCTATGTCCATATCGGCCTGACGCCCAACCACGCCGGCATTGCCGGCGTCTATGACGGCGACCTCGGCGCGGCGATGGTGAACGAGAAGACGCTCGGCCGGCGCATCACCATTACCGGTCGCGTGCTCGACGGCACCGGCACGCCGCTGAAGGATGCCCTGATCGAGATCTGGCAGGCGGACGCCGCCGGCCTCTACAACAGTCCTTCGGAACTGCGCGGCAGCGCCGATCCGAACTTTCCCGGCTGGGGGCGCTCCGCCACCCATGGCGAAACCGGCGAATACCGCTTCGAGACGATCAAACCCGGCCGGGTGCCCTTCCGCGACGGCCGGCCGATGGCGCCGCATATCTCCTTCTGGATCGTCGCCCGCGGCATCAATCTCGGTCTCAACACGCGAATGTATTTCGGCGACGAAGCAGCGGCCAATGCCGAGGATCCGGTGCTGGCGCGCATCGAACACCGCGTGCGCGTGCCGACGCTGATCGCGCCGATGGACGGCGATGCCTACCGCTTCGACATCCACCTGCAGGGCGAGAAGGAAACGGTGTTCTTCGATATTTGAGGCGGTAGGGCCAGGGATGGCCTATAGTAAATCGCCCGCCCGGGGCGTGGATCCTCGGCCCGGGCCCGGGAATTCCTTGCAGACCGACCGCCCATCCGGAAAGAGCGCTCCATGACCGTCTCGCCCTTCGATCATCCCTATCTCTCCGGCCTTCTCGGCGATGAGGAGGTGGCGTCGCTGTTTTCCGCGGCGGCGGAGCTGGAAGCCATGCTGGCCTTCGAGGTGGCGCTGGCGAAAGCCGAGGCTGCGGCGGGCATCATTTCGACCGAGGCCGCGCAAGCCATCGAAAGCGCCGCGCATCGTTTCTCGCCGGATGTCGCAGCGCTTCGCGCGGCAACCGCGCGGGACGGGGTCGTGGTGCCCGAGCTTGTGCGGCAACTGCGGGCCGCCGTCGGCGAGCCGCACGCAAGGCACCTGCATTTCGGGGCCACCAGCCAGGATGTCATCGACTGCGGCCTGATGCTGCGCCTGTTGCGTGTCCTCCCCCTGCTGGAAGACCGGATGGATGGATTGATCGGCACGCTCGCCGCACGCTCGGCGACATCAGGCACGCGTGCCCTGATGGCGCGCACGCGCATGCAGGCGGCAATTCCCATCACGGTGGCCGACCGCCTGCAATCCTGGCGCCTGCCGTTGGAGCGTGTTGCCGAACGGCTTCAGATCTTCACCTTGGAGGGCTTGGCCGTGCAATTCGGGGGCGCGGCGGGCACGCTGGAGAAACTTGGCGACAAGGGATTTGTCGTGCGCGCGGCACTCGCCGACGCGCTCGGACTTGCCGACGCACCGCAATGGCACAGCCAGCGCGACCGCATGCTGGACCTTGCCGGCCTGTTCGCCGCCATCACGGGCAGCCTCGGCAAGATCGGGCAGGACATCGCCCTGATGGCCGATCGCGGCGACGAAATCGTGCTCGCCGGCGGCGGCGCGTCCTCGGCCATGCCGCACAAGCAGAACCCGGTCGCCGCCGAAATGCTGGTGACGCTCGCGCGCTTCAACGCGGCGCAGCTCGGCGGGATGGCGCAGGCGATGGTGCACGAGCAGGAGCGCTCCGGCGCGGCCTGGACGCTGGAATGGCTGATCCTGCCGCAGATGGCGGTCGCCTGCGGCGCGGCCCTGCGGCGCGCCGACACCCTGTTTTCATCCATAGAAGAGATGGGAACAGAGTGAAATCCGGCTCACCGGAAATGCTCTATCTTATTGTTTTTACCGTATCATCCTACGCCGAAGCGATCCCGCTTCGGCTGGAAATGCTCTAGCCTGTTCCCTCTGGAACAGCGGCGATGGGGCCGATGTGAGACCTTCTGATCACCGGATGAGAGAGGCTCATCCTTCAAGAGATCAGGAGAGACCCCATGCGCAAGTTCATCGTTTCCGCCACCATCGCCCTCGTCGCCGCCGTTTCCTTCGCCGCCCCCTCGCAGGCCGGCTACTACAGCTACGGCTACAAGCCGCATTGCTTCATCAAGAAGGTGAAGTCCTACGACTACTACGGCAATGTCATCATCAAGAAGATCAAGGTCTGCAAGTAAGCGTTACGCCGACTGACCTCCCCGAAGGCCCGGATGTCCCCTGCATCCGGGTCTTTCGTTTGCGCGGAGCCGTGTGGATGGATCCTGGGCTCAATACCCCGCGCTGCGGTCCACCAGATGCTCCAGCGGCTTGCCGCTTTCCAGCCGTTCGATCTGGTGGGAGACGTGCCGGAAAAGGGCGGCGACGTCGGAGGCGGCGGAGGCGTGGGGGGTCATGAAGACCTTGTCCATCGACCAGAACGGGCTTTCGAGCGGCAGGGGTTCCTGCTGGAAGACGTCGATCGAAGCGCCGCGGAGTGTGCCGTCGTTGAGCGAGGCGACGACGTCGGCCTCGACCTGGCTGCCGCCGCGACCGGCATTGATGAAGACAGGGGCGCCGAACGGACCCTTGCGGCTGAGCCGGGTGAAGAGGCCGGTATTGTAGATGTTCCGCGTATCCGGCGTCAGCGGCAGCAGGCCGACGAGGAAATCGGTGCGGGCGAGGAAGGTGTCGAGACCGGCATCGTCATAGGTCTCGAAACCTTCGACCCTGCGGCCGCTCTTCGACCAGCCGATGACGTTGAAGCCAAGCGTCTTCAGCTTCTTCGCCGAATCCTGCCCGAGCACGCCGAAGCCCATGATACCGACGGTGATTTCCTTCGCCTCGGGCTGGACGAGTTCACGCCAGACGCGCCTTTCGCGCTGCGCCTCATAGGTCTGGTGCTGGCGCAGATGCAGGAGGCACTGCATGACGACCCATTCGCTCATGCGGGTCGTCAGCGTATCGTCGACGAAGCGGACGAGCGGCACGTCCGGCAGACCGGGCAGCGTTACGACGTGATCGACGCCCGCACCGCCGGAGAAGACGACCTTGAGATCCTTCGCCCGCGAGAAGAGGTCGGCGCCCGGCTTCCAGACCACGGCATAGTCGATGCCCGAGAGATCGCGGTTGCGGTTTGCGGGATGCAGGAGGTTGATCACCTCACGATCCGGAAAAGCGCCCTTGAGCGCGGCGGCGACCTGCTCCTGATCGAATTTCAGATCGATGATGACGGGGCTTTTCGTCGACATGCTGCTTCCTGCTGCTACTGGCTGATCGTCTCGATGCGGACGGCTTCGAGATTGAAGGCGGCGGCCATCAGGGCCTTGGTATAGGCCTCGCCCGGTCGCTCGATGATGTCCTTCGCACGCCCCTTCTCCACCACGCGCCCGCCGCGCATGACGATGATGTCGTTGGCAAGCGCGCGCACGACCTTGAGATCGTGGCTGATGAAGAGATAGGCGAGATTGTGCCTGGCCTGCAGGTCGCGCAGCAGTTCGACCACCTGCGCCTGCACGCTCATGTCCAGCGCCGAGGTGGGCTCGTCCAGCAGCAGGATCTGCGGCTCCAGGACCAGGGCACGGGCGATGGCGATGCGCTGGCGCTGGCCGCCAGAGAACTCGTGCGGGTAGCGCCAGCGGGTCGCGGGATCGAGACCCGTTTCCTCCAGCGCGGCGGCGACGCGGTGGTCGCGCTCGGCGTCGGAAAGGGAAGGCTCGTGGATCTTCAGGCCTTCCGCCACGATATCGGCAACCGACATGCGCGGTGAGAGTGAACCGTAGGGATCCTGGAAGACGATCTGCATGCGCCGGCGCAGCGGCCGCATCTCGGCAAAGGTGCGGTTGGCGATATCCTGCCCGACGAAGGCGATGCGGCCCCTCGACGCGATGAGCCGCGTCAGCGCGAGGCCGAGCGTCGTCTTGCCGGAGCCCGATTCGCCGACGACGCCGAGCGTGTGGCCGGCGCGCAGTTTCAGGTCGATGCCGTCGACGGCCTTCACATGATCGACCACGCGACGCAGGAACCCGGCCTTGATCGGGAACCAGACTTTTACGTCCTCCGCCTCCACCACGACGGGTTGGCTGTCATCGGCCGGGCGTGGCTCACCCCGCGGCTCGGAGGCAAGCAGGTGGCGCGTATAGGCATGCTGCGGATTGGAGAAGATCTCCTCGACCGGGCCGGTCTCGACGATCTTGCCCTTGGTCATCACGCAGACCCGATCGGCGAATTTGCGCACGATGCCGAGGTCGTGGGTGATGAAGAGCATGGACATGCCGTGCTCTTCCTTGAGGTTTTTCAGCAGTTCCAGAATTTGGGCCTGCACGGTGACGTCGAGCGCGGTCGTCGGCTCGTCGGCGATCAGCAGTTCCGGGCGGTTGGCGAGCGCCATGGCGATCATGACACGCTGGCGCTGGCCGCCCGACAGCTCGTGCGGATAGGCGGAGAGGCGCTTTTCCGGCTCGCGGATACCGACCTGATTGAGCAGCTCGAGGGTTTTCGCGCGGGCGGCGGGGCCTTCGATATCCTGGTGCAGCTTCAGGATCTCGCCGATCTGCCGCTCGATGGAATGCAGCGGATTGAGCGAGGTCATCGGCTCCTGGAAGATCATGGTGATGTCGTTGCCGCGCACGTTGCGTAGCTCCGCATCCGAGGCCTTCAGGAGGTCCTTGCCGTTGAAGCGGATTTCGCCCGAGGGGTGGCTCGCGGCGGGATAGGGCAGCAGCTTCAGGATGGAGTTCGCCGTCACCGACTTGCCGGAGCCGGATTCGCCGACAAGCGCGACGACCTCGCCGCGCCTGATCTCGAAGGACACCCGGTCGACGGCAAGCGACGTGTTGCCGCCCTGGTGGAAGGCCACCGACAGGTCGCGGACGGAGAGGATGGTTTCGGGAGTGCTCACCGGAAGGTCTTCCTCGGATCGAAGGCGTCGCGCGTCGCTTCGCCGACGAAGATCAGCAGCGACAGCATGACGGACATGACGATGAAGGCGGTGAGGCCGAGCCACGGCGCCTGGAGGTTCTCCTTGCCCTGCGCGATCAGTTCACCGAGCGAGGGCGAGCCCGGCGGCATGCCGAAGCCCAGGAAGTCGAGCGAGGTGAGCGTGGTGATCGAGCCCGACAGGATGAAGGGCAGGAAGGTCAGGGTCGCGACCATCGCGTTCGGCAGCAGGTGCCGCGCCATGATCGTCGCATTGCCGACGCCGAGCGCGCGAGCCGCCCGGACATATTCGAAATTGCGGGCGCGCAGGAACTCGGCGCGCACCACGCCGACGAAACCGACCCAGGAGAAGAGCAGCATGATGCCCAGCAGAATCCAGAAGCCGGGCGGCAGGATCGCGGCGATGATGAGCAGGATGTAGAGCACCGGCATCGAAGACCAGATCTCGATGAAGCGCTGCATCAGGAGGTCGGTCCAGCCGCCGAAATAGCCCTGCACCGCGCCGGCCGTCACGCCCACCACCGCCGAGCAGATCGTCAGCGCGAGGCCGAAGAGCACCGAGATGCGGAAGCCGTAGATGGCGCGGGCGAACACGTCGCGCGCCTGGTCGTCGGTGCCGAGCCAGTTGAGATTGCTGAGATTGCAGTTCACGTCCGCGGCACCGTTCGGATAGCCGGCGCAGCGCTCCTCCTTCGACATCAGCCAGAAGGGCGCGGTGGGCGCGGAATGCGGAATGTTGGAATTGGTGGTGCTGTAGGAATAGCGGATCGGCGGCCAGATCATCCAGCCGTTCGCATCGATCTCCTCGGTGATGAAGTCGGAGCGGTAGTCCGTCTCGGCGAGGAAGCCGCCGAACTTCTCCTCGGGATAATCGACGACGACGGGGAAGAGCAGCTCGCCCTTGTAGGAGGCGAGGATCGGGCGGTCGTTGGCAATGAACTCGGCGAAGAGGCTGAGCACGAAGATGACGAGGAAAATCCAGAGCGACCAGTAGCCGCGCCGGTTCGCCCGGAAATTCTCCCAGCGCCGCTTGTTGGTCGGCGAGAGCAGGCCCTTCCTCGGCGGGGAGACGGGAGCCGTGTCGGTGACAGCGCTCATCACACGTCCCTCCGCTCGAAATCGATGCGCGGATCGACCCAGGTGTAGATGAGGTCGGAGATGAGGGAGACCACGAGGCCCATCAGCGAGAAGATGAAGAGCGTGGCGAAGACGATGGGATAGTCGCGCCGGACGATGGAATCGTAGCCGAGGCGACCGAGGCCATCGAGCGAGAAGATGTATTCGATCAGCAGCGAGCCGGTGAAGAAGGCCGAGATGAAGGCGCCGGGGAAGCCGGCGATGATGATCAGCATGGCATTGCGGAAGACGTGGCCGTAGAGCACCTGGTTCTCGCTGAGGCCCTTGGCGCGGGCCGTCGTGACATATTGCTTCTTGATCTCGTCGATGAAGGAGTTCTTCGTCAGCAGTGTCGTCGTGGCGAAGGCGGACAGCAGCAGCGTGATCAGCGGCAGCGTCATGTGCCACATGTAGTCGAGCGGCTTTTGCCACCAGGCGAGGCTGTCGAAATTGTCCGAGACGATGCCGCGCAGCGGGAACCAGTCGAGGAAGGATCCGCCGGCGAAAAGAACGATCAGCAGGATGCCGAAGAGGAAGCTCGGCACGGCATAGCCGATGATGATGATGCCGGAGGTCCAGACGTCGAAGGCCGAGCCGTCCTTCACCGCCTTCTTGATGCCGAGCGGAATGGAGATGGCATAGGAGAAGATGAGGATCCAGACGCCGAGCGAGATGGAAACCGGCATCTTCTGGGCGATGAGATCGACCACGGAAATGTTGCGGAAGAAGCTCTCGCCGAAATCGAAGCGGATGTAATCCCACATCATCGTGAAGAAGCGCTCGAGCGGCGGCTTGTCGAAGCCGAACTGCTTTTCCAGCTTGGCGATGAATTCGGGATCGAGGCCGCGCGCCCCGCGATAGGCGCTGTCCTGGCTGACCTCCTGCATCATGTCGCTGCCGCCGGACAGGCGATCGCCGCCGCCCTGGTTCGTCAGGTCGGCGATGACCTGCTCGACCGGGCCGCCCGGCGCGAACTGCACGATCGCGAACGAGATCGCCATGATGCCGAAGATCGTCGGGATCATCAGCAAAATACGGCGCAGGATATAGGCGCCCATCAGCGTTCACCCGCCTTGATAGCATGCGTGGATGTCCAGCCGGTCAAGCCCAACCCTTCCGTTCTGCCGCCGCCTGCCGCGCCGGTGATTCGTTCCCGCTATATGGAGCCGAGGACGCCGGGCGGCGCAAGCCCCGGCTCATTTCGCAGCGTTTTTGGACCACCAGACATCCGGGAAACCGAGGCCGTAATAGGGCAATTCCTGCGGCCGGGCGAGGCTGTTCCAGTAGGCGATGCGCTGGGCCCGGGAATAGAAGAGCGGGATCACATACTGGTGGGCGAGCAGCACGCGGTCGAGCGCATGGGTGGTCGCGACCAGTTCCTCGCGGTTCGGTGCGAAGATGACCCTGCGGATCAGTTCGTCGATCGCGGGGTCGGCGATGCCGGCATAGTTCTTGGAGCCGGGCTGGTTGACGGAAGCCGAGCCCCAATAGTCGATCTGCTCGTTGCCGGGCACGAGCGACTGCGCCCAGATGCCGTATATCATGTCGTAGTCGAAGCTGCGGACGCGATTGGTGTATTGCGAGGCGTCGACCGTGCGGATGCGCGCGTCGATGCCGATCTTCTTGGCGCTGTTGATGAAGGGCGTGACCGTGCGCTCGAAGGACGGATTGGACAGGAGCAGCTCGAAACCGAAGGGTTCGCCCGTCTTGGCATTGACGAGCTTGTTGCCCTTCAGAACATAGCCCGCTTCCTTGAAGAGGCCGAGCGCCTTGCGCAGGTTCTCGCGCACCTTCTGCGGCTCGCCGCCCACCGGGTTGGTATAGGTGGTGGTGAAGACGGAAGGCGGAACCTTGTCCTTCAGCTCCTCCAGGATTTCCTTCTCGCGGCCCTCCGGCAGACCGGACGAAGCAAGCTCCGTGCCCCAGAAATAGCTATCGACGCGCGTATAGGCGTTATAGGCAAGGTTGCGGTTGAGGTCCTCGAAATCGAAGGTGTAGTTCAGCGCCTCGCGGACCTTCTGGTCCTTGAACTTGTCCCGGCGCAGGTTCGGCACGAAGGCCTGCATGATGCCGGCGGCGCGCAGCGGGTTCTCGATCTCCTCGCGCACCACCCGGCCATCCTTCATGGCCGGGAAGTCATAGGCCGTCGCCCAGTGGCTGGCGCTGTTGTCCTGGAAGAAATGCACATTGCCGGCGCGGAAGTCCTCGAACTCCACATTCTTGTCGCCGTAATAGCTGTAGGTGATCGCGCCGAAATTGTACTGGCCGACATTCACGTTGAGGTCCTTGCCCCAATAGTCGTCGCGCCGCTCGAAGCGCACCGAGCCGCCGGCCTGGAAGGACGCGATCTTGTACGGGCCGGAGCCCATGACCGGCTCCAGCGTGGTGCGGGCGATATCCCGCGTGTTGCCCTTGGCGTCCGTGCCCTCCCACCAGTGCTTGGGCAGGATCGGGAACTGGCCGAGGATGTTGGGCAGTTCGCGGTTGTTCTTCTCGTCGAAGCGGAAGGTCACGTCGCGCTCGCCGGTCTTTTCCGCCGAGACGACATGCTTGTAATAATTGGCATAGAGCGGATTGTGCTCTTTGGCCTTGTCGAAGGAGAAGACCACGTCTTCCGGCGTCACGGGCTGGCCATCCGCCCACTTGGCTTCCGCGCGCAGGCGGAAGGTCGTGGTGGAGATGTCGTCCGGGTAGGAAACCCCCTCGGCGAGCAGGCCATAGGATGCGGTGATCTCGTCCTCGGCGTTCTTCAGCAGCGTATCGTAGACGAGCGAGGAGACGCCGGTCGCCACTTCCCCCTTGGCAAGAATGGGGTTGAACGTGTCGTAGGTGCCGGTATTGGACAGTTTCAGCTCGCCCCCCTTGGGGGCATCCGGATTGACGTAGCCGAACCGGTCGAAGCCGTCTGGATGCTTCAGGTCGCCGATGGTGGAAATGCCGATGCGCCAGGTCTGGTTTGCCGCGTCTTCGGCCCGTGCGCTGCCGGCAACCGCCAGCGAAAGCGCCAGAACGGCGGTGAACCCATATCTCCCGAAGGCAGTCTGCATGCCCATTCCCTTTCCTATTGCGTGCCGAAGCATGGCGCAAAGAATAGGCAAAATCCGGGCAATTGACAGGCCTGCCATCAAAGCGGCCGTTTTTGCCCCGCCTATTGCGGCCGACGATTCATCTCCGCGAAAGGATGATCCTTTAACCTTTCGCAACGACTGCGACTTTCGAGACCGAACCATGCCTGCGCATTCCTTCTTTTCCCGCCTTGTCACCTGCCTTGCCGCCGCCGGCCTTGCGCTGACCGCGCTCGCCTCGCCGCTTGCGGCCGAAGAACGACCGGCCAAGGAACTCTTCGGCGCCAAGCGCCTGCCGGCCAGGATGGCGACCGCCTCCTACGGCTCCTACGCCAAGGGCTGCATCGCCGGCGCCGTGGCGATCCCGACGGACGGCCCGGCCTGGCAGGCAATGCGGCTTTCGCGCAACCGGCGCTGGGGCCATCCGCAGATGATCGCTCTGCTGGAACAGTTCTCGCAGGATGCTCAGCAGCTCGGCTGGCCCGGGCTGCTGCTCGGCGACATCTCGCAGCCGCGCGGCGGGCCGATGCTCTCGGGTCATGCCTCGCACCAGGTCGGCCTCGACGCCGACATCTGGTTCACGCCGATGCCGGATCACCGCATGTCCGCGCAGGAACGCGAAAAACTGCCCTTCACCTCCATGCTCGACAAGAGCAAGTTCCTGACGGTCGATTCGCGCCGCTGGACCTCCACCCATGCCCGCCTCGTGATGAAGGCGGCAAGCTATCCGCAGGTCGAGCGCGTCTTCGTCAATCCGGCGATCAAGAGGAAACTCTGCGAGACCTGGCAGGGCGACCGGTCGCTGCTCGGCAAGGTGCGGCCGATCTATGGCCATGACGAACACTTCCACATCCGCATCAAGTGCCCGCAGGGTGCGGCGGGCTGCAAGCCGCAGGCGAAGGTGCCGGCCGGCGACGGCTGCGATGCCTCTCTCGCCTGGTGGTTCACCAAGGAGCCCTGGGAAAAGCCCAAGCCCAAGCCGGATGCCAAGCCGGTCAAGCCGCGCTACGTGATGCTCTCCGACCTGCCCAAGGCCTGCGGCACGGTGCTTGCCAGCGCTTCGCCGTCTTCCGAGCAGGAGGTGACCTATCAGGGCAACGGCGGCGCCTCCTCAGCGCTCGCCTTCTCGGACGGGGACGGGGCGACGACAAGCGCGGGCGGAACGATCGAATCGGTGATCGCCGCCGATACGATGCTGCCGGCGATCATCCCGATCCCGATTCCCCGGCCGCTCCACTAGGATGCCCGCAAGACATTTGCGCGCGAGGCCCGCGACCGCGGGGCTTTTCAAGGCCCCGCTGCTTTTGTATAAGGCGTTCAAATCGATTTAATTCCTGCAGGGAACGCCCATGTCGCGCCAGAAATGCATTGCGCTCATCGCGCATGACGAGAAGAAGGACGACATGGCGGCCTTTGCCGCCCAGTACGAAAAGGTTCTGGCAACGGCAAAGATCGTCGCGACCGGCACGACGGGCGGCCGGGTTCTTGATGCCTGCCCCGGCCTCGACGTCACTCGCCTCAAGAGCGGCCCGCTCGGCGGCGACCAGCAGATCGGCGCGCTGATCGCGACCGGCGAGGTCGACCTCCTCATCTTCTTGGTCGATCCGCTCACCCCCATGCCGCATGACGTGGACGTGAAGGCGCTGATGCGGCTCGCCATCGTCTACGACATTCCGATGGCGCTGAACCGGGCGACGGCGGAACGCCTGCTCGACTTCGCCGCCGATTGACGGCAACCTTCACCGCAGGTAGCGAAAGCGAACCATCCACGCGAACGAACGGGACAGCTTGATGGCACGGCCGGGCGACAACGACACGAACCTCCCCTTCCCCATCCTCGTCGGCGATATCGGCGGCACCAATGCGCGCTTCGCGCTGCTGGTGGATGCCTTCGCCGAGCCGAAACAGTTCCCCATCGTCCAGACCGCCGATTTCCCGAATATCGACGACGCGCTGCAGCAGTGCATTCTCGACAGGAGCTCGGTGCAGCCGCGCTCGGCGATCCTGGCGCTTGCCGGCCCCATCGAGGGCGACGAGGTGCCGCTGACCAATTGCCCCTGGGTGGTGCGTCCGCGCGACATGATCGCCAATCTCGGCTTCGAGGACGTGCTGCTCGTCAACGACTTCGAGGCGCAGGCGCTGGCCGTCGCCTCGCTCGGTGAGGGCGACCGCGAAAAGATCGGCCCCGGCACCGAGCGCCACGCCGCCTCGCGCGCCGTGCTCGGCCCCGGCACCGGCCTCGGCGTCGCCGGCCTCGTCTACGCCCGCCAGAGCTGGATTCCGGTTCCGGGCGAAGGCGGCCATATCGACGTCGGCCCGCGCAGCGAGCGCGACTACCAGATCTGGCCTTTCCTCGAGCCGATCGAAGGCCGCATTTCCGCCGAGCAGCTGCTGTGCGGACGCGGCATCATGAACATCTACCATGCCGTCGCCGCCGCCGACGGCATCGACGCGCCGCTGACGACGCCCGCCGAGGTGACCGCCAAGGCACTGGCGCAGGAGGACCGTACGTCCGTCGAGACCGTGTCGCTGTTTTCCACCTATCTCGGACGCGTTGCCGGCGACATGGCGATGATCTTCATGGCCAAGGGCGGCGTGTTCCTTGCCGGCGGCATCTCGCAGAAGATCCTGCCCGCCCTGCGCGGTCCGGAATTCCGCGCCGCCTTCGAGGACAAGGCGCCTCACAGCGCCCTGCTCGGCTCCATCCCGACCTATGTCGTCACCCATCCCGTCGCGGCCCTCGCCGGCCTTGCCGCCTTCGCGCGCATGCCGGACCGATTCGGTGTTGCAACGGAGGGACGCCACTGGAAAAGGTGAGTCTTTCGGCAAGGCTTTGCCGCAGCCCGGACTCGCCAAAGGCGGACTGACCCCCTATAGAGCGGGCCAACGCGCCGGTCCTGCCGGCCGTCGTCGAGACCGTCGAGGAAAGTCAAGCCATTGGCCGATAAGAGTCGAACCGAGCGCCATCCCATCAGCTCCGACACCGTCGCCACCGTGCTCAAACGCGTCATTGCCGAGAACGGCCGCGAGCATGTGCGTGGTTACGCCATGGCCATCGGCTGCCTCGCCGTCGTGGCGCTGACGACGGCCTTTACGGCCTGGATCATGGAATCGGTCGTCAACGAGGCCTTCGCCAACAAGCGCGCCGACCTCGTCATGATCATCTGCAGCGCGATCTTCGCCGCCTTCGTGTTGCGCGGCTTTGCGACCTATTACGAAGCCGTCATCCTGACCAAGATCGGCAACAACATCGTCGCGCGCTACCAGCGGCGGCTCTATTCGCACCTGATGGCGCTCAGCGTCAGCTATTACAACGAGTCGCGCTCGGCCTATCTCGCCGCCCAGATCAGCCAGAACGTCACCGGCATCCGCGACGTGCTGAACATGACGGTCACCTCGCTTGCCCGCGACGTGCTGACCCTCATCGCGCTGATCGGCGTGATGCTCTCCAAGGACTGGCTGCTGACGCTCATCGTCTTCTTCGTCGCCCCGCCGCTGCTGCTCGGCCTGCGCTACGTTTCCAAGCGCCTGCGCAATGCGACGCGCGAGGCCGTGGAACTGAACAGCCACGTGCTCGGCGCCATGCAGGAGACGGTCCAGGGCATCACCATCGTCAAGGCCTTCACCATGGAGGCCCAGTTGAAGACCAAGGTGGAGGCCATCATCGGCGAGGCCGAGAGCCGGTCGAACCGCATCGCGCGGCTGACCGAACGCACGGCCCCCATGACCGAAACCTTTGCGGGCTTTGCGATTTCCGGCGTGCTCGCCTATGCGGCCTACCGCTCGATCTATGCCGGCGTGATGCCGGGGGCGTTCTTTTCCTTCGTCGCGGCCCTCCTGATGGCCTACGACCCGGCCCGCCGCCTCGCCCGCCTGCAGGTTTCGCTGGAGCGCGCGGCCGTCAATGCGCGCATGATCTACGAAATCCTCGACCTGAAGCCGCGCCAGGCCGACCTTGCCGACGCCAAGCCGCTCGCCATTTCCGATGCGACCATCGCCTTCCGCGATGTGCGCTTCGGCTATTCGGAAACCGAGACGATCCTGAAGGGCGTGTCCTTCACGGCCGAGGGCGGCAAGACGACGGCGCTCGTCGGCCCCTCCGGCGCCGGCAAGTCCACCGTCATCAGCCTCATTCCCCGCTTCTACGACCCGGCGGAAGGCGCGATCCTGATCGACGGGCAGGACATCGCCCATGTGACCAAGCAGTCGCTTCGCAACGGCATCGCCTACGTCTCCCAGCAGCCCTATCTCTTCGAGGGCACGATCCGCGACAATATCCGCTATGGCCGTCCCGACGCCACGGATGCCGAGATCGAGGAAGCGGCGCGCCACGCCTATGCGCATGACTTCATCCTCGCCCAGCCGCTCGGCTATGACACGCCCGTCGGGGAAAACGGCGTGACGCTGTCCGGCGGCCAGCGCCAACGGCTCTCCATCGCCCGCGCGCTGGTGCGCAATGCGCCGATCCTGCTGCTCGACGAAGCGACCTCCGCGCTCGACACCGAATCCGAACAGGCCGTGCAGAAGGCGCTGGACGAGGCGATGAGCGGGCGCACCGTGGTCGTCATCGCGCACCGCCTGTCGACCGTCGTGCGTGCCGACAAGATCATCGTCATGCAGGACGGCACGGTTGCCGAAGAAGGCACGCACGATGAGCTTGCGGCCCGCGAGAACGGCCTTTACGCTCGCCTCAACAACCTTCAGGCGCCCGCCGGCAGCACGGGCAAATAACAGACAGGAACGAGACATGAGCGGCAACGCAATGAAGCTGGTCGTGGTCGGAGCCGCCGGCCGCATGGGCCAGACGCTGATCCGCACCATCCACGCCATCGAGGGCGCGGAAGTCTTCGCCGCCGTCGAGCGCGAGGGCTCGCCCTTCGTCGGCCGCGACGCCGGCGAACTTGCCGGCCTCGGGCCGATCGGCGTTCCCGTCACCGACAAGCCGCTGGAGGCCTTCCTGGAGGCAGAAGGCGTGCTCGACTTCACCGCGCCGGCCGCGACCATCGAATTTGCCGGCCTCGCCGCACAGGCGCGCATCGTGCATGTGGTCGGCACCACGGGCTGCTCGGCGGCGGACGACGAGAAGATCAAGGCTGCCGCCCGCCATGCCCGCATCGTCAAGTCGGGCAATATGAGCCTCGGCGTGAACCTGCTCGGCGTGCTGACGGAAACGGCCGCTCGCGCGCTCGGCGCCTCCGACTGGGACATCGAGGTGCTGGAAATGCACCACAAGCACAAGGTCGACGCGCCCTCGGGCACCGCCCTCCTGCTCGGCAACGCCGCCGCCAATGGCCGCGGCATCTCGCTGGCGGAGCATTCGGTCCGCGTGCGCGACGGCCATACCGGCCCGCGCCCCGCCGGCACGATCGGCTTTGCAACGCTGCGCGGCGGCTCGGTCATCGGCGAACATTCGGTGATGCTGGCCGGCGAAGGCGAAACGGTCACGCTGTCGCACAGCGCGACGGACCGCTCGATCTTCGCCCGCGGCGCCGTCAAGGCGGCCCTCTGGGCGCGCGACAAGAAGCCAGGCCTCTATTCCATGCTCGACGTGCTCGGGCTCAACTAAGTCAGCGTTAGGAGACAGACCATATGAGCGGAACCCTCGTCCTCGTTCGCCACGGCCAGAGCGAATGGAACCTGAAAAACCTCTTCACCGGCTGGCGCGACCCGGACCTGACGGCGCTCGGCGTCGAGGAAGCCAAGACCGGCGGCAAGGCGCTGGCCGAGACCGGCATCAAATTCGACATCGCGTTCACCTCCGACCTCACCCGCGCGCAGAAAACGTTGGGCCTGATTCTCGACGAGATCGGCCAGCCGGGCCTCGAGACGATCCGCGACCAGGCTCTCAACGAGCGCGACTACGGCGACCTCTCGGGCCTCAACAAGGATGACGCCCGCGCCAAGTGGGGCGAGGAGCAGGTCCATATCTGGCGCCGTTCCTACGACGTGCCGCCGCCGGGTGGCGAGAGCCTGCGCGATACCGGCGCCCGCGTCTGGCCCTACTACCTCACGGAAATCCTGCCCCGCGTGCTGCGCGGCGAAAAGGTGCTGGTCGCCGCCCACGGCAACTCGCTGCGCTCGCTCGTCATGGTGCTCGACAAGCTTTCCAAGGAAGAGATCCTGAAGCTGAACCTGGCGACCGGCGTGCCGATGGTCTACGTGCTGAACGCCGATTCGACGGTGAAGTCCAAGGACGTTCTCGGCGACATGTCCGGCGCTCACTGAGCCGGGCCACTCACCCGTTCGACCAACAAAAAAGCCCCGGCATGCCGGGGCTTTTCTTGTTTCGGGGACCGATCAGCCCTCGAAGAATTCCTTCATTCGCGCGAAGAAGCCGGCCGATTCCGGATTGTTGTCCTTCGAGGAGATTTCCTCGAATTCCTTCAGCAGTTCGCGCTGGCGCTTGGTGAGCTTCTGCGGCGTCTCGATCTGGATCTGGATATAGAGATCGCCGACCTGGCTGGAACGCAGCACCGGCATGCCCTTGCTCTTCAGGCGGAACTGCTTGCCGGCCTGGGTGCCTTCGGGAACCGAAACGCGCGACTTGGTGCCGTCGAGCGTCGCGACGTCGAAGGTGCCGCCAAGCGCCGCCGTCGTCATCGAGATCGGCACGGTGCAATAGAGATCCGCCCCATCGCGCTGGAAGAATTCGTGAGGCTTGACCGACAGGAAGATGTAGAGGTCGCCCGCGGGGCCACCGCGAACACCTGCCTCGCCCTCGCCGGACAGGCGAATGCGCGTGCCGTCCTCGATCCCGGCCGGAATGTTGACCGACAGCGAGCGCTCTTCCGTGACGCGGCCATTGCCGTGGCACTTGGTGCAGGGATCGCTGATCGTCTGGCCGCGGCCATGACAGGTCGGGCAGGTGCGTTCGATGGAGAAGAAGCCCTGGGCGGCGCGTACGCGGCCCGATCCCTGGCAGGTGGCGCAGGTCTTGGGGCTGGTGCCGGGCTTGGCGCCCGTGCCGGTGCAGACATCGCAGGTGATGGACGTCGGCACGCGGATCTGCGCGGTCTTGCCGGCGTAGGCCTCTTCCAGCGAGATTTCCATGTTGTAGCGAAGATCGCCGCCGCGCTCGCGCCCGCCGGAGGAGCGCCGCTGGCGCCCGCCGCCCATCATCTCGCCGAAGATGTCCTCGAAGATGTCGGAGAAGCCGCCGCCCTGGAAACCGCCGCCGCCGAAGCCGCCGCCACCCATGCCGCCCTGCTCGAAGGCGGCGTGGCCGTAACGATCATAGGCCGCGCGCTTCTGCGGGTCCTTGAGCGTCTCATAGGCCTCGTTGACGTCCTTGAACTTCTGCTCGGCGGAGGCATCGCCCGGATTCTTGTCCGGGTGGTACTTCATCGCCATCTTGCGGAAGGCGCTCTTCAGCTCCTTCTCGTCGGCGGTCTTGGAGACACCCAGCGTCTCG